>NZ_JAFCWK010000003.1:0-89907 GCF_049897525.1 Janthinobacterium sp. PSRC1-1
AGGGTACGTTCCGATATATTACTCACCCGTTCGCCACTCGCCACCAGAGCAAGCTCCGTGCTGCCGTTCGACTTGCATGTGTAAGGCATGCCGCCAGCGTTCAATCTGAGCCAGGATCAAACTCTTCAGTTTAATCTCTGTTTAATGTCATTTCTGACAGGTCGGACAGTATCACTACCATCCAAATCTTTTGCATTGCAAAAGATTTGCTCACTCAAAAAACTGACAGGCTACTTCCGAAGAAGTATCCTATTTCATTATTTCTTGTGAACATTTGATATTTTAAGTTAGACGCCAATCCGAAGATTGACGCTGCACTTACATCAAATGCCCACACTTATCGACTGTTAATTGTTAAAGAACGGTATTCGGTGCTACTTTCGCGCTATCGACAAAGCGTTGTGTTTGTCAGCTGCGAAGAAGGAAGAGTATGAAGCTTTTTCAGCATTTCGTCAACCTTCTTTTTTTCCCACTTTACTCAGCATTTGCATGCATCGTTCAGCGAGGGAGCGAATTATAGCCCTGCCCCGCGCGCGCCGCAAGGGCTATTTTTCTGCTGCGGCCTCCACTCGCCGCCCAGCAAGCCTGGTCTTCACTTCAAGCGCCTTTTTGTGCAGCCTGTCGCAATCGACTGGCGCACTTCGTGGTCTTTAGGCACAGTGGCAACATCAGACTCTGACGCTACTCAACAAGGGGTTAAACTTGCCCGCTGCGTCGATTAACTCTTGTACTTGAAAGTGCCCCCATGCTTCCGATTTCCAACCTGCCCCAATTGCTGAAAACCATCCTCGCTTGGGTGCAACGGGCATTCGACGCGACGACAACCTGGGTTACCCAACTGTCTTGGTGGAAATTTTTCCTGTTCGCGGCGCTGGCCCTGATCGCCGGCTCCATTTTGCAAGATGAACTGTTCTCGTCCAGCCCGGACGAAGAAGTGGTCATCAAGTCGCATAAACGCAGCAGCAAGGGTACGGGCGAAACCAATATCCTGATCGACGATACCGGCATCCATTTCAACCCTCGCAACAGCAAGAACCGGCGCAGCAGCGCGGCCGACGCGGCCAGCGAGCCGGCCGACGCCGCCGAGGCGGACGCCCAAGCCAGCGCCGTGCCACCGGCGCCACCCGAGCCGCCCGCCGCCCCGGCCAAGCCCAGCTATCCGGTGACCACCAATGCGTCAGGCGAAGAAGTCCATATTGAATTGCCACCGCAAATCGGCGAAGAGCTGTCGAATGCCATCGAAGAAGCGGTCGATGATGCTGCGGAGCAAAAAGTGTCACGCTACCACCAGCAGGCGTCCACCTGGTTCAAGAGTTTTGTATCCTTGCTGGTGCTGGCCCTGTTCGCCATGAAAGCCCTGGTGGGCGGCAAGAAACGCGCCGAAGCGGAAACGGTCACGGCGAATGAGGCGGCCGAACGCGAATCCATGCAGCGCCAGCTCAGCGAAGCGAAGATGCAGATGATGCAGGCGCAAGTCGAGCCGCACTTCCTGTTCAACACACTCGCCTCCGTCGAACACTTGATCCAGGTCGATCCGCCGCGCGCGGCCAAGATGCAGCGCAGCCTGATCCAGTATCTGCGCGCCGTGCTGCCGCAAATGCGCGACAACGCCCTGATTACCAACCTGGGCCGTGAAGCGGACATGGTGCAAGCGTACTTGAACCTGCTGAAAATGCGCATGGAAGAACGCCTGACCGTCGACTTCCAGATTCCCGACGGCCTGCGCAGCGCCGCGTTCCCGCCCATGATGCTGCAATCGATGGTGGAAAATGCCATCAAGCACGGGCTGGAAGTCAAGCCGGAAGGCGGCACCCTGCGCATCGTGGCCGAAGTGGCGCACAGCAAGCTGCGCGTGATCGTCACCGATGACGGCCTGGGCTTTGGCGTGGTGCCCAGCGATGGCACGGGTCTGGGTTTGCCCACCATCCGCGAACGCCTGAAGCTGCTGCATGGCGACCAGGGCAGCCTGACCATCACGCCCAACCAGCCCAGCGGTGTGTGCGCCGTGATCGAAGTGCCCTATCAGCTGTCTAAATAAGACAGTTGATAAAAACGCTAAATCATTGAATAATCAATCTTCGCCTGTTCACACTTGAGACCTATGCCTACCGCTATTATTGCCGACGACGAAAGACTGATGCGCGACCAGCTGCGCCTGCGCCTGGGCCAGGCCTGGCCTGAACTGGAAATCATTGGCGAAGCCAAGAATGGCGACGAAGCGATCGAACTGGTGGAGCAACTCAAACCGGACTTTGCCTTCCTCGATATCCGCATGCCGGGCAAGACGGGCATGGAAGCGGCGCAAGTGATAGGCAGCAAGACGCATATCGTCTTTGTCACGGCCTACGATACCCACGCCGTCGAAGCCTTCGAGCGGGGCGCCGTCGATTATGTGCTCAAGCCGCCCGAGCATGAGCGCTTGCTGGTGACGGTGGAGCGCCTGAAAACGCACTTGAACAAGCCTGCGCTGGACGTCAACAGCAGCGTGACGGCCATGCTGTCGCAACTGGCGGAGAAAATCACGGCCAAGCCCACCTATTTGCAATGGATACAGGCCAGCATCGGCCAGGACTTGCGCATGATCCCCGTGGAAGAGATATTATTTTTCCGTTCGGACGAGAAATACACCTGCGTGCAGACCGCCAAGTACGAGGCACTGATCCGCAAGCCCGTGCGCGATCTGGCCGAAGAGCTCGATCCTGCGCTGTTCTGGCAAATCCACCGCGCTACCCTGGTCAACGTGAATGCCATCGAAGGCGTGACGCGCGACATCCGCGGCCGCCACCTGGTACTCATCAAAGGCAAGTCCGACAAGCTCGAAGTGAGCCGCAGTTTCTTGCACCTGTTCAAGCAAATGTAAGGCCCTCGCCGCCGCCCGGCCCATGCCGGCGCGGCGCCTTGATCTCTTCCTCCCCCCTTCCTGCGCCACATCAAGCCGCGCTGCCCCAGCAGGCATAGGCTACATGAAGTCCCGTCCATCATTCCTGCCCTGCATTCGTTCACGTTCGCAAGGAGAAGCCCGTATGCCCGACCGAGGCAGTCCCACACTGCTGCGCATCCTGCCGCTGGGCATGGCGGCGGCGCTATTGCTGTGCTTGTTTCCTCCGCTGAAAGCCCGCCGGCAACGGCAGGCGCGCGGGCAAGCCATCATCGACAGCGCCAGCGACGCCATCATCAGCATCGATAGCGGGCAATTCATTCTGCATGCGAACGCGGCGGCAGCCAGATTGTTCGACGACACGCCGGCCGGCATGCGCGGCAGGCGCCTGGGCCAGTATATCCTGCGCGACTTGCGCACCCTGGGCAGTCTGGGCCAGCACGAAGGCGATCCGCCGTTTGGCGACATCAGCCAGGAGCTGCGCCTGACGGGCCGGCGCGCCACCGACTACACCCTGACGGGACGGCGCAGCGATGGCGCCATGTTTCCCCTCGAAGGCTCGCTCTCGGCCATGCAAGAAGACGGCCATAGCGTATTTACCATCATCGTGCGCGACATCAGTGCGCGCCAGCAGATGCATGAACAGCTGGCCCGCTCCTTTTCGCAATTGCGTGAATTGTCGAGCGCTCTGCAATCGATCCGCGAAGAAGAGCGCAAGCATATCGCGCGCGAACTGCATGATGACCTGGGGCAATTGCTGGCCACCCTGCGCGGCGACCTGACCCTGGTGCGCCAGCACTCGGACACCACCGGGTCCCTGCAAGCGTTGCTGCAAAGCATGGACGGCTTGCTGGTGACGGCCATCACTTCGCTGCGGCGCATCGCCAGCAACCTGCGTCCGCGCGCGCTCGATGAAGGAGGTTTGTATTTCGCGCTGCAAAAATTGCGCCACGACTTCCTGTTGCGCCGCGCCATCCATTTTGACCTGCTGGCCGACGAGGCCGACCTCGTGCTCGACGATGCGCGCAGCACGGCCATCTACCGCATCGTGCAAGAAGCGCTGACGAATATCGCGCGCCATGCCGAGGCCAGCCACATCACCATCGCCCTGCACCGCATCGATTCCTCGCTGGCGATCACCATCCAGGATGACGGCCGCGGCATTGCCGAACATGACCTGGAAAAAGCTGCGGCCCTGGGACTGCTGGGCATGCGCGAGCGGGTGTGGGGCTTGAACGGCAGCATCCATATCGGCGCCGATAGCGAGCTGGGCGGCACACGCATCGACATCTCGCTGCCCATGCATGCCGAGGCGGCAGAAGCCGCAACGCAATAAAAAAGGCGCCCGCAGGCGCCTCCACTCCATCACATGGAATGATGCTTAGAATTTGTGTGCCAGGCCGATCTGGTACGAAGTCAGCGACTTGACGCGCTCGCGGCCAGCGTAAGCGTACACGTCGGTACGCTTCGACAGGTGGTAATCGTAGCCGACGCCGAATTCCTTGATGGTGTCCTGATCCTTGACCTTGTTGTTGCTTTGCTCTTGCTTACCGTACGACACTTTGGCATCGCCGCCGCCAACCGTGTAGTTCAGGCCGATCAGGTAGGACTTGAATTCGCCGTTGGCAGCCACCTTGGTGTCGCCTTTCGAGTAGGCGGCCGTGATCTTGGCCGGGCCGAATTTATAGCCGCCACCGATGGACCACAGGTCAGGCTTGGCGGCCGTTGCCGTTGCTTGCACGGCTTTCTCGTAGCCGGCGTGCAAGCTGATCGGGCCATTGTCGTAGGTTGCCAGGCCGATGACGCCTGCGTCAGCGCTGTTGACTTCGCTCAGTACGTATTGCAGGCTGCCCACGAAACCTTCAAAGCTTGGGCTGTTGTAAGTCACGGCATTGTTGACGCGCGACGAGCCGACGCCCGAACGCAGCAGGGTTTCATTGTTCTTGCCGACCACGCCATAGGTGTTGAATGGGTCGACGCGGGCGATGGTGCCATCGACCAGATTCTTGGTGCGGCCCAGGATGGCGGTACCGAACGCGCCTTTCAAGCCCACATACGCTTGACGGTCGAACAACACGCCTTTTTGCGCGCCGGTGTCGGCCAGGAATTCACTTTCCAGGTTGAAAATTGCGGACAGGCCGCCACCCAGATCTTCCGTACCCTTGAAACCGAGGCGCGACGCATTGTTTTCGCGTTGTACCGTCGGCTGGCCAGTGGTCTTGGCGATACCAAGGTCAACCAGACCATACACGGTAACGTTCGATTGTGCTTGCGCCGTGGCTGCTGCGAAGGTACCGATGATCAATGCTGCCAGAGTAATTTTTTTCACTTGAGATTCTCTACATTAGGTTGGACAAGTTGAGCTGCTGCTGAGCTGCTTAGCTGCTGAACCGAATCATGCCCACGAAATACTTCAACAATATGACATCGACAAGATGTTGCTTTTTGGCACAACACCGTGTCACATAAAAACAACAGGCGAAAAAAAACCGCCCGCAGGCGGTTTGTCTTGCCGCGCCGGCCTTACTTCAGGCGGCAGCTCAGCAGCCAGTAGTATTCCAGGCGCTTCATGCGGATTTCACGGGCCGAGTGGGCAAACTTCTTGCGCAGATGACTATCCGACGGGAAATTCTTCAGCACTTCATAGCGCTCGCCCGCCTCCGTCGTGCGGAACTGGTGGGTATTGCCCAGCAAGTCAGTGCGCGCGATGACCGTGCTGCTGCCGTCGACATAGGAATTGTCGATCAGCACCAGCAGGATGTCCTTGCCCAGCTTGTTGCGCAATTGCTTCAGGTATTTGTCCTGGTCTTCGCGCTTGACGTGCGACCACCAGAAACCGGCGAACACGGCCGTGAACTTGCCCAGCAAGTCATCGGGCAAGTTGAATGCGTCGAGCTTGGCGAAGGTGACGTTGTCGGGCAAGCCGCGCGCTTGGGCCAGCGCCAGCATTTCATCGTTGATATCGGTGGCCAGCACGGACTCGGCCGACTCGGCGACCACGTCCGTCCAGTAACCGGTACCGCAGGCCAGTTCCAGCACGGTGTGGCCTTCGAGCACGTCGGCAACCTTGTCGCGCAACACTTCCAGGTCTTCCTGGCGTTCGGGCTTGTCATAGACGCGCTCGTACTGCTGCGCGATGGTGGCGTAATATTTGGCAAGCTGATCGGTAATCATTGTTTCTTCTCTTCTTAAATAATCTTGGCCAGGCACATCGCCCGGCCGACTTCATGCATTGTTATAGTTCGTAGTGCTCTTTATCACCGCTCATCGCCTGCTCAATGAGCTTGCGGTTCAGGGTCGGCGTCAGCAACTCGATAAAGGTATAAATATAGCTGCGCAAATACGCGCCCTGCTTGACGGCCACGCGCGACACATTCATGCCGAACAGGTGGCCGACAGGGATGGAGCGCAAGCCTTTGTCGCGTTCGGCATCAAAGGCCATACCCGCTATGATACCAATCCCCATGCCCAACTCGACATAAGTCTTGATGACGTCGGCATCGATGGCTTCCAGCAAGATGTCCGGCTTCAGGCCGCGCAGCACGAAAGCGTGGTCGATCTTGTTGCGTCCGGCAAACGCGCTGTCATAGGTAATCAGGGGGAAGGCAGCGATTTCTTCCAGGGTCACGGACTTCGATTTGAGCAGCGGATGGTCGACCGGCACCACCACCACGTGCTCCCATTGATAGCAGGGCAAGGTAATCAGGCCATCGATGGCGGCAATCGATTCCGTGGCGATGGCAAGATCGGCCTGGTCGCGCTGCACCATCTCGGCGATCTGGCGTGGGTTGCCTTGCAGCAAAGATAAGCGTACCTTGGGGAACTTCAGCATGAAGGCTTGCACCACCTTGGGCAAGGTGTAGCGCGCCTGCGTATGCGTGGTGGCAATGGTAAAGCTGCCGCTGTCCTGCGCCGCGAATTCCTTGCCGATGCGCTTCATGCTGTCGATTTCCTGCATGATCAGCTCGACCGATTCCAGCACCAGGCGGCCCGGCTCCGTCAAGCCGCGGATGCGCTTGCCGTGGCGTGTAAAAATATCCACGCCCAGCTCTTCCTCCAGCTCGATGATGGCTTTCGATACGCCCGGTTGCGACGTAAACAAGGCCTTGGCGGCATCCGTCAGGTTATAGTTCTGACGAACCGCTTCGCGCACGAAGCGCAGTTGATGGAGATTCATTGCTGGTTTGCCCTAGATTGCCGTAATTTACCGAGTTTCCGCCCTACCCATGATTTTGCGTTCATGCATATACGCATATCGCATATAAGCAAATGCGTACTAAGTAGTTTGGAATAAACACTAAGTTTATTACTATTGCGGGTACTTTGGGGGTGCAAGCATGACTTTGTCTTATATAGTCTCAGGATTTGCCGTAGGATTACTCGTAGGAATGACCGGCGTGGGCGGCGGCTCGCTGATGACGCCGCTGTTAACCCTGCTGTTTGGCGTACCGCCTTCCGTGGCGGTGGGCACCGACCTGGCGTTCGCCTCGATCACCAAGAGCGCCGGCACCCTGACGCACCGCCTGCGTGGCACCATCCGCTGGGATATCGTCAAGCGCCTGTGCATCGGCGCCCTGCCTGCCGCCGTCGTCGCGACCCTGGCGCTGAAATCATTCGGCACCCTGTCGCCGGAAATCGGCCAGATCATCCGTTACTCGATCGCCGCCTCCGTGCTGCTGACCGTCGTGGCGCTGATCTTCAAAGGCCGCATGCTGGCCTGGATCAACGCGCACCCGGAGAAACAATTACAAGGCAACAAACTTGCCGCCGCGACCATCATCGCCGGCGCCGTGCTGGGCGTGCTGGTAACGGTCTCGTCGATCGGCGCCGGCGCCATCGGCGCGACCTTGCTGGTGATGCTGTATCCACGCATGACCTCGGCCGAAGTGGCGGGCACCGATATCGCCTATGCCGTGCCCCTGACGGCCATCGCCGCCCTCGGCCACTGGTGGCTCGGTTCCATCCACTGGGAATTGCTGGCCTCGCTGCTGGTCGGCTCCCTGCCCGGCATCACGCTCGGCTCCTGGGTGGCCCGCTCCGTGCCGGAAAAGTTTTTAAGAGTGCTGCTGGCGATGACCTTGACCGGCGTGGCAATAAAGCTAATCTATTAAAGACAAGAGCAGTATCCAGAACATCATCCCAGGCAGTCTTCCAGTACCCCGGCTTTTTTAGGAATTGATATGTACCATTACGATCAGTACGACCACCTCATCATCAAAGAGCGCATCGCCCAGTACCGAGACCAGGTTGCGCGCCGTATCGCCAATGAACTGACGGAAGAGGAATTCATCCCGCTGCGCCTGCAAAACGGCCTGTACATGCAACGCCACGCCTACATGCTGCGCATCGCCGTGCCGTACGGCTTGCTGTCGTCGACGCAGATGCGCATGTTCGCGCACATCGCGCGCAAGTATGACCGCGGCTATGGCCACTTCACGACGCGCCAGAACATCCAGTTCAACTGGATTGAACTGGAACAGACTCCCGATATCCTGACCGACCTGGCTTCCGTGGAAATGCACGCGATCCAGACATCCGGCAACTGTATCCGTAATACAACATCGGACCCGTACGCCGGTGTCGCCGCCGATGAAATCATCGATCCGCGCCCGTACGCGGAAGTGTTGCGCCAGTGGAGCACCTTCCACCCCGAGTTCATCGCCCTGCCGCGTAAATTCAAGGTCGCCATCAATGGCGCCGAGGAAGACCGCGCCGCCATCGCCGTGCACGACATCGGCTTGACGGCCGTGCGCAACGCCGCTGGCGAGGTGGGCTTCAAGGTGATGGCCGGCGGCGGCATGGGCCGCACGCCGATTCTGGGCAGCGTCGTGCGCGACTTCCTGCCATGGCAGCATTTGCTGACCTACATCCAGGCCATCATGCGCGTGTATAACCTGCACGGCCGCCGCGACAACAAATACAAGGCGCGCATCAAGATTCTGTTGAAAGCCATCGGCGTGGAAGAATTCACGCGCCAGGTGGAAGCGGAGTGGGTCGACTTGAAAGATGGTCCGGAAACCTTGACCACTGAGGAAATGCAGCGCGTGGCGGACTTTTTCAATCCGCCCGCCTACCTTGCCCTGCCGGAACTCGACTACAAGGCCGAACACGCGGACAACAAGGCATATGTGAACTGGCTGGCGCGCAACGTCAAGCCACACCAGCGCCCCGGCTATGTGGCCGTGGTGCTGTCGCTGAAAAAGACGGGCGTGCCACCGGGCGACGCGACGGCCGAGCAGATCGACTTCGCGGCCGATCTCTCCGACCGCTACAGCTTTGGCGAACTGCGCGTGACGCATGAGCAAAACCTGGTGCTGGCCGACGTGGAGCAGTCAAAACTGTTCAAGCTGTGGCAGGAAGCCAAGGCGCACGGCCTGGCCACGCCGAACATCGGCTTGCTGACGGACATGATCTGCTGCCCCGGTGGCGATTTCTGCTCGCTGGCGAACGCCAAGTCGCTGCCGATCGCGGCCGCCATCGCGGAACGCTTCGACAGCATCGACTTCCAGCACGACATCGGCGAGATCGAACTCAATATTTCCGGCTGCATCAATGCCTGCGGCCACCATCACGTGGGCAGCATCGGCATCCTCGGCGTCGACAAGGATGGCAGCGAATGGTATCAAGTGTCGATCGGCGGCGCGCAAGGCAACAACGCGGCCATCGGCAAGATCATCGGACCATCGTTCTCTTCCCTGCAGATGCCTGAAGTCATCGGCCGCCTGCTGCACGTCTACGTGCGCGACCGCCACGAAGGCGAGCGCTTCGTCGACACGGCCCAGCGCCTGGGTCTGGCGCCGTTCAAGGAACATGTCTATGCAACGCCGATCACGGTCGGCAACCTGGTGGGAGAAGACGAATATGTTTGAAGTACGCGAAGAAATCATCAAGAACGCCGCCGTGGTGCCAAATACCTGGGGCTTGCTGCGCCTCGATGAAAACGACACGCCGGAAACGGTCGTCGTGCCTGCCGGCAAGGTCATCGTACCGCTGCCCGTGTGGCAAGCCCAGCGCGACACACTGGCCGCGCGCCTGCCCGACATCGGCGTCTGGCTGGCCAGCGACGAGCGCCCGGAAGAACTGGCCGCCGACGTGGCGCAACTGCCCGTCATCGGCGTGGACTTCCCGAAATTCACCGATGGCCGCGGCTATTCCATCGCCTTCAACTTGCGCGCCCGCCTGGGTTTCCAGGGTGAATTGCGCGCCATCGGCGACGTGCTGCGCGACCAGCTGTTTTCCATGCACAGGGTCGGCTTCGACGCGTATGCGACGCGTCCGGACCGCAGCATCCATGACGCCCTGAAAGGTTTATCGGTCTTTTCGGAAACCTACCAGGCCTCGTGGGATCAGAAATCGCCGCTGTTCCGCCGCCACCAGCGCGAAGGCCAGAATCCTGACCTCGACAACGCAGCTGGCATCTGAGGCCCCATCATGAGCGATTTGACTTCTTTGATTGACGCCACCGAGCAAACGCTGACACGCATCGCCGCGGAGTTTTCGCCGGCCGTGTTCGCGTCCAGCCTGGCAGCCGAAGACATGGTGCTGACCGACATGATTCTCAAGGCGAAGCTGCCCATCGGCATCTTTTCCCTGGAAACAGGCCGGCTGCACCAGGAAACCCTGGCCGTACTCGACAAGGTCAAGGCCCGCTACGACCACGACATCACCCTGTACCGCCCGCAACCGGAAGCGGTGGCGGCCTACGTGGAACAGAACGGCCTGAACGCGTTCTACAACAGCGTCGAGATGCGCCGCGAATGCTGCCGCATCCGCAAGGTCGAGCCCCTGGGCCGCGCCCTGGCCGGCAACAAGGCGTGGGTGACGGGACAACGCCGCGCCCAGTCCACCACGCGCGCCGAATTGCACGTGCAGGAAGACGACGCGGCACATGCGATGACGAAATTTAATCCGCTGGCCGACTGGTCCGAGCAGGATGTGTGGGACTATATCCGTGCCAACGACGTGCCCTACAACGCGCTGCACGACCAGGGCTACCCATCCATCGGCTGCGAACCGTGCACGCGGGCAGTGCAACCGGGCGAAGATGTGCGCGCCGGACGCTGGTGGTGGGAAAACCCGGACTCCAAGGAATGCGGCCTGCACATGGTGGACGGCAAACTCATACGCATCAAATCCGTGGCAGCCTGAACAGAAACAATAGACTCAGCAGAACAAGAAAGCACCCATATGAGCAATATTTTGAACCAGCGTCACCTCGACAGCCTTGAATCGGAAGCCATCCACATCCTGCGCGAAGTGGCGGCCGAATCGGCCAACCCCGCGCTGCTGTTTTCTGGCGGCAAGGATTCCGTCGTCCTGCTGCGTTTGGCCGAAAAAGCCTTCCGCCCAGGCAAATTTCCATTCCCCCTCGTGCACATCGACACGGGCCACAACTTCCCGGAAGTCATCACGTTCCGCGACAAGAAAGTGGCCGAACTGGGCGAGCGCCTGATCGTCGGCTCCGTGGAAGAGTCGATCCAGCGCGGCACCGTGCGCCTGCGCAACCCGGCCACGGATTCGCGCAATGCGGCGCAAGCCGTGACCTTGCTGGAAACGATTGCCGAATACAAATTTGACGCCTGCATCGGCGGCGCGCGCCGCGATGAAGAGAAGGCCCGCGCCAAGGAACGCATCTTTTCCTTCCGCGACGAATTCGGCGCCTGGGACCCGAAAGCCCAGCGCCCCGAATTGTGGGATTTGTATAACACGCGCGTGCATCCCGGCGAAAACATGCGCGTCTTCCCCATCTCGAACTGGACCGAACTGGACGTGTGGCAATACATCGCCCGCGAGCAACTGGAATTGCCGCCGATCTACTTTGCGCACGAGCGCCAGGTGATCCCGCGCAACGGTTTACTGGTGCCGCTGACCGATCTGACGCCGCCACGCGAAGGCGAAACGGTGGAAACGCAAGTCGTGCGCTTCCGCACCGTGGGCGATATCTCGTGCACCTGCCCCGTCTCGTCGGATGCGGCAACGGTCGACGCCATCATCGCCGAGACGGCAATCACGCAAATCACGGAACGGGGCGCCACCCGCATGGATGACCAGACTTCCGAAGCCTCGATGGAAAAACGCAAGAAAGCAGGGTATTTCTAATGAACGCAGCAATCTCCAACACCACTCTCACCGACAGCGTTGAACGCGGCATGTTGCGCTTCATCACGGCCGGTTCCGTCGATGACGGCAAGAGCACCCTGATCGGCCGTTTGCTGTTCGACAGCAAGGGCATCTTCGCCGACCAGCTCGACGCCATGTCGCGCTCCAAGCACAAGCGCACGGTGGGCGACACGGTCGACCTGTCGCTGCTGACGGACGGCCTGGAAGCGGAACGCGAGCAAGGCATCACCATCGACGTGGCCTATCGTTATTTCGCCACGCCGAAACGCAAGTTCATCATCGCCGACACGCCGGGCCATGAACAGTACACGCGCAACATGGTCACGGGGGCGTCCACCGCCGACGCCGTCATCATCCTGATCGACGTGTCGAAAGTCAAACTCGGTGACGATGGCAGCGTGGAATTGCTGATCCAGACCAAGCGCCACTCCACCATCGCGCACTTGCTGCAGATCGAGCACGTGGTCGTCGCCGTCAACAAGATGGACCTGGTCGACTACGATGAGACGGTATATAACCGCATCATCGCTGCCTACCGCACATTCGCCCAGTCGCTGGGCTTGAAGGACATCACGCCGATCCCGCTGTCGGCCCTCACCGGCGACAACGTCGTCGAACGCGGCGACAAGCTGGGCTGGTACACGGGCCCGACCCTGATCGAGCTGCTTGAATCGCTGTCCGTCTACGACGAATCGCACGACACGCCATTCCGTTTCCCGGTGCAGCTGGTGGCGCGCCACAATGGCCACGAAGCGAACGACTTCCGCGGCTACATGGGCCGCATCGAGGCGGGCAAGGTCAGCATCGGCGACACCCTGGTGGTGCAGCCATCGGGCCAGACGGCCACCGTCAAGGATATCGTCACCCTGGACGGCTCGCTGAGCACCGCCGTGGTGGGCCAGTCCGTCACCCTGCTGCTCAATGAATACCTCGATATTTCGCGCGGCGACCTGCTGGCCGGAGCGGACCGCCCCGCCACCCTGCTGAAACAGGTGGTGGCCGACGTGTGCTGGCTGTCCGAAGACGCGCTGGACCTGCGCCGCAAGTACTGGATCAAGCACGGCACGAAACAGACGGCGGCCAAAGTGACGGCGATCGAGTCGATCCTCGACATCAATACGCAGCAGCGCCATCCGGCCGAAGGCTTGAAGCTGAACGACATCGCCCGCATCAGCCTGAACGTGCAGCAGGCGCTGGCAGCCGACGCGTATGCCGATATCCGCGCCACGGGCGCGTTTATCCTGATCGATGAAGTGACCCACCAGACCGTCGCGGCGGGAATGATCCGTCTCGACTAAGGAAAGCAAGCACCATGAACAACTCCACATCTCTCCCCGGCAAGGTCTATTTGATCGGCGCCGGCCCCGGCGCGCAAGACCTGATGACCTTGCGCGGCGCGCGCCTGCTGGCGCAAGCGGACGTCGTGCTGCACGACGCGCTGGTGACAAGCGAGATGCTGGAGCTGTGCCCGCAGGCGCAAAAGATTCTGGTCGGCAAGCGCTGCGGCCAGTTGTCGACGGCGCAGGCCTTCATCAACAAGCAACTGGTCGACAACGCGCGCAAGCATGCGGTCGTGGTGCGGCTGAAAGGGGGCGACCCCATGCTGTTCGGCCGTGCCGACGAAGAGCTGCGGGCGCTGGAAGAAGCGGGCATCGCCGTCGAAGTGGTGCCCGGTATTACCACGGCCCTGGCGGCCGCCGCCGCCACCTTGCAGCCGCTGACCAAGCGGGGCGTGTCGCGCAGCGTGGCCTTCTTTACCTCCAGCACGGCGCCGGGCGAACCTGAGCAGACGCGCATTCCCGACTGCGATACCCTGGTGCAATACATGGGTGGGCGCGAAGCCATCGCCACGGCGCAGCGCCTGCTGGCGCAGGGCCGCCGTGCCGACACCCCGGTAGTGGTGATTGAAAACTGCAGCCGCCCGGACCAGCGCATCGTGCGCCTGCCGCTGAGCACCCTGGCGCATGGCCTGGGCGACACCCACGGCCCCGTGCTGGTGATGCTGGGCGACGCCATGGCCATGCGCGCGCACCAGGCGATCGAAGATGCGGCTGCTGTTCTGGCGCGCCATGCCTGAATAAATACACCGTATTTTACCGACTTTAAAGTCAGTAACCGACGTCTTCAAAAGAAACATGATACGATGCACCCGCATCTTTTCTCGAGAAGTTATTGCGTAATAGCAATGAAATTCCCGCTACACCCCGCCATAGCGCTTGCTGTGCGGCCTCCCCGCTGACGGGAACCGCGCAGCAGTCTCCCCGAAAAAAGCTGCGCCCGCAGGCTGCAATACCGCGCCGCGCAACTTTAGCCTTACGATCACACATGAATTTCACTTCCATGCGCGAAGCCCTGACTTCGCTCAGCCGCAGCAATGCCGGCGTCGCCAGCGCAGTACTCCTGAGCATGGCAGCCTCCATCGCCCTGTGGACGGTGTTCCCGAATATCGACGATGAAAACCATTTACTGGAATGGTTGCAGGCGCTGTTCCTGGCCCTGGCCTGTACGGTGCACGGCGTGCGCGCGTGGCAAGAGCCTGACCGCCAGTCCCTGCGTTTCCTCATGCATGCGGGCTTGTCGGCCCTGCTGTTCGGCTTCCTGCTGCGCGAACTCGATATCGACCAGTTCGGCACGGCGCCCGCGTGGGCGCAACTGGAAAAAGCCCTGCGCGTGGTGGAATTGCTGATCCTGATACGCGTGCTGATCTTTTTTGCGCCGCGCGCGCGCAAGGTGTTTGCCCTTGCGCCGCGGATTTTCAGCATGCGCATCACCATCCTGACGGCCATCGGCGGCTTGCTGATGGTCGCCGGCTGGCCCTTCGACAAGAAGGTATTTCATGGCATGCCGGACGCCTATGCGCTGCTCGGCGAAGAAGTGCTGGAACTGGGCGCCTATCTGCTGCTGTTCCTCGCTTCGCTGTCCGACACCACGGCCGCCGCCCGCATCAGCCTGGCGCCCCGGAAGAAAGCGGCTTAACCGTCTTCAGGTTTCAAACGAAGATGGCAGCGGCAGCAGCCGCTGCAAGGTCGCGGCCACGCGCTGCAGGCGCGGATCGTCATCGTCGGCCTCGTCGCAGGTATCGTTGATGCAGAAAAACGGCAAACGGCCGAAACGCGCCGCCAGCTCCTCAAGCTGCTGCGGCGCATCCACATCGCCGCTGGCGATATGCAGCGGGTCGAGCATGTGCGAGCGCGCCAGTCCCTGATGCACCATCCAGCGCGGCACCAGGTCGGGCAGCAGTGCCGGCACCTGCCAGGAACGGAACACCGTCGCGCGCACGCTGGCAAACATGGCCGGCGCCAGCCCTTCCAGTGCTTGCAGCGCGCTTTTCAGCATGGGCCGCGGCGCATGCGCATACAGGCGCGGTTCATGCCGGTAATCGGCGTACTGCGCCGACAGCCATTGCCGCGACAGGGTGGCGCAATTGACGGGCGCCGCCACGTCGGCGCGCAAGCCCTGCAAATCGGGCTGCAGCGCACTCTCCGTAAACACACTCAGACGCCCCTCCCCTTCCGCCCCGAACCAGAATGCGGGCTCGAACGGCGCGCCAAAAAATACGTCGTCGTTCAGGTACAGGAAGCGTTCGGACAAGCCGGGAATATGGTGCAGGTACGATTCGATATGGCCGGAGTCGAACACGGGCAGGGAGGCGCCGGGCATCAGGCTGGCATGGTCGATCACCGTCAGGCGCGGCGAGGCGCGCAGCCAGTGTGGCACTTGCCGGTCCGTCAGCAGGTAGATGTGTCCGTGGCCGGGGAAGAAGCGCTCGAGCGCGCGCAGGTTGTAGCGCAGTTCGCCGTTGTCGCGATAGCGCCCCGCCACGTTGCCATGCAGGGCCAGTTGGCCGGGATGCGCCTGCGCCCAGGCGGCATAGGCGTGCTGCCGGCGCGTGCGCCAGGCGGGATCGGCGCCGTCAACCCACAGGTAGACGATGTCGATGCCGCTCAAGGGAGAATGCTGGAGCCTGGCGCCGCGACGCAGTAATCGGCGATGGCGGCCAGTACGCTGGCGTTCTCGCCCACCGCCTCGACCACCTTCAGGCGTAGTGCCGGATGCTGCTGGCGCAGCTCTTCCAGCAACAGCGGCAAGTCGCGCAGCACATGCCCGCCCTGCCCCAGGAACACGGGCACCACGGTGATGTCCAGGATGGCGCCGGCGGGCAGCTCGGCCAGCAGGGTCGCCACCAGCTCGGGCAGGCGCGGCGTCATCAGCTCCAGGAAGGCCAGGTGCACGCTGGTGCCGGGCATGCGCGCCTGGGTCAGGTCGCGCAGGCGCTCGAAGGGCGCGGCCCACGATGCGGCGCGCGCGCCATGGGCAAACAAGATCAGTGCCTGTTGCACGTTCGTCTCCATTAGTGTCTTTCCACCCACCACAAGGCGCCCAGCGCCAGCAGCAGATACAGGGTGCTCGGCGCCACCGCCGTCAGGAAGGCCGGCCAGGTGCTGAGCAGCCCAAGATGCGAAAACAGCGTGTTGACCAGCATGAAGCTCACGCCGATCATGATGCCGATGAAGATCTTCAGGCTGATGCCGCCGCTGCGCGTGTGCATGTAGGCGAACGGCAGCGCCAGCGCCATCAACACGAAGATGGCCAGTGGATCGATCAGCTTTTTCCAGAAAGCGATGCGGAAACGCTCGGTTTCCTGCTTGTTCTCGGCCAGGTGGCGCGTGTACACGGCCAGTTCGCTGGCCGACATGCGCTCGGGATCGGAAGCCGACACCGTCAGGATCTTCGGCGTCACTTCCGACGTCATGTCCTTGCTGGCGCTCTGTACCGTACGCACCAGGCTCGTTTCCTGCCCAAAGTAGTTCGCCAGCTTCGGTTCGAAGCCGGGCGAGGTCGCCGCGCTGTTCGAGAACGAGGTTTCCGTCACATCGGTCAGGCGCCAGATATTATTGCCCTGATATGTCGCCCCCTTGGCCACGGTCAGGGTGCGCAAACGCATATCGGTATCAAATTCATACAGCTTGACGTTTTTCAGCTGGCCGTCCGGACGCGCTTCGCCCACATTGAAAAAGCGCGAACCGGTGACGGTGCCCGTCAGGCCGTCGCTCTTGACCATGTCCTTGGTCCACAGGCCCGAGCGAAACTCGCTCGACACGGCCGCACCGCGCGACGTCAGCTTGAGGCGTTCGGCCAGCGGCTCGGTGCGCGGCGTGATCAGCTCACCAAAGATGAAGGTGATGACGACGAAGACGATACCGATGCGGAACAGGAAACCGGCCGCCATCGCCGTCGACATGCTCGAGGCGCGCATGATGGTAAATTCGGAACTGGCCGCAAACTGCGCCATCGTGTAGATCGTGCCGATCAGTGCCGCGATCGGCATCACCTCGTACACATGCCCCGGCACCAGCACCAGCACATACAGGAAGGCATACTGGATGGTGTAGCCGTTGCGGCCCACCTTGGGCAGCTCGCCCGTCAGGTCGATGAAGGCTTGCAGTGCCAGGAAGGCCAGCAGCACGAACAGCACCGCCTGGAATATCGAGACCGCAAAATAGCGCTGTAAAATCTTCATTTCGATACCGCTTTACTTGGTTTGCCGGCGCGGCGCGCGCGCTTGAAGGACGCCAGCAGGACCAGCGGATGATAGCGGTGATTCACATTCAGGCGCCACGCAAACAGCGCCACCACGGCCAGTGCCGCCAGCAGGTGCAGCGGCCACCAGGCCAGACCGAAGGTCAGGCGCCCCTGTTTCACGCTCGCTTCGACGACCTTGATCAGATTGCTGTAGGTGAAGAAAATCAGCAGGGCCACGATCAGGTTGGCGGAACTGCCGGCGCGCGGATTGACAAAGCCCAGCGGAATGGCCAGCAGGATCAGCATCAGGCCGATCAGCGGCGCACTGACGCGCCACAGCAATTCAGCCATGGTGTAGGGATTCGGATCGGCGATGAGCGCCATGGTGCTCATCGCGCGCACGCCCAGTTCCGCGCCCAGTTCCTGCTGCTTGCTCTCGATGCGCATGATGTACTGTTCGAATTCCATGGTCTGGAAGTCCGCCTGCGTCGGTACGCCCTGGTAGCGGCGGCCGCTCTTGAGCACCAGGAAGCGTTCGCCCTTGGCGTCGGTATTGATCACGCCTTCTTTGGCGACGACGACGACGGCGCTGCCTTTTTCATCGACGGTATTGACGAAGACGTTTTGCACCACATTCTTCTCGCCGCTGACGCCCTCGACGAAGAAGATGCGGTTGCTGCCGGCCGATTCGCGGAACTGGCCCGGCGTGACTTTCTGCAGGTCTTCGCGCTTTTCAAAGCGCGCCACATATTCATCGCTTTTCTTTTGCGCCCACGGCGTGGCGTACAGGCTCAGGACGCCGGTGGCCAGCACCAGCGGCAGGCCGAAGCTGAGCACGGGCCAGATCCAGCGCGACAGGCTCAGGCCGGAGGCAAACCACACCACCATCTCCGACTCCTTGTAGCTGCGCGTGACGACCATCAGCACCGAAATGAAACCGGTAAGGATGATGATGGTGGGCAGCTGCATCAGGGCGGAAAAAACCATCAGCGACATGACGTCGGCCGACGCAATCTTGCCGCCCGCCGCCTTGCCGAGAATACCGATCAGCATCCAGGTGAGCAGGATGCTGAATAAAACAGTGAAGGTGGCCCCGGCGGCACTAGCCAATTCACGTCGAAGGGCACGTTGAAAGATCATTCGGAGTTTATAATTCGGGTCAGTTAGTTGAGTAACACGTTACTAGTAAATGAAAACGGAGAACCAAATGGACTTTAGCATAAAAGCATTCGATACCAAGAGCACCCTCGGCACGGCCAAAAGCGGATGCATCGCGGTTGCGGTATTCGAAAACAAAAAACTGTCGCCAGCGGCAAAATCGCTGGACAGCAAGGGTGCGATTTCGGCTGCGCTGAAGTCCGGCGACATCAGCGGCAAGCCAGGCAGCACCTTGCTGCTGCGCGCAGTCGATGGCGTCGCCGCCGAACGTGTTCTGCTGGTAGGCATGGGCAGCGATGAAACTGTCAGCGAAAAAAGCTTCGCTACCGGTGTACAAGCGGCCCTCAAGGCTTTCGGCTCGCTGGGCGCTGCGGACGCCATTATCGCATTACCGCTGACGGAAGTGAAAGAGCGCGACGTAAATTGGGCAATCCGTTGCGTGGTGCAAGCCGCCCACGACAGCGAATACCGCTGCGACTCGCAAAAAAGCAAAAAAGATCCGGCGCCAGCAGGCGTGCGCAAGATCGTCCTGGCGGCGCCGGCGACAAGCGCCACGCGCGGCGCGCTGGCGCAAGCCATCGCCATTGCCAACGGTTCCGACCTGACGCGCAAGCTGGGCGACCTGCCTGCCAACGTCGCCAACCCGACCTACCTGGCCAACACGGCCAAGCAGCTGGCCAAGGATTACAAGTTTGAAGTCGAAGTGCTGGACCGCAAACAGCTCGAAGCGCTGAAAATGGGCAGCTTCCTGTCCGTCACCAACGGCAGCGAACAGCCGCCAAAATTCATCGTCCTGAAGCACATGGGCGGCAAAGCCAAGGATGCGCCAGTGGTCCTGGTTGGCAAGGGCATCACCTTCGACACGGGCGGCATTTCGATCAAAGCCGGTCCTGGCATGGATGAAATGAAGTACGACATGTGCGGCGCCGCCTCGGTACTGGGCACCTTCCGCGCCATCGGCGAAATGAACCTGAAGCTGAACGTCATCGGCGTCATCGCCGCGTGCGAAAACATGCCATCGGGCCGCGCCACCAAGCCGGGCGACATCGTCACCTCGATGAACGGACTGACCATCGAAGTGCTCAATACCGACGCCGAAGGCCGTCTGGTGCTGTGCGACGCGCTGACCTACGCCGAACGCTTCAAGCCGGCAGCCGTGGTCGATATCGCCACCCTGACGGGCGCTTGCGTCGTCGCCCTGGGCCACCACAACAGCGGCCTGTTTACGCGCAGCGATGCGGCGCATGACCTGCTGGCCAATGAACTGCTGGCAGCGGGCAAACAGTCGAGCGACACGGCATGGCGCATGCCGATCGAAGAAGCCTACAACGAGCAGCTGAAGTCGAACTTCGCCGACCTGGCCAACATCGGCACGCCAGGCGGCGGTTCGGTGACGGCAGCGGCGTTCCTGGAAAACTTCACCAAGAAGTACACCTGGGCGCATCTGGACATCGCCGGCACGGCATGGAAATCGGGCGGCGCAAAAGGCGCGACCGGCCGTCCAGTGCCGCTCTTGACGACGTTCCTGATCAACCGGGTCTAAATTGATGCCTTGCCGGTAGCGCCCTGCGCTATCGGCGTCGCAAAAAAGCCGCCATGGTCACTGACCTGGCGGCTTTTTTATGTGTAAGTGAATCAGTAGACGACGGGATTGGGCAAAGGCGATGGCGCCACCTTCGGCTGCACCACCGTTTCCGGCACGGCGGCCGCCGGCGGCGGCGCGGAAACTGGCGCGGGCGGTGGCGCCAGGCGCGCCGGGTCTTGCATGACGATGGTCAAAATCGATGGATAGTCGAAGCCGGCGCCGGTGTTGCGGTCGACGAAATAGCCGACGCCCAGGGTCAGGATGACATTGCCCCAGACGCTGGCATTGAGCTTGGGGTCGATGTGGTCGTCCGTGGCGATGGCGGGTGAACCGTACTTGCGGCAATCGACCTTCAGCGGCTCCTGGCTCTTGCGGATGGTAATGCGCCCCGGCGTGGTGACGAACCACTTGCCCACGTCGTTACTGAGGATACAGCCGGCGCCATTGAGCTCGCGGTTGTCCTGAATGGTATGCACCAGCACCATCTGCTCGGTATTGCCGGTCAAGGTGGCGCAGCCGCCCAGAGCGAACAGCAGCGCCCCGGCGGCAAAGGCGGCAAGCGGGGCAGACAGCGGCACACGCATGGGTAGCTCGCTTAACGGACGGGAATCGGCTGGTCGCCGGGCACGGCGACGGCGGTGACGCTGTTTTTCGGGCTGCCCTCGATCAGGCGGTCGGAATACACGAGGTAGACCAGCGCATTGCGTTTGCTGTCGACCATGCGCACCACGCGCACATGCTTGAAGAAGATCGAGGCGCGCTCTGTAAACACTTCTTCCTGGCGCGGCAGCTTGCCCTTGAATTGCAGCGGCCCCACCTGGCGACAGGCGACGGCCGCATCGGCCTTGTCCTCAGCCAGGCCGACGGCGCCCTTGATGCCACCGGTCTTGGCGCGCGACAGATAGCAGCTCACGCCAGCGACACGCGGATCGTCGTAGGCTTCGACGACGATCTTGTGGTCAGGGCCGATCAGTTTGAACACCGTGTCGACCGAACCGATGGTTTCGGCATGCGCCGCGGTGCAGGCAAAGCCCAGCACCAACGCGGCAGGCAGCAGTTTACGCATGAAATAATCCCGGGCACGCACGCAGGCGGCCATCAGTTGATGGGAGCGAAACGCTGGACCATGACGCCGTCGACTTCGATCAGTTGAAAGAACACGTCTTTCGGCCGGGTCCAGATGGAACCGTCCGCGGCGCGATACACGATCATCGGCGTCAGATCCGCTTCCAGCGTGGCTTCGCACACCAGTTCATAAATACCGCCCTTGTAGTGTCGATAACGCATCGCCGTCCCCTCAAGCCGTTGAATCTTCGCTCTTGTCGTCGGCCAGTGCCTTCTGCTTCATCTTCAGGCCCTGGATCACTTTCAGTATGCCTTCCATGCCGGCAGCGCCATCGGCGCCGCTGAAGGCGTCGAGCACTTCATTGAGCACCTTGTTGCGCACGGTCGCCTCATCGGAGGACATTTCCAGCGCGCGCTGGGCTTTCGCCGCCTTTTCGGCCGCGCTCACGCGCGGCTTGGCCGCCGTCTTGCCATGCGTCAGAGCTGCCTGCCAGATAACCCAGCGACGCTGGGTTTCGAAAATCAGGTACTCATCCGGTTTGTCTTCTCTTCGCCGCACAATGTGGCCGTCACGCTGCGCCCACGCTTCAAATGCAGTTCGCATTTTCTTCCTTTGCAAATGCTACGCGCAAGTCTCACTATTAAAACTGCAACATTTCAAAATAGTACCATCTATTGATGTCGCAAAACAGTCTCATAGATATAGTACTGCAATTTATATAACAAGTCTGGCGGCGCCGGAAACGGAATTGACGCTCCGCCCCGGCACAGTGGTCATGTAATCGGAATAGCAATTACAACTAATTACAACTGCTTCCTGTTCGGTTCTCAACTTGGCTGCAACAAAGCCGTGTGACACAGTTGTTACATTGTGCCATTTTAGTAGTTTTTATCGCGTTTCAGCGAGAAACTTTACACCTTTGTCGCGTTAAACGGCGAGACGCAGCCTGCCACGCCAGCCATTTATGCCAAATCAAACATAGGGGTTGATCAATCATACACAAAAACATAATATTCATGCGCTACGATTGGCTAAAAATAAATACTTTATGAGCACTCTTTTTCCCTGTAGGAAAATAAGGTGCTTGCGCGACAAGCGGCGGGCAGCACGCCGGCGACACGCATGCGGTAAGATTCGCGCTTATCGATACCTATTCAAGCAAGGATTTTTCCCATGAAACTCGCCACCTGGAACGTCAACTCACTCAAAGTGCGCCTGCCGCAAGTGCTGCAGTGGCTGACCGACAATCCGGTCGACATACTCTGCTTGCAAGAGACCAAGCTCACGGATGACAAGTTCCCCGTCGCCGAGATCGAGGCGGCTGGTTACCAGGTGGTCTTCAGCGGCCAGAAAACCTACAACGGCGTGGCCATCCTGTCGAAGCTGCCGATCACCGACGTGGTGAAGAACAATCCCCGCTATGAAGATGCGCAGCAGCGCATCCTGGCCGCGACGATCGGTGGCGTCCGCGTCGTCTGCGCCTACGTGCCGAACGGCCAGAGCGTCGACTCGGACAAGTACGAGTACAAGCTGGGCTGGCTGGCCGCCCTGCACGACTGGCTGGCCGAAGAAGCGCTGCAGCACCCGCAGCTGGCCGTCGTCGGCGACTACAATATCGCCCCCGACGACCGCGACGTGCACGACCCTGTCGCCTGGGCCGGTCAGGTGCTGGTCTCGGACCAGGAACGCGCCGCGCTGCAGCGCCTGTTCGACATCGGCCTGACGGACGCCTTCCGCCTGTTCGAACAGGCGGAAAAATCGTTCAGCTGGTGGGACTACCGCCAGTTGGGCTTCCGCCTGAACAAGGGCCTGCGCATCGACCACATCCTGCTTTCGCCCGCCCTGGCTGGCCGCTGCACGGCGTGCGTGATCGACCGCGTGCCCCGTAAATGGGAACAGCCGTCCGACCATGCGCCGGTCGTGGCGACGATTGACTAACTAACGGCAAGCCGCTCCAGCAAGGCCTGCGCGTTCACGGCAGGTACGGGCGCGGAAAACAGATAGCCCTGCGCATAGCGGCAGCCGTTCGCCTGCAGCAGGGCGAACTGTTCTTCCGTCTCCACACCCTCGGCCACGGTCGACAATTGCAGGCTGTCGGCCAGCGCGATGATGGCCGCCACGATGGCGCGGTCTTCCGCGCTGTGTTCCAGGTCCTTGATGAAGGCACGGTCGATCTTGACCTTTTTCACGGGGAAGCGCTTCAGGTAAGCCAGGCTGGAATAGCCGGTGCCGAAATCGTCGATCGACAAGCGCAGGCCCATGCCATTGATCTGCCGCAAAATCTCCAGCGTATGCTCGCCGTGCTGCATCAGCGCCGTCTCGGTGATCTCGAATTCCAGCAGCGCCGGATCGATGCCCGTTTCCCGCACCACGTCGCCGATGGCCGCCACCAGGCCCTTGTGCATGAACTGGCGCGGCGACAAGTTCACCGCCAGGGGCACGGGCTGCAAGCCCTGGCGCTGCCAGGCCATGCTTTGCTCGCATGCCTGGCGCATGACCCATTCGCCCACCGGCACGATCAAGCCGTTTTCCTCCATGATGGGAATGAAGCGGTCCGGTAGCACCAGGCCTTGGCCAGGGCGGCGCCAGCGCAGCAGCACTTCCATGCCATGCAGGCGGCGCGTGGCGATATCGATGATGGGCTGGTAAAACAGTTCGAACTGCTGCAGCGCCAGCGCCGTGCGCAAGCTGCTTTCCAGGTCGAAGTGCAGGGCCGCCGCCTGGTTCATCGTCTGTGTGAAGAACTGGTAGTTATTGCGGCCATTGCCCTTGGCGTGGTACATGGCCGCATCGGCATGGCGCATCAGGGCGTCGACATCGCCGCCATCGTCCGGATACACGCAGATGCCGATGGACGGCGTCACGTGCAGCACGTGGCCATCGAGCGGAAAGGCGGGCGTCAGCGCCTCGATGACCTTCTCGGCCACGCGCGCCGCCTCGTCGGTGTCGCGGATGCCCGGCACCAGGACGACGAATTCATCGCCGCCCAGGCGCGCCACCGTGTCGCTGGCGCGCACCGCGCGGCACAGCCGGGCGGCCACGTCCTTGAGCAGCACGTCGCCCGTCATGTGGCCCAGCGAATCGTTGATGGTCTTGAAACGGTCCAGGTCGATGAACATCACGGCCAGCTTGCGCCCGGAGCGCTGCGCGGCCAGCATGGCCCGTTCCAGCCGGTCCGACAGCAGGGCGCGGTTCGGCAAGCCCGTCAGGTTGTCGTGGTAAGCCATGTGGTGCACGCGCGCCTCGGCCTGGCGCCGCTCGGCGATCTCGCCCTGCAGCAGCAGATTGGCACCGGCCAGTTCGGCCGTGCGTTCGTGCACGCGCAGTTCCAGTTCGTCGCGCGCGCGGCGAACCGCCTCGGCCGCCTCGCGGCGCGCCGTCACGTCGTCGACCAGCCACACGGAACGGCCATGCGCATGCGCCAGGTCGAACGGCCGGCCGGACAGGCGCGCCCAGAAGCGGCTGCCATCCTTGCGCACCAGCTGGTATTCCGACATGTGCACCCTGCCGGCCGCGAAGTCGCGCGCCGTCTCGCCGCGTGCCGTCTTCCACGCGGCCACGTCCGGATACAGGGCCTGCACCGACAGGCCGTTGATCTCGCCGGGTCCATAGCCGAACAGCTCCTCCATCTTGCTGTTGGCGCGCAAATTGTAGCCGCCCTCCACCACCGAGATGCCCAGCACGGCGCTGTCGAGGATGGCCTGGTTTTCCAGCAGCGCATTGCGCAAGGATTCTTCGGCGCGCTTCGCTTCCGTGCGGTCCTCGATGATCCAGATGGTGCCGGCGGCGGGATCGTCCGGATTGACGACATAGGCGATCAGCTGCGCCCACAAGGTCGTGCCGTCGCGGCGCATCATTTCCACTTCCGTCTGGAACGGCTTGGCCACCGACAGGAAGGGGAAGGCCGCCGCGCCGAGCAACTCGTAGGACTGCTGCGACACGTACAGCGCGCGCCCGGGCAGGCCCAGCGCCTCGTCGCCGCTGTAGCCGAACATCGCGGCAAAGCCCAGGTTGTAGCGCGTGATCTGGCGGTTCTTGGTATACAGGATGCTCACCGAGGCATTCGTCATGATGGCCGCCACTTCCATCTGCGCCTGGCGGCTGTCCGTGACGTCTTCGAGTATCCAGATGGTGCCCTGCTCGCTATGCTCCTGGTCGACGGCCTTGGCGCGGATGCGGCACCAGAACAGGCTGCCATCGCGGCGGCGGAACAACGCCTCATCGCGCTCGTACGGCAAGCCCTGCCCCAGCAGCGGCCTGGCTTGCACGCCAAATGCTGCGTAGGCGGCCGGTGAGGGAAACAGCTCGGCGGCGGGCAGGCCCGTCATCTCCTCCTGCGCGTAGCCGAACATTTCAGCGAAGCGGGGATTGCAGCGCAAGACCAGGCGCGAACGCGAAAACAGGATGCCGACGGACGCATTGTCGAGGATGGCCTGCTGCTCCAGCATCAGCTGGCGCGTGGCCTCCTCGGCCGCCTTCTGTGCGCTGCGATCGTCGAACAGCCAGATCGTGTCGCGCAAGCCGCGGTCGGTCTGGCTCTCCGGGTTCAGCACGTAGCCATACGCCAGCGCCCAGAACGTGGAGCCGTCGCGGCGGCGCATCTCCATCTCGCCCTGGAACGGCTGGCCGCGCCGCAGCAGAGGCGATGCTTGCCGCACCACGTTCTCGTAGGCCGCGCGCGACGGGTACAGGTCGGCGACGGCCAGGCCCACGCCGCTGTCGCCATCAAAGCCGAAGCATTCGGCGAAGCGGCGGTTGTAGCGCAGCACGCCCTTGTCGCGCTGGAAGCCGATGGCCAGCGGCGCGTTGTCCATCACGGCCTGCATTTCCAGCATGGCGCGGCGCAGCTGGTCTTCATCGCGCCGGTGGTCGCTGATATCTTCGATGATCCAGACCGTGCCGTCATGGGTATTCAAGGGATCGACGGCGCGCCCATGCAGCCGGCTCCAGAACAGCGTGCCATCCTGGCGCCGCAATTCCAGTTCGGTGCGGTATGGCTTGCCCTTGGAGAGCAACGGCGCCGCTTCCAGCCCCAGGATGCGGCAATGCTCGGCGGAACGGTACAGCACCGCGCCCGGCATACCCGTCAACTGGTGGCGCGCATAGCCGAGCATCTCGGCGGCGCGAATATTGCACTCCTCGATGAAGCCGCCCCTGGAAAACACGATACCGACGGCCGCGCTTTCCAGGATGGCCTGCTGTTCCAGCAAGGTCTTGCGCAAGGCTTGCTGGTCGCGCTGCTGCACGCGGATGTCGGCAAACACCAGGGTCGCGCCCGGCAAGCCATCGCCCACCGGCAGCGGCTTGGCCCACACCTGCACGGCGATGGCCGCATCGATTCCCTCCAGGCTGCTGTCCCAGTGCCGCTCGCGCCCGGCCGCACCCAGCGCGCCACGCAGCATGCTGGTACTCGACGCGCGGTAGGCATCCGTAAAACAGTCGGCCAGCAGGCGGCCCGACACATCCCTGCCCAGCAAGGCGCTCAAGGCGCCATTCACCGCGACCACCACGCCGCAGGCATCGCAGGCGCAGGCGGGCAAGGCGATCAGCTGCAAGGCATCGGCGATGAAATCGGGACTGCTCGGTACGCGGTTCATGGACACCATGGGTCGGTTGGTAGCGGTCGGAATGCACCTGAACAATATATTCGTCAGGCATCATAGTGCTGTTAGATCATAAACCAGTTTCCCGGGGTTTTTTCATATTCCTTATTGGCAATACCTGAAACACCACAGACCACTTGCAACACGCTCGTTGCACCGGCGTTGCATGGCAAGAAAATGAAACAAATCGTTTAGAATAAAGCATGCGCCGCCCTCCCCAACCTCCGCTCGACCACCGCGACAAACCCGTCATCTGGACCGTCTCCGTCTCGCGGTTGTTCGACCTGTTCCGCGACATCACGCTCGAATACGACGACCTTGCGACGATTGAACCGATCAACCTGGGCTTCGACGACGCCGTGCGCCACATCCGCGAACGCATGGCCACCGAGCGCTGCGACGCCGTCATCGCGGCCGGCTCGAACGGCGCCTACCTGAAAGGCCGGCTGTCGGTACCCGTCATCATCGCCAAGGCCAGCGGCTACGACGTGATGCAGGCGCTGGCGCGCGCGCGGCGCATCTCGCCGGACATCGGCGTCGTCACCTACCAGGACCCGATGCCGGAACTGGCCGAATTTGCCGCCACCTTCGGCTTCCAGATTGCCCAGCGCACCTACGCCACCGAGGAAGACGCGCGCGCGCAGATCAACGAACTGAAGGCGGCCGGCGTCAAAGCCGTCGTCGGCGCGGGCCTCGTCACCGACCTGGCCGAGGAGGCAGGACTGGCCGCCGTCTTCGTGTATTCGGCCACGGCCATCCGGCGCGCCTTCGACGACGCGCTGGAACTGGCCCGCCTGACGCAGATCGAATCGAACCGGGGACGGCGCGCGGTGGTGGCCGACACCCTGCGCGCGCGCCACGGCTTGCACGATTTGCGCGGCGAATCGGAAGCGATGGAAGCGCTGCGCCAGTCGGTGGTGCTATACGCCCGCTCGCCGGCGACGGTGCTGATCCAGGGCGAAACGGGCAGCGGCAAGGAGCTGGTGGCGCAGGCCATCCACCGCGAAAGCCCGCGCAGCCTGGGCGCGAACCGGCCCTTCATCGCCATCAATTGCGGCGCCATCGCCGAGTCATTGCTGGAATCGGAACTGTTCGGCCACGAGGACGGGGCCTTCACGGGCGCGCGCCGGGGCGGCCACGCGGGCCTGTTCGAGGCGGCCAACCACGGCACCCTGTTCCTCGATGAAATCGGCGAAATGCCGCTGGCCCTGCAAACGCGGCTGCTGCGCGTGCTTGAAGAGCGCGAAGTGGTGCGCGTGGGCGGCACGCGGCCCATCGCCATCAACGTGCGCATCATCAGCGCCACCCACTGCGACCTGGAGCAGCGCATCCGCGAAGGACGCTTCCGCGCCGACCTGTTCTACCGCCTGGCCGTGCTGCGCCTGCATTTGCCCGCCTTGCGCGAACGCGCCAGCGATATTCCGGGCCTGACCGAATGGTCGCTGAAAAACGCGCTGGCCGCGCTGGGCGCGCGGCCGCATCCCAACCTGCACGCGGAAATCCAGGCTTGCGCACCGCTGCTGCGCCGCTACGACTGGCCCGGCAACGTGCGCGAACTGCGCAACCTGGCCGAGCGCCTGGCGCTGTTCCTGGCCGCCGAACCGCTGCAGGCGCTGACGCCCGCCTTCGTGCTGGGCGTGGCGCCGGAACTGGCCCACGGCGCCACCGCGCCCACCGTGCTGGCGGCACCGGCTGCCGCCGCACCGCCGCCCCCGGAAGACGAAAGCGCCAGCGCCGTACTGGCGCGCTTCGGCGGGCGCCGCGACGCGGCCGCCCATTACCTCGGCATCAGCCGCACCACGCTGTGGCGCCGCCTGCGCGCCGGCTGAGGAGGGGAACAGGGCCGCTCATCCCTGTCTGCCGCCGCTCATCCCGCAGTGCTGGCGGCGGGCCGCCTGGCCCGCTAGCATCGTCGTCAAGGAGGAAACACACCATGAAAAAAATGATATCCGCATTGACCTTGCTTGCCATTGCACTGCTGACAGGCGCCGCCCACGCGGCCACGCCAACGGCGTTCACGGTCGACGTCACGGGACAAGGCCGCCCGTTGATCCTGATTCCCGGCCTGGCATCCTCGGGCGAAGTCTGGCAAGGCACGGTGGCGCGCCTGTGCGGACCGAAAACAGGCCGCGCCTGCCATGTGCTGACCCTGGCCGGCTTTGCCGGCGTGGCGCCCATCGAAGGCGACCTGCTGGCGCAGGCGGAGCAGCAACTGGCCGACTACATCAGCACCCAAAAACTGGGCCGGCCGGCCATCATCGGGCATAGCCTGGGCGGCTTCCTGGCGTTGAAAATGGCCATCGACCATCCGGCCCAGACGGGCAAGCTGCTGATCGTCGACTCGCTGCCGGCGCTCGGCGCGACGCAGATGCCAAACGCCACGCCGGAACAGCTGCAAGCCATGTCAAGCCAGATGCAATCGGCCATGCGCGCGCAGGATGCGGCCAGCTCCAGCGCCAGCCAGCGCCGCACCGTCGCCGGCATGGCCAGCGCGCCGGCCGACGTGGAGCGCATCATCGGCTGGGGCCAGCGCTCGGACCGCGAGACCGTGATCAAGGCCATGGGCACCTTGATGGCCAGCGATCTGCGCCAGGACGTGGCGAAAGTGCAGTCGCCCACGCTGGTGCTGGGCACCTGGATCGCCTACAAGGATTACGCGCCGCGCGCCGCCATCGAAGCGACCTTTCAGCAACAGTATGCACAGCTGCCGGGCGTAAAAGTCGCGCTGGCCGACACGGCGCGCCACTTCATCATGTATGACCAGCCGGACTGGATGTATGCGCGCATCGAACAGTTCCTGGACTAGGCAGTGAACGCGCCCTTGCATCGGCCGCCGCCGCTGGCCCGGATCAACTGGTACTGGGCCTTCCAGCTGGCCGGCTGGGGCGCGCTCACCTTGTTCAATAGCGTGTATGGCGGCTCCACACAGCTGCGCATCGTCGTGACGATTGCCAGCTGGGGTTCCCTGGGCGGCTTGCTGCTGTCGCACCTGTGGCATGGCGTCCTGCGCCGGCGCGGCTGGGCTGCGAACGGCTTGCGCTGGAAGCGCATCGTGCCGTCACTGATCGTGCTGGCCGCCATCCAGACGGCCAGCGTGACGGCAGCCTTCCACGTCATGTATCCTCCCGACGCCATCCGCGGCATCGCCTGGCTGCCCGGCGCGCTGCTGTTCTGGTTCGGGGTATTTCTGACCTGGACGGTGTTCTACTTCACCGCGCTGTCGCTGCGCCGCGCCAGCCGCTTCGAGGCCGAGGCGCTGCGCCTGGAAGTGCTGGCCAAGGACGCCCAGTTGCGCGCACTGCAAGCGCAAGTCAATCCGCATTTTTTCTTCAACAGCCTCAATAGCGTGCGCGCCCTGATCTTCGAAGACCGCGAGGCGGCCGCGCAGATGATCGACCAGTTGGCCAACCTGATGCGCCACGCGCTGCAGTCCAGCCAGCATGCGACGGTGCCGCTGTCGGCCGAACTGGACGCCGTGCGCGCCTACCTGGCGATCGAACAGAGTCGCTTCGAGGATCGGCTGCGCGTCAGCTTCGACATCCCCCCCGGCACCGATCACGTGCAAGTGCCGCCCATGGCCCTGCAAACGCTGGTGGAAAACGCCGTCAAATATGGCGTGGAAACAAGCGCCGATGGCGGCGACATCCGCATCACGGCGCAGCGCAGCGCTGGCATGAACGCGCTGCAGATCGAGGTGGCCAACACGGGCGAGCTGCGCAGCGCGTCCGGCTCCACCGGCATCGGCTTGCGCAATGCGCGCCAGCGTTTGCAGCTGGCCTGCGGCGAGCACGCCAGCCTGGAACTGCGCCAGCAGGCGGGCTGGGTATATGCCACCATCCATTTGCCGGAGAAAATATGAACGGCCAGCCGCTCAAGGTACTGCTGGTCGATGACGAGCGCCTGGCGCGCGCCGAGCTGCGGCGGCTGCTGGCGCCGCATGTGCAGCGCGGCGCCGTGGAGATCGTCGGCGAGGCGGCCAGCGCGGCCGACGCCATCGCGCAGATCGGCAAGCTGCGGCCCGACCTGCTGCTGCTCGACGTGCAGATGCCGGGCGGCTCCGGCTTCGACCTGCTGGCCGCGCTCGATGATGCACCCGACGTCATCTTTTGCACGGCCTTCGACCAGTACGCGCTGCAGGCGTTTGAAGTGAGCGCCCTCGACTACCTGCAAAAACCCGTGCAGGCGGCACGCCTGGCCACGGCCCTGGCGCGTGCCGGCGCGCGGGCGCAAGCCATGCCGACGCCCGCGCCGCGCAAGGTTTTCATCAAGGATGGGGACCGCTGCTGGTTTGTCGCATTTGACGATATCCGCCTGCTCGAATCGGAAGGCAACTACACGCGCGTGCATTTCGGCGCGCAGCAGCCGCTGATGCTGCGCACTCTGAACCAGCTGGAAGAAAAGCTCGACCCCACCCTGTTCTTGCGCGCCAACCTGCGCCAGATCGTCAACCTGGCGCAGGTGGCGCAAGTGGCGCCGAATGCGGCCGATGGCCTCGACCTGCACCTGCTGGACGGCAGCGTGGTGGAGGTATCACGCCGCCGCGCGCAGCAGTTCAAGGCCGTCACCGGACTGTAGCCCCCTGCTTCAGCGCGGGGATAGGCTGCGCCTGGAAGGCGGGACGCGGCTGCTCCTTGAGCTTTTTCGCCAGCATGTCGAGCGCCACTTCCAGCTGGCGGTCGGCGCCGGCGAAGGTGGCGTGCGGCGGGTTCTCCACCTCGACATCCGGCACCACGCCCACGCCTTCGATCAGCCACTGGCCATCGATGCCGAACTGGCCGTTTTCCGCCACGCGCGCCATGCCATTATCGGCCAGGCGCGTATTGTCGCTCAGCCAGACGCCGGCGCCGGCCGTGCGCTTGCCTACCAGCGGCGCCAGTTTCAATGCCTTGATGCCGGCGGCGAAAGTCTCGCCATCCGAATACGTGAGTTCATCGACCAGCACCACCAGGTGGCCGCGGAAGGTGTTCTGCATGTTCGACGATGGCTGCACGCCCGGCGGCGCCCAGTAGGCCCAGGCCTTGCGCAGCAGTTTTTCGATGATCCAGCTGTCGATATTGCCGCCGTTATTGCGCCGCACGTCGATGATCAGGCCTTCGCGGTTGACGTTGGCGTAAAAATCGCGCGCGAACGAGGCGATGTCGTTCGCGCCCATGGCGCGCAGGTGCAGGTAGCCGATGCGCCCTTGCGAGGCGGCAGCCACCTGCTCGGCGCGGCTCAATTCCCAGTCGCCATAGCGCAGCGCCGTCTGTTTCGCCATGTTGACGGGCGTGACGATGACGGCGCGCAGCGCACCTTTACCTCGCTGGACCTGCAGCAGCACCTGCTTGTCGGCCTGGTTCAGCAGCAGGTCGCTGATATCGCGCGCGGCCAAGACGTCCTTGCCGTTGACGGCCGTGATCACGTCGCCCGCCTTCACGTCCACCTCGGGACGCGACAGAGGCGCGCGCGCCGAGGGCAATTCCGCTTCGCTGCGGTAGACATGCTCGACCAGATAGCCCTCGTTTGTCCGCGCCAGCACGGCGCCCAGGCCGGCCGGCGTGCCTTCCTGTTCCGTGCGGCGCAACTCGCCGGGACGGATCTGCGAATGCAGGGCGCCCACTTCGGCCACCATCATGCCCAGCACGTCATTGAGTTCGGCGCGGTCCGTGACCCGCTCGACCAGCGGCGCATATTTGTCGCGCGCCGCCTTCCAGTTCACGCCGCGCATCTTCGCGTCGTACAGGAAATCGCGGTGCAAGCGCCAGGCGTCGTTGAACATCTGCTTCCATTCCAGGCGTGGATTCGACACAAACGTCCAGTCGTCGACTTTTACTTTCGCCTTCGACAGGTCGGATGGCAGCTTGGCGCCCGCCTCGATCACCAGCATCTCGCCCGGGCCGGTGGCCGCTGCAGTACGGTAGTACAAATGCTTTTTATCCTGCGCCAGGTCGAATTCGCGCACATTGGCCACCAGCAGTTCCGGCTTGGAGCCGGTATTGCCGATGGCCAAGGTCTTCAGGCTGGACTTGTTCTCGCCGCTGTCGCGCTCAAGGAAATACAGGCGCTTGTCATCCATGGCCAGCGCACTGTAATTGCCCGCCGCCAGCGGTACTTCATACAGGCGCTCGGCCAGTCCCTTGAAGACGACGTCCGGCAGCGCCGCCGGCGCTTTCTTCACGCTCGTCTTGCCGCCGGCTTTCTCCAGCGCCTTTTCCGCCGCCAGTTCGGCCGCCTTTTCATCGTCCGTCTCGGCCGGTTTCACTCCCGGACGGCTCAGCTCATCATCGGGCTGGAACGGGAAACGGTTGCCCGGCTGCAGCGCCAGCGCATACACGCCGATGCGCTTGTCGAACACGGGCCCCATGTTGCGGTCGCCCCACGGCGACCCGTTGGCCAGCTGGAAATTGCGCGCCGACATGAAGTACAGCCAGCGCCCGTCCGGCGAAAATACGGGCGAAGCGGACGTGTAGCGGTCGCTGGTGACGAATTGCAGCTGTTTCGAGGCGAGGTTGTACAAACCGATCTGCTCGCGCTGCTCGTTGCTGGCCACGCGCACGATGGCCAGGTTGCGGCTGTCGGGCGACCATTGCACTTCGTCGTGCTTGTCCACGCCCGCCTTGCCCGCGTCGTCGATCAATTGATTGCCCCTGGTGGCCAGGTCCAGCAGCCAGAAACGGCCCTTCTTGTCCGTGTGCGCCAGCCAGCGCCCGTCCGGCGATGGGTACAGCTTCCAGCGGTGGTTGTCGCCCTGCGTCGTCAGTTGCTCGCCCTTGCCCGAACCATCGGCGGCGTACTTCCAGATTTCGTTCTCGCCGCTCGTGTCGACGATGGCGAACACGGATTTTTCGTCGCTGGAAAAGACGGCATCGCGCGCCCGCGCCCCTTCGGGAATGGCGATATCGACGCGGCGCAGGCTGCCCGTGCCGGCGATGCTGACGCGGCCTCTTGCCGTGAGGATGATGCGCTCATCCTTGCCCGACAGCTGCACGTTGCTCAAGGTATCGAGCGGCGAGCGGATCTGGCGCGCACGCTGCTGGTCGAAGTCGGACACGAGGCTGATGGCCAGCGCCTGCGACTCGCCGGCGCCGGGCGCGTTCAGGTCCAGCACATGCAGATCGGCACCCAGCTGGTAGACGATGCGACCGTCGCCCAGCGAAGCGTTGCGTACGTCCCACTGCGTGTGGCTGGTCAGCGCGCGGCGATCGGAGCCGTCGGGCAGCATGCTCCACAGGTTGTCGCTGCCGCCAGCGTCGCTGATGTACACCACGCGGCCCTGCCACCACATGGGGCGCTTGTTGTTGCCCGCCAATACAGCAGGGTCCGTGTGCATGCGCACGGACTCGCCCTTGCCGTCCAGGTCATAGCGCCACAGCGTGGCGTGCGCACCGCCCCGGTAGTTGCGCACATTGTCGTTGGTCACAGCCAGGCCGAAACGCGTGAAAAACAGCGTCTTGCCCGCATCGTCGAGCACGGCGTCGTTGGCGTCGGCCACGGGAAACACGCGCCGCGTCTGTTTCACGGGGTCGATGGCGGCGACGATGCGGCGCGAAGCGGGACCGTCCGTATTTTGCGTGCTGACCAGCACTTCGCCCTGCGCCGTCCAGCCCAGCACCAGCACGCCGCCATTATCAAAGGAAATGCGGCGCGGCAAGCCGCCCGCCAGCGGCATCACATACGCTTCCTGCGCCCCTTCATAGGCGGCGGAAAAAGCCAGCCACAGGCCGTCGCGCGAAATCGCCGCGTTCGTTTCATAGCCGGGATGCGTGGTCAGGCGCTGCGCCGCGCCACCGCGCACGCTGCTTTTCCACAAATCGCCTTCGGCCGTGAAGACGACGGTGTCGCCGCGTACGGCGGGAAAACGGAAATAGCTGCCGGCAGGCGCGGTGGCGGCAGCGGCGCTCCCCAGCAAGCCGGCGGACAACAGGAGCAAGGAAAGATTGCGGGAAATTTTCATGTGAGCATCCAGATAGCGGTCAGGGCGATAGGACGGCATGGACATCATGTCGATACCGGACAGCAATTCTGGCATAACTACGACCAAAGAAAACCTTCTTTATCGCCCACAAAAACGTAAAAAAACCCGCGCCACTTGCGTGGGCGGGTTTTTCGTTGACGACAGGAAGCTTATTCGACTTCCACCGTTTCCGGCGCTGCCGTCGGTGCCGCGTCTGGCGGTTCCGGGAATTCCAGCAAGACCTGGTCCTTGTCGTCGAGGTCGACGGTGACCCGTCCGCCGCTGACCAGGCGGCCGAACAGCAGCTCGTCGGCCAGGGCCTTGCGGATCAGATCCTGGATCAGGCGCGCCATCGGCCGCGCGCCCATCAGCGGATCGAAGCCTTTCTTGCCGAGGAAAGCACGCAGCTTCTCGGTAAACACGGCTTCGACCTTTTTCTCGTGCAACTGCTCTTCCAGCTGCATCAGGAACTTGTCGACCACGCGCAGGATGATGTCCTGGTCCAGCGCGCGGAAGCTGATGGTCGCGTCGATGCGGTTACGGAATTCCGGCGTGAACATGCGCTTGATGTCGGCCATCTCGTCGCCTGCCTGCTTGGAGTTGGTGAACCCGATCGAGGTTTTCTGCAAGCTTTCCGCGCCCGCATTGGTGGTCATGATGATGATCACGTTGCGGAAATCGGCTTTGCGGCCATTGTTATCCGTCAAGGTGCCATGGTCCATCACTTGCAGCAGGATATTGAAAATGTCCGGATGGGCTTTTTCAATTTCATCGAGCAGCAAGACCGAATGCGGCTTCTTGGTGATCGCTTCCGTCAGCAAGCCACCCTGGTCGAAACCAACGTAGCCCGGCGGCGCGCCGATCAAGCGGCTGACGGCGTGGCGTTCCATGTATTCCGACATGTCGAAACGGATCAGCTCAATGCCGAGGATGAAGGCCAGTTGCTTGGCCACCTCGGTCTTGCCGACACCGGTCGGACCGGAGAACAGGAAGGAGCCGATCGGCTTGTCCGTCTTGCCCAGGCCGGCACGCGCCATCTTGATGGCCGACGCCAGCGCGTCGATGGCGGGATCTTGCCCGAAAACAACGTTGCGCAAGTCGCGGTCGATCGTCTGCAGCTTGCTGCGGTCGTCCTGGTTGACCGTTTGCGGCGGAATGCGGGCGATCTTGGCGATGATGTCCTCGATCTCGGCCTTGCCGATGGTTTTCTTTTGCTTCGACTTCGGCAGGATGCGCTGCGCCGCGCCCGCTTCATCGATGACGTCGATCGCTTTGTCGGGCAGATGGCGGTCGTTGATGAAGCGCGCCGCCAGTTCGGCCGCCGTCGACAGGGCCGAAGCCGAGTATTTCACGCCGTGATGTTCTTCGAAGCGCGACTTGAGGCCGCGCAGAATCTGGATGGTCTGCTCGACGGTCGGCTCGTTGACGTCCACTTTCTGGAAACGGCGGGAGAGCGCATGGTCTTTCTCGAACACGCCGCGGAATTCCGTGTACGTGGTCGCGCCGATGCATTTCAGCTGGCCATTCGCCAGTGCCGGTTTCAGCAAGTTGGAGGCGTCCAGCGTGCCGCCCGACGCCGAGCCGGCACCGATGATGGTGTGGATCTCGTCGATGAACAGGATGCCGTTCGGATTGTCCTTCAATTGCTTGAGCACGGCTTTCAGGCGCTGTTCGAAGTCACCGCGGTATTTGGTACCGGCCAGCAAGGCGCCCATGTCCAGCGAATACACGACGGCATTCTGCAGGATTTCCGGCACGTCGCTTTGCGTGATGCGATAGGCCAGGCCTTCGGCGATGGCCGTCTTGCCCACGCCCGCCTCGCCGACCAGCAGCGGATTGTTCTTGCGGCGGCGGCACAGGATCTGGATCACGCGGTCGACTTCTTCCTCGCGGCCGATCAGCGGGTCGATCTTGCCTTCGGCAGCGGCCTTGTTCAGGTTTTGCGTGAACTGGTCGAGCGGGCTTTCCTTCGGCTGGCCCTCGACGGGCGCGTCTTCCACCCCTTCGGAGGCTTTCGCGCTTTCCGTCGACTGGTCCTTGCGCACGCCGTGCGATATAAAATTGACCACATCGAGGCGCGTCACGCCCTGCTGGTGCAGGTAGTAGACCGCATGCGAATCCTTTTCGCCGAAGATGGCCACCAGCACATTGGCGCCAGTGACTTCCTTCTTGCCATTCGAGGCGGACTGGACGTGCATGATGGCGCGCTGGATCACGCGCTGGAAACCAAGCGTCGGCTGGGTGTCGACTTCGCCCGTGCCAGGCACGGTCGGCGTGTTATCGCCGATGAAATTGGTGAGGGTCTTGCGCAGGTCCTCAATATTGACCGCGCAGGCACGCAACACCTCGGCAGCGGAGGGATTGTCCAGCAGTGCCAGCAGTAAATGCTCAACCGTGATGAATTCATGCCGTGCCTGCCGAGCTTCGACAAACGCCATGTGCAAACTAACTTCTAATTCCTGCGCAATCATACTTCCTCCATCACGCACTGCAGGGGGTGCCCCGCCTTGCGCGCATGCGTTAAAACGAACTCCACTTTGGTACACGCTATATCTTTAGAGAACACGCCGCACACTCCTTTGCCGTAGCGATGAACACTGAGCATGATTTGCGTCGCCGTTTCACGGTCCTTGTTGAAATACTCCTCAATGATGGCCACCACAAATTCCATCGGGGTGTAGTCATCATTGAGCAAGGCTACCTGATAGAGCGGCGGCGGCTTCAGCACTTGCCGCTCCAGCAGGGTTTCTGAGTCATGCTTGGTTGCCATACGCTTATTCTAATGCTTTCACAGTGGTTGTCATGCGCAATATCTACGCCTTTCCAATTGTTTTCAATCTTACGCGTTTTCTTAATAGTGCGCAGATGGCGACCTTGCTGTCAAAATCAAGAGTTGCTTTTTTGGTTGCCGTGAAGAATTTGGCAATATCGATGGAAAAGCGCTTGACTTCATTATTTATTCCGCCAACAATGCTGTATCGACTGTTGCAGTAATGTACAGCTTGATAAGAAGTGAGACGTCGAGGAGGGGGCAAGAAGCTTCTTGCTTTTATGGCTCGTGTGATTTGTTTTAATTTTGAAAGTTCTTTTTATGGCAACAGGTACAGTTAAGTGGTTCAATGATTCCAAAGGTTTTGGCTTCATCACTCCAGATGATGGCGGCGAAGATTTGTTTGCTCATTTCTCCGCAATCAACATGAACGGTTTCAAGACCCTCAAAGAAGGTCAAAAAGTTCAATTCGAAGTCACGCAAGGCCCTAAAGGCAAGCAAGCTTCCAACATCCAGGCAGCCTAAGCATCGCCGGCCCTCAGATGTGAAAAACCCCGTTTTCGAACGGGGTTTTTTTTCGTCCGCAGGGTGCGCTGCACCCTGCCCTGCCCCGCGTGTTACATGTGCTCGATCATCACCTGGCCGAAACCGGAGCACGACACTTGCGTCGCGCCTTCCATCAGGCGGGCGAAATCGTAGGTGACGCGCTTCGAGGCGATCGATTTTTGCATGGAAGAAATGATCAGGTCGGCCGCTTCCAGCCAGCCCATGTGGCGCAGCATCATTTCCGCCGACAGGATCAGGGAACCGGGGTTCACATAATCCTTGCCTGCATACTTCGGCGCCGTGCCGTGCGTCGCTTCGAACATGGCCACGGAATCGGACAGATTGGCGCCGGGCGCGATGCCGATGCCGCCCACTTGCGCCGCCAGCGCGTCGGAAATGTAATCGCCGTTCAGATTCAAGGTGGCGATGACGCTGTATTCGGCCGGACGCAGCAGAATCTGTTGCAGGAACGCGTCAGCAATGGAATCCTTGACGATGATGTCGCGGCCCGTCTTCGGATTCTTGAACTTGCACCATGGACCGCCATCGATCAGCTCGGCGCCGAATTCCTTTTGCGCCAGTGCATACGCCCAGTCGCGGAAGCCGCCTTCCGTGTACTTCATGATGTTGCCTTTGTGCACGATCGTCACGGATGGCTTGTCATTGTCGATCGCGTACTGGATGGCCTTGCGCACCAGGCGCTCGGTGCCTTCGATGGAGACGGGCTTGATGCCCAGGCCGGACGTGGCCGGGAAGCGGATCTTCGTCACGCCCATTTCATTGATCAGGAAATCCATCAATTTCTTCGCTTCGGGCGAACCTTGCTGGTATTCGATGCCGGCGTAGATGTCTTCCGAATTTTCGCGGAAAATCACCATGTCCGTCTTTTCCGGCTCTTTCACGGGCGACGGCACGCCCGTGAAGTAGCGCACGGGACGCAGGCAGACATACAGATCGAGCTGCTGGCGCAGGGCCACGTTCAGCGAGCGGATGCCACCGCCGACGGGCGTGGTCAGCGGGCCCTTGATGGAGACGACGTAATCTTTCAGTACGGCCAGGGTTTCTTCCGGCAGCCACACATCGGGACCGTACACATTCGTCGATTTTTCGCCCGCGTAGATTTCCATCCAGCTGATCTTGCGCGCGCCGCCATAGGCCTTGGCCACGGCAGCGTCGATCACCTTGATCATGACCGGGCTGATATCGATGCCCGTGCCATCGCCTTCAATGAAGGGAACGATGGGATTATCTGGTACATTCAGCGAAAAATCGGCGTTGACGGTGATTTTTTGGCCGTCAGCAGGTACAGTGATATGTTGATACATCGTGATCTCCGAAGTGGGACACACCGCTGGCGGGCAACACGGGCCGGCGACGCGCTCTGCGGTTGCAGAGTTTACAAAAACAAGTCCGAACAGGGTGGCAACAACGCACTTTAGCAGGGAAAGAACAGCCGGGCCATCTGCGGCGCCAAAGAACCTCGTTGCCATACCGTTTATGTCTTCTATAAGACATAAGACTGTGTTTCACATTATGCACCACTATCTTACAGGGCGCCACGCTTTTGCGGCGCCGACCAACAGCCACCACCGCTTACCTCCATTCCCCGACCAGCATGCCACTCATCCTCTTCAATAAACCATTCCAGGTCTTGTGCCAGTTTTCGCCGCAGGACGGCCGCGCCACGCTGGCCGACCATTTGACCATTCCCGGCATCTACCCGGCCGGCCGGCTCGACGCCGACAGCGAAGGCTTGCTGCTGCTGACGGACGACGGCCGCCTGCAGCACGAGATCAGCCACCCCGACCGCAAGGAAGCGAAAACCTATTTGGTGCAGGTCGACGGCGTGCCCGATGCGGCCAGCCTGGCGCGCCTGCAGGCGCCGCTGGACCTGGGCGACTTCGTCACCAAGCCGTGCAAGGCCGTGCGCATCGCCGAGCCGGACTGGCTGTGGCCGCGCAACCCACCGATCCGCGCGCGCGCCGACAAGCCGACCTCATGGCTGGCGATCACGTTGAAAGAAGGAAAAAACCGGCAAGTGCGGCGCATGACGGCTGCCGTCGGCCTGCCCACCCTGCGCCTGGTGCGCAGCGCCATCGGCCCGTTCTCGCTGGCCAGCCACCCTCTGCTGCCCGGCGAATGGTGCGAAGTGCCAGCGGAGAACATTGGCAAAGCGTGAACAGGACAAGAAAAGTGGCTTCAGCACTGAAATTTTGCCAATAAGCACTATTTATTTTTAGATAATGCATTAAAATCATCTGACCTTAACATGACGGAAAAGGAAAGATGATGACAAAAGTAATACTGATGTTGGTCGCCTCCCTGCTTGCCGGCGCCGCACTGGCGCAATCGGGCGCCAAGGTGCACGCTTCCGCAGCGACCGATGCCGTCAAGCCGCCATCGGCATCGGCATCCAGCCATGCCTCGGCTGCCACCGATGCCGTCAAGCCGGCAGCGGCCTCGGTCAACGCCTCGGCCGCAACCGATGCACCGCGCCTGATTCCGCAGCCGCGCAAGACGAAGCAGCCGGCCGCTGAAACAGGCAAGCCGGTGAAGTAGGCGTCGTTCCCGGGGTGACGGCAGCGACCATGTTGCTGTAACCCCACGCTTTCGGTACGGCCAGGCAACATGCTTGACCAGGCAGCCGCCAGCATGGCTTAATCGCCGCTTCGCAGCCACCGTCCCGCGCCATGAAAACTTTCCTTCGCCGTCTCAGCCTGTCCATCGCCCTGCTGGCGTGTGCCAGCATTGCGCAAGCGCAAACACCGCAAGGCAAGAGCGTGCAGCTCTCGGCCGGCATGCACTTGATCCAGGCGGAAGTGGCCGCTACGGAAGAGCAACGCGAACAAGGCTTGATGTACCGTGACAAGATGCCGGCGAATGCAGGCATGCTGTTCGTCTTTGGCACCGCGTCCACGCAATGCATGTGGATGAAAAACACGCCGCTGCCCCTGTCCGTGGCCTTTATCGATGCCAGCGGCAAGATCGTCAACATCGAAGACATGCAAGCGCATACGCTCGACAGCCACTGCTCGACCAAAACCGTGCCCGTGCGCTATGCGCTGGAAATGAACCTGGGCTGGTTCAGGCAAAAAAACATCAAGCCAGGCATGAACATCGGCAACTTGCCCGCAGCGCGCTAGGCAGTCGCGGCCGCAGCCAGCCGCTGGCGGGCGCAGCCGCAAAAACCGCACAAAAAATGCCCAAAAAGAACGCGAAAAAACCCGCCAGAACGAATCTGCGGGTTTTTGCTTTTCAACCAGTGCCAGCGTACTGGCACAGGCAAGGCCACCGTGGTGGCTTGCCTGCTGGCGAATATTAAGCGGACAGTGCTTTCAAGGCAGCTGCCAGACGGCTCTTATGGCGAGCTGCCTTGTTTTTGTGGATGATCTTCTTGTCAGCGATACGGTCGATGGTCGACACGGATGCTTGGAAGATTGCAGCAGCAGCTGCCTTGTCGCCGCCCTGGATCGCTTTGCGAGCAGCTTTGATAGCCGTGCGCAAGGTCGAACGTTGGGACGAATTGTGTGCGTTTTGCTTAACTGCTTGACGAGCGCGTTTGCGCGCTTGTGCGGTATTTGCCATGGAATTTCCTAAAACAGGGTCAAAGTGCGTTTGCAAACATTAGTGTTTGCCAACCGGTGCGTTCTGTGCGTCTGCCGAACCATGTGTGCCAAACCAGTGCCTGTCAAACATTAGTGTCTGCGTAACAGAATTCTGTACAGCCTTCGATTATAGCGATATTTTCAAGCGGGGGCAAATCAAAAAACCGTGTGTGACACCAAAAACACCTGAAAATGGGCCTGGCAAGGGCGAATCGGCGGCGAATCGGCCGCAATTGTTACCATATTTTAAGCGTTTAACGGTAGCGCGCCCGGCTATAATCTGCCCCCATGAACTTGCTTAAAACCCTCGCCGCCATCTCCAGCATGACCATGCTGTCCCGTGTAACCGGATTATTGCGCGAAAGCCTGTTCGCGCGCGCCTTTGGCGCCGGCGCCTACACGGACGCCTTCATTGTTGCCTTCCGCATCCCCAACCTGTTGCGCCGCTTGTTTGCCGAAGGGGCGTTCTCGCAAGCCTTCGTACCGATCTTGTCGGAATACAAGAACCAGCATGGCCAGGAAGCGAGCAAGCAACTGGCCGACCACGTGGCCACCACTCTGGTCTGGGCCACTTTGCTCGTGTCCGCCATCGGCATCGTCGGCGCGCCGTGGTTCGTGTATGCGATCGCCACGGGCCTGACCAAGGACGCGGGCGCTTTTGACGCGGCCGTGTGGATGACGCGGCTGATGTTCCCTTATATTACTTGCATGTCCTTCGTGGCCCTGGCGGGCGGCATTCTGAATACCTGGCGCGAATTCAAGATTCCCGCCTTCACGCCGGTGCTGCTCAATTTATCGTTCATCGCCGCCTCGCTGTTCCTCGCGCCGCACCTGAAACAGCCGATCTACGCCATGGCCATTGCCGTGTTCGCCGGCGGCCTGCTGCAGGTGGCCCTCCAGATTCCCGCGCTGATCAAGATCGGCATGCTGCCACGCCTGTCGCTCAATCCCGCCATCGGCCTGTCCGACGGCGGCGTGCGCCGCGTGCTGAAAAAAATGGGACCGGCCGTGTTCGCCGTCTCGGCAGCCCAGATCAGCCTGATGATCAACACCAGCATCGCCTCGCGCCTGGCCGAAGGCAGCATTTCCTGGCTGTCGTATGCGGACCGCCTGATGGAGTTCCCGACAGCCATGCTGGGCGTGGCCCTGGGCACCATCTTGCTGCCCAGCCTGTCAAAGGCAAACGTGGATGGCGACAAGACGGAATACTCGGCCCTGCTGGACTGGGGCTTGCGCCTGACTTTCTTGCTGGCCCTGCCCGCCGCCGTCGGCATGGCGACCCTGGCCACGCCGCTGATCGCGACATTATTTCACTACGGCAAGTTCACGGCCGAATCGGTGGCCATGTCGACGCAGCCGCTGGTGGCCTACAGCCTGGGCCTGATCGGCATCATCCTCGTGAAAACCCTGGCGCCCGCGTTCTATGCGCGCCAGGACATCCGCACGCCCGTGAAAATCGCCATCGGCGTGCTGATCGCCACGCAGTTGATGAATCTGCTGTTCGTGCCCTACATCGCCGTGGCCGGCCTGGCGCTGTCGATCGGTCTGGGCGCCTGCCTGAACGCCTCTTTTCTCTACTGGGGCTTGCGCAAGCGCGGCATCTACCAGCCGAAACCGGGCTGGGCCAAGTTCTTCCTGCGCCTGTTGCCGGCACTCATCGTGATGGGCGGCGTGGCGTATGCTGGCGCCATGCGCATCGACTGGATCGCCATGCAAGCCCATCCGCTGCTGCGGGCCGGCGCGCTGGCCCTGCTGGTGAGCCTGTGTGGCGTGGCGTACTTTGCCACCTTGTTTTTAGTTGGCTTCCGCTTCCGCGACTTCAAGCGCAGCGCCTGACACGCGGCGCAGGCCCCGCTGCCTGCGCCTTGCCATCGGCAGGACGCCCGCGCAATGCGGCGGGGCGAAAAAAAAGGCTCTGTCATCGGTAAGTAGGGTAAATGCCGGAATCTTCCTTTGACAGTGCTGTCTGACTCTGCATACTCACCTGACAGGGAGCAGATCATGCAGGCAGCCGAATGGATCAGCTTTATCGCCCAGTTTGCGCAGTTGAACCGACGCCAGCGGCAGGCTGGAATGGCCCTGCTGCGTGGCAATGCCCCACACGACGCGACCGTCGCGCTGCTGGAAAGTGTGGCGCAGCCGCGATTGGCCTGTCCCGCCTGCCACTCGCCTCAGCTGCACCGGCATGGCCATGCGCACGGCTTGCAGCGCTACCGCTGCGTGCCGTGCGGGCGTACCTTCAATGCCTTGACGGGCACGCCGCTGGCCCGCTTGCGCCACAAGGCGCTATGGATCGAGTATGCCGATTGTCTGCTCGACTCCGCCTCGGTGCGCCAAGCCGCTCAGCAGCTGGGTGTGCACCGCAACACCACCTTTCGCTGGCGCCACCGTTTTTTAACGGTCGCCAGGACGGACCGGCCGCATGGCCTGCACGGCGTCGCCGAGGCCGACGAGTTATATCTGCTGGAATCGGAAAAGGGAGCCAGGCGAATGACGCGTCCGGCCCGCCACCGGGGCGGCCATGCGCGCCAACGCGGCATTTCCAATGAGCAGGTCTGCATCCTGGTGGCGCGCGACCGCACGGGACAAACCCTAGATTTTGTCACGGGCAAAGGGGCGCTGACGAAGGCGCAGTTACACCATTGTTTGTTGCCCGTCATCGACAGGGATGTTTTGCTGGTGACCGATGGCCATGCCGCCTACCGGGCCTTCGCCAGGGAGGCGGGCATCAGCCATCAGGCCGTCAACTTGCGCGCCGGCATCCGCGTGCGGGGCGCCGCGCATGTGCAGAACGTCAATGCGTATCACAGCCGCTTGCGCGAATGGCTACGGCCCTTTCACGGTGTGGCAACGCGTTACCTGCCGAATTACCTGGGGTGGCGCTGGATCCTTGACGCCCGGCGCATCCGTTCACCAGAAACATTACTGAAGGCAACCCTGGGAGCATTTCCACATCTGACGGTGACATAGCCAAAAAAAACCCGCCGAAAGGCGGGCGGGTTTGGCGATACGACAAGCCAGCGTGATCAGGCTGCCTTTTTTGCGGCACGGCGACGCGCCATGAAGCCCAACAGGCCCAGGCCGCCCAGCAGCATGCCATAGGTTGCTGGTTCAGGCACGGCGCTGACGCTGTACGTCCCCGAGTAATTGCCGCCAGCCAAGGCGTTACCGTACAGTTGCAGCTTGAACGGACCGACACCGGTGTATTCCACGCCAAAGAAGCGCAGGCTGCCAATCGATAATGATTCACCCAGCTTGCCGTTCAAATTCGATGTCAGCGCATCAAACGAAAGTTGCTGGCCGGTAATCGACAAGCCGATGTTGTACTTGCCAGCACCCAAGCCGTTGAGGAAGATTTCATCGAGGCCGCCCGACAGGATGCCATCGCCGATGACGGCGCTGAAGGCATGCGCGCTGCCATCAGCATTAACACTGATGACTTGATCACCTGCAGAAGCACTGAACGACGCCGCAGCCAGAATGCCGGCAGCGATAAATTTCAATTTCATAGTTTATCCCTTAGATAGTCATTTATGGCTGCGAAGCGCAGGCCACCAATAGTTTTAGTACTGAAAGTACTGAACAAGATAGTAGCATAAATGCATTTAATTAGTTGTAATTATTTTATCGAAGTTTCATCCGAGATAACCATTTACAGAGTGAACTATTTGCCTGCATCGAGCACTTTCCATAGGTAAATAGTTCCGCACGCATCGTCCCGCTGCCAGCCGCCCGCTAGCGGGGCACTGGCACTGCCGCTGCGTCGCCTGGCAGCTCGGCCGGAGCCAGAAGCTGGGGCGCTTCTGGCGGCACGTCTTCTTGCTGGGCAGAAATAGGTTGGGGAAATAACGATGGCGGCGGTGCGGCGGCGCCGCCTGGCGAAAGTGCGGCCGATGCATTTGCCAGGCCGGCTTCCCCAGCCTGCGCCGCCGGCTGGAGCGCTTGTGCGTCGACCATGAAATGCCATTCCGACAGCCGCGCCTTGCCGTCGAAACCGGCAAACCGGGCCTCGAAGTTTCCTACTTTCAACGCTGCGGCCGGCGACAGGCTATGCACGCCGATGATGCCATTGCTGCCTGGCTGGTACAGCAAGCCCCATTCGGCACGCCCCGTGATGGGGTCGACATACAGCTTGCGCAGATGGCGGCGCAGCTGCGGCACGCGGGGGTCGCGCAGCAAGGCGGAAAGCGTCGGCGGCTGTTGCGGCTGCCCCGGCGGCGTGGCGGCAGCATAACTGCGCAGGGCATCGGAAAACTGCGCACCGATGTCGAGCAGCTCCTGCTCGGCCGCCTGGCGCTGCAGCAGGGAACCCATCTTCAGGCCGGCCGCGCCCACCAAGCCCAGAATGGCCACCAGGATGATCAGCCCAAGGTAGGTGAAGCCGCGCTGGCGGTGCGCACGAGCATGCATCGCAGCTACCAGTCGGCAAACGGCGTGCCGTTGCGGTCCTTGCCAGGCGCGCCGCTCTTGACGTCATACACCTTGCCCGGCGTATCGTCGGGCGGCGCCACGATCAGCCATGTCGCTTCGCTCTCCGTGATGGGGTCGATGGGCATGGCGCGCAGGTATTTCTTCTCCACCAGTTGCTCCAGGGTATCGGGATAGCGGCCCGTATCGCCGTGGTACTGGTCGATGGTGATGCGCAGATTGCGCAAGTTATCCGCCAGCACGGTTTCCTTGGCCTTGTCCAGGCTGGGAAAATAGCGCGGCACGGCCAGGGTCAGCAGCAGCGCCACGATACCGAGCACCACCAGCAATTCGATCAGGGTAAAGCCGCGCGCGCGCGCAGCATGGTTATCGGCAGCCATGGTTCACCATACGCGGTAAGGCACATTGTTCAGGCCAGTCTTGCTGGACGTGCAATACACATCGTAGACGTCGTCCCCCTCGCGCGGCTCGGTCGCCTCGCTGGCGTAGCTGCGCCGGCCCCACGTCTGCGCATCGCTGAGGCTGGCATCGGCATTGAACGGGTCGCGCGGCACGCGGCGCAGGAAGTACATCTTGCTGCGCTTCGGGTTGCGCTGATCCGGCACGCCCTCGACCAGCACTTCCAGGATTTTCGGGTAGCCGCTGGCGTCCGTGGCACGCACGATGCGCCCTTCGTCGCCGGCGCGCTTGTAGGCATCCAGAGCCTGGCGGATATCGCGCAAGGCGCGCCGCAGTTCCTGCTCCTGGCGCCGCTGCATGGCCACCTGCGTGACGGGCACCACCAGCGTGGCCAGCACACCCAGGATGGCCAGGGTCACCAGCAGCTCGATCAGCGTAAAACCGCCGTGTCCGCGCCCCGGTCTCATTTGGCAACCGGCACCGGCTGGCTCGACGAGAACGGCAAGGGCGCCGCCTGCAACGGCACGGGCTGGCCGGCAGATATCGGCAAAGGCGCCGCGGCCGGCTCGGGCGACGGCGCCACTTCCGGCGCGGGCACGCTCTGCGGCAAGGTCGATGGCACCTGGCCCGGCACCATCAACGGCTGCGGCGGCGCCGCCTGCATGCCGACGGCCGACGCGCCGGAACGCACGATCACCGTACCCGGCATCTGCGTGGCTGCCTTGGCCGCCATGTCGGGACGGCGGCGAAAGCTGCCTTCCGTGCCGGCCGAGAATTCCGATTCCTTCGCTTCCGGACGCTGTACCGTGCGCACCAGGTGCGGCGTGATCGACAGCACGATCTCGGTCTTCTGGCTGTCATCCTTGCTGCTGCCGAACAGCCGCCCCAGCACGGGAATATCGCCCAGGCCCGGCACCTTGTTGCCCGAGCTGCGCTCTTCATTGTTGATCAGGCCCGCCAGCACCTGGTTTTCGCCATCCTTCAATTGCAGCATGGTCGAGGCCTGGCGCGTGCCGATCTGGTACAGGGTCGAGCCGCTCCGGGTGACGGTGGCCGCGCCCAGGTTGCTCACTTCGAGCGAAATGCGGATGCCCACCTCGTTATTCAGGTAGATGGTCGGTTCGGCGTTCACCGTCAGGCCCACGTCCAGGTAGCTGACGGATTCGGAAGCGAAGCCGCCCGTGCCCGGTGAAATGGTGGTGGTCACCACGGGCACCCTGTCGCCGATGACGAACTTCGCCTTTTCGCGGTTGCGCACGCGGATGCGCGGATTGGCCAGGATGTTGGCGTCGCCGTCCTTCTTGTTGATGTTGGCCGTCACGGACAGGTCGCTCACGCCGATGCTGCGCTGGTTCAGATTATTCAGGTCGCTGATGGTCAGCCCCGTGCCTCCCGAGGTGGAGAGCGGCGTCAGGGTCAGGCTCGTCGGCCAGGCCACGCCCAGTTCCAGCAGGCGGCTGCGCTTGACTTCGAGGATTTCCAGTTCCAGCACCACTTCCGCCTCGGGCACGTCCTGCAGCGCGATCAGGCGCTCGGCCAGGCGGATCGCCTCGGGCGTGTCGCGCACGATGACGAGGTTGAGTTTTTCATCGGCCACCACGTCGCGCGTCTTCAAAATGGTCTTGAGCGTGTTGGCTACCTGTTTGGCATCCGCGTTCGCCAGGAAGAAGGTTTTCACCAGCACTTCCTGGTATTCCTTCAGCTTGGCCGCCACGTTCGGGTAAATCAGGATGGTGTTCGCATCCATCACCTGCTGCTCCAGCTGGTTCGTCACCAGCAGGAAGTAGATGGCCGATTCCACCGTGCTGTTCTTCAGGAAGATCGAGGTTTTCGCGTCCGCCTTGACGTCCTTGTCGAAGACGAAATTGAGGCCCGAGCGGCGCGCAATCAGTTCGAACACCTGTTTTAATGGCGCATCGCGGAACTCGATGCTGATCGGCTGCTTGTACGATTTGGCCAGGCCCGATTCGACGATAGGTGGCGCCGTCTTTTCATCGACTTCGCGCAGCAGCGCGCGCGCGCCGGCGTGACCTGGCTGCTCCGTCAGGATGGCGTTCAGGCGCTGGCGCGCCGGGTCGTATTGTTTGGCATCGAACGCCGTGCGTGCATCGGCCAGCAATTTTCCCTGGCGCTGTTCGCGCTCTAGCGCGCGCAAGCCGCTGTTGGCGCGCTCGTTCTGCGCATCGATGTCCAGCACGCCCAGAAAGCCCGCGCGCGCCAGCTCGCCCTGCCCCGTTTGCGCCTGGCGCTCGGCCTGCTGCAGGCCGGTGCTGGTGGCCCGTTCGCGCGCCTGCAGGTACGCGCTGCGGTATTGCGCGTTGCCGGGGTCCTGCTGCAGCGCTTCCTGCAGCTTTTGCAAGCCGGCAGGCACCTGGTTTTGCGCGATCAGCTCGCGCCCGTCGCGGTAGGCCTGCTGCCCGGCGCAGCCGGACAGCAGCACCAGCAGCAGCGCCGATGAAAAGGAACGAGACATCACTCGAATACTCCAATGTTGAGCTGCTGAACCTGGTTCAACGGCAGATAAGTGAGCGTCATGACGGGCGGCGCGATGGCCACCACCTTGTAGGCGCCATCGATGACGGTATTGGCGCGCACGATATACGTCTTGTCGGCGCGCGACAAAAACACTTCCCAGGCGCCGTCGGCGGCCACCTTGCCCAGGTAGACGAAGGGCAGCGGCGGCGCCATCGGCGGTGGTGGCGGCGGCGCGGCGGCCACCGCCATTTTCGGCGGCGGTGGAGTCCAGTTCTGGCTCTGGAAGACGCCATCGGCGCCGCCAAAGGTGTCGCCGTCCTCGCCCGCCACTTCGCTGCGCGGCAGTAGCGCCAGGATGACCGGTGGCTCGGCTGGCGACCTGGCAGCGCGCTGGCGCGCGGGCGCCACGGCCCGCTCGACCGCCTCGGCCACCTCGGAGACGGGCTTGCGCTCGCCAAACAGCAGCAAGGCGCCCGCGCCCAAGACGCCGGCCAGCAGCAGGTAATGGCGCGGCGTCATGGTGCTTCTCCCGCGCTGTCAGCCAAATAAAAGGTCAGGCGCAAACGCGCTTCGAGCTGCGTGTCGGCGATCTGCTCGCGGCGAAAACTCAGTTCATCGAGCGAGGCGAACGGCATGGCGCGCAGCGCCTGCAGCGCGAACTGCCACACGGCCGCATAACTGCCCTTCAGCGGCAAAGTCACCTGGTACGTGGCGACCCTGCTGGCCTTGTCGTAACCGCTCTTGTACTCGCCCTGCGCCAGCTGCAAGCCGTTTTTCGCGGCCAGGTCGAACAGCAGCTTGACTTGCTGCTCGACGTGGCGCTGCTGGCCCAGCGTCGCATGGAAGCGCGCCAGATTCTCACCCGATGTCGCCACCGGTACCGCAGCCACTGCGACCAGCGAGGCCGCCGGCAATGGACGCGCTTCCAGCTGCGCGGCCACGGCGCGCTGCTGCCAGGCCCAGGCCCAGGCGGCCATGCCCAGCACCAGCAAGGCCACGGCGATACAGGCGGGCGCACCCAGGCGGCGCAGCAGCAGTTGCGCGCGCAGGCGCAGTATCGCGAGGTCGATGGCCATCATGGCGCCCCCCAGCGTGCTTCCAACTGGAAGCGCAAGGGTTTGTTCGGATCGAGCGCGTTGATTTCATGACGCAGCAGCTGCACACGGGTGCCGAACAATTCCTGCTGCTTCAATTGCGCCACATACGCCACCATGGCGTCGCTACTGGTGGTTTCGGCCGTGATCTTCAGCACGCGCTTGCGCGCATCCGGTTCCAGCGCCAGCAGCGCGATGGCGGGCGGCGTGGCGCTGGCCAGCGCATCCTGCAGGTCGCGCCACGGCAGATTCAATTGCAGGATGGCCGCATTCACGGCTGCCGCCTGCGCCGGCGCGATCAGCACTTGCGGTGCCGGCGCCGATCCCCGCGTGGCGGCCATCACGCGCTGCTGCGCCAGATGCCAGCGTGCCTCGCTTGCCTGCTGGCGCTGCAGCGCGGCGCAGCCAGCCCACGCCGCCGTGACGCTCAGCGCCACGCCCAGCGCCCCCGTGATCCATGCCCATGCGGGCACGCGGTGCAGGCTGCGGCGCCAGTTTGGCGGCGCGAAATCGATATCGAGGCGCGTCATGCCACGCCTCCGCTGCGCGCCAGCCGGCCAGCTGGCGAGCATGCGCCTTCCCCGTCCGGCGTGGCAAAGAGCTGGCACTGGAACGCTTGCGCCGGCGCCAGCCAGTTCGCTGGCGGCGCGCCGCACAGCTGCAGCAGCGCCGGTGTGGGCACGCCTTGCAGCAGCGCTTCGCGCATCAGCGTCTGCTCCAGCCAGCCATGGCCCGCGTCCAGGGGCACGGGCAGCGCGCGCACGGCGCGCAGGCGGCCATCGTGACGCACGCCCAGGGTCAAGGTGTTCTCCTGCAACTGGCCAAACCAGGCGCCCGGTTTCAGCGCGCCGTGCCAGCGGTTCCAGTGGCGCGCAAATTGCGGCGTGATGAAAATCAATGCCAGCTTGCGCTCCAGGGCCACGCGCGTCAGTTGCGCCAGCAGCGCGCGCGGCACGGCGCAGAAAAAAGGCGCGCGCGCGTCCCAGGCATGGCAGCTTTGCCACAGGCCGGGAGGATCGCCATACAGCGACTGGAAACGCAGCGCGGCGGCCGCCTCGATGTCGGCCAGGCGTGCGGCGCCCTGCGGCATGTCCACCTGCCACAGGCGCGCCAACGCATCGTCGAGCACCACGGACAAGGGCCAGCGCGCGTATTGCCCCGCCGGCAGCATCTGTTCCAGCGCCTGGCCCAGAGCGGCAAAGTCGCCATGCAGGCCCAGACCGGCGTCCGGCACATACGCCGCTTCGCCCAGCAAGGTCCAGGCGGGGGCGCGCCAGCGGCTGCTGCGCCACAGGCTCATGTGGCCCACCGCCACGCCCAGGCGCAAACCCATTCCAAAAGCTCTACGCATGCAGGGTGACCCTCTTGATTTCCGTGATGGTGGTGGCGCCCCGCTTGACCAGTTCCAGCGCCGCCAGGCGCAGGCTGCGCGTGCCATTCGCATACGCGGCCGCCTTGATCTGGCGGATCGGCTTTTTATCGACGATGAGTTCTCGGATTTCATCGGTCAGCACGAGAATTTCGGCGATCGAGCGGCGCCCCTTGTAGCCGGTGCCGCGGCAGTCGCCACAGCCCTTGCCTTGCTTGAATTGATATGCATCAACGTCGGCGCGCGCGAGGCCCACGCTGGCCAGCTCACCATCGTCCGGCGTATACGGCGTGGCGCAGTGGGGGCAATTGGTGCGGATCAGCCGCTGCGCCCAGATGCCGTTCAGGGCCGAGACGAACGCATACGGGTCGATGCCCATGTGGGTAAAACGGCCGAACACGTCGAACACATTATTCGCATGCACGGTGGTGAGCACCAGATGGCCCGTGAGGGCCGACTGCACGGCGATTTCCGCCGTCTCGCGGTCGCGGATCTCGCCCACCATGATTTTGTCGGGGTCGTGGCGCAGGATCGAGCGCAGGCCCTTGGCAAAGGTCAGCCCCTTCTTTTCATTCACGGGTATCTGCAAAATGCCGGGCAGCTGGTATTCGACGGGGTCTTCGATGGTGATGATCTTTTCGCGCCCGTTATGGATTTCCGTCAGCGCCGCGTACAGGGTCGTGGTCTTGCCCGACCCCGTGGGACCGGTGACGAGCAACATGCCGTAGGCTTCCTGCGCCAGCGCGCGCAACGCTTCCAGCGATGGGGCGTCAAAGCCCAGCGCTTCGAGCGTCAGGGCGCCATATGCCTCGATCATGGCGCGCTTGTCGAGGATGCGGATGACGGCGTCCTCGCCATGGATGCTGGGCATGATGGAGACGCGCAAATCGATTTCGCGCCCGCCCGATTCGACGCGGAAGCTGCCGTCCTGCGGCACGCGGCGCTCGGCGATATCGAGTTCGGCCAGCACTTTCAGGCGCGAGATGATGTGCTCGGCCACTTCGATGCCGTTGACGGCCGTGGCGTGATCGAGCACGCCGTCGACGCGGTACTTGACGGCCAGGCCGCCGGCCGTGCTTTCCAGGTGGATGTCCGAGGCGCCGGCCTTCAGCGCGTCATATAAGGTCGAGTTGACCAGCTTGACGGCGGGGCTGGCCGCTTCCGACACGCTGGCGAACGACAGCACGGCCGCCGTCTTGCCATCGCGCCGCGCGTCGGTGGCGGCGCCGGGCAGCAGGCTGTCGACGGCGCGCGCCGACTCTTCCTGCTTCGACAGGTAGGCGCCGATGTCGGCCTGCAGTGCCAGGCGCACAGTCAGGCTGGCCTGTCCCGCGCGCGCGCCCAGCCAGGTTTGCAGGTCGAGGTCGAACGGGTCGGCGATCACGCCCAGCAGCTGGCCATCGGCGGCGCGCAGCAGCACGCTTTGGCGCGCCAGCGCCTGCGACAGGGGCAGCAGGTCGAAGGCGGGAGACAACGCCAGCATGTCGACCGTTTCCAGCACGGCCAGGCCGAACGGGCGCGCCAGTTCGTGCACCACGGCGCGCGCCTCGATGCCGCTCAGTTGCTGCAATTCTTCGACCAGGCTGCGCTTCGATTGCCGGCACAGGGCGCGCGCGCGCTGCAGCAGCGCAGCGTCGATGGTCACGGTGGACGCAGAATCAGTGTGCATCATGAAATATCGCCGGCAAGGTCAAAGATGGGCATGTACAGCAGGATCACGATGGCGCCCACGATCAGGCCGATGGCGGCCATCAGCAAGGGTTCGAAGGTGCGCGTGAAGCGGTCGATCCAGCGGCTGATTTCACCGTCGTAAAAGGCCGCCGACTGCGTCAGCATGGGCCCCATGTCGCCCGTGCGCTCGCCCACGCGCAGCATGCGCAGGGAAATGGGCGTCGTCAGTTGATGCTGCTCGAAGGCCGAGGACAGGGGCTGGCCCGCCTCAATGGCGCCGCGCGCGCCCTGCAGGGACGCCTGCATGCGCGGCGAGACCATCGCCTGCACGGTGGAAATTGCCTGCACGATGGTGATGCCGCCTTCTGCCAGCATGCCCAGGGTCAGGTACAGGCGCGACAGTTCATAGATGCGTACGCGCTCGCCGATGCCGGGCAACTTCGCCAGCAGGCGCGCCACGCCGCCATGGCGCAGCACGCGCCGCACGGCCGTGAACACGACACTGCCGGTGATCAGCAGCCCGAGCAACAGCAGCACGCCGTGTTCGGTGACGAACTGGCCCCAGCTGAGCATGACTTGCGACATCCACGGCAGGTTGCGCCCGGCGCCCTGGTAGACCTCGGCGAAGCGCGGCACCACATAGCTGATCAGGAAGGCGCTGACGCCGCCGCCCACGGCCAGCAGGATGGCCGGATAAATGGCGGCGCTGACGATCTTGCCGCGCACCGTATCGATGCGCTGCTGGTAGTCGATGTAGCGCGACAAGGCGCGCGGCAAGTCGCTGGTGCCTTCGGCCGCCTTGACGATGCCGATGTACAAGGGGGGAAACAGTTCGGTCTGCTCCGCCAGCACGGCGGAAAAACGCTTGCCTTCGCGCAAGCCTTCCAGCAGGCGCGTGAGCACGCTGCGCGTGGCCGGCGACGCCTCCTTTTCCAGCAAGGCTTCCAGCGCTTCGACGATGCCCAGGCCCGCATTCAATAGCGCCAGCAATTCCTGGCTGAACAGCAACAGGGGCAAGGCCCGCGCGCGCTGGCGTCCGGCCGCGCTGAACGGCGTGGCCCGCAGCGGACGGATGGCGCTGACAAACAGGCCGCGCGCCTCGGCCTGGCGGCGCGCGTCCGCTTCGTCGCGCGCGTCAATCACGCAGGTGTGCAAGGTAGCGACGGCCTGGTCCGTGGAAAGCGCGCGTACTTCGAACTGCATGATGGCTTGTCCGTAGGAAAAAGAATGATGCTGGCGCTATTGCGCGCTGATGTCGGCGTTCTCGCCGCTGCCGCCGGGCTGGCCATCCTTGCCCATCGAGACGATGTCGTACTCGCCCTTGCTACCCGGTGCGCGGTATTGATAGGCATGGCCCCAGGGATCGAGCGGCACGGCCTTTTTCAGGTACGGTCCATTCCAGCGCGTGCCGGCGGCCGGCGGCGCGACCAGCAGCGCGCCCAGGCCTTCTTCCGTGGTGGGATAGCGCCCCACGTCGAGGCGGTAGGTATCGAGCGATTTTTCAAACGCCTCGATCTGCGCCTTGGCCACCGTCACTTCCGATTTGCCCAGCTGGGCAAAATACTTGGGGCCGACATACGCCGCCAGCAAGCCGATGATGACGATGACGACCAGCAATTCGAGCAAGGTAAAGCCGCGCGCATGGCGCGTTGCCGCAAGGTTCTGCCTGTGTGCTGCATGCATCCGGTCACTCCTTATTGCCTACCTTCAATACATTGCGTCGCCGCGCGCAACGGATGGCCACGCACGGGCGACACGCGCTTGCCTGATGCTTATCAGCCTACCATGCCGGTTATAGTTCATACAATCTTTTCTTTGCACTGTGAACAACAAATCGCCGAGGAAACGATCTGGCGCAATAAAGGGACGGTAGGCGCTTGCACTCTTCGCGCACGTGTCAGGAATCAACTATTTTCGCGTAGGAAACCTGTAACTATCGGTATTCAAATCATAGTATTACGTGAACTTTATTCATTCATTATTTGTAACTTTCAAATTAAATTTGAAAGAATATCGAACAATGGAATTGCCTATTTTGCTATAGTAAAAATCAATTTTCTGCGCATTGGTCTTATCCGGCCGCGCGGGAAAGAGCCTCCAAGACGCAAAACATATTGCATCCGACATAATCATCAAGGGAAAATTCATGACTCGTATCGTGCATTCGAAGGCAGCTTCCGCAGCAAGTCCCTACTCCGCCAAGCGCTTGACCGGCGCCGCCATCCTGGCCCTGTCCGCTGCCTGGACTCCCGCCGCCATGGCGGACGTGATCAACTTTGACAACATCGATAGCCAGTTCGTCGGCCACGGCGATGCCCTGGAATTCGGCAAATTCCTGCTGACGGGTGCCTCGAATGCCACCGGCGCCAGCTATGGCGACCTGGTCGGCGCCGTGTTCGACGGCACGGACCCGGCCGCCTGCGGCATGGCGTGCCCGACCAACAATACGAGCAATTACTATGCATCGCTCAACGACGGCATCGTCTACCTCGATCCGCTGAAGACGGGCGGCAGCGTCAGCCTGCAAGGTTTCGACGCCAGCTTCATCGGCTACGCCCAGGGCGTCACCTATCCGGCGGTGGCCGGCCTGCTGCGCGTGCAAGGCTTTTACGCCAACGGCTCGTCCATTTATGAAACCTACCAGCTGGGCGGCCCCATCGGTGGCAACTTCCAGTTCCAGCGCTACAACACCAGCGCCAGCTTTGGCAGCCAGCAATTCGCCTCGCTGGCCTTCTTCGGCTTCACGTGCAACACGGCCGGCAATTGCAACGCCTTCAGCACCAACAAGGGCCAGTTTGCGCTCGACAATATCGTCGCCTCGGTACCGGAGCCATCGACCTACGCGATGATGCTGCTGGGCCTGGCAGGCATCGGTTTCGCGGCGCGCCGCCGCCAGCAAGCCTGATCTTCCCTTTCGATTTCCGCTACCGTCACCAGGAAACCCTACATGATATTCCGCCCCACCTTGCGTCCCATTTCGCTCGCCGTGCTGAGCCTGTTTGCCAGCCTCAGCTTGCAGGCCCACGCCGACGACCTGCGCCGCCCCTACATCGTGCAGCTGACCGATAAACCGATCGCTTCCTACACCGGTTCGGTCGATGGCCTGGATGCCACCCAGCCTGCCGCCGGCAGCCGCCTCGACCTGGCAAGCACGCAAGTGCAGCTGTACGGCGACTACCTTGAACAGAAACAGGCCCGGGTACAAGCCCTGGTCGCCGCCGCCCCTGTGCAATACCAGTACAAGATCGTCCTCAACGGTTTTTCCGCCCTGCTGACCGACGCCGAAGTGCGCCAGCTGCAAGCGAGCAGCGACGTGGCCAACATCGCCCCCGACGAACCGCGCGCCCTGCAAACGAACTACACGCCCACCTTCCTGGGCCTGGATCAGCCGGGCGGCCTGTGGAGCCAGCTGGGCGGCAAGCAGCATGCGGGCGAAAACATCATCATCGGTATCGTCGATGGCGGCGTGTGGCCGGAAAACCTGTCGTATGCGGACAGGGTCGACGCCAACGGCAGCCCGACCTTCGACCCGAACGCCGCCCTGGCATACGGCGCCGCGCCGGCCGCCTGGAAAGGCAGCTGCCAGACCGGCGAAGGCTTTACGCCAGATCACTGCAACAACAAGCTGCTCGGCGCGCAATACTTCAACGCCGTACGCCTGACCGAGACGGACAAGATCCAGCACTGGAGCGAATTCACCTCGCCGCGCGATTCCATCGGCGACCCGAATGGCGAAGGCGGCCACGGCACGCATACCTCGTCCACCGCGGGCGGCAATGCGGGCGTGCCCGTCACCGTGAACGGCACGCCGCTGGGCGCCATTTCCGGCGTGGCGCCGCGCGCCCGCCTGTCCGTCTACAAGGTGTGCTGGTCGTACAACCTGGCCACCCAGCCGACCGGCGCGAAGAACGGCTGCTACGGCGGCGACAGCGTGGCGGCGATCGAAAAAGCCGTGCAGGATGGCGTCCACGTGATCAACTACTCCATCAGCGGTGGCGGCACCGTCAACGATCCCGTCGAGCAAGCCTTCCTGCATGCGTCGAATGCCGGCGTCTTCGTTGCCGCTTCGGCCGGCAATGCGGGTCCGGCCAATACCGTGGCCCACGTCAGCCCATGGATCACCACGGTGGCCGCCTCGACGCACAACCGCGCCAACCAGGCCACCGTGACCTTGGGCAATGGTGCCAAGTACACGGGTGCCTCGCTCAACTACAACCCGCTGCCAGCCACCACCCTGATCCGCGCGCAAGACGCGGGCTTGCCCGGCGCCGATGCGCAAAAACTGGCCCTGTGCTACCGCGCCGGCGACAACGGCGGCGTGGCCCTGCTGGATCCGGCCAAGGTTGCAGGCAAGGTCGTCAGCTGCCTGCGCGGCACCACGGCGCGCACCGACAAGGGTATCGCCGTGCTGGAAGCCGGTGGCGCCGGCATGGTGCTGGTCGACACGGGCATCGGCCTGGTGTCCGACCCGCACGTGCTGCCCGCCGTGCATGTGAGCGCCGCCGACGGCGCGCTGATCAACGCCCAGGCGCAAACGGGCGCGGCCACGGCCGCCATTTCACGCTTCGTCACCAACGGCAACGGCCCTGCCGCCCCCGTGGTGGCCGACTTCTCGTCGCGCGGCCCGAACCTGTACGACGCCAACCTGCTCAAGCCGGACGTCACCGCGCCTGGCGTGGACATCCTGGCCGGCGGCACACCCGCCCTGTCGCGCGCCCAGCGCGACGCCGTGCAAGATGGCAACCTGGTGCCGGCGCAAGCCTACATCTTCCTGCAAGGCACCTCGATGGCCAGCCCGCACGTGGCCGGCCTGGCCGCCCTGCTGCGCCAGCAGCATCCGGGCTGGAGCCCCGCCGCCATCAAATCGGCCCTGATGACGACCGGCAGCGCCACCTTGCCCGACGTTCAGGCGGGCGATGCGCGCGGCATCCTGCCATGGGGCCAGGGCGCTGGCCACGTGACGCCGAACAAGGCGACCGATCCCGGCCTCGTGTATGACGCCAGCCTGGCCGACTACAAGAAATACATGTGCGGCGTCGGCATGACGGCCGAATGCGCGGGCGGTACCCTGGCCGGCTACAACCTGAACATGCCGTCGATCACCATCGGTAACGTGCTGGGCACGCAATCGGTGACGCGCCGCGTCACCAACGTGGGCAGCGGCAACGCCACCTACACGGCAAGCGCCTCGGTCAGCGGCTACAGCGTGGCGGTGGCGCCCGCCAGCCTGGCGCTCGCGCCCGGCGAAACCAAGTCCTTCACCGTGACCCTGACGCGCACCACGGCGCCGGACAATGCCTGGCAGTATGGCGCCCTCGTGTGGAGCGACGGCGTGCACACGGTGCGCAGCCCCGTTACGGCCCGCTCGGGCCGCGCGGTGCAATCGCCGGCATTGCTGCGGGCCGACAAGGTCAGCGGCTTGCGTTCGCTGACCCTGTCCACCGGCTTTGCCGGCAAGGTCGGCGCGGCGACGGGCGGCCTGAAGGAAGTGGCGCGCAGCGAGCACACCATCAGCCAGGCCGCACAGGGCAGCGTCGACACGCTGGAGCAGATGGCTGCCGCGTGCAAGGCGGGCGGCAGCGGCGTGCGCGTCGTCAATGTCAGCATTCCCGCCAGCACGGTCGTGGCGCGCTTCGAAATCTTCGACCGCGACACGACCGAAGGCACGGGCAACGACCTTGACCTGCTGCTGCTCAACAGCGCCGGCGCGACCGTCGCCACCTCGGCCTCGGCCGGCTCGAACGAGGCCATCACCGTCACCACCCCGGCGGCAGGCAGCTACAAGGTGTGCGCGATCGGCTATGAAGTGGCAAATGGCGTGTCGACAAGCTTCGGCCTGTCGTCGGCCGTCGTCACGACAGCCGACAAGGGCGGCAACCTGAAAGCCACCCTGCCCACCAAGGTGTATGTGGGCGGCAGCGCCACGGCTGGCGTCAGCTGGTCTGGGCTGGAAACGGGCAAACGCTACCTGGGCGGTGTCGTATTCCTTGATGGCAACAACGCGGCAGCGTCCACCACCGTGCTGTCGGTGGAGACCAACAACCCGCTGCCGCTGGCCGTCCCCAGCCAGCGCAACGTGAGAGCGGACGCCAAGCTGTAACGGTATCGCTCCCGGCAGTACACGGCGCGCCCTGCGGGGCGCGTTTTTTTTGCGCGACGCGCGTACAATCGGCGCATGTCCCCATTTCGCCTCAGCATTGCCATCCTGGCCGGCATGGCCAGCATCCATGCACTGCCTGTCGCGGCGCAGGCCGCTGCGGCGCGGCTGTCCTATCTGGTGCAATTGCGCGCCCCGCCGCTGGCCTCACAAGCGGATGGCGTGCATGGACTCGATACGCACAGCGACGCCGCGCGGCGCTACACGGCCCAGTTGGAAGCGCAGCAGCGCGCAGTGCTGGCGCTGGTACCCGATGCCTCCGTGCAATACCGCTACACGGTGACTTTCAACGGCTTTGCCGCCATGCTGACACCCGCCGAAGTGACGCGCCTGCAGGCGAGCCCGGACGTGGTGCGGGTATCGCCCGGCAGCATCGAACACATGCAAGATGGCAATGAAAAGAGGCAGGCCAGGCCGCAGGACCAGCGCTAATGGCCGAGCAGGCGCTGGGTCCATTCTGGAAAGACTACGCGCGGGTGACAGGCTGGCGACGGCGCAGGGCAAAGCCGATCAGCGCCAGGCCCCCCGTCAGCATCATCCATTCCGATGCTTCCGGCACGGCCGAGATCGACGCGATGCTGGCATAGGTGCTGCCGGCGATGCTGGCGGGCAAGCCGCCGTTGAGCGGCGTCAGTTCGAACTGCACCAGGTTGCCATTCGCATTGCCCAGGTAAGCCATGCCGGTGTAGTCGAGCAAGCCCACGCCAAACGTCGTGCCCGCGTTGCCGGCCGTGTTCAGAAAGTCGCCGCCAAAGGCCACGTTGAAGGCGAACTTGCCGCCCAGGGTCACGTTGTGAAACCAGTCGTTGTAGGCGCCGCTATTGCCGAAGGTCAAGGTGCCCGGCACGCTGCCGCTGACATTGCCTTCCTGCGACGCCAGCGCGCCAAACGCGCCCGAGAAGTTGCTGAGCACGGCACTGGCGCCCGGCGCGGGGCGGTTGCCGGCGATAAAGGCAAAGTCGAGGAAGCCGGCGCCGGAAAACTGGCTCGTGTCGATTTCCACGCGGTAAGCGAGCGGGTCGGCCAGCGCCAGGCTGGAACTGCCAGCGAGCAAGGCGGCCAGCACCGCGCGGCGCAAGGTACGGTTGAGTGTCGTTGCAAACATGGTGATGTCCTTAGAAGTTGCCGGCGAAGATGCTGGCCGAGTAGTGGATCGTCACTTTCGACGGATTGCTGAAGCTGACGGCAAACGAAGCCGTCGCACCCGGCGCCAGGCTGGCCGCGTTGACGCTGACATACGCGGCGCCCGCATGGCTGCCCGTGGCGTTGGCCAGGGTCACGCCAGCCGGCAAGCCGCCAAACACCACCTGGAACGGGCCGCTGAGCGTGCTCGTGCCCGTATTGGTGAAGGCAAACGTCCCCGTGTATTTCTGCGTCACGCGGTTGACCGCCAGGCCCGAGCTGGCCTGCGCCACGGCGGCCGTGATGTCGCGGTAGGCGGGCTGCAAATCCAGGCTGACGACGACGGGGTCGTGGTCCGAGGCGCGGTACGGCAAGGCGTTGTACAAGTCTTGCGGCTTGGCCGCATCGATGTTGTAGTCGATCACTTCCGGCTCGTCGGCATTCACATGCCACTCGGCAACACCGGCCACTTGCGGGCTCAGCGCGGCGCTGGCCAGCGCATGGTCGAGGTAGCCGCTCTGGCCGCCAAACACATACGAATACGGCATCCCGGACGGGCGCACGAAACGTTCGAGTTCATTGACGAAGCCGGCGCCCGTGATGACCTGGATCGGGTCTTCCGCGCCATAGGAATTCAAGTCGCCGATGACCAGCACGTCCGCGTCGCCAGCGGCGGCTGCCACTTGCGGCACGAAACTGCCCACCAGCCGCTGCGCCTGCTGCACGCGCGTGGCGTTCCAGCAACTCTGGCTATCGTTGTTGTCCGCGTCCGGCCCGCCCGACGGGCAGCTGCCCTTCGATTTCAAGTGATTGACGATCAGCGAGAATTTCTCGCCATTGCCGGCGCGGAAGGTTTGCGCCATCGGCGGACGGTTGTTGATGGCATGGGCATCCGACAAGGCGCCGCCCACCAGGCCCAGCTTGGCCGGCTTGTAGATCATCGCCACGCGGATGGCATCCGTGCCGGTCGCGGCCGGTTTCGGCACCACGGCATAGCTCACGCCGCCGATGGCCGCATTCAGTTGCTCGACCAGGTAGGTGACGGCCGTCTCGCCATTGTTCTGGATTTCCATCAGGCCCACCACGTCGGCATCGATGGCTTTGAGTTCGGCGACGATCTTGTCGCGCTGGCGCACGAACTCAGCCAGGTTGTCGGCACCGCGGCAGTTGCTCTTGCTTGTCGACGTGCCCAGGGTACAGCCCTGTCCCGTCTGGCCAAACACGTTGCTGCCATTCGTAAAGGTCGTGAAGAAATTGAGCACATTGGCGCTGGCCACCTTGACGTTACCAGCAGGCAATTCCGGGCTGGCCGCACGCGGGTTGTCGCGCGAAAACTGCGGCGCTTGCGTCGGCTGCAGTTTGTAGGCGGCACCGCCACCGCCGATGGCGCCAAAGTCGACCACGCCCGTCAGGTCGGCCACCGTATCGCCGCTGCGCACGGTGCCATCCTGGCCGATATACGGTATCGTCGGCGGCGTCACGAAAATGCCATCATCGAGCACGATCAGGTTGTGCGCATTGGCCGCGATCAAGGCTTGCGCCTCGTTTGATACGGCTGGGTAGCGGTTGGTCGGCACTTCGCGCCGTCCGGCCGACAGGCTCAATTCGCCGCGCGCGCCCAGGTAGGCGTTCTGCGACACGGTCAACGGCTGCGTGAAGCGCACCAGCATGCCTTCCACCGCGGCCAGGTTCTCGTTCGGCAAGGTCACGTTCGTCGGCACGACGGCGTGGCCCGCGCTTTGCGTGAGGATGGCCGTCACATCCTTGAATTCCGTGTAGGAATTTTTCGCGCCCGTCGGCGTGTATTCGACCACCGTGCCCGTCACGCGCACCAGTTGGCCCGGCTGCACCGTGGTAACGGTATTGCCCGTGTAGACGAAGATGCCGTCCGAGGTCGACGGGTCGCCATCGCCGGCCGCGTCCTGGATGAAGAAGCCGGTGCCCACTTTCAGCGTCACCACGCCTTCGGTAGTCTGCACGGAATTGGCGTAGGGGCTGGCCGCGCCGCTGCCCTGGATTTGCGGGATCGTGTGGCTGATGGCGGCCAGGCCCTGCACGGCCACGTCCACCTTGCACGAGGCTGTCTGCTGCTGGTCGTTGCTGAAACTGACGATGACGGGGTAATTGCCCACCGGCACGCCAGCGGCCACCAGCAGGTTCACGCTGGCGCTTTCGCCAGCCACGCCGGCCGCGCTGAAGTTAGCCAGGCTGATGCCGGCCACGGCGGGCGAACTCACGATGGCGGCATGGACGACGCCATCGACGTCGGAAGCGCGCAGCACGGCGTTGCCGCCATTGCCCACGGCCAAGGCCAGGCTGGCGGGGCAGCTGGTGATGATCTGGTGCACCACGGGGCCGCCACAGGCATTGCGCGGCGAGGCCGTATTGCGCGGCGTTACGCTGCCGCTGGCAAAGTCGGCGCCGTTGTCGTCCGTGTCAACACAGCCGCCATTCGCGCGCAAGATAGCCACGCTATTCGACGGCGCGGGCGCCACATTGCCCTCAAAACCGTTGGCCGTGCCGAAGCCGACCAGGTCGATGACGGCCGCGCCCGTGGGGCTGGCGCCCACCTGGGCCGTCTTGCTATTGCTCAGCAATACTTTACCCGTCGTGCCCGACATGCTCAGACTGCCCGCGGCATCAGGCGTGGGCAAGTCCTGTGTGCCGCCCGCGCCCTTGGCTTGCTGGACCAGCAAATACTGGCCAGGTTGCAAATCGATAGCCGGCAAGGCCGTCACAGACCAGCTCGTATTGGCGGCGGCGCCGTATTGCACGCTCCAGTTGCTCAGATTCACGGGACTGGCGCCACGGTTGAACAATTCAATGAAATCGTTGCGGTACAGCGCACCCGTATTGCCGCCACCGCCATACACTTGGCTGATGACGATATCGGAAGCGGCCAGTGCCGGCATGCCCAGCGACGACAGCAAGCTGGCCATCAGGGTCAGGCGCCACGGCGCGGCGCGCAGGGACAGTCCGGGCAATGCAGGGCGAGCCGGAGTGTAACTATTTTTCATAAAAATTCCTGGTGGAAATTTAAAGTTCCGCCTGCCAATACAAGCAGGCGGCGTTGAATTTCAGGCAATAACATTGGTCAATCAAATAGTCTTTTTACTATCAATTCATAGTAATGTTCAAGCGTGACAGCTTGATGACAAAAGTTGACGGGAATGCATGCACTTTGCACGTACAGGAATGCCAAGCTGGACTATCACACAATATTTTGTTGCATAAAAGTATGCATAATTGTATGAAATGATAATAAAAATAAGCTATGGGAAATTGCGTAGAGTACAAGTATGCTACCATCTGTTTGCGCTAGATAAACATCCGGCGGCAAACAGCAGAGATAGGAAAGATTGATCATGAGAAAAAATAGTTACCCTTCATATTCAACACTGTTGCTTGCAGGATCTCTGCTGCTGCCCCTGCTGCCGGCCCAGGCGAATACCTACGCTGGTTACTATGTCAATCCGCAAGCCGTGCCGCCTGGCAAAAAACCGAATTGCGCGCAGTCCATGCAAGAGGGAAACACGAAAGCGCAGGGCCAGGGCGCATCCGGCGTCAGCATGGAAGGCGTGAACAGCCCGTGCAGCCTGTCCAATGGCGATATCAATTACGATGAATTCAAGAATGATGGCGTCGGTCCCGGCCCGGTCAGCAGCGTCGGTGACGATGCCGCCTACCACCGCAGCCTGCCCAGCGACGATGCCAAGACCGGCGTCAAACGCTTGCCATCGGATGCACTGGAGTTCACCAGCGTGAGCAGCCGTCCGCTCGCTTCCATCCCTGGCGCCTTGACCAGCACGGGCACAGACAGTTTCAATGCGGCGTCAACGTTGCAGCCATTCGCGCCGGCTGGCTGGGTCGGCTGGCCTGCGGCGAATGCCGGCGGCACCGAACGCCTGGCAGCGGCCAGCTTCGTCAGCCCCGGCGCCACCGGCGGCGCTTCCGGCGACCCTGGCGTGTTTGGCAGCAATCCGCCCGTCGCGGGCGTGGAGACGCCAGAGACGCCCGTCGTCACGCCACCCATCGTCACGCCACCGGTGGTGACGCCGGTCGATCCGAATATCCCGGCCATCCCGGAAGCGTCCACCTGGGCCATGCTGCTGGCCGGACTGGCCCTCGTCAGCCTGGCGCTGCGCCGCCGCAGCAGCTAATGTCTGTCAGCGTCGGTATGGCGTACTCAACGGTTCGCCGATGAAGATGCCCTGCGCCGGCCAGGCCACGCTCTTCCAGTAAGCCTCGATCGCCGTATCGCCGGACAGATAGCGCTGCAGCAGCACCGTCGGTTGCGGAAACTTCTGCCAGTAATTACACGGTTCGCTAACGCTACCATAACTGGCCGTGGCGCCCGCCTCGAGCCAGCGCAAGCTGCTCATCTGCCCCGTCCCCAACAAGTCGCCGCCATACGACGTCAAATGATCGGCCAGCGCGCCCGGTGCAAACTTGAGCGTGTCGAGCTTGGCCACGCGCGCCATGCCCGTCTGGTAGACCATGATGTCCGTTGCGCCGTCGAGCTCGTCGGCACGCAGGCGCTTGATGTTCAGTTTTTTTGTCGGCAAACGTCCTGCCGGCGGAAAAAACGGCGCACGGCTGTTGCGCGCCGTTTCACCGGTCGTCAAATAATACGCATTCGCTTCCTGCAGGCGAAAACCGGCGCTGACGCCACGATCGATCAGCTCGCGCGCCTGCGCCACCGATTCGGTGGGCAACAGCATGCTCAGGCGCATCTTGTATTGCGCATACGGCAGGCCGTGCGCGGCATTGAAATAGGGGCTGGGCTGGCCCGCGCCGCAGCTGCGTGCACACAGTCCCGCATCGACGCCCAAGGTGTAGGCGGCAGTGATGGAATTGCATTCGACGGCGTACGGCGCCGTCCAGACCATCAGCACGGCCTGGATTTCAGGGCTGAGCTGGCTGTCGATCCGCTTTTTCAGAGTGGCGAACTCGACGGCGCTGAGCTTATGCGGACGATTGGCGATGCGCACGTGAACGATATTGGCAGCCGGTATATTGCGCGCCTGCCGATAATAGTCGGCGATGGCCACGCTATTGGGCTCATCGTCGTTGACCACCAGCGCCAGCTGCCCGGCCGATAGCGCCGGCGACATGGCGGGGGCGACAAACTGGGCGCGGGCGTCGGCCGGCAGCAGAGCGCTGGCGAGCAAGGGTAAGAGCAGGTATTTCAAAGCGGAGAGACTGGCCTGTGCTGGTCGATGAAAACCTCGGAACGCCAGAACCGTCGCCCTGGCGTTGCATGTGCGCTTAGACGCGTTTGTAGACATCTTCGTAGCGCACGATATCGTCTTCGCCCAGGTAGCTGCCGGACTGCACTTCGATCAGGTGCAGCGGCAGGCGGCCGGGATTTTCCAGGCGATGCGTCATGCCGATAGGAATGTAGGTCGACTGGTTTTCACTCAGCAATTTGACTTCATCACCGCACGTCACCTGCGCCGTGCCGCTGACGACGATCCAGTGTTCGGCGCGGTGATGATGCATCTGCAGGGACAGCTTGCCGCCAGGATTGACCGTAATGCGCTTGACCTGGAAACGGTCGCCCACATCGATGCCTTCGTAGCACCCCCATGGGCGATACACCTTGGTGTGCTGCAAATGCTCGGTACGGCCCGTGCTTTGCAAATGGGAAACCACTTGCTTGACGCGCTGCACCTGGTCCTTGTGCACCACCAGCACGGCGTCCGAAGTTTCCACCACGACCACATCCTGCACGCCGATCAGCGCCACGATGCGGCTTTCTGCGCGCACCAGCGAATTGCTCACGTCGTCCAGGTACACATCGCCGCGCACGGCATTGCCGGCTGCATCGCGCGGCAAGACCTCGTGCAGCGCGGACCAGGAGCCCACGTCGCTCCAGCCGATATCGGCCGGTACGACCACGGCGCGGCTCGTGTGTTCCATCACGGCATAGTCGATGGAGTCGGCGGGACAGGCGGCGAACTCCTTCTCGCTCAGTCGGCAGAAATCGAGGTCGCGGTAAGCCAGGCGTACTGCCGCTTCGGTAGCATCGGCCATGGCTGGCTGGAATTGCGTCAATTCCTGCAAATAGCTGGCGGCGCTGAAGAGAAACATGCCGCTGTTCCAGAAGTAGTCGCCACTGGCGACAAAACCGGCCGCGCTCTGCGCATCGGGTTTTTCCACGAAACGATCGATCTGGTAGCACGCTTCGTTGCCCGCGATGGCGGCGCCACGACGGATGTAGCCATATCCCGTTTCCGGCGCCGTCGGCACGATGCCGAAGGTGGCCAGCGCGCCTTGCGAGGCGGCCTGGAGCGCATTGTCGATGGCCGCATGAAAGGCCGCCCGGTCTTCAATGACGTGATCGGCAGGCAACACCAGCATGATGGCTTGCGGGTCGAGCGCTTGCAAATACCAGGCGGCGGCGGCGACGGCCGGCGCCGTGTTGCGGCCCACCGATTCGAGCATGATGGCCAGCGGTGCGATGGCGATATCGCGCATCTGCTCGGCCACCAGGAAACGGTGCTCGTCGCCACAGATCAGCAGCGGTGCCATCATCTCCGGCCAGCCAGCCAGGCGCAGCGCCGTTTCCTGCAGCATGGTTTTGTCTGATACCAGCGGCAACAGCTGCTTGGGCAGCGCTGCGCGCGACAGGGGCCAGAGGCGGCTGCCGGCGCCGCCGGACAGGATGACGGGATAAATCTTCATGGTGGACGTCCTCTATTTATTTCAATAATGCAAGTTCAACGGCGCTGCGGCGCTTGCTGCGCCGGTCGCGCGCGTTCGACCATTGATCGGTCAGGCATTCGGACACGTGTTTCATGTCTCCGTTGCGGTCGACACTGTATTCCTTGAAGACGATAACTTCTTCCAGAGCAATGTTCTGCAGCACGCGCGTATATTCAAACAGCACGCTGCGCACCACGCGCGCACCGGAACAGATATGGCTGCCATGACCGATCCAGGTGGGGCCGATGATGGTGGCGCCCGCCTCGATCTTGCAGCCCGAGCCGATATACACGGGCCCTTCGATGTGCGTGCCTTCCCACTCTATGCTCGTATTCAAGCCCACCCAGATACCCTCTTCCAACTGTACCCCAGGCACGTCCATGTGGGCCACTTCCCCCATCATGACGCTTTGCGATACTTCCCAGTAATCCTTGATGTTGCCGATATCGATCCAGTTGAACGTGCGCGACTGGGCGTAGAAAGGCAAGCCTTTTTCTGCCAGCAAGGGAAACAAGTCCGAGCCGATGTCGAAGACCGTGTCCTTGGGTATCAAGTCCAGCACGGCAGGCTCGAAAATATAGATGCCGGTGCTGACATGGTTCGACAGGGCCGTTTCCTGGCTGGGCTTTTCCTGGAACGCCTTGATACGGCCATCCTTGTCGCTGACCACCACGCCATAGCTCGACACCTTGTCCCACGGCACTTCGCGCGTGATCACGCTGGCCAGCGCCCCCTTGCGGCGATGCTCGAACAGGGCCGACTGGATGTCGAGGTTGATCACCGCATCACCGCACAGGACGATGGTGGTATCGTCAAAAAAACCACCGAATTCCTGGATCTTCTTCATGCCGCCGGCCGAGCCTATCGGCTGCGGCACCACCACGCCGGCATCGGTCATATAGCCTTCGAACGAGTAGCCGATCTGCACGCCATACTGGTGGCCGTCGCCGAAATACTCTTCGATCTTTTCATGCAGGTAACTGACATTGACCATGATGTCGCGCACGCCATACTTGGCCAGATGCTCGATCAGATAGGCCATCACGGGCTTGCCCAGGATGGGGATCATGGGCTTGGGTAAGTCATAGGTCAGCGGGCGCACGCGCGTCCCCTTTCCTGCCGCCAAAATCATTGCTTTCATTTCACGCTCCAATGTCGATGGGGACGCCGAACTCTGCTTGCGCCTGCCCGAAGCCGTAGAATATCACCAATTTGGCAACACTATTACCTTTTTCATATTATATTTTGCGCAGTGCAACATGCCAGACTGTCATCTTTGCTGGCGACCGCGTCAACGGTACCTGGCGCATTCGCGCAGGAATACCAGAATGTCCCAGGTATAGCGTCGCAGCAGCCGGCGCGGCTCTTGCAGCAGACGGTAAAACCACTCCATGTGGATGCGCTGCACAAAAGCGGGCGCGCGCCGCTTGCCGCCGGACCAGAAGTCGAACAGCGCACCCACGCCCACCAGTACGTTGGCATCCAGGGCATCCTGATGTGCGAGTATCCAGCGCTCCTGGATAGGGTTGCCCATCGCCACGAGCACGACCTGGGCGCGCGTCGCATTGATTTGCTGCACCAGATCGGGCGCACTGCCGATGCCGGCATGGCCATCGCAACTGCCGACGACATCCTGCCCCAGCACCGTGCGCACATGCGTCACCGCCTTGGCCAGGATGTCCGGTTGCGCGCCCAGCATGAACACGCGCAGCGGCTGCACGCTTTGCGCGAACAAATACGGCGTGAAATCGGTGCCATTCAGATTCGCGGCGAAACGGCGCCCCTGCATCAGCCTGGCGGCGATATCCATGCCGACACCATCGTTGACGATGAGGTAGCGGCGCGCGGGATCCGCTTCCAGTACGAAGCGGTTCTTCACGATAAAGTTGGTATTGGCAAAAAACAGCGCCGTCTTTTCCCCACGCGCGATGACGCCCAGCAAGTGCTGCGCCAGCCACTCGCGCGTCGTGCTCAGCACGGGAAAGCGGCTGATGTTGATGGTTTCTGGTGCTTCCATGGTGCTTGTGCGCCTCCTTCAATCCGCGGCAGCGCCGCGGTGCTTCAAATTGCGTAATTGCCTGAGCAGTGACAATGGATCAAAGCCCCCTGCCGTGCCGCGCAGCGCGCGCCCCAGCAGCAGCATCGGCAGCAGATAGGCGATGGCGCCGGCAAACAGGGCCAGCACCAGCAGCACGATGGCGCTGCCCTGCCACCAGCGCGCCATCGCGTACAAGGTCAGCAACAGTGCCGCAGCGCCCGCCAGGACAGGCTGCAGCGCCACCAGGAAGGCAGTCCAGGGCAAGTCCATGGCCTTGCATGTCAGGTGCTGCGACCACGGCAACATCAGCAGGTAGGCGGCGGCAAACGACAAGCTCATCGCCAGCAAGCCATACTGGCTGAAGCAGGCGGCCAGGATCACTGCCAGGCTCAGCTGCAAGATACCGAGCAGTGGCGGCCAGCGGCTGTGCCCCAGGGCAAACAGCACATAGTTGTTCAGTTCGGCTACCGAAGAGAGGCAATACAGCAGTGCCAGCGCGGCGATGGTGCTACTGGCGGGCAACCATTTCTGGCCAAATACCGTTGCCACCAGCGGCTCGGCCAGGGCGGCCTGGAACAGCAGCATGGGCAGCATCAGGAACAGCATCATCGCCAGCAATTGCAGATAAGCCTGGCGCAGCTGCTCGGGCTTGCCGCTGGCGGCGGCGAACACGGGCAGCGACACGCGCAGCAGCGACGCCGTGATGACCAGGTACACGGCCGACGTCAGGCGCTTGGCCAGGTTGTACAGTCCGGTCGCATACGGCCCCAAAAAGATACTCACCAACAAGGAGTCGCCATTGCTGTTGGCAAAGGACAAGATGCCGGAGACGCTGACCTGGCGCACATCATGCCAGTAGCGGCTGGGCCGCGCGCGCCACGCCAGGCTGGGCAGCCAGCCGCTTTGCAGCACCACCAGCAGCAGCGCCAGCCCGGCCGCCATCACTTGCTGCACCACCAGCGACATGGCGCCCCAGCCATGGTAGGCCAGTGCAATGCCGAGCACGCCACCCAGCATGACGGACACGGTGGAGCGGATGGCCAGTTGCTTGAATTTCATCTGCCGCACCAACCGCGCTTCGTAGGAACGCACCATGCCGAAGAACAGGATGGAGAGGCTCATGCCTTGCAGCACGGGCGCCAGCGATGGTGCGCTGAACAGCGCCGAGACGGGGCCGGCGCTCAGGAACATGCAGGCGCACAGCAACAGGCCGGCTGCCGTGCAGCGCCAGAACAGCGCCGAATAGGCGCCGTCATCGGGTTCTTTCGCGCGTATCACGGGCATGGCCAGTGCGTCGAGCACGACCAGGCGCGAGAACAGGATGAACAGATGGGCAATCGTCAACAAGCCGAATTCGGCAGGGTTGAGCAGCCGCGCCAGGATGGCGAAGATGATGAAGGACAAGCCCTGCTGGGCCAGATTGTCGAGCACGGCCCAGAAGGAGCCGGACGCCATGCCAGGCGCCTTGACGTTGCCTTCGGCTTTGCTCTCGTTCATGCTGCTGCCCCGCTCACGGGCGTGCCTTGTAGCTGGCCACGGTCGCGCTGACGAAATCGCTGATGCGCGCGGCGATCGTGCCGATATCGAAGCGGTGCGAATGCTGCAGCGCATTGTGCGCCAGGCGCATGCGCGCAGGCTCGTCCGGTTCCAGCACGTCGCGTAGCAAGGTGATCAGTTCGTCGTGCTGGCCCGAGGCAAAGGTGTAGCCATTCTCGTTTTCACGGATACTCTCGGCGATGCCGCCGGAACGCGCGCAAATCACGGGCACGCCGTAGGCCAGCGCTTCGACGACGATGCGGCCAAACGGCTCCTTCCACTTCGACGGCACCACCAGCACGTCGAACAGCGGATAGACGTCATCGGGCTTGACCCAGCCCATGAACTCGACGTCGGCATCGCCGAATTTTTCACGCAGGCTGGCCACATACGCTTCGTCCTCGCCCGTGCCGCCGATCAGGAAGCGCACATTGCTGTTCGGTCCCATCAGGCGCGCCGCATCGGCCAGCACGTCGACGCCCTTGTGCGGCGCCAGCACCCCCATGTAGCCAACGACCAGCTTGCCGTCGCGCGCCTTGGGCACCCGCCCCGCGATGGGGAACACGGGACCGGGAATGACGGCCGAAGTGGCGTGCTTGAAGTAGCCCAGTTCCAGATGTTGATCGACAACAAAACGCGTTTCGCCAAAGACCCCGTCCACCAGGTGCGACATCGGTTTCTTTCCCACTGACAACACCTTGCAACTGCCGCACTGGCCCGTGCAATTGGCGCCGTTCTTGAACAGGCCGCCACGCCAGCAAGCCAGAAAGTAACTCTGGATGACGTGTACCACGGGCACCTTGTGCAAGCGCGCCAGCAACCAGGTTGCCACATTGATGTTTTCAATGCTGACCGTCATGACGACGTCGGGCCGGAAAGCCTTGACGTGCGGGCGCAAGCGCCAGTAGGCGCGCGGATTGAAATTTTCCAGCACATGCCACAACATCTTCAAGGCGGCCGGGCGTTTGGTAAAAAAGTAGTCCCAGTATACATTTGGCGAGCGCATGATATGCACTTCCACGCCCTTGTAGTGTTCCACGCCGGCGGCGTCACCGACAGTGACGACGCGCACCTCGTGTCCCTGGGCCAGCAAGCCGCTGGCGATCATGAACGAGCCTTCCGGCCCGCCCCCTTTGCCGCGGGGAGGAAAGGCGGCACACACAAGCAAAATTTTCAAGTCGGCGCTCGATCAGTAAAAAGAGAGGAAAAAGTGGACATGGCGTCAGCTGACGGCAGCCTTGTTCTTGACGCCCAGGCGCGTGAACATGCCCTCGATGCGTCCGGCGTACTTCTTGCCGAGGTTTTTCACGGCCAGCGCGCAATAGCGTTCCACCGTATAAAAGTACAGGGTTGCCAGCGCAATGATCAGCACGAAAGTCAGCGCGACGACGACGGGATGGGTAATCTCGTCCGGATACAGTTTCTTGACCCAGTACAGCACCGGCATGTGCAGCAGGTACAGTGAAAAACTCAGGCTTCCCATCAGCCGCAGCAAGGGATTTCCGAACAGCAAGCGCGCGCTGAGAGAGTCGAAGGAAAAGACGAAAATAAAGAAGGCCACCAGCACCGCCATCACCAGCGTGCTGAGGTTTTCATGGGTAATGCGCTCGCTGAGCTGGATGACGCCGGATTCGACGCCCAGGAAAATCAGCAACAAGCTCACATGGATGATATTGATCAACTGCGGCTGGTGAAATTCAATGTGCATCTTCCGGCGCACCACGCCTGCCAGCACGCCAAAGGCAAAGTAGTGCAGATTGGCCCCCACAAACGTGCCCGGCAGGCTGCGGCGCAGCATGATCAGCAGCACGCAGGCGAAAACGATAAAGATCAGTGGCATGGCATTCTTGGTCGACACATAGTGGGCCGTCGCGCTCCACAGCAGCAGGAACAGGACATAGAACTGCACTTGCGGGCCTATCGTCCAGAAGACAGACTCGTTACCGATGAACAACAGATGACGCAGCAAATTGTGCGTGCCGATCTGATACTCGAACTGCGGGTCGAAGCAAGTGAAGATGACGAAGGACGCAAGGATCGTGAACAGGTAGGCGGGCGCAATGCGCGTAAAGCGCGCCAGGCTGTAGGCAGTCACGTCCTCGGCACAGAATTTCTTGTCGATATACAGGTAGGACAAGAGAAAGCCGCTGAGCGAGAAAAAAATCATCACGCCCAGGTTATTGAAATGGTGCGACAGGTGCAAAAATCCTTCGCTCCCCATGTGGGCGTAAATCACCATCAGCGCGGCAAAACCGGCCAGACCGGAGATTGAATCGATTTTCTTGTTCACTGAGATAGCTCACCGGTCATGAAGGAAAAACATAGCCGTCTCGGCTGCTCCTGCGATCGGTGCATCAATACACCGCCGCACAGCACTATTATAATTAGATTAATTTTTATTGTCCGCACATTATGACATGCAGCTTGCAACAATTACCACTTACACCACAGTACCTATGACGATTCATCTTTGACGCCAGCTTATTTTCGCTTGCGCAGCAGCTCTTCATAGATTGCCACGTAGCGCCCGCCGATATGATTCCAGCTGTACTGCTCGGAAAAATGCTGCAACTGCATGCGCCGGGCCGCGTACGCATCCTGGTCTTGCGCATGCGCGGCGGCAATTGCCGCCACCGTTTGCGCCACGTCGCCAGTGTGCAAGATACCGAGCTGCGCCTTCTCCAGCAGCTTGCGAAATGGTGGAATGTCGCTGAGCACGGGCGTCAAGCCCGCGCTCATCGCTTCGATGGCGGCGATGCCAAAGCCTTCATGACGCGACAGGCAAATATAGTAGCTCGACTGCGACATCAGCTCGGCCAGTTGCGCATCGCTGGGATTGGCGACGATGCTGACGCGTTCGGCAATCCCCTTCTCGCGCGCCAGCGCTTCCAGGTCGGCGCGGCTGAGGTCATACTCGCGCCCGGCAATCACCAGGCGCCATTCAGGATGGCGCGCGGCCAGTCCGGCAAACAGGTCCAGCGTTTCCTTCAATCCCTTGTTCGACGACCAGCGCCCGAAATACATGATGCACGGCAACTTCGTGGCGGAACCCTGATCCTGGTACTTTTCCACATTGACGCCGTTTTCAATCACCGTCAGGCGCGGCGCCTTGATGATCTTGCCGAACAGATTGCCGTCATTGTCGCTGGTGCCGACCACGCGCGCATAGGCGTGCGAGGTGGCGCGCGTGACGGTATGGAAGAAGATCGTCTTCAGGCGCGAAGCAAAGCTGGTATGAAAGAAGCCGCCATGGGTGGAGGCAAGCAGCGGACGTCGGTGCAGCCACTTGGTGGCTGCCAGGAAATCATAGGCAAAATCGACGCCATGCACGTGCACCACGTCATAGTCGCCCAGCAGCCGCACCACGCTGGGCGAGAACGGATAGCGTGTGGAGCCCGAGTAGGGAATGCGGATCACGCGCACGCCATTGACCACCTCTTCTGCCGGCAGGATGTCGGCCGGGTTCACGAATACGCGGTTCAGCGTGATGATGGTGGGAATGTGGCCGTGGCAACGGGCTTGGTAATGGGCAATATTTTGTACGACATCTTCCATGCCACCGATCGATGGATAGTACTGGCGAACAACATGTGCAACTTTAATCGGCATAATGGGCTTTCCCGGCAACAAATTGGCCGGAGCGCAGCGGAGAGGCCAGCCATTTCTTGTCGCGCACGGCGCAACAGCCGAGCAAGAACCAGAGGACGCCGGCCGACTTCAGCGCGAACAGGGAGGTACCGCTGATGCACAGGATCAGCGACATATAGATAACGATATAGGTACGGAAGCGCTCGCCGTGTTCGTCGCGCATCTTGATCATCCACAGGCCGATCCACAGCACCGCGCAGCCAAACAGGCCAAAGCGCGTCAGGATGATGGAATAGCCCATATCGCCGAAGTTGATGTTGTAGCCGGCCAGTCCGAAAATTTCAGCCGGGCCAAAACGCACCATGGTAATGCCGCTCGAATACAGGCGGCCAGGAATATTGTCGCTGTAGCGCCCATCGTAGTACAGGCCGAACAGGATCAGGATGACGGCGCACACAAAAGGCAGGATCATCACCAGGCGATTGCCGCGTCCCGAAAAAAGCAGGCGCATCAGCACCATCACGCCCACAGTCACCAGGCCATAGCGCGAATCGGCCAGGGTGATCATGATGGCGGCGGCGCCGAGAAAAAAGGCCATCGAACGCCATTGCTCGCGGCCCTTGGACAAGCCCCATGCGGCCACGATCACGGCAAAGTTACCGAGCGAGACAGGTTCGAGAAATACGGACGAGACGCGATGGCTGCCCAGCAGGAAAGGCAGGATGGTGCGGCCGATACCGGCCGGGCGGATGCCGTTCAGCGCCAGGGTACTGCCTTCAGCCCAGTTGGTACTGGTGGTTATATTACCTTGCGCCAGGTAATACGAATACACATTGAACAGCTTGGAATACACATCGACCAGCAGCAACTCGAAAAAGCCCACCGCCAGCACGATATAGATAATGATTTTCAACAGACGGTCGGCGTATTTCTCGTCACCAAAATTGCGCCCAAGAAAATAGAAGAGCACCAGGATGATAATGTCGCGGAAACCCTTGGGATCGAGCGAACTGCGCAGCAAGGCCAGCAGCAGTAAATACGAGGCGATCAGGGTCAGGATGGCCACGAAAGACAATTCGATGCGGCGCAACAGCAGCACGGCACAAGTGACGTAGATGCACAGCTCGGAAAACGCCACCAGCGCCGTCGATGCCTTGAAGAAATGCGTGTGCACAAAGCACAGCACGGCCTGGTAAACCGTGGCGGCGATCAGGATGGCCAGCAACAAATGGCGCTTGTTGCTCTCCTCGCCAGCGTCGGGCAGGCTGGCGTGAGCGGGGCGGGCGTAGAGTGTCATGCTTGTTTCATCATCGGTTAATAAGACAGATTGGTCAGGCTGCACGCCGTGGTATTGCTAAGTAACCCCCAATAAATTCTTGTGATTTCTGACTTCCATAACCGGCGCTCTACTGCGTTGCCAACTGCTAGCAGTGCTCGCACTGCGTCGCAGTCGGCGCCTTGTATAGCATCCGGTTCTGTTTGTCTTAAATTCACAATAATTTCCTGACGATTACTTAGTCATCGAACTTGCCGGCGAGTTTTTCCGTCGGCGCCTTGCCGATATGGGTAAACAGGGCATTGACGAACTGATCCTGCAACGCATATGCCGCCGTCTTGTCGGCCTGGATGCTCGAGACGCGGAACAGCAAGCCATCGGGCACCTTGCCGCCCAGGCCATAGAACAGCTGGAGCAGCTTGCGCCCCACGCCGGGCAAGGTGGCGCGGTCGCCAACGGTCACCCAGTAGGTAATCGGCTCATTGCGGCTGCCACTGACTGCCACCAGGCGGCGCACGGGAATGTTGCGTTCGGCCGCCTTCAGCGTGCCAACGTCGTTGCTGGTGATGGCAAAGCCTTGCGCCGTATAGCAAATTTCGGGGCGGTGTGCCTGCGTCGCTTCGCCGCGCTGGTCATCGCCATAAGCGACCGACAGCAAGATGCGTTGGCCAGCGGCGTTTACGTAGGTGCGCGCCAGCGTTTGCGTGTAAATCTTCGCCAGCGCAGCCTCGGCTTCCGGGTTGACCACGGCGGCTGCCGCATCGCGCTCTTCATGCCACTCGCCAAACTCGGCCGGCACCAGTGCCGTCAGATCCAGCATGGGCTTGCCTTCGGACATCTTGACCGTGGGCGTCACTATCTTCGTCAGCACCGAGGTCGAGACCATCAGCACGCCCAGCAGCAGGCCAGCGAACAGCGTCTTGCGCTGCATACCTTGCAGTGTATCAAGCATGTTTTGTCTCCCGCCGCTGCACATACGACTGCAACAGCCAATCAACGCCCAGGATCAGCAACAGGGCGGATATGAACAGCACCATGCCGGCAAAACCATGCAGGAAGCCCTGCCCTGCCGCGTCGCCGAAATAATACGTAATCAGGGTCAAGGTCATCACGCGGATCACATTGGCCGTAAAGGAAATCGGCACGATCAGTACGGCCAGCACGCCGTTGCGCAGAGCAGACGTATGGCGCACCAGATTGAGGTAGAACAAACCCAGGGCTTCGAGCGTAAACAGCGTGTGCAAACCGGCGCAGGCATCTGCTACCATCAACTGATATTGGCCCATCTGCAAAATCACGCCACTGCGGGCGATCGGATAACCAAGGAAAAACAGCACATGTTCAGTGACATACGACACAGCCGTCTTCATCGGCATCGTCAACATCGCCACCAGGATGCCGGGCAAGGGAATCATGAACAGCATGAAGAACAGGGGGAACCACATGATGCGCAAGGCCAGGGTGCCGCGCTTGATCAACAGCACTGCCGCCAGCAGGACGATGTAGGAGCCGATTTCAAAGATGGAAAACTGTTGCGAGCGGCCCAGCACATACATGACCAGGCCCACCACGGCGACGGTCCAGCCGGCCTTGGACGTAGGTTGGCCTTCGGTTTTTGCCATCATTTCCGGCCACTTGCGGTACAGCAGCCAGGTCGACAGCACGAGGATGATCGGGCCATGCGCCTGCTCCTCGCTCATCCACAAGCCAGTGATCAAGTCATAAAAGGACGGGACGTACAGGGCCAGCAAACCGACCACGACCGGTCCCCATTCGGGAATGGCGGCCTTCCACCACGGTATCACGGCGTCGCGCGAGCTTAAGGAAGAGGTTTGCATCACTACCCCATGAATGACTGTCGTATCAAAAGCGCCTGCCTTACCGAATGGTACAGCACCGCATCGTTGGCATCGGCTAAACCTCGGCCTATCGTATTTGCAAGATAGCTCCCCAAGAAACCTTTAAAGGATAAGAAACTATTTTAACAAAACATTAAGATTATAACGGAGCCGCGACGCTGGTCAAGCTGAAATACTGCATTTGGGCAGGCTATTTTTTCGTCCACGCGAAAATATTGGCAAAAGAGACAAATCCCTGTGCAATCAATCACTTGCCATACGGAAAAATGATTCTCTTGGCCAACTTTAACCTGCCGCAGCCGCCACGACGGAAACGGATTGACACGAACGGCAAGACGCGCACTTCAGCAGCAAGCCACACGATAAAACGGGGCGCATGACCGCGCCAACTGGCGCGGCCATGCGTGCGCAACAAGCGACGTGGCACGCTACGCCACAGTCTATTTTTGCCACTCGACCTGGAGCAGGGACAGGGAATTGCGCGTCACGCCCACGACCGGCTGCACACTGAAGATATAATTCTTGCCCCACCACGCGCCCGCTGACCAGTACGTCCAACCGGCCCATGGCGCGTTACGCATCGACGTCAGCGCCGCCTGCAAGGTGGGCCGGCACTCTAGCGTGTCGGCAACGCCAAATTCGCCCATGAACACTCTTTGCTTGTTGGCCACGGCCCAGACCCTGACCTTTTCGAGGATATCAGTCAGCTTCGCCGGTGAGATGCAATCGGCCTTGGTTCCCGAGTAATTCGAGTCGACATACTGGTGCACCTCGATCAGGGTGCGCCCCAGCGGGTCTTTCACGCTAGCAAAAGTCGTGGCGTTGGACACGCCGTCGCGCGGCGTGGCCCAGTCATGCGCGCCACTATAGGTACCGCCAGCAATGACGACCAGGTGTTTCGCGTCATTTTCACGCAATTTTGCCAGCGTGGCCTTGGACGTTTCGCCCCATTGCCTCAGGCTCGTCAGCACCGGCTCGTTCATGAGTCCAAGCGCGACCGCATCAACATCAGGGAAGGCTGCACTCACGCGTACCCAGAAATCGGCGAAGTCCTCGGTCGTGGCGCCAGGCCTGCCCAATGGAATATTGTTGTAGGCACCATAGTTATGCGCATCGAGCAGCACACACATGCCGTGCGATTTCGCCGTCTCTACCACCTTGGCCATAAACCTGAGCTGTGTCGGGTCGAGCGGGCCGCCCACGACCGGCTGCAAGCGTTCCCAGCGGAACGGCAGGCGCAGCATGTTCGCGCCCAGATTGGCAAAGTAGCTGATATCGCTCGCGCTCGGATACATGAAATCCTTGAATACGGTACCGGGAATCTTGCCACCATTGAATTCTGCTCCGGCCAGATTGACGCCGCGCAAGGGCGCCTTGTCCAGGCAAGTGGCGCCGGCAGGCACGGCAACGGCCATCGCTGCGGCCAGCAAGACGCCCAGCGCGCCCCGGCGCAAACGTCCTGCGCCCGCCATGGCGCTGCCGGCATCTGCCGCCCCGTGATCGCCGCTCAATTGTCGGACTGTTTCGAACAGAAATTTCATGTTGCCATCCCTCCGTTGTGGAAATACATCGTTTGCCACTATACATTTCCCATCCTTGCTGGCGCAATACAAACCAGGCCTGGCTTGATATTGAGCATGGCCTGGCCTCGTCAATACGTGCATCGTGTTGCCACCGGCAGGCATTCCCCCTATCCGACCGCAAGCGGCCACCTTTGCCGAGCGACGGCCCGCTCAACGAGCGATAGTTCAATCATAAGCGGTAATTGCGACGACGCCAGGACAAGCTGCTCTATTTCATCACGGAAAGAATTCGTGTGCCGCGTGTGCACATCATGAAAATGGCCGCACAGGGCGGCCAGGCAAGTTCGGGCAGAGGAAGCGTGCATATCATGCCTGCTTAGGCACGATATGCGCAGGGGCAGCAACAATGTGAGGTTAAAACTCTTGCATAACGGTACCGACAATTTCAACACCGTTACGCTCCAGCTGTTCGGCGAAGGTTGCCAGATCGGCCAGTCCAGTGGCATTCTTGCGCGCCACCAGCAAGGCCCCGCCCGCGCGCGCAGCAACGGCCAGCGCGTCCGAGCCGCTGGAGAATGGCGCGACGTCGTACAGCACCACGTCATAGCGCGAGGCGACTTGCTCGTTGAGTGTGGCAAATGAAGTGCGGCTAAGCAATTCCTGCGGATTCGGCGGCAAGGTGCCCGCGCTCATGACCGACAGGGCAACAAACGAATCGATCTTGGCGATCGCGTCCAGGTCGCCGCGGCCAGCCAGCAGGTCCGACAGGCCCTGGCGCCCTTTCAGGCCGAAGAATTCCTGCTGTTGCGGCGCGCGCAAGTTCGCATCGACCAGCAAGGTTTGCTCGCCGAGCTGGGAAAAGACCACGGCCAGGTTGGCGGCAAAGATGGCTGCGCCATCGTCCGCATTGATACTCACCACCACCAGCGCCTTGTGGCCACGTGCGAACCAGCGCAGCATCAGCTGGCTGCGGATGGCGCGCAAGGTTTCGACTTGCTGGCCAAATGGCTCGTACGCGGCAAGCAGCTTGTCCGAAAAGTTGCCGGTGCCGCGCGGCAGGTAGGGATAATTGAACTGGCGCGCGAGTACCTGCTCGATATCGGCTTCGGTGATCAGGCCCAGGCGCTGCGCCGCTTCACCGAAACGGATGCCCAGTTCCTTCTGCATGCGCAGCACGCGTTCGGCATTTTCCGGCGTGATCTTGCCCGACTCCAGCAGCAAGCCGCCGATGCTGGAATCGCCAACGTGCGCCGTGTGGGCGGCAGGTGCTGGTACATGCCCAGCCAGTGCAGGATGATTCATTGTGTTTCCTATCGAATTAATTCAAACGCAAGCGGCTCGACAACACCGACTTCAGGGACTTGAAGCGGCGGCGCTTCGGCGCTTGCCAGGCGATCACGCCCAGCACCGGAATTTGCAGCGCATCGAACAGATCGCGTTCGGAGCGCACGCGGCGGTCCAGCATTTCCAGCAGAATACTCAAGCCCAGGCCCAGCAAGCCGCCAAAGAAGAAGGCCAGCACGGTGTTGAGGACGACTTTCGGCCCCGCCGGCGCGACCGGCGGCACGGCAGGATTGAGGATCGAGATATCGGACTGTTCGGCCTGGCCTTCGATGCTGGTCTGCGAAAAACGCTGCGACGTGGCGTCGTAGGCGCGCTGGGCGCTTTCGACATCCTTCATCAGCACGCCCATTTCATCGCGCGTGCGGTTCAGTTCCAGCACTTTGCTTTTTTGCGCCGCCATGGCGCTACGGATGGCACCTTCGCGCTGCTGCAAAATCTGCGCATTGTTGCTCACGCTGCCTGCAGTGACACGGATAGCCGCTGCCAGGTCGCTGCGCAATTTATCGAGTTCCGCCTTGGCGCTGATGTATTGCGGGTGGTTCTGCGACAGGCGCTGTGAAATCTCGGCAAACTTCGATTCGGCCGTGCCCAGGGCAATCTTCAAATTCTGGATCATCGGATTTTGCGCCACATCGGGCGATTCCAGCGACGATGCGCCTTGCGCCATGCGCTGGCGCGAGGTCGCTTCCATCGACTGCGACTGCGCCATCACCAGTTGCTGCGACAAATCGTTCAGGCGGTTCGATTCCACGTCGACGCGGTTATCCAGGCTGACGATGCCATTTTCCTGCTGGTACTTGGACAAACGGCTTTGCGTTGCTTCCAGTACATCGCGCATCTGACGCGTCTGATCGTTGAAATAGGCCGAGGCTTTTTTCAAAGGCTCGACTTTCAGCTGGATGCTGACGCGCTGGTACTCTTCGGCAAAGGCATTCGCGATGGCAGCCACGAAACTCGGGTCCGAACCGCTGAAACTGATTTCTACAACGCTACTTTCACGCGAAGGGACGACCTCGAGTTTTTTCAGCAACAGATCGGCCAGCCAGTCACGCACCGCGCCCTCGCCGCCCGTGGCAGCGTTGAACTGGGCGATGACGGCAGGATTTTGCGCCAGCTTCAGAGAATCGACGACATGCAGGGCAACGTTCTTGCTGCTGATGATATCGATTTGCGTCGCCATGTAGCCGGCCATCAGTTGACCCGGCATTGCCAGGCCCGTGACGGTATCGACGCCCTTGTAATTGAGCAACACGGATGCCGTGCCCTTGTACGTCTTGGGCAGGAGCAGGCTGATCGCCAGCGTTGTCGCCACCACAATCACCAGGGTGATCCAGATGACGCGCTGGCGAGCGCGCAATATCAGTAAAAACTGGGAGAAATTCATAGAAACCGTCTCATATCATCGCAAAACAATCGGTACAAAATAGGCAGCAACGCTGCCACCATCATTAGAGCTTATCCCAGCAGAAGACGCTCACTGCTGGAATCGGCTCTTAAAACCAGCTTTCCTTCACATACACCACGTCGTCGCTGAGCAGCAGGTCATCGTGATTGGCATCGAGGATCTGCAACTTGCCATCCGGACCCCGGCGCTTGATGCGGATGTTGCGCTCGGTGCCGCGCTGGGTCAGGCCACCACCGGCCGACAGCGCCTGCAGCACCGTCATCGAGCGCTCCAGGCGCATGGGGCCTGGACGTTGCACTTCACCATAAATATAGATGCGTGGCGCGCGTTCTACAAATACAACATCGTTGGCGGCCAGGTCAAAATCGCGGTTCAGGTCGGAAGTACGCACCATTTCCACGACATCGACGACATCGGTAGTGGTCTTGCCATCGCGTTTGCGGATCAGGCTGACCGTATCGCCGCCCTCGGGACCGATGCCACCGGCCAGCGCCAGCAAGTCAAGCAGGCTGCGGCGCCCATCGACCGGATAACGGCCCGGCCGGTTCACCTGGCCCAGCACCGACACTTGCTGACTTTGCAACAAGGTAACGATGATATTGACTTGCGGCTTTTTCACAAAGCCGCCCGTTTCGAGCTTGTTGGCAATCTTCTTTTCCGCCTCGGCGACGGGCATTTTCATGACGTTGACCTGGCCGATCAGGGGGAACGTGATGTCGCCCGCTTCGCTGACGCGCGTCTCCACGCCCAGATCCGGGTTGCCGTAGACGGAAATCTTCAGCACGTCGCCCGCGCCGAGCACGACTTCTCCGGCATTGGCACTGCCCAGCGTGAAGGCCAGCAGTGAGGTCATTATCAAAAGTATCAGTCGTTTCATCATCAGCTCGATCTCGTCGGTCATTACGGTTGGTTATGCAAAATATCAATGGTGCCAGGCATGCTTATTTCAGGCCAGCAACGCCCCGTGCGGTAGCCGCAGCGCTGGCGCTCGCCGAGGCCGCGGAAGCCGCACCCGATGCCGCAGTGGCAGCTGCAGGCTGGTTCAGATACTCGATCTTGGCCGCTGCGCGCAGGCGCTCCATTTCTTGCTTGGCGGCATCCTTGGCCCTGGTATTGACCAGGTACTGCTCGATCTGCGGCGCGGCGGCGGCCAGCTTGACCGGCACCTCCTTGATGTCGACGATCGTCATCAGCATCGCGCGTTCACCTTCATTGATGATGAACAGCTGGCCTTTCGGCATGGATTGCAACTTGGCAACCAGTTCCGGCGCCAGATCCGTCGTCGTGCGCGACACCTGGGCACGCGCAAAACCGATCTTGTTGCTCTCCATCCAGGCCGCTACCTCATCGAGCGACTTGCTCTTGTCGATCACTTGCTTGAGCGCATCGTTCATATCCTTGCTGGCGATCAGCAACTGGCGCATGTCGAACTGCTTGCGATTGCTGAACAACTCAGGGTGCTTGTTGAAGTAATCTTCCACTTCCACCTTGCTCGGAGGCGCCATGCCGCTCAATTTCTTTTGCATGTAGGCCTGGCTGATGATCAGCGCCTTGGCCCGCTCGACGGCTTGCATGACCTTCGGATCGCGGTCGATCTTTTCTTTCAACGCAACATTCTCGACCACTTGGCGGTCGATCAGCGCTTCGAGCAATTGTTTGCTGGCCGCTTCCTGCTGCGCCGCCGGCACGCCGGCGCGCTGCAATTCCTCATTCAGCTGCAGCGCCGTGATTTCTTCGCCATTCACGCTGGCGAGCGCCTGACCCACCTTCTTCTGCTTGTCGCCACCACAGGCGGCCAGGCCGGCCACTGTCAACAGGATAACGCCAGCGGTCAGGATGCGTTGCGGTACATTCATTCGTTTCATTTTCATCGGACTCGCCATCTCAGAGGGTTCAACATGTTTTCAAGCGCTGCCACGCTTTCGGGCAGGCGGATCAAAACGATGCATGCGCTACATTGTTTCAGCACGTTATCTTACAGGCTCTACAATCACTTTAGCATGCAACAGGTACAAATTATGCAATAGAATTATAGAAATCACAAATGATGCAACTAATTTTCTTTGGTCAACATAAAAGCCAGACGCCGGGCAAGCTCTGAGTTGTCGCCACGCCACAATGCTTGGCTATGCGGCAATCTTCTTGATAGTCTGTCGCACCGTCAATGGGCATTTTCCCGTTTCAGCACCACTTGCACCGTGCGCACCACGATCCACAGGTCCAGCCACAGCGACCAGTTACGCAGATAGTCCAGGTCGAAGTGCACGCGCGCTTCCATCTTGTCGAGGGTTTCCGTCTCGCCCCGCAAGCCATTGACCTGCGCCCAGCCGGTAATGCCCGGCTTGGCCTTGTGGCGCAACATGTAGCCCTTGATCAACTTGCGATACTGCTCATTGTGTGCCACTGCGTGCGGTCGCGGGCCAACAATACTCATGCGCCCTTGCAACACATTGATAAACTGCGGCAATTCATCGAGCGAACTGCGGCGCAGGAAAGCGCCGATGCGCGTCAGGCGCTGGTCATCCTTGGTGGCCTGCACCACCTTGGCACCGTCTTCCGACACCGTCATCGAACGGAATTTATAGACGATAATTTCTTCGCCATACAGGCCGTAGCGACGCTGCTTGAAAATGACGGGACCGGGCGAGGTCACTTTCACGGCGATGGCAATCATCAGCATCAGCGGCAACAGGCACAACTGGATCAGGCAGGCGAGCACCAGGTCGCTCATGCGCTTGATCGTGCTGTTCCAGCCAGTAAATGGCGATTCGCAGATGGCGATGACAGGCATGCCGCACACATTGTCAAAACGCGCCTGCATCAGGTCAAATACATAAATATCCGGCAGGAAATACACCGAGGTGGTGGTGTCCTGCAATTCATCGAGCAACTTGCGGATGCGCGGCTGCGCCGAGATGGGCTGGCTGATGAAAATCATCTTGGTCTGCTTGCTGCGCACGTATGCGGCAATCTCATCCATTCGGCCCAGCATCGGGTGATACATGCCCTCTGGCCAGCGCTCTTCTTCCCGGTCGTCAAAGTAGCCGTCCACCTGCATGAACAGGTTCGGGTGCTTGCTGATGGCGTCGGCAAAGCGCACGCTGACATTGTTGGCGCCGATGATGGCGACAGAGCGCACTTCGTCGCCGTTGCCCTGGATGGAATGCGCGCGGCGCACCGCCAGTTGCAGGAAAATCAGCAGCAACGGCGTGATGACAAACCAGGCATACACGGCCTTGACATGATAATGCTGCGCCAGGCCGCTGACCACGCCGAGCATGACGAGGATCAGCGCAGTGACGGCCCAGCCGACGATCACGTCGCGCGCATAGGCCCACATGCGCCCGGCACGCCAGGCGCGATACGGATCGATATGCTGATAGATGGTCGATGAAATGAAAAACGCCAGTATCATCAATATCAGGGCATAACCGTCGAAGGAAGAACCGAGTACGATCGAGCATACATACAGCGTGACCATGATGACCAGGGGGTCGAGCACACGCTGAAAAAAGGAAATCAGGGGTATATCGTTAATCGTCATTTTACTTTTCAGAATTGAACATTGGCGGAGAACGAAACCCCTTGGGATCGGTAACTATTGCTGCCCACGAGAGGATTGCCGCTGCGCCTGCTGCGAAATGCGTCCGCTTCCAGCGTGATGTTGCGCAGTGGCGTGTAAGTCAGGCCCAGTGAACTGCTGGTGCTCGCATCGGACAGGCCATTCAAGGCCGTGAAGCCATTGATGGTGCTGAAATCACGCTTCTCGTGCTGCAGTTGGGCATTGACACCCACCTTGGCCGTAGCGCTCCAGAAGGCCGCCACGCTGGCGCCCTTGTTCAGGCTGCTACCGACGATGCCGCCTTCCACCACCTGGAATTCGCGCCACAGCGCCGCATTGAATCGCAATTTTCCCGTCGCCACCCAATCGGCAATCAGGCGGCCGTTGGCGCCGCTGCTGCTGCCCGAACCCGACAGCGGATGCGTACGCCGCACCCAGCCGCCGAGGAACGACAGCTTGGTCGGTCCGCTGACGAGCCACAGCACATTGGCCTTGATTTCATCCTGCGTGTAATCGTTATCGGGAAAACCCGTCCCTGCGCCGCCCTTGAATTGATAGTCCGACTGCAGGCGGCGCAGCTGCACGCCCACCTTGCTGCCGCTGGCGGCGAGATAGTCGAGACCGAGTTCGGTCGCGTCTTCCGAGCGGTTGTTGATCTTTTGCGCGAGCAATTCATAGTCCGCATCGAAGCGCGAAAAACCTGCGCGCACCTGCCAGCTGGGATGGAACAGCCAGGTCACATCCGCATAATGGCGGCGCTGCGTGCGCAAATTGCGCTCCTTGGAATTGGTATCGGCAAATGGCGTCAGCGTTTCAAGGTAGCTGGTACCCAGATGGCCCTGTACGTGGTTGCCCAACTGCCAGGCCCAATCGACCAGCGCGTCCTTGCCGTTGTAATCGAGTTCCGTGTAGCGGTTGAAGGTCACGCGGCTCAGCTTGGCGTAGCCCGTGAACAACTGCCGGCCGATGGGACGTTCGAACAGGAAGCCGCCTTGCACCGTCCGGCTGGTATCGCTCAGATCCGGCGTTTGCCCCGGAAACTCGCTCAGGCGCAGCAAGTTGTCGTCATAGGCAATCGACGTCCGGAGGAACGGATGGATGGTGTCGCTGATTTCGGCATGGACGGCCGTGCTGAAGGCAGCGCCGATCAGCAGCGACAGCGCGCCCAGGCGCGGCGTGCGAAAAACAGCTCGTGCCGCATCACGCGCAGCGCACTTTTTTTCAGTCAAGCTCAACATTTTTTTTCATCTTTGTGATTACTGCATTAACTAATGGCGCCGATGACGCGATTACCAATAAGCCCATTGCCCAGTCATGAGTACCCAGACACCCAGCAAGCCATTCGTCACGCCATGCGCGATGATGGCCGACCACAGGGTGCGAAAACGCACGTAGAGCCACCCATATGCTAAGCCGGCAAGAATGCCCGCAAACCACAAATTATGTTCAAAGCCGAACAGTATCGCCGTAATAAGAATATAGCGAAATCTCAGCAGTGACGGTTCAACGGCCAGAAAATTCGGCGATTGTAACCAACGCAATAGAAAGGAGCGCCAGAACAACTCTTCCATCACGGGCACCACCAACGCGGCACCGGCGATGCGCGCCACCAGCAGCGGCCAGTCGTAGCCATTCCCGGAGCGCGGATCGAAACCGGCCGACGCGCCGATGACCATCCAGGACGCGCCCAGGTTGAGCCACAGCACCAGCACCACGATGCCCGCCAGCACGGCCCAGACAATGGCACGCCATCCCATGAGCGCCGGACCGGGCCAGGCCAGCTCCGTATAGTGCCGGCGATATCGCCATAGCAGCGCCAGAACGACGCCAATTTTCACCACATACAAATAGCGTAGTTGCTCCTGAGCATAGCCCGCCCATATTAACACATCAGCAATAAGAATAAAAAATAGATAAGTAAAAAAAGGCAGCACGCGTGGCAGCGCGAGTCGGTCAAACATGAAGGCGCTCCCCCGTTTCCGGTCTGGTGATGGCTGGCAAATACAGATTGCTTGCGGCTGGCGCCGCTACAGTAAGAACACGGGGAATAATATCAGCAATATTGTCTTTGATGCATCAACAAGACGCAATGCCGCTCCGGGGTCTGTAACGGAGAGTATGTTGCCGCCCGACACGCTACACGCGTCGGGCGGCAACACCCGCTTCAGCCAGAGTTTATCACTACAGTATCAATTTTGATATTAATTGCCGCAGGCGGCAATCAATGACAGGCAACTCAGCCTTTGGCGCGCGCTTCGATCGCTTCCCACTTTTCCAGCGCTGCCAGCAACTCTTTCTCGATTTCCGCCACGCGCGCATTGAGGCGCTTGCCTTCGGCCGGCGTTTTCTTGTAGAAATCGGGATGCGACAATTGTCCTGCCAGCACGGCTTGCTCATCTTCCAGCGCGGCCATGATGTTCGGCAGTTCGTCGAGTTCGCGCTGTTCCTTGTAGCTGAGCTTTTTCTGCTTGGCCGCCGGTGCGGCAGCCTCGACCTTCACGGCCGGCTTGCTCGCTGGCGCCGTGGCGATCGGCAAGGTGCGCACGCGCTCCCAGTCCGTGTAGCCGCCGACGAACTCGCGCCACTTGCCCTCGCCTTCGGCGACGATCACCTGCGTGACCACGTTGTCGAGGAAGGTACGGTCATGGCTGACGAGGAAGACGGTGCCGGTGTATTCTTCCAGCAACTCTTCCAGCAATTCCAGGGTATCGATATCCAAGTCATTGGTCGGCTCATCGAGCACCAGCACGTTGGCCGGCTTGGCGAACAGGCGCGCCAGCAGCAAACGGTTGCGCTCGCCACCGGACAGCGACTTGACGGGCGAACGGGCGCGTTCCGGCGCGAACAGGAAATCGTTCAGATACGTCATCACGTGGCGGCGCTGGCCATTGATCTCGACCCAGTCGCTACCCGGCGCGATGGTTTCCATCAGGTTCGCTTCCTCGTTCAGCTGCGTGCGCATCTGGTCGAAATACGCCACTTGCAGCTTGGTGCCCAGGCGGATGGTGCCCGTATCGGACTCTTCCTGGCCCAGGATCATCTTCAGCAAGGTGGTCTTGCCGGCGCCGTTGGCACCGATCAGGCCGACCTTATCACCGCGCAAGATGGTGGCACTGAAATCCTTGACGATGACCTTGTCGCCATAGATCTTCGAGACGTTTTCCAGGTCCGCCACGATCTTGCCCGAGCGTTCGCCGGCCGACACGTCCAGCTTGACTTGTCCCTGCTGGTCGCGGCGCGCATTGCGCGTCAGGCGCAGCGCTTCCAGGCGGCGCACGCGGCCTTCGTCGCGCACGCGGCGCGCCTTGACGCCCTTGCGTATCCACACTTCTTCCTGCGCCAGGAACTTGTCGAACTTGGCGTTTTCCACGTCTTCGATTTCCAGCTGCTCGGCCTTGCGTACCTGGTACGCCGTGAAGTTGCCCGGGTACGACAGCAAGCGGCCGCGGTCGAGTTCGATGATGCGCGTGGCAACGTTGTCGAGGAAGGAGCGATCATGGGTAATGAACAGCACGCTGCCCTTGAAATCGCGCAACAGGCCTTCCAGCCACAGGATGGAGCTGAAATCCAGATGGTTGGTGGGCTCATCGAGCAGCAGCACGTCGGGCGCGGAGACCAGCGCGCGCGCCAGCGCGACGCGCTTTTGCATCCCGCCGGACAGGGTTTTCATCAGCATGTCGCCCGTCAGGTTCAGACGGTCGAGTACGGTTTCCACCTTGTTCGGCAAGCTCCACGCATCGGCCGCATCGAGTTTGACCTGGATGTCGTGCATGCGTTCCATCAATTCGTCGTCATTGCCCTGGCCAAACTGGCCCGTCAACTCGTCGTATTCCTTCAGCCAGGCTTGCGATTCGCCCATGCCGGAAGCGACGGCGTCGAACACGGACATGTCCGGGTCGAATTGCGGCTCTTGCTCCACATACGCGATCTTGATGCCTTGCTGCATGACCAGCAAGCCGTCATCGAGCTTGAACTTGCCCGAAATGACCTTCAACAGAGAGGATTTACCGGTGCCGTTGCGGCCGATCAAGCCCACCCGTTCCGAGTTTTCCAGTGAAAATTCCGCGTGATCGAGCAGCGCGACGTGACCGAACGCAAGTTGCGCCGATGAAAGAGAAATGACAGCCATAATGAGTTAGAGTGCTCGGGCGCCGTTTCCTGCACACCGCATGGTGCGCAAAACAGCTGCCGATTAGATGAATGAAGCACGCATTGTACCGATACTCGCGCAAGCATAGGCATATCTTGCAAACTGTCGGCTATAATTGCGCTCGATTCGCGACACATGGGACGTCTTGCACGCCCCCTGCCGCCGGATCCGGCATGGCATCCAGCCACGCCTGAGCGTCCTCCCCGTAGCACAATGGATAGTGCACATGCCTCCTAAGCGTGGGATACTGGTTCGATTCCAGTCGGGGGGACCACCACTACATCGCGGCGTGCCGCCAGCATCACGGCGCGACAAGAGACACTAGGCATCAGCCTGTGGGGGGGGGGGGGGGGGGGGGGGGGGGGGGGGGGGGGGGGGGGGGGGCGGGGGGCCGGCGGGCGGGGCGCGCGCGCGCC
>NZ_JAFCWK010000003.1:89917-614313 GCF_049897525.1 Janthinobacterium sp. PSRC1-1
GGTTGTTTTCCAGTGGGGGGGACCACCAACACAACGCGGGGTGGCGCCAGCATCCCGGGGCGACAATAGCCCCTCGGCATCAGCATTTCCCCCCCCCCCCCCCCCCCCCCGCGAACGCCGCCAATCACTGCCGACAACAGCTCCAGTCCTTCTACGCTGACGTGAAATCAGGCCCGGCAACGCCAGACCCAGGCATCAGCATCACGGACGTACCAGCTCCAGAAACGGGGGATATCTTGGCATGGAGTGTCGATGCCGGGACAAAGATGGATACACTGGGAACCTACCATTTGCCCAATGCGTTGCTTACTTTTAGTATATTTTACTGATTTTCAATTTGATAACTCTAATTTCATTTTATGCATGTTATAGTGAAATTTAGAAAAAAATCAGGAAAAATTGTGGCAATTCCAAAAAAACAACACTTTCAATTTCTCGATGGACTACGCTTTATCTGTGCCGTATGGGTTGTTTTTTCTCATCTAGGAGAACCGCCAATATTTACAGTGTTCGATGGCAGCGCTCTATCAATACTGGCGGTGCTTGCTCAAAAAGTTTTTTCGATCATGTTCAACGGCACTGCAGCGGTCGTGGTGTTTTTTATCATTTCCGGCTTCTGCATCCATTATCCCTATGTGTCGGGGCGGGAGTTTAGCGTTTCCGCTTTTTACATATCACGTTTGACCAGGATTGCGATACCGATGTTAGCCGCGATCGCAATTTCACTTTTTTTACCACACGGTTACACATCACTGGAGGCCGTACTCTGGTCCCTGTATTGTGAAATCGTGTATTACACGATCTATCCACTGTTACGACTTATATATTCGCGTTTTGATTACTATTTACCCATTGCCATCAGCTTCATCGTATCGTTTGGCTTGGCATTGGTGCCCGATCAGCATGACGGTTTTTTTTGGACCTATGGCGTGCTTGGATCGGCGTTATTGGGTTTGCCGATCTGGATGTTGGGCTGTCTGGTTGCAGATGTCGTGCATGGGCAACGACCACCTAAATTGTTGCAGTACCCTCATGCTGGATTAGTGTTGCGCGTATCCGTTCTGGTTCTTTGCATATTGACTGCGCTATTACACAATAAAACCGCTTTTGACTTCAAATTCTCGATGCTGTTGGTTGCGCCATTCTTTGCGCTATGGGTTTTATTCGAATTCAACCAAATAAAATCGTTTTGGCTGTTCGAAAAAACCTCTTCAGTTGGTCAAGGTTGTTACTCCATTTATTTGGCACATAAGCTAGTGCTACCTACGATGTCGCTTTTTTTTGTGGTTGATGCTGGCTCCCTTGGATGGATATTTACTATGACAGGAGTCGTGATCGGTTCTGCGGTATTTTATTTTCTTATTGAAAAACCTGCTCATCGATTGTCTAAATTTTTAAGCAAACGTAAATCTCGTGATACAGTTTCCGCTTTGACTAACAATTAGTTACCTACCTCAGAGTGCAGCAATTTTGTTGAAGACCCAAGAAGTCTAAGTAACCCCCAATAAATTATTGTGATTTCTGACCTCCATAACCGGCGCTCTGTGGCGTTGCCCACTGCTAGCAGTGCTCGCACTGCGTCGCAGCGGGCGCCTTGCATAGCATCCGGTTCTGTTCGTCATAAATTCACAATAATTTCCTGAGGATTACTTAGCTGCATTCACTGACCCGCTCTCCGCAGAGGCATCGCGGGTTTTTTATTGCCCAGCATCATCGCTCACTCCTGCATGAATGCCACAAACTTTTTCAGCATATCAATACATGCAATGAGCAATGCAATTCAACAACAAATCACCCACTATGGCAGCACCGCCGTCACCTCGATCTCCACGCGCGCCCGGTCCTCGATCAGGCCGGCCACCTGCACCGCCGTCATGGCAGGAAAATGCTTGCCGATCAGCTCACGGTAGGCCACGCCGATTTGCGGATACGCCGCCACGTACTCCTGCTTGTCGAGCACATACCAGTTCATGCGCACGATATGTTCGGGCAAGGCGCCCGCCTCGGCCAGCACGGCGACGATATTCTGCAGCGCCTGGCGCACCTGGCCCGCGAAATCGTCCGTGTGAAACTGCCCCTGCGCATCCCAGCCGATCATGCCGCTGACGTACACCGTGCGCCCGCTGGCGGCCACGCCGTTCGCATAGCCGCGCGGCCTGGCCCATCCCGGTGGTTGTAAAACTTGCATATTGCTTCCCTCGTTATTCATGCGGTTCATGCCGCTCATGCGTCCACCGCCGCCTCGCGCAGCAGTTCGCGCGCGATGATCAATTGCTGCACTTCGCTGGCCCCCTCGTAGATGCGCAAGGCGCGAATTTCGCGGTACAGGCGCTCGACCGGATGGTCGCTGACCACGCCCATGCCGCCGAACAGTTGCACGGCAGCGTCGATCACCTGCTGCGCCGTTTCCGTGGCCGTCAGCTTGGCCATCGCCGCCTCCTTCGTCACCTTGCGCCCCTGGTCGCGCTGCCAGGCGGCGCGGTAAGTCAGCAAGGCAGCCGCGTCGATGCCGGTGGCCATCTGCGCCAGTTTCGCCTGTGTCAATTGAAAATCGGCCAGGGTCTGGCCGAACATCTGGCGCTTTGTCGCGTGGCGCAGCGCTTCATCGAAGGCGCGCCGCGCAAAGCCCAGCGCGGCGGCGGCCACCGAGGTGCGGAACACGTCGAGTGTCGCCATCGCCACCTTGAAGCCCTGCCCCGCCTCGCCCAGGCGCTGCGACACGGGCACGCGGCACTGGCTGAAGCGCAGGCGCGCCAGCGGATGCGGCGCGATCACGGCGATGCGCTCGGCGATTTCCAGGCCAGGATTGTCGGCATCGACGATGAAGGCGCTGATGCCGCGCGCGCCGGGCGCTTCGCCCGTGCGGGCGAACACCACGTAAAAATCGGCGATGCCGCCATTCGAGATCCACGTCTTTTCGCCATCGAGCACATACGCGTCGCCGTCGCGCCGTGCCGCGCACGCCATCGCCGCCACGTCGGAGCCGGCCTGCGGCTCGGACAGGGCAAAGGCGGCGATGCGCTTGCCGCTGGCCACGTCCGGCAGATAGCGCGCCTTGTTCTGCGCACTGCCGAACAGGCCGATGGCGCCGGAACCGAGTCCCTGCATGGCGAAGGCAAAATCGGCCAGGCCGTCGTGACGCGCCAGGGTTTCGCGCATCAGGCAAATGGCGCGCGTATCGATCTTGCCATCGGTGCCCGTGGCGTGCGCCAGCCAGCCGTCCTGGCCCAGTTGCGCCACCAGTGCGCGGCAAGCCGCATCGACGTCGGCGCCATGCGCACCGTCCAGGTGCTGCGTCGCCCAGGCATCGAGCTCGGACGCAAGCTGCGCATGGCGCGCCTCGAAAAATGGCCAGTCCAGATAGCTAGTATCACGCATGTCAATTACCCTCGAACTGTGGTTTTTCCTTCGCCACGAAAGCGTGATAGGCGCGGTGAAAATCGTTGGTGGCCATGCAAATGGCCTGCGCCTGCGCTTCCGCCTCGATGGCTTCATCGACGCCCATGTTCCACTCCTGCTGCAGCATTTTTTTCGTCATGCCGTGCGCGAAGGTGGGGCCGCCGGCCAGGCCGGCGGCGAACAGCTGCGCCGCCTCGCCCAGTTCCTCCGGTTCGACCAGGCGGTTGAGCCAGCCCCAGCGCTCGGCCTCGGCGCCGGCCAGGGAGCGGCCCGTGTACAGCAGTTCGGCAGCGCGACCCTGGCCGATCACGCGCGGCAGCAAGGCGCAGGCGCCCATGTCGCAGCCGGCCAGGCCCACGCGGGTAAACAGGAAAGCCGTCTTGCTGCGCGCCGTGCCGAGGCGGATATCGGAAGCCAGCGCCAGCATGGCGCCGGCGCCCGCGCAAATGCCGTCGATGGCGGCGATGATGGGCTGCGGGCAGGCGCGCATGGCCTTCACCACATCGCCCGTCATGCGGGTAAAGGCCAGCAGGCCGGGCATGTCGAGCTGCGTCAGTGGGCCGATGATGTCGTGCACGTCGCCGCCCGAGCAGAAATTGCCGCCGCTGCCAGTGATCACCACGGCCTTGACGTCGTCCGCATGCGCCAGCGCGCGGAACAGCTCGCGCAATTCCGCATACGAATCGAAGGTGAGCGGATTCTTGCGCTCGGGCCGGTGCAGGGTCAAGGTGGCGACGCCTGCGTCGACGGAAAACAGGAAATGCCGCGCGGCGTAATGGGCCAGGCTGGCGCGGTTGCCTGGCAGGTCTTGCGGCTGGCCGGGTAGGTGGCGCATGCTCAGTCCTTTATGGAAATGTCATTGAGCTGCTGCTTCATCTGCGACAGCAGGTCGATCAATCGGGTTTTGTCGTCCGGCGTCACGCCGTGCAGCAGTTCGGCGATCCAGCCTTCGTGCACGCGCGCCATCTCGTCGAAGGCGCGCCGGCCGGCCGGCGTCAGCTTGACGCTGTACGAGCGGCGGTCCTTCGGGTCGACCACGCGCAGCACCAGTTTTTCCTGCTCCAGCTGGTCGGTGATGCCCGTGATATTGCCGCCCGTGACCATCATGCGCCGGGACAGTTCGCCCATGCGCAAGCCTTCGGGAAAGCGTTCGAGCTGCGCCATCAGATCGAAGCGGGGCAAGGTGATGCCAAAGGTGGCGCGCAAACGCGTGCGCACCTCGTTTTCGATTTTCACCGTGCACGACAGCATGCGCAGCCACAGCTTGAGCGACTGGTGGTGGTCCTGCGTCAGGCGGCTGGCCAGATCCAGCACCGGTTCGGCCTGCGGGAGGTCGCGTTCATTGTCCATTTTATCCATTGTCTACATGACTTCACCGCCGGCGACGGCGATCGATTGTCCATTCATGGCGGCCGACGCGGGCAGGCAGAGCCAGGCCACCGCATCGGCCACTTCCTGCGGCTGCACCAGCCGCTGCTGCGGATTGCCAGCCGCCAGTTCCGCGCGCGCCGCGTCTGCGCCGCGCCCCGTCTTGCGCACGATGTTCTGCACGGCCTGCGCCACCATCTCCGTTTCCGTGTAACCGGGGCAGACGGCGTTGACGGTGACGCCGCGCAGCGCCACTTCCAGCGCCAGCGCGCGCGTCAGGCCGATCACGCCGTGCTTGGCGGCGACATAGGCGCTGACATAACGATAGCCTTTCAGTCCCGCCGTCGACGCCACGTTGACGATGCGTCCCCAACCCGCTTCCAGCATGGCCGGCAGGGCCGCCTGACAGCAGTGAAAGACCCCCGTCAGGTTCACGGCCAGCATCTGCTGCCAGATGGCGGCATCCGTCTTGCCGAACGGCGCCGCATGCGCCTGGCCCGCGTTATTGATCAATATATCGATGCGGCCGAAATGCGCGGCGGCCTGCGCGAAGCCCGCCTGCACCGACGCTTCCACGGCGACGTCGAGCACGCAGATGGCGACCCTGCCCGCGTGGCCCGCCTCTTCCAGCTGCATGCGCGCGCGCGCCAGCCGCGCACCGTCGCGCCCGGCCAGGGTGACCCTGGCGCCCGCGTCCAGCAAGGCGCCCGCGCAGGCCAGGCCAATGCCGCTGCCGGCGCCCGTCACCAGCGCATGTTTGTCGGCCAATGCGCCGTCCATTCGTTCCTTGTTCATGTCATCCTTCCAGCAGCCGCGCGGCCACCTGTTGCGGGGTCAGGCCCATGCTGGCGGCGGCCAGCTGGCGCTCGCGCTGCAGATTGCGCTCCAGCTGCTGCTGGCCCGGCCGATACTGTTTCGGCCAAGTTGCACCGGCGCCGCTGTAGCCGATGCGCGCCGTCTCCGTCAGGGTCCAGGCCGGGTTGGCCAGGTGCGGGCGGCCCACGGCGCACAGGTCGGCGCGCCCGGCGGCGATGATGCTGTTGGCGTGGTCGGCTTCAAAAATCGAGCCGACGGCCATGCTGGCGATGCCGGCTTCATTGCGCACGCGGTCGGCGAACGGCGCCTGGAACATGCGCCCGTACACGGGCCGTTCGAGCTTGCTGACCTGGCCCGAGGAACAGTCGATCAGGTCGGCGCCGGCCTGCTTGAACAGGCGCGCGATGACGACCGCATCGTCGGGCGTGATGCCGCCTTCGACCCAGTCGTGGGCCGAGATGCGCACGCTCATCGGTTTATCCTGCGGCCAGGCGGCGCGCATGGCGCGCAATACGCGCAAGGGATAGCGGCAGCGGTTTTCCAGGCTGCCGCCATACTCGTCCGTGCGGCGGTTGGTCAGCGGCGAGATAAAACTCGACAGCAGATAGCCGTGCGCGCAATGCAGTTCCAGCCAGTCGAAACCGGCGACGGCCGCGGCCAGGGTGGCGCGCACGAAGTCTTGCTCGATGCGCGCCAGGTCGCTTTCCGTGGCCGCGCGCGCCAGCTGCGACACGCCGGCCAGGTACTGCTGTTCCGAAGCCGAGATCAGCGGCCAGTTGCCTTCCCTGAGCGGCAGGTCGATGCCGTCCCACATGGGGCGCGTCGAGCCTTTCGGCCCCGCGTGGCCCAGCTGCAGGGCGATCTTCGCATCGCTGTTCGCGTGCACGAAATCGACGATGCGGCGCCAGGCCTGCGTGTGCGCTTCGCTGTACATGCCGGGGCAGGCGGGCGTGATGCGCGCATCGGCCGACACGCACGTCATCTCGGCAAACACGAGGCCCGCGCCGCCCATGGCGCGCGCGCCCAGGTGCATCAAATGGTAGTCGCCCGCCACGCCATCGACGGCGCTGTACTGCGCCATCGGCGAGACGGCGATGCGGTTTTTCAGCAGCACGCCGCGCAGCCGGAAAGGCGTCAGCATGGGCGGCAAAGCCTCGTCCCGCATTTCCACGCCGGCCTGTTCACCCGCGCGCCGCGCCAGCCACCGTTCATAATCGGCCACGTAGGCGGGATCGCGCAGGCGCAGGTTTTCATGCGAGATGCGCTGGCTGCGCGTGAGCATGGAATAGGCGAACTGCGGCGTTTGCATGGCGCTGTAGCGCTCGACGTTTTCAAACCACTCCATGGAATTGCGCGCCGCGCTCTGGATTTTCAGCACCTCGATGGCGCGCAGCTGCTGGTAGGCGGCCAGCGCCGCATCCGTACCAGCAGCGGTATCGGCCTGCTGGCCAAAGCAGCGCGCCAGCTCAATGGCGTCTTCCAGCGCCAGCTTGGTGCCCGAACCGATCGAGTAATGCGCCGTGTGGGCCGCGTCGCCCATCAGCACGACGGGCACGCCATCGTGCCGGTGCACCCATTGCCGGCAGACGATGCGCGGAAAGGTGATCCACTGGGCCGAGCCGCGCAGATGCGGCGAATTGCTCAGCAATTCATGGCCATCGAGTTCCTCGGCGAACAGGGCTGCGCAAAAGGCGATGCCCTCTTCCTGACTCATGGCATCCAGGCCCGCCGCGCGCCACACGTGTTCCGGCGTTTCGACGATGAAGGTCGACGTCTCGCCGTCATACTGATAGATATGCGCCTGGAACCAGCCGTGCGGCGTCTGGCGGAAGGCGAACGTAAACGCCTCGAATTTCTTGCGCGTGCCCAGCCAGACGAAGCGGCAATGACGCTGCTCGATCTCGGGCTGGTAGCTGGCCGCATAGCGCGTGCGGATGCGGCTGTTCAAGCCGTCGCTGGCGATCACCAGGTCGGCGCCGTACTGCTTCGCGATGGCCTGGTCGTCCTGCACTTCCGTCTCGAAGACGAGATCCACGCCGAGTTCCTCGCAGCGCGCCTGCAGGATATTGAGCAGGCGCTTGCGGCCGATGCCGCAAAAACCATGGCCGCCCGAGCGCACGGTCTCGCCCTTGAAGTGGATCTCGATATCGTCCCAGTGGTTGAACGCCTGCAGGATGGCGCGCGCCGTCGGCTCGTCCGCGCTGGCCAGGTTGCCCAGGGTCTGGTCGGAAAACACCACGCCCCAGCCAAACGTGTCGTACGGGCGGTTGCGCTCGATGACGGTGATGCGGTGCTCCGGGTTCTGCTTTTTCATGAGCAGGCTGAAATACAGGCCGGCGGGGCCGCCGCCGATGCAGACGATATTCATGGGGTGTCCGTGCGAAGTTTGAAGCGCTGCAGCTTGCCCGTTTCCGTGCGCGGCAGCGCAGGCAGGAAACGGATGGCGCGCGGATATTTATACGGGGCGATCTGCTGGCGCACGAAGTCCTGCAGTTCGGCTGCCAGCAGGTCGCTGGGCTGGCAGCCCTCCTTGAGCACCACGTGCGCCTCGACGATCTGGCCACGCTCGGCATCGGCGCGCCCGACCACGCCGCATTCGGCCACGGCCGGATGGCGCAGCAGCGCCTCCTCCACTTCAGGGCCGGCGATGTTGTAGCCGGCCGAGACGATCATGTCGTCGCTGCGCGAGCGGTAATAGAAATAGCCGTCGGCATCCATCTCGAAGGTGTCGCCCGTCAGGTTCCAGCCATTCTGCACATACTCGCGCTGGCGCGGGTCGGACAGGTAGCGGCAACCGGTGGGGCCTTTCACGGCCAGGCGGCCCGTCACGCCGGGCGGCTGCGGCACGCCCGCGTCGTCGACGATGCATGCCTGGTAGCCGGGGATGGCCTTGCCGATGGCGCCGCGGCGTATGCCCTCGCCCGTGGCGGAGATGAAGATGTGCAGCATTTCGGTGGCGCCGATGCCGTCCGTCATGGCCAGGCCCGTCGCCGCCTGCCAGGCGTCGCGCGTGGCCAGCGGCAGCGCCTCGCCGGCCGAAACGGACAGGCGCAGGCTGCGCAGGTCGTGCTGCGCGGCCAAGGGTGCCATCTGGCGGTAAAAGGTGGGCGCCGTGAAGCAGATCGTGGCGTGATAGGCGCCGATGGCGCGCAGCAGACCCTCGGGCGTGAGTTTTTCCAGCAACACGGCGCAAGCGCCAAAGCGCAGGGGGAACAGCAGCAGGCCACCGAGGCCGAAAGTGAAGGCCAGCGGCGGCGTGCCGATGAAGATATCGTCGGCGCGCACCTGCAGCACGGAGCGGGGAAAGCAGTCGCAGATGGCCAGCAGGTCGCGTTGCATGTGCATGGTGCCCTTGGGCACGCCCGTCGTGCCCGAGGTAAAGCTGATCAGGCAGACGTCGTCGGCCGCCGTGTCGCATGCGGCAAAGGGCGCATCGTGGGCGGCCATGCGCTGTTCCAGTGGCGCGTCGTCGGCGCCAAAGCACAACATCGGCGGGCATTTCGGCACGCCGTCGAGTTCCCCGCGCAAGCCCTGCGCGCACAGCACGGCGTTCACTTGCGCCTTGGTGATAATCGTGGACAGTTCACGCGCGCGCAGCAGCGGCATGGTCGGCACGGCGATGCAGCCGGCCTTCAGCACGGCCAGCAGACAGGCGGCCATCATCGGCGTATTCGCGCCGCGCAGCAGCACGCGGTTGCCGGGGATCAGGCCCAGGTCGGCGCGCAGCACGTGGGCGATGCGGTCGACCTGGCGCGCCAGCTGCGCGTAAGTCCAGCGCTGGCCGTCGGCAAGGATGGCGGTGCGTTCGCCGCCACCGCTGGCGACGGCCGCATCGAGCAGCACGGCGACGCAATTCAGGCGCGGCGGATACCGCAGCTCGGGCAAGTCCAGGCACAGCTGCGGCCAGAGTGCGCGCGGCGGCAGGTGCGTGCGCGCAAAGTCGTCCTGGGGAGATGCGGTGCTGGGCGAAGGGTCGCTGCTCATGCTCATCCTGGCTGGTAGCGGGCGCGTGCACATGGCCCGGAAGCAGATACTTTAAACCTAAAGTATTTTCCCGGCAAGCAGAAAACAGCAAATTCAGTCAGCGCCGTCCTGCCGCAGCAAACGCGACTGCTGCGCCACGCTGCGCGCCAGTGCGGCCAGCGCCGCCTGTATCTGATCGCCATCGAGCACCGATGCCTGCAGCAGGTCCATCATCCCGGCCTCCGCGCCATGCAAGCCCAGGGTGCGGCAACCGAGGTGCAAGCGTTCGAGCTGCTGGCGCGCCTGGGCCGGTTCGCCGCGCGCCAGCAAGGCGTCGACCTGCTCGCTGGCGGCATCCACCTGCCCCTGGAAACCCGTCAGATAGGCCTGCAGGCGTTCGCTGTCGATGCCGAGGCGCTGCAAGGTGTCGCGCGGCGCCTCGGCCGGCAAGGCGGAGATGTCGAAGCAGGCGTCGATATGCTGGCGTACCTGCTCCGGCTGGAAGGGTTTGACGATATAGCCTGCGGCACCGGCCTGCACGGCGTCACGCACCGTATCCTGGTCATTCGCCGACGACACGAGCACCAGCGGCATGGCGTCAAGCGTGCTGTCGGAGCGGATTTTCTGCAGCAGTTCCATGCCGGACAGGCGCGGCATGCGCAAATCGCAAAAGCACAGCGACGGGCGCAAGCCCCCTTCGAGCTGCTCCCACGCCGCCGCACCATCTTCGGCTTCCACGATATCGTGCACGCCGCAGCTGTCGATCAGATGCATCAATACCATGCGCGACACGACATCATCGTCAACCACCAGTACTTTCATTGCTTTCTCCATTGCCGGCGGCGTCAGGGGCCTGGCCGTATTCTACCCAGTTTCGCCGCGCGTTCGAAGGCCGGCATTGCCTATTTTACATTTCCTTGCCCGAAACGGCTATTTGCGCCAACAGTGCGCGCAATTGCGGCAAATGCAGGGCCACCTGCGTCCAGCGCCCGCCGTCCGCCGCCTCTTCCATTTCCGTGCACAGCATGTGCAGCTGCGTTTCGTCGAGATAGGCGGCGCTGCCCTTCAAGCCGTGCAGCAGGCGCCCGGCGTTGTCGCTGTCCTGCGCCGCCAGGGCGGCGTCGAGTTCGCGCAGGCGCCCCTCCAGGTCGGCGACGAAGGCGACGCGGATGCGCCGTTGCAGTTCACCGCTGCGGATGGACTGGGAGGGGGCCGCGACGGGGGCAGCCGGCGCGATGCCGAACAGGGCATCGAGTTCGGCCTGCCCCCGTGCGGCGGCGCGCGGCACGTTCGACGGCATGCGCGGCAACATGAAACCGCGCTGCAGCTGGCGCTCGATGGCGCGCGCCAGCAAGGCATGCAGCGCCGCCTCGTCGACCGGTTTGCTGAGGAAATCATCCATGCCGACGCCAAGATAGCGGCTGCGGTCTTCATCGCTGGCATTCGCCGTCAGGGCCACGATCATCAGTTCCTGATCGCGCACGGGCTGGTCGGGCCAGCCGCCCACGCGGATCAATCGCGTCGCCGTGGCGCCGTCCATCTCCGGCATGCGCCCGTCCATCAGGACCAGGTCATAGCGCGTATGCACGCAGGCCGCCACCGCCAGCACGCCATTGGCGACCACATCGACCCTGTGCCCCAGTTCTTCGAGCATGACGCGGATGATGATCTGGTTGGTGGGGAAGTCTTCCGCGCACAGCACGCGCAACTGGTGGCTGTGCGGCGCCAGAGCCACCTGCGGCACCAGCGGCGGCGCCACGCCATCGGCCAGCGGCAAGGTGAAGGCAAAGGTGCTGCCCTGCCCCGGCGTGCTGGCCACCTCGATCTGACCATCCATCAATTCGACCAGCTGGCGGCAGATCGCCAGGCCCAGCCCCGTGCCGCCGTAGCGCCGCGTGGTGCTGGCGTCGGCCTGCTCGAACTTCTGGAACAGGCGCGCCATCGCGTCCGCATCGATGCCGATGCCGCTGTCGCTGACCGTAAAGCGGATCAGGTTGACACGGCGCCCGCCGCTGCCGCTGGCCACGCCGGCCCGCTCGACGCAGACGCTGACGCCGCCGCGCTGGGTGAACTTGAAGGCATTGCCGACCAGGTTGACCAGCACCTGGCGCAAACGGGTCGGGTCGCCCACCACGAAGGGCGGCAAGTCAGGCGCGAAATCGATGGCAAAACCGATGCTGCGCGCGGCCGCCTGCTCCTCGAACAGGCTGACGACCGTCTCGATCGCCGCACCGAGCGCGAAGTCGATATTTTCGATACTCAGCTTGCCCGCCTCGATCTTGGAAAAATCGAGCAAGTCATTGATGATCACCAGCAGCGACTGGGCATTGGCCTGGCCGCGCAATATCTGCTCGCGCGTGGCATCGTGCAGCTGCTCGTCGCGCAGGGCAAAGCCCAGCATGCCGATCACGCCGGCCAGCGGCGTGCGCATCTCGTGGCTCATATTGGCCAAAAACTCCGACTTCTGGCGCGTCGCATCCTCGGCTTTGCGCTTGGCCTGGCGCAGGCTCTCCTCGTTTTTCGTCAGGCTGCTGTTGGCTTGCGCCAGCTTTTCCGACTGCGCCAGCACTTCGATTTCCTTGCTCTGCAACTCGGCCGTGCGTTCGCCGACCAGTTTTTCCAGCTCGTTCTGCTGGCGCCGCAGCGCGCGCACGCGCTGCCGGTAAGCGCCATACACGGCGCCCAGCAGCAGCGCCGCCATCAGGGTGCGGAACCACCAGGTTTTCCAGAACGGCGGCAGGATCGTGATGGCCAAGGTGGCGCCGCTCTCGTTCCACACGCCATCCTTGTTGGCCGCCTTGACGCGAAACACGTAGTTGCCCGCATCGAGGTTGGTGTAGGTGGCAAAGCGCCGCCCCGCATCCGTCATGACCCAGTCCTGGTCGAAGCCCTCGAGCCGGTAGGCGAACATGTTGCGCTGGGGCGCAGCGAAATGCAGGGCCGCGAATTCCAGCGAAAAGACACTTTCACGGCTGGTCAGCACCAGCTGGCGCGTATGGTCGATGGCCGTCCTGAGCACATGCGCGAATTCGCCGCGGCCGATGGCCACCGGCTTGTTGAAGATCTGCAGCTCCGTGATGGCCACCAGCGGCGGCACGCGGTTGTCGTGGATATCTTGCGGCACGAACGCCGTCATGCCGTTAAAACCACCGAAATACATGGTCCCGTCAAACGCGCGCAGCGCCGCGCCATCAAAGTACGAGCCTTCCACCGTGCCATCGGCGCTGTCATAGTTGCGAAACAGGCCGCTGCGCATGTCGAGCCGCGTGATGCCGCTATTCGTGCTCAGCCACAGCTGCTCGTTGTCGTCGCCGAGGATGCTGGCGACGGCATCGTCGGCCATGCCATCCTTGCGCAGGAAGCGCCGGAAGCGGATCTCGCCCTTCGCATCGACATCCATGCGGTTCAAGCCATTGGCCGTGCCCACCCACAGCACGCCGCGCTTGTCCTCGTGCAGATAGTGCACCTCATCGTGGCTGAGGCTATGCGGATTTTGCGGATCATGGCGGAAATGCCGGAAGTGGCCGCTGGCGCGGTCCAGCAAATCGAGGCCGTGGAAGGAACCTATCCACAGCCGCCCCTTGCCGTCTTCCAGCACGGGCCGCACCATGTTGTCGGACAGGCTGTGCGGGTTGGCCGGATCGTGGCGGTAAGTGGTAAAGGCCCGGCTGACGGGGTCGAAACGGTGCACGCCGCCGCGCGTCGAGACCCACAGCATGCCGCTGCGGTCGCTCACGATATTGCGGATGGTGTCGCTGTTCGGATCGCCGGCGGCAAAGCGCATGGTAAAGAAACGCCCGAGTACCGGATCGAAGCGGTGCAAGCCCGTCGAGCCGCCCACCCACAGGGTGCCGTCCGGCGCCTTGTACAGGGTGGTGACCTGCTCGTCGCGCGACATGCCGGGCGCGCTGCGCAGGTCGAACAGGCGCGAGCTGCCGTCGCGCGTATCGTACAGTTTCAGGCCGCCCTTGGTGGCCAGCCACAGTTTGCCATTGCCCGCGTCGGCCACGGCGCGCACTTTCTTGTCCGCCAGCGCGCCCACATCGCCGGGCGCCCGCGCCATGCGCGAAAAGCCGCCGCTGCCCAGGTCGACCCGGCTCACGCCGTTATACCAGGAGCCGACCCAGAAGGTGCCCGCACGGTCGCGGTACAGCGACGACAGCTGGTTGTCGGCGACGCTAAATTTGTCGCCCGTCTGGTGCCGGTACTGCAGGAAGGTGTCGCTCTCGGGCTGCCAGCGGAACAGGCCATCGGCATTGCTGCCCAGCCAGACGGTGGCGTCGATATCCTGGTACAGGCTGGCCACGCGGATGGCGGAAAAACCCTGTTTTTCATGCAGGCGCAGGCGCGACTGCGGTGCCTGGCCGGCGCCTCCCAGGCGCCAGCGCTCGGCGCCGGCCATGGTGCCGATCCACAGATTCTGCTGGCGGTCCACCAGCAGCGACTGGATCACGTTATATTTGGAGCCGGGCGCCGTGTCGACGGCGAAATGCTCGAAACGGTCGCTGCCCGGCGCCAGCATGTCCAGGCCCGTGACGGTGCCGATCCACAGGCGCTGTTGCGCGTCCAGCGCCAGCGCCTTGATTTCATTGTCGCCCAGGCTGTGCGGGTTGCCCTCTTCATGGTGCCAGGTGCGGAAGGCGCCCGTGGCGGGGTCGAAATGCTGCAAACCGTCCGAGGTGGCGATCCAGAAGCCGCGCGCGCCATCGTCGAGGATGGCGTGGATATGCCGGTTGCCGTTGCCGCGCTTGCTCTTTTCGGCCGGGACGTAATGCGTGAAGGTCTGGCTGGCGGGGTCGAAGCGGTCCAGGCCGTTGTCGGTGCCCACCCACAGCTGGCCCTGGCTATCGACATGCAGTTCGCCGACCCAGTTGTCGGCCAGGCTGGTCTTGTCGCCCTCGATATTCTTGTAGACGACCATGCGATAGCCGTCGTAGCGGCTCAGGCCAGACTGGCTGCCAAACCACATATAGCCCTGCCGGTCCTGGGCGATGGCCAGCACCGATTCCTGCGCCAGGCCCTGTTCCACACTGAGCTGATCGAAACGCAGGGTGGGCGCAGGCGCCGCCGCGGCCGGGCCGCCCGGCAGCAGCAAAGACAACAGCAATACCACTTCGCAAACACGTCGAAATACCAGCACAATCGTCCTGTCAAAAAAAACGCGAAAAAAACGCACGCCACTCCAAGGGCCGTCTCAGGAACCAAAGAACGCCAGGACATCATCCTTGCGGGCCTGCGTATCGCGCTGTCCAAGACGGATCAGCTCGTTAGTATACGTCGATTCGAACAATAAATACGATGCCAGCGCCGCACCGCGCGCTTCGGCCGCGCCGATGCCCGACAACATGGTGCGGATGGGACGCGGCAAACTGCCGATATGCCGGCTGGCGATGGCGTCGAGCCGCTCGGACGGCGCGATGACCAGCAATTCCACGGGCCGCAAGGCCGTCTTGCCCAGCAACTCGGGCGGCAGCATCGACAGGGTCAGGTTGATGCGGTTCAGGCGTTCGATGTCGACGGCCAGGCCATCGAGGAAGATCGACGACAGCGCATGGCCGGCGATCTGCGCCAGGCTCGGGTAGCGCGCCGCTTCGGCCGCGGCGGGCGCCGGTTCCGTCATGCGTCCCGCGCCCACCACCAGCACCTTGTTCGCCCCCAGGTGGATGGCCGGCGAGATCGGCGCCAGCTGGCGCATGGAACCGTCACCGCAGTATTCGCGCTGGCCGCCCACGTACAGCGGCACGGCGGGAAAAATAAAGGGGATGGCGGCCGAGGCGAGCAAGTGTTCCACGCCGATCTGGTCTTGCAAGGCCAGCCGCTGCGTGCGCACCCAGGGCGCGATCTCGGCCCCCGTCTGGTAAAACGTCATGTGGCGGCTGCCCGAATACGACGACGCCGTCACGGCCAGCGCATGCAGCAGTCCATCGGCCAGCGCCGCGTCCAGGCGCGGCAGGTCGAGCATCCGGTGCAGCAGGCTGACCAGCGGGGTATTGTCGAGCAGGGAATTGGGCGGCGAGGCATGCCACTGGCGCAGCAGCCAGCCAAACGACAGCAGCGACAGCCAGCGCGCGCCCGAACGGATCACGCCCAGCGAATCGGCGCGGTAAACTTGTTCGACCTGGATATGCTGCCACACGTCGAGCAGCTTTTGCACGCCTTCGCCGAAATTGTCGGCGCGGCAAGCCAGCGCCGTGGCGTTGATGGCGCCGGCCGAGGTGCCGCAAATGATGTCGAACGGGTTGCGCGCCGGCGCCCAGCCCGCTTCCCACAATATCGCCGAAATCGCCTGCAGCACGCCCACCTGGTAGGCGGCACGGGCACCGCCTCCCGTGAGTATCAAGCCTGTTTTATTTTGCATTCCCATGCTGGCAGATTAGCAGGGTCTTGATACTTTGTGGAAAAGTTTCAATCTCCCTTGACCATGCCTTCACGGCGTGGATCGGCGCCGCCAAACCAGAAATCCTTGCCGTGCGCATGCAGGCGCATGATGCCCTGCAGGCCGGAATTCTGTTCGATGACGCGCACCTCATGACCCATCGCTTGCAGCGCCTCGACCTGGGCGGCAGGCGCGCGGCCCTTTTCCAGCTCCGTCGGGCCGTTGCGGCTGCCGAAGTTCGGCAGGCTGATGGCCTGTTGCACGTTCAAGCCCCAGTCCATGGTGCCGACCAGCACCTTGGCGACATAATTGATGATGGACGAGCCGCCGGGCGAGCCCGTCGCCAGCACGAGTTTCTGCGTGCCCTTCTCGAACACCAGCGTGGGCGACATGGCGCTGCGCGGGCGCTTGCCCGCCTCGACACGGTTGGCGATGGGGCCAGCGGCATCGCGCGAATCGAACGAGAAATCCGTCAGCTGGTTGTTCAGCAGAAAGCCGTCGACCATCTGGCGCGAGCCGAACGCATCTTCCACGCTGGTGGTCATCGACAGGCCGCCCCCAAAAGCGTCGACCGCCACCAGGTGCGAGGTCGACGGGCGCTGCAGCGCGTTATCCATGCCCCACGCCACTTGCATGCCGGGCGGCGTGCCGGGCAAGGCTTTCACCATGGATTTGTCGCCGATCAGCGAGGCGCGCTGCGCCAGATAGCTTTTGTCGAGCATCGAGGCGATGCCCCTGCCGGGCAGCGGCACGAAATCCGTGTCGGCCACGTAGCGGTTGCGGTCCGCGTAGGCCAGGCGCCCCGCTTCCGAAAACAAATGGATCGCCTGCACATCGAGCACGCCGTCGACGGGCGCATACGGGCCGATGTCCTTCACTTCCAGCATGCCCAGCATCTGCGCGATGGCGATGCCGCCCGACGACGGCGGCGGCATGCCGCACACGGTCCAGGCCTTGTAATCGCTGCACACGGGTTCACGCACCTTGGCGCGGTAACCGGCGATGTCTGCCGCCGTCAGCTTGCCCGGATTGCTCGGGTGCGAGGCCACCTTGGCGGCGATGTCGCGCGCGATGCGGCCCTGGTAAAAGGCGTCGGCGCCGCCACGCGCGATCTCGCGCAGGGTGCGCGCCAGCTGCGGGTTTTTCAGCACATGGCCGACGGGCCAGGCCTTGCCTTCGCCGTCATAGAAATAGGCGGCGGCGACAGGGTCGCGCTTCAGGGCCTGGTCCCAGCTCAACAGGCCGTTGAGGCGCTGGCTGACGGGAAAGCCGCCGTGCGCCAGGCGGATGGCGGGGCCGAACAGGGTCGCCCACGGCAGCTTGCCGTGTTCCTTGTGCGCCAGCTCCAGCATGCGCAGCACGCCCGGCGCACCCACGGAACGTCCGCCCACCACGCCCGTGGCGCGCGAGACGGGGCTGCCGTCCGCATTCTGGAACAGGTGTTCGTCGGCGGCGGCAGGCGCCGTTTCGCGCCCGTCGAAGGCCTGCACGCCCTTGGCCGTGGAGTACAGCAAAAAGGCGCCGCCGCCGATGCCCGACGATTGCGGTTCGACCAGAGTCAGTACCAGCTGCGTGGCGATGGCCGCGTCGATGGCGCTGCCGCCCTTTTTCAGCATCTGGTAGCCGGCATCGGCGGCCAGCGGATTGGCGGCGGCGACCATGAATTTCTGCGCCGCCCAGCCACTTTTTTCCGCATACGCGGTGGCGATTTCCGGCGCCTTTTGCGGCACTTCGGCAAATACGGGACTGGCGGCCAGGGCGCCCAGCAAGGTCAGGCTCAGCGCCAGCGGCTTCAATGTGATCATGGATTCTCCGATAAAAAAAGGGCGCACAGCCGAGCAAGGCTGTACGCCCCATACGGGGGTATCCTACATCAAATCACGCCGGGCTTATTTGGGCTGCATGCGAATCGCACCATCGAGACGAATGGTTTCGCCATTGAGCATGACGTTTTCCACGATGGCTTTCACCAGCTGCGCGTATTCGCCGGGCTTGCCCAGGCGCGATGGGAACGGCACCATCTTGCCCAGCGCATCCTGCACTTCGGCCGGCATGCCGAGCAGCATCGGCGTCTCGAAAATGCCGGGCGCCACCGTCATCACGCGGATGCCGTTGCGCGACAGGTCGCGCGCCATCGGCAGGGTCAGGCCCACCACGGCCGCCTTCGACGACGCATACGCGGCCTGGCCGATCTGGCCATCATAGGCTGCCACGGACGCCGTGTTGATGATGATGCCGCGCTCGCCTTCAGCGGTGGCATCCTGTTTCGCCATGGCATCGGCCGCCAGGCGGCACATATTGAAGGTGCCCACCAGGTTGATGTTGACGACTTTCTGGAACAGGGCCAGCGGATGCGGGCCGTCCTTGCCCACGGTTTTCACGGCCGGCGCCACGCCGGCGCAGTTGACCAGGCCGCGCAATGTACCCAGCTTGCCTGCCGCTGCCACCACGGCCATGCCGTCTTCTTCCGACGTCACGTCGCACTGCACGAACACGCCGTTCAGTTCAGCGGCCAGCGCCTGGCCCGCCTCCGTCTGCACATCGGCCAGCACGACCTTGCCGCCAGCGGCCGTCAGCATGCGCGCCGTGGCGGCGCCCAAACCCGATGCGCCGCCCGTGATGATGAATACATTGTCCTGAATCTGCATGAAATCTCCTGAGTGATGAGGCCCGTGTTCCCGGCGCCCGATGGTTGCATGGTGCATGATGCCATCATTACGTTTACGTAAACGTAATGTCGGCGACAATTGTAGCCATTTTTGCGCTCACCGAGCGAAAACTTGCGGCGCCGGCGTACGGCGGGGTTAAAAACACTGAATAAAGGCGCCGTTGCGGTGGCAGATGCGCCCGTTGGCATCGAGAGTGGCATTGCCCGCGCCGTTGTAGCGCGCACCGGCCGCATCGCGGCAGCCGCCCGTGTCGCAGGCACCGATGGGCTGCGGCGCGCCGGGCATGGGCACGCTCGGGCCGGGCGGCAAGGGTGCCATGGGCACGACGGGTGGCACCGGGCGCTGCACGGGCATGCGGCCAATTACTTGCGCCACGGAACGGCGCGGCTGCACGGGCGGTGCCGGGCGGCATGGTTCCACGGCCAGCTTGCCGCTGTCGCGCGGGTCGAGCTGGCATACCGGCAAGTCATCAAGCGCCGCCGGCTCCTGGGCGCCTGCATGGCCGCCAGCGAGCAGCATGGCGCAGGCCAGCGCCGGTATGGTTTTGATCATCGTCTTCATGTCCCCTCCCCGAGCATCGATCATACCGCTTTCATGATTGGCACACGCCGCGCCAAATGCCATGCACATGCTGCAACGGTGTTTTATTTCCTTTCAGCACTTTCCTTCTTGCCAGGATGGCATTACAATAAGAACGATTCTTATTCTCATTAAGAAAATTCGAGCGCAGTTGATTCTCTTTTCATTCATTGATACCCGAGCCACCCGGAAGGCAGCCAGGAAATAACAACATCCGGAAAGTTCACCATGACCCAGCGTAGTCCCGCCATCGCAGCCCCCGTCGCCACTCCCGCCCGTGCCATCCATTCCACCGCCCTGCTCCTGCCCTGCCTGCTGTCGCTGGCCGTCAGCAGCGCCTGGGCCGAAGGCAATGTGGCCGCCGATCCCACCATGAACACGGTGGTCGTCACCGCGTCCGGCACGGCCATCGACATCAAGGATGCGCCGGCCAGCATCAGCGTCATCACGCGCGAGGAAATCGAGCGCCAGCCCGTGTATGACTTGAATACCCTGCTGCGCCGCATCCCCGGCGTGACGGGTGGCACCAGCCCCACGGGCGAGGAATCGAAGATCAAGCTGCGCGGTTTGCCCGATAAATACACCTTGATCCTGGTTGATGGCAAGCGCATGGGCAGCTCGGCCGACACGGCTTACCGTCCCGACCTGGGGCGCCAGGACTTGAACTGGATCTCGCCCGAGATGATCGAGCGCATCGAAGTGGTGCGCGGCCCCATGTCCTCGCTGTACGGCTCGGACGCCATGGGCGGCGTGATCAACATCATCACGCGCAAGGTGCCGGGCAAGTGGAACGGTTCGGCCACGGCCAACTACACGCAGCCGCAGGACAGCGACCGCGGCACGGCGCACCAGTTGGGCGTGAACCTGGCCGGCCCCCTGTCGGACACGGTCGGCATGCGCCTGGGCGTGGCGCAATCGAAGCAAAATCCCGATGAGCGCAGCAGCGGCAAGGCGGGCGGCATCGGCGGCGAGCGCAACCAGACCGTGAGCGGTCAGTTGAACTGGGCACTGAATAACAAGCACAGCCTGTCGCTGGACGCCAGCTATGGCCGCCAGGAAGCGAGCGATTCGCCCACCGTCAACGCCAATGGCAGGCCTGTGTTCAGTGCCTGGGGCGCCAGCAAGCTGATACGCAAGAGCGCCAGCCTCGGCTATGACGGCCGCTATGATTTCGGCAAGGCCAAGGTCAACCTGTACCACAACGATTATGATAACCAGTTTATCGGCACGGTGGCCAAGTCCAAGGACAGCACGCTGGACGCGACCCTGGAGAAACGCCTGGGCTGGGGCATCGAGCAATTATTGGTGATGGGCGGCCAATGGAAACACCAGGAATTGACGAATACGGACACCATCGGCACCGTGCCCACCGATTACCTGGGCAATCCCGTGAGCGGCGCGACCTTGTCCGGCACCACCTCGGCCCTGTTCGCGGAAGATCAGCTGTTCCTGCGCGAGGACTTGACGGCGACGGCCGGCCTGCGCCTCGACCACCACAGCAAGTTCGGCAACCACTACAGCCCGCGCCTGTACCTGGTGTACCACCCGCTACCGGCCTGGACCGTCAAGGGTGGCGTATCGCAAGGCTTCCGCGCCCCCAGCCTGAAGGAAAATGCACCGGGCGCCGCCACCCAGTCGGGCGGCAACGGCTGCAACGGCTTGCGCCCGATGGGCTACATCACGGGCGGCTGCTACATGGCCGGCAATGCGGACTTGAAGCCGGAAACGAGCACGGCGGCCGAATTCGGCGTGGCGTACGAACACAACGGCTGGGATGCAGGGTTGACGTATTTCCACACGGATTTCAAGAACAAGATCGACTACACGCCGCTGGGCTTCTTCCAGGGACAATGGTGGACCAGGATGACGAATATCCAGAAGGCGCGCACCAGCGGGCTGGAAGGCACGTTGACCATTCCACTGACGAAAAACCTGAACTGGCGTAACAACCTGACCTATATGGCGGAAGCGAAAAACCTGACGACCGGCGTCAACCTGCTGTCGACACCGAAAGTGTCGCTGTATTCGGCGCTGGGCTGGCAAGTGAACGACCAGTTGTTCGGCGAAGTGTCGGCCCAGTACACGGGCAAGGAACTGGACGCCGAAGCGCGCTCGGCGACGCGCCGCAAGCCCAACAAGGCCTACACCATCGTCGACGCGATCATGTCTTACAAGATCACGCCAAACTGGACCGTGCGCGGCGGCGTGGAAAATCTGTTCAAGAAGGGACCGGCCAACGACGGCCTGGTCACCTACTACGTGCCGGGCCGGCGCATGTTTGCAGGCCTGACGTCGCGCTTCTGACGCAGCACCGCCCCGCAGCCTGTGCCGCGGGGCGGCAGCGAGTGCCTGGCCCTACTGCGCCGGCAACACTTGCACCGGTGTGGCCGGCGCCAGGATGGGCGGTGCGGGCGCGTGGATGGGCGCCGGTGCCCTGACGGCCAGCCAGCCCGTGGCCGGCAACAGCGGCACCAGCAGCAGGGCCACGATATTGATGATCTTGATCAAGGGGTTCACTGCCGGACCGGCCGTGTCCTTGTACGGGTCGCCCACCGTGTCGCCCGTGACGGCCGCCTTGTGCGCGTCCGACCCTTTGCCGCCGAAATGGCCATCCTCGATGTATTTCTTCGCATTGTCCCAGGCGCCGCCGCCCGTGGTCATGGAAATGGCCACGAACAGGCCCGTGACGATGGTCCCCATCAACAGCCCCCCCAGCGCCGCTGGCCCCAGCAGCATGCCCACGACGATGGGCACCACCACCGGCAGCAAGGACGGCACGATCATTTCGCGGATGGCCGACGCCGTCAGCATGTCGACGGCCTTGTCGTATTCGGGCCGCGCCGTGCCTTCCATGATGCCCTTGATGTCGCGGAACTGCCGCCGTACTTCCACCACCACGGCACCGGCCGCGCGGCCCACGGCTTCCATCGCCATGGCGCCGAACAGGTACGGTATCAGGCCGCCGATGAACAGGCCGACGATGACCATGGGGTTCGACAAATCAAAGGTGATGTGCTGGCCCACCGATTCAAGCGCATGCGTGTAGTCGGCAAACAGCACCAGCGCAGCCAGCCCGGCCGAACCGATGGCATAGCCCTTGGTGACGGCCTTGGTGGTGTTGCCCACGGCGTCGAGCGGATCGGTGATGGCGCGCACGGAATCGGGCAAGCCCGACATTTCCGCGATGCCGCCCGCGTTATCCGTGATGGGGCCATACGCGTCGAGCGCGACGATGATGCCCGCCATCGACAGCATGGCCGTCGCGGCGATCGCGATGCCGTACAGGCCGGCCAATTGATACGAGACGAGGATGGCGACGCAGACGGCCAGCACCGGATACGCCGTGGACTTCATCGACACGCCCAGGCCGGCGATGATATTCGTGCCGTGGCCCGTCGTCGAAGCTTCGGCGATGTGGCGCACCGGCTTGAAGTCCGTGCCCGTGTAGTACTCGGTGATGTACACCATCAGGCCCGTGAGGACGATGCCGACGACGGTGGCGCCCAGCATCTTGTAGCGCATGGCGTCGTCGGGCCACAGCAGCCACGTCACCACGGCAAAGCCCACCAGCGACAACCCGGCCGCCCACCACAGGCCCGTGTACAGGGCCGACATGATCTTCGCGCCCGGCTTGGTTTTCACCATCGAGCAGCCGACGATGGAGGCGAGGATGGAAACGGCGCCCAGCAGCAGCGGGTAGATGATGGCCGTGCTGCTGGCCTCTGCCATCAGCAGTGCGCCCAGCAGCATGGTGGCGATCAGGGTCACGACATAGGTTTCGAACAGGTCGGCCGCCATGCCGGCGCAGTCGCCCACGTTGTCGCCCACGTTGTCGGCGATGACGGCAGGATTGCGCGGATCGTCCTCGGGGATGCCCGCCTCGACCTTGCCCACCAGGTCCGCGCCCACGTCGGCGCCCTTGGTGAAGATGCCGCCACCGAGCCGCGCGAAGATGGAAATGAGCGAGGCGCCAAACGCCAGGCCGATCAGGGGCTTGATCAGGTCGTGCTGGGTCAGGCCGGGCGCACCCGTCGTCACCAGCAGCCAGTAGAACAGGGTCACGCCCAGCAAGCCCAGTCCCACCACCAGCATGCCGGTGATCGCGCCGCCCTTGAAGGCCACGTTCAGGGCCTGGTTGATGCCCAGGGTGGCCGCCTGCGCCGTGCGCACATTGGCCCGCACCGAGACATTCATGCCGATGAAGCCGCAGGCGCCCGACAGCACGGCGCCGATCAAAAAGCCCAGCGCCGTGTGCAGGCCAAGCAGCGCATAGATGGCGATCAGCAGCACCACGCCCACAAACGCGATGGTGCGGTACTGGCGCGCCAGGTAGGCGGCCGCGCCCTGCTGGATGGCCAGGGCGATTTCCTGCATGCGCGCGTTGCCGGGATCCTGGCGCAGGATCCAGCTACGCGACACCAAACCGTAAATGACTGCGACCACGCCGCAGGCTACCGCAAACCACAAACTGGCTGCCATATCGTCCCCTTCTGTTTTTATCCGACGTCATTGCCAACAGCTGCAGACCGCACCGGGTAGGTGCGCGCAGCCAGGAAAACACGACCTGCAAAAAACCTGAACCACGAAAACGACACGGCACCACTGGCGAGCAGCGGGCACAAAAAAGCGGACACTCAGGTCCGCTTTTCAAAAACTGCTTATTCCGCCAGGGCGGCAAAGGCGCTGTCGCGGATTTGCTCGACCGGACCGACGCCGGCGATGCGGCGGTATTTCGGCGCGCCCGGCAGGCCGGACTTGGCCCAGTCGTTGTAGTAACCGAGCAGGACCTTGGTCTGGTTGTGGTACACATCCAGACGCTTCTTGACCGTTTCCGCCTTGTCGTCGTCGCGCTGGATCAGCGGTTCGCCCGTGATGTCATCGACACCGTCGACCTTCGGCGGGTTGAACTTGACGTGGTAGACGCGGCCCGAACCCGGGTGGCTGCGGCGGCCGTCCATGCGCTCGATGATCGAAGCGTCAGGCACGTCGATTTCCAGCACGTAGTCGACATTGATGCCGGCATCTTTCATGGCGTCCGCTTGCGCGATGGTGCGCGGGAAACCGTCGAACAGGTAGCCATTGGCGCAATCGGCTTCCTGCAGGCGGTTCTTGACCAGGCCGATCATGATGTCGTCCGACACGAGGCCGCCCGCATCCATGACTTTTTTCGCTGCCAGGCCCAGTTCCGTGCCTTCCTTGATCGCCGCGCGCAGCATGTCGCCCGTGGAGATTTGTGGAATGTTGTATTTTTCTTTGATGAAGTTAGCTTGGGTGCCCTTGCCGGCACCGGGTGCTCCTAAAAGTATCAGACGCATTGAAAGTTCCTAAAAAACAGATTTTGGATGGTGGTATGTGTAATTATTTTTTTTAGATGATGTTGCTATGGCTATCTTTCCCCACGAAACTTACCACAAAAAATCCCCGGAGCGCCAGTTTGCTATCGAATTGCTATGCCCTGATTGATCAAAGCCAGCAATTAGCGCGACGGACGTTTCAAAATGTGGTTTTTACTGCAGGCGCACAAATTATATTTGCACGCCTGCCGTTTTGCGGGTAATGCCTACAGGGCGCCGTAGTGGGCTTGCACCCTGGCAAGATCTTCCGGCGTGTCGACACCGGCTGCCGGCGCGCTATCGGTCACATGCACGGCGATGGCATAGCCATGCCACAGCACGCGCAACTGCTCCAGCGCCTCGATGGCCTCCAGCGGCGAAGCGGACAATTGCGGATATTCCTGCAAAAACGCATTGCTGTAGGCATACAGGCCGATATGGCGCAGCGGCACATAGCCGGCAGGCAGGCTGTCTTTCGACTGCGCGAAGCCATCGCGGTGCCAGGGAATGGTGGCGCGCGAAAAATACAAGGCACGGCCATTTTTATCCAGCACGACCTTGACGACATTCGGGTTGAAGGCCTCAAGCACATCGTGCAGCCGATGCGCGCACGTGGCCATGGGAACGGTGGCGCTGATCTGCGCCGCGCAGGCGGCCAGCAGGCCCGGATCGATCAGCGGTTCGTCGCCCTGCAGGTTGACGACGACGGCGTCCGGCGGCAACGCGAGCGTGCGCGCCACTTCGGCGATGCGGTCCGTGCCCGACGGATGGTCGCTGCGCGTCATGCACACTTCCACGCCATGCGCGGCGCAGGCGGCGCGAATGCTGTCATGGTCGGTGGCGACGATGACGCGCGCGGCGCCAGACAGGGCTGCCTGCTCGGCCACGCGCACCACCATGGGCTTGCCGCCCAGGTCGGCCAGCGGCTTGCCCGGCAGGCGCGTCGAGGCCAGGCGGGCCGGGATGATGACGATGAACGCCATCGTTATTCCACTGCGTCTTGCAGGGTGCGCGCTTCGTCCGCCCACATGATGGGGATGCCATCACGGATAGGATAGGCCAGGCGGTCGGCGCGGCAAATCAGTTCCTGCGCCTTCTTATCGTGTTCAAGCGGACCCTTGCAAACAGGGCAGACCAGGATATCAAGCAGTCGAGCGTCCACGACATTTCTCCACAATTTGTTGGGCCAGCGCGCTATCGATGCGCGCACTGACGGGGACGACCCACAGTCTCGGGTCATCTTTGAGATATTCAATTTGCGCACATTTTACTGCATCCTTCTCGGTGATCAAGATCAGATCCGTGTCGAGCGCGGCAAATGGCTGGTCGAGGAAGTCGTGATGGTCGGGCAAAGGCAGTTCCGTAAAATCCAGTCCGGCGCCGCGCAGCATGGCAAAGAAGCGCTGCGGATTGCCGATGCCGGCCGCCGCCACGATGCGCTGGCCGCTGGCTGCCAGGGATGCAAGCGGCAGGCTTTCGCCGCGGTTCGCCATGCGCTCGGCCACGCCACCGGCCAGCAGCATCTGCACCACCAGAGCGCCCTGTGGCGCGATCCTGGCCACGAGTGCCGGCGCCAGCTCCGGCGCATTGATCACCGTCACATCGCGCCGGCGGCGCGGCGATTCGCGCAAAGGTCCCGCCGGCAGCAGCCAGCCGTTGCCAGCGCCGCGGCCGTCGAACAGCACGATTTCCACGTCGCGCTGCAAGGCGTAATGCTGCAAGCCGTCGTCCGTCACCAGCACGTCGACGTCCGGGTGCGCGGCCAGCAGCGCCCTGCCCGCCTGCGCGCGGTCGCGCCCCACCATCACGGGGCAGCCGCCGCGCTGGAAGATCAGCAGCGGCTCGTCGCCCACCTGCTGCGGCGTCGAAGCAGCGGTCACTGCGCGCGGCGAACGGTCGGCGCTGCCATGGCCGCGCGAAATGACGCCCGGGCGCATGCCCGCGTCGCGCAAGGCTTGCACCAGCCAGATCGTCAGCGGCGTCTTGCCCGTGCCGCCGATAAAAATATTACCGACGACGACGACGGGCACGGGCAGGCGCGTCGATGTCAACACGCCGGCGCGGTACAGGCCGCGCCGCACGGCACTCAGGGCGCCGAACAGCAGGGAGACGGGCCACAGCGCGCACGCCAGCGGGCCGCGCGTCAGCCAGGCGCGGGTCAATGTGGTTTCAAGCTTGGCGGGGGAGGATGTGGGCATGAAGGAAGACGTAAAAATAGTGTAGGTCGGATTAGCTGCGCCGTCAGGTGCAGCGTAATCCGACATGCCAGGCGGCGGCTTTGTCGGCTTACGCCGTGCCGGCTAAGCCGACCTACAGGCCGATGCTGCCTGCTTATTTGCTGCCACCGGCTTGCGCCGCAAACGTCAGCTTTTCATAGCCGGCCAGGCGCGCCGCTTCCATCACGTGGATGACCATCTGGTGCATGGCGAACTGGTCGGCATTGACCACCACCACGGGCGTCTGCGCAGGCGCCTTGCCGCCGTTGGCCGCCTTGGCCGCGTTTTGCAGCGCATCGGCCAGGCCGGCCACGTCGCGGAACGAGACGGGTTCGCGGTTGACCGTGTAATTGCCCTTGGCATCGATGGTGACGTCGATCTGCTGCGGCTTGTCCCTGGCTTGCTCGGCGTCGGCCGTCGGCAAGGTGATCTGCAACTCCGTAAATTTGCTGTAGGTGGTGCTGACCATCAGGAAGATCAGGATCACCAGCAGCACGTCGATGAACGGGATCAGGTTGATTTCGGGGTCTTCACGCCCCTTGCCTTTGCGGAAGTTCATTGGCGGCCACTGTGGACGATGTCGACGAATTTGACCGCTTGCTGCTCCATGTCAATGACGAAGCTGTCGACGAGGGCGCGGAAGTGGCGGTAGAAGACCAGGGCCGGCATGGCGATGGCCAAGCCGAAGCCGGTGTTATACAAGGCCACCGAGATGCCATGGGCCAACTGGGCAGGATTGGAGCCGCTGGCGTTTTGCGAACCGAAGATTTCGATCATGCCCACCACCGTGCCAAACAGGCCCATCAGCGGTGCCAGGGTGGCGATGGTGCCCAGGGTCGTCAGGAAACGTTCCAGCGTGTGGGCCACGCCACTGCCCGCCTCTTCGATCGATTCCTTCATCACCTCGCGCGGCGCGTCGACATTGCGCAGGGCGGCGGCCAGCACCACGCCCAGCGGCGAATTGTCTTCCAGCTTGGCCAGCGTATCCGGCGTGATCTTGCCGCTGCGATACACCTGTACCACTTCATCGAACAGCTTGCGGGGCAGAATCTTGGCGCGTCGCAAATACAGCAGGCGCTCGATGATCAAGGCCAGGGCGACGATGGAAGCGATCAACAACAGCCAGATGGGCCAGCCAGCGGCTTGAAATATAGCGAGCAAAAGAAACTCCTGGTAAAGGAAGGCGGTGAATCGCCCGGACAGCCTGTATTGTACCGAGCGCCGAAGACCGATGGCATGTCGGCGCGGGAATGGCGCAATGTAGCGCGTTGCCGCGCCGGCGGCAAGTGGCGCCCGCATGCGTACTTGTCCACACGGCGCGGCGGGCGGGCACCACCAGCGCACAGTTTTGCACACTTTGTGTGGATAAGATTGTGAGCAAACATGAAGTCCAGCATGCAAGTGCTTGATTCACATGGAAAATATGATTCTGCGCAAAATACAGGCATAGCAGCTTATCGACAGTAGTCAATGTCAATAAATTAATAGTTACAGAGTTCTGCACATTAACTGTGGACAAGATTGTGCGCAAAGCCGAGGAATTCAATTAAGCCATTGATTTTAAAGGATATTAAATCAATGCACAAAAAAGTGGCAAACAGAGCGAAACGTGCGGCATTTCCAGCGTCAAAGTTCTGCACACAATCTGTGGACAAGATTGTGCGCAAGCGCAAGAATAGACGCCAAGTACCTTGATTTATATCGTTTTTATTGCCCTGCATAAAAATGTAGCAAGGGCTGAAAAGCGCAGGTTTTCATGCCAAAACCTATCGTCAAACACTACTTTTCCACCGCCAATACAGTTCCACACATAAAGTGTGGATAAGATTGTGAGCAAGCCGATTGACTCCCTGCAAGAGCCTTGATTTAAAAGGAGTTTTTTTCAATGCTCAAAAATAAGGCAGCGATGCAGCCTGTGCATGCCGTGGAAAACCCGGACAAACCACGAAACGGTTTATGCAGTTTTGCACACATTCTGTGGATAAGATTGTGAGCAAGGCGTACACCTGGATGCTACACCCTTGATTTATATGGTTATTTTTATGCTGCGCAAAATTCAGGCAAGCCATGCCATGGCCGTTTCAGTGGATCATTCCGGCGCTGCGCCAGAGTTCTGCACATTTTTTGTGGATAAGATTGTGCGCAAGGCCAGGCATGCGATACTAAGCGCTTGATTCCTATGTACTTTATTTCCATGCGCAAAAATGTGGCAGCGCATTTTCCTTTGCCGAAAGGGGCCTGTCCGGCAACAATTGTCCAAGGCAAAAAGTTCCGCACACTTTCTGTGGATAACTTTGTGCGTAAGTGGCAGTGGCTGCACTGATGTGCTTGATATTAAAGGTTTTTTTCCCTGTGCACGCAAATCAGGCATACGGGAATTGTGCATGAAATCAAATACTTAGAAATAGAACTTGTTGTTTTGCGCGATATATGACATAAGCATGACCTCGCCGATAATATGTGGACAGCTTGCTTCTTTCCCCTTGCCAGATGATGAACGACACCCCGACTGACAGCGGCTTTGCCGCCCCACCCGTGCTGACCGTCAGCGCCCTGAACCAGGCCGTCGCGCGCCTGCTCGAACGCTCGTTTCCCCTGACCTGGATCGCCGGCGAGATTTCCAACTTCACGCGCGCCGCCTCCGGCCACTGGTACTTCACCCTCAAGGATGACGGCGCCCAGGTGCGCGCCGTGATGTTCCGTGGCCGCGCCCAGTTTGCCGGCTTCACGCCGCGCGAAGGCGACAAGGTGGAAGTACGCGCCCTCGTCACCCTGTACGGCGCGCGCGGCGATTACCAGATCAACGTGGAAGCCATCCGCCGCGCCGGCGTGGGCGCCCTGTATGAAGCGTTCCAGCGCCTGAAGGAAAAATTGGCCGCGCAGGGCCTGTTCGACCAGGAACGCAAGCGCGCCATCCCCATGTTCGCGCGCAGCATCGGCATCGTCACCAGCCCGCAGGCGGCCGCCCTGCGCGACGTGCTAATCGCGCTCAAGCGCCGCGCGCCGCACGTCTCCATCATTCTGTACCCGACGCCCGTGCAGGGCCAGCAGGCGCCGGAAAAAATCGCGCACGCCATCCGCACCGCGTCAACAAGGGCCGAGTGCGACGTGCTGCTGGTATGCCGTGGCGGCGGCAGCATCGAAGATTTATGGTCGTTCAACGATGAAGCCGTGGCCCATGCGATCGCCGACTGCTCCATGCCCGTGATCAGCGGCGTGGGCCACGAAACCGATTTCACCATCGCCGACTTCGCGGCCGACCTGCGCGCGGCCACGCCGACGGCGGCGGCCGAACTGGCGGTCACGCCGCGCGCCGACTGGCTGGCCTCCCTGCGCGCCGATGCGGCCGACCTGCGCCGCGCCATGCGCCGCCGCCTCGACGACGCGGCGCAGACGCTGGACCGCCATAGCCGCCGCCTGCTCAACCCGAAGGCGCAGCTGCAGCAGCAGCGTTTGCAGCTGCTGGCCCTGTCGACGGCCATGACGCATGCGGCGCGCGCGCCCGTGAACCAGTCGCAGTACGCGCTCGAACGCCTGCGTTCGCGCTGGGTCGCCTTGCGGCCCGACGTCACGGCGCCGCGTACCCGCCTGGTGGACATGCAGCGGCGCGGCGGCGCGGCCATGGCGCAGCTGGTGACGCAGCGGCGCCACCGCCTCGACGGCCTGGCGGCGCAGCTGGAACTGTTGAATCCCCAGCGCACCCTGGAACGCGGCTACGCGATTTTGCGCGACGAAAAAGGCGCCATCGTGCGCTCGCCGTCGCAGCTGCAGGCGCGCCAGAACGTCAACGTGCGCCTGGCCGAAGGCAGCGCGCAGATCGGCATCGCCAGCGTGCAAGCCACCCTGGAATAAGCGTTAGCGTAAAAAAGGCCGGGGAAGGTCCCCGGCCCAACACCTGCCCTACTGAGTGGACTGCTACTGCAACTGCTCTTTCACACGACCCAATTTAAAACTTCATCGACACGCGCGCGCCGACCGTGCGCGGCGCGTTGTAGAAGGCGCCGTAGATCTGCTGCGTGGGCTGGCATGGCATGCCCACGTCCGTGCAGATTTCATTGACGTCCAGCTTGACCGCCTTGTCGGTGGCGTTCTGCACGAACGCTTCCACCGTATAGGCCTTGTTCGCCGGCTGGAAGCGCAGACTCAGATCCAGCGTGGTGTAGGCTTCCTGGCGCTTGACGCCCGTATGGCCCGGCACGTCGCCGTTGAAGGCCCCGGCACCCACGTACGACATGGTTTCGTAGTGCACCGAGGCGCGCGGCGTGAGCTGGCCGCCGGCGACAGTGAAATCATGCTCGTACTGGACGGTCGTGGAAAACTTCGGCGCATGCTTCATGGTGCTGCCGCCCACGTTCACCAAAGGCGCCGTCGAACCGCAGGACTGGCCATTCGCGCGCGCCGCGTCGACGTCGCACGACATGAAATCATCGTACACGGCTTTGAGCCAGGTGGCGTTGCCCGTCAGGCGGTCGACCTTCGTTGGCCGCCAGACCCACTCCGCTTCCAGCCCCTTGACGGTGGCGCCGGCCGCATTGAAATTGGCCAGCACGCTGTTGACCACCTGCGATTCGAGCTTGTCCTTGTACTTCATCAAAAACGCGTCGAGGTTCAGCGTCAGTTCACGGTTCAGCAAGTCCGACTTGAAGCCGATTTCATAGCTGGTCAGCTTTTCCGGCTTGGTGGTGGCGCCGCCGTCGCCGATGGCCGGCGAGTGGAAGCCCGTCGTCACGGAACCGAACAGCAAGATGTCCGGACGCAGCTTGTACTCGATGCGGCCCAGCCAGGTAGCCTGGCCGTATTTCAGGTCGGCCGTATTGTCGCCCGGCGTATTGCCGCAGCTGGCCGCCGTGATGGCGCCGCCTGGCCCGATATTGTGCGTGTTGGCCAGGCCCGTGCCGGGCGTGACCAGCTGGCGCAGCTGGTCGGCGGTAAGCACCGTGGTGCCCAGCGGCGTGTTCGCGGGCCAGTTCGGGCAGGCCCAGTTCTTGCCGCCGATATCGAACTTATGGTCTTTCGTGTAGCGCGCGCCGGCCGTCAGCTTGATCTGGTCCGTCACCTGCTGGCTGACCTGGCCGAACACGGCCTTGGATTTCAACTGGCGGTCGCCCTGGATGAAGGACATGGCCGAGGCATACTGGCCCACGGTCGGCTGCACGAAAATCACGGCGCCGTTGGCGATATCCTGCTGCACGGCCGCCTGCGAAATCTGGCTGCGGTCGATATCGAAGCGCACCTTGTTCTTTTCATTGAAGAGGAACAGGCCGGCCACCCACTGGAATGGCGCATCGTCGTCCGAACGCGCCTGCAGCTCGTGCGAATAGCTGTCGAACTGCGCCCAGTCGGTGCGGTTTTCCGATTTGAAGCCGGGGAACAGGCCCGCATCGGCATCGTTGCTGTTCTGGCGCTTGTAGCGGCTCCAGCTGCCCAGGTACGTGAAGTCGAGCGCATCGGTCGGCTTGTAATTGAGCTTGCCCTTGTAGGTCAGAATCGACTGGTCCAGGGTGCCTGGCGTGTCGATCAGGGCCGAGCGCAGCTTCTCGCCCGGCTTCGGTTCGGCCGCCAGGTAGACGTTGCCGGCACCCTGGTCGAGGAAGTAGTCGGCGATGAACGTGCCGCGCAGTTGCGGCGTGAACTTCCACAGCAGCGAGGCGCGCACGCCCATCTGGTCGCCGGCGCCATACTTGGCCGTGCCCGGCATGACGTTCGAGCCGCGGCGGAAGTCCACCGTGCCGTCATGGCTATCCTTGATGGCGGCGATGCGCAGCGCCACGTCGTCGGACAACGGGATATTGAGCATGCCCTGCGTCTGCAAATGGCGGTAGTCGCCCACGGTGATGCCGGCCGAGCCCATGAACTTGGCCGTGCTCGGCGCGGCCGACACGAGGTTGACGGCGCCCGCCGTCGAATTGCGGCCATTCAGGGTGCCCTGCGGTCCGCGCGCCACCTCGACGTGCGACAGGTCATACATCAGCGCCGTGGCCCCCTGGGGGCGCGGCGAATACACGCCATCGACATAAAAGGCGACGGCCGGGTCGCCCAGCTCCGTGTGGTTGGCCGAACCGACGCCGCGCATGTAGACGTGCACGCCGCCCGAGTCGCCATGCTGCTCGACGACGAGGCTCGGCACCATGGTCGCCAGCGAGGCCAGATCTTTCACCTGATTGTTTTGCAGGGTGTCCTGGTTGAAGGCGGTGACGGCCAGCGGCGTCTCCTGCACGAAGGTGTTGCGGCGCGTAGCCGTGACGACGATGCGGTCCATCTGTTCGGCTGCCGGTTTTGCCGCGTCCGTGGCTGCTGTGTCCTGTGCCAGCGCGGCGCCGCTGCCCAGCAAGATGAACTGGGCGAAGGTCGCATGCGCCAGGCTGAGGGCGATGGTATTGCGTTTGAGCTGTTGCATTATTGTTGTCTCCTGTACCGCTGGTTGAATGATGATCACATAGCTCTTTGGCTATTGCTGCACATTTTTGGGGTGTCAATCTGAAGTCATGTCGCCTCCGTGCGGGGTCAATGGGTGGCCACGGCGCGCCCGGCCGTGTCGAATAGAAAGGCATGGCCCTCTTCCGGCGCGAAGCCGATGGCGCTGCCCTGCGCCAGCGCGTGGCGCGCCTCGCCATGCAGCTTGATGGCCACCGCGTGCGGGCCGCCGTCGATGCGACCGTCCAGCGTCGCGTGGATGATCTGCGCGTCGCCCAGCTGCTCGATCAGCGTGACCGTGGCGCCGTAGCCTTCATTGCGCGGCACCAGGCGCAAATGCTCGGGGCGTATGCCGACCAGCATGCCGGCCTCGCCACCGAGTTCGCTGGCCAGTGCCGGCACGGCGGCGCACGGCAAAAAGTTCATGCGCAGCGCGCCGATGAAGCCGGCCACGAACTGGCTGGCCGGATGGCGGTACAGGTCCAAAGGCGCGCCCACCTGCTCCAGGTGGCCGCCGTGGAAGACGGCGACCCTGTCACCGAGCGTCATCGCCTCGACCTGGTCGTGCGTGACGTAGATCATGGTGGTGCCCAGTTCCTGGTGCAGCTTGGCCAGCTCGATGCGCGTCTGCACGCGCAGCGAGGCGTCGAGGTTGGACAGCGGCTCGTCAAACAAAAACACCTTGGGCTGGCGCACGATGGAGCGGCCGATGGCCACGCGCTGGCGCTCGCCGCCGGACAAAGCCTTCGGTTTGCGGTCGAGCAGGTGCGTGATCTGCAGGATCTCGGCCACCTTGCCGACGGCCGCCCGCACCTCGGCGTCTGGTTTACCGGCCAATTTGAGGGCAAAACCCATGTTGTCGCGCGCCGTCATGTGCGGATACAAGGCGTAGCTCTGGAAGACCATGGCGATGCCCCGCTCGGCCGGCGCCACGTCGTTGGCCAGCAGGTCGCCGATGCGCAGCTGACCCGCGCTGATGTCTTCCAGTCCGGCGATCATGCGCAGCAGGGTCGACTTGCCGCAGCCGGACGGCCCGACGAAGACCATGAATTCGCCGTCATGGATATCGAGGTCCAGGCCCTTGACGATTTCCGGGCCGTCGCCGTAGGTCTTGCGGATGCCGCGCAGGGAAATGGCGGCCATGTCAGTGCTCCCCGACCAGGGCAACGGCATGGGACGCGCGCTGGGCGAGAATAAAATCGCGGTACCACAGGGCGCTGTCCTTGAAGCTGCGCTGCTGCGTGGCGTAATCGACGTACAGCATGCCGAAGCGCTTGGCGTAGCCCGAGTTCCACTCGAAGTTATCCATCAGGCTCCAGTAGAAATAACCGCGCACGTCGATGCCCTGCGCGATCACGGCGCGCAAGGCGTCCAGGTGCAGCCGCACGTACTCGATGCGCGGCGCGTCGTGGATCTTGCCATCGACGGGCTTGTCGGCCACGGCCATGCCGTTTTCCGTGATGTAGACGGGCGGCAGCCGGTATTCGCGGTGCAGGCCCACCAGCAGCTCCGTCAAGCCCTGCGGATAGGTCTCCCAGCCCATGTCGTTGACGCCGAGCTTGCACTCGGGCTTGCGCGGCGGCGTCTCGGCACTCATGAAAGCGCGCGTGTAGTAGTTCACGCCGAGGAAATCGATGGGCTGTTTGATATCTGTGAAATCGTTTTCAAAGATAGCTAAAGCAGAAGCATCCGGGTGTTTCAGGGCCAGCGCCGGGTAGCGGCCCTTGAAGATGGCATCCATATACCACTGCACCGAGCGCGCATATTCGAGTTCGGCCAGCGCGCGGTCCTGCGCGCTGTCGGTGGCCGGCGTGGCCGTCCATTGATTGAGCACGATGCCCAGTTTCGCCGGCACATTCACGGCACGCATCGCCTGCATGGCCAGGCCGTGCGACAGCAGCAAGTGGTGCGACACTTGCACGGCGGCGGCCGGGTCGGCCATGCCGGGGGCGAACTGGCCCGTGCCGTGACCCAGCACGGCCGTGCACCACGGTTCGTTGTGCGTGGCGATGCTGGCGACCTGGTGGCCGAAGCGGCGCGCCACCTCGGCCGCGTAGACGGCGAAGTGGTAGCAGGTGGCGCGATTGAGCCAGCCACCCTCGTCCTGCAAGGCTTGCGGCAAGTCCCAGTGGTACAGGGTCAGATGAGCGTCGAGTCCCTTGGCGGCCAGCGCGTCGAGCAGGCGCGCATAAAAGGCAAAGCCGGCCTCGTTCCAGGCGCCGGAGCCCGTGGGTTGCACGCGCGACCAGGACATGGAAAACCGGTAGGCGTTCACGCCCAGCTTGGCGATCAGCTCCACGTCATCCAAGTAGCGGTGATAGTGGTCGCAGGCCACGTCGCCATTGCTGCCGTCGATGATCTTGCCTTCCGTGTGGCTGAAGGTATCCCAGATGGACGGGCCGCGGCCGTCGATGGCGGCCGCGCCCTCGATCTGGTAGGCGCTGGTGGCCACGCCCCAGGTGAAGGTGGCGGGAAAGTTGGTATCGCTGTCGTCGTTATGCATGGTGGTGGTATCAGTGTGAGGGGTTGAAATAAGTGAGTGCATCAGCCTTTGACGGCGCCTTGCGTCAGGCCTTCTATGAGGCGTTTCGAGGCGACAAAAAACATCAGCAGCAGCGGCAGCACGGCAATCGCGGCGCCCGTCATCAGCGCGCCCCACTCCGTGTTGTTCGGCGCCTGCATGCTGCGCAGGGCCAGCGGGATCGTATAGTTCTCGACCGAGCGCATGACCACCAGCGGCGTGATGAAATTGTTCCACGAGTTGATGAAGGTGATCAGGCCCAGGGTCCCCATGGCGGGGCCGATCAGCGGCAGCACGACCCGCCAGTAGATGGCAAATTCGCCGCAGCCGTCGATGCGCGCCGCCTCGATCAGGTCCCTGGGAATGGCCGTGCCGATGTACTGGCGCATCAGGAAGATACCCAGCGCGCCGGCCGCTCCCGGCACGTACAGGGCGCGCGGCTGGTCCAGCCAGCCGAGGAAATCCATCAGCATGAAGGTCGGGATCATGTTCATGAACGACGGGATGATCATCGACGCCATCACCAGGGTGAACAAGGGCCGCTTGAAGCGGAATTCGTACATGGCGAAGGCATAGCCGCCCAGCGAACAAAAGAACAAGGTCAGCGCGGTGGTCATCAGGGCCACGTACAGGCTGATGCCGATGTTGCGCCAGAACGGCAGGCGCTCCTGCAGCAGCTCGATGTTGTTGAGCAGGGCCGTGCCGAACCAGCGCGGCGGCGGCAAGCTGTAGATCTCGGCGCTCGTGTGCGTGGCGAAGACGAACATGAAGTAAAACGGCGCGACCATGATCAGGGCGCCGATGGCCACCATGGCGTAGGCCGTCCAGCGGGTGGTTTTCATCGGTTCTCCTTGCGTTCATTGCGGCTGAAAATGCGGTTATTCACCCAGGTGGTGCTGGCGATGATGAGGAACAGCAGCCAGGAAATGGCCGACGCCGTGCCGAAGTCGCCCGAGGAAAACGCCGTCTTGTAGACGAAGATGGCCGTCGTCATCACCGACTGGCTCACGCCGCTCGATTCGGCCACCAGCACGAACGGCTCCTCGAACAGCTGCAGGTTGCCCATGATGGTGAGTGTCACGGCCAGGTAGATCATGGGGCGCAGCTGCGGCAGGGTGATGTACCAGAATTGCTGGCGCGTCGAGGCGCCGTCGATGGTGGCCGCTTCATACAGGTCCTTGGGGATGACCTGCAGCGCGGACAGATACAGCACCAGGTTCCAGCCCAGGTAGCGCCAAAAAATGACGAAGGCGACGGCCGGCTTGATGAACAGCGAGCTGCCCAGCCAGTCGATCGATTCGGCCGGGAACAAGCCGCCCACCAGCGGCAGGCTGGCGCACCATTGGAGCAGCACATTGATCTGGCCATAGTCGCGCGAGAATAGGGTGTTGAAGACCATGGCGATGGCCACGCTGGAGGTGATGAACGGTAAAAAGTAAATGCCGATCACCAGGTTGCGCGAGCGCTTGAAGCTGTTGTGGATGAAGGCCGCCAGCGGAATGGCCACCAGGTGCTGCGGCACGCCCGAGGCCAGCGCCAGCCACACGGTATTGCCCAGCGAGCGCAGAAACCACGGATCGCTCAAGGCATATTTGTAGTTGTCCAGGCCCACCCACTGCATGGCTTCCACGCCGCTGGCCGCTTCCCACTGGTTGAACGACAGGTAGATCGAAAACAGCAGCGGGAACAGGCTGAAGACGGCGAACAGGATGAAGAAAGGGCTGATGAAAATGTACGGCGCCCACTGCTTCATGTTGTAGCGCTTTCTGGCGGGCCGCGCCGCGGCAGCAGCGGGCGCGCCCTCGGTACAAGGCATGGAGGTAGTCATGCTGCTCCTAGCGCCGCGCGCGGTGGGTGATCAGGGCCTTGGCGTCGGCCAGCGCCGTCTTGATATCCTTGTTTTGCGCCAGCACGCTTTCCAGTTCCATGTTGACGATGTCGCGCGCCACGGCGTCGAACTTGTCGACGCGGATGACGGGAATCTTCGCCGCCGTGTCGCGCGCCAGCAGGCGCGTTTTCTGGCCGCCGAAATACGCCTGCGGCTCGTCCATCATCGGGTCCGCATACGCCGCCGTCAATGCCGGGAAGGCGCCGATCTCTTTCAGCGAGTGCAGCTGGATATCCTTGTTGACGGTCATGAACTTGATGAATTCCCAGGCTTGCACCTTGTTGCTGGCCTTTTTCGGTATGCCGTAAAAAGAGCCGCCATACGACGCCAGCGCGCCGGCCGGCAAGTTCGCCGCGCGCCACTGGCCGGAAGAAGCCGGCGCCAGCCACTTGGCCAGGTGACCACTGAGCCACGATCCCATCATCTGGCTGGCCACCTTGTCGCGTTTAAAACCTTCGGCCCACTCACCCGTCCAGGCCACGGTGCGCGCGTCGATGCCCGCCACGCGCGCCGCCTTGGCCAGTTCGAAGGCTTTCACGAAACGGGGCGAGTCGACCAGCACCTGCCCCTTGTCGCCAAAATAAATGCCTTCGCCATCCTTCAGATTGGCGCGGATGACAATGTCGGCCAGGTCGCTGGCGCCGGCCAGCAGATAGGTGCCGGTGGCGGCCTTGAGCTTCTTGCCGGCCGCGATATACGACTCCCACGAGGCCGTCAAATCGCTTTCCTTGATGCCCGCCTTGTCCATCAAGTCCTTGCGGTAGAACAGGGTGCCTGGTCCCAGGTCGGCCGGCATGGCGCCCAGGGTGCCGCGCGAGCTGGTCGCCTGCACGAAGGTGAACGGCACGAACTGGGCGCGGTACTGCCCTGCCCCGTAAGGCGGCAGCAAGAGGTCTTCCATGCCCTTCGATTCGGCGAAGCTGCCGACATAGCGGAAGTCGATGGCCATCACGTCGGGCAGGCGCGCGCCGGCCGCCAGCGCCGTCGTCATCGAGTTATGGTGGTCGTCGATCTGCAGGCTGACCAGCTTGACCTTCACTTGCGGGTACAGCTTTTCCCACAGGGGCAAGGCCGTCTTGACGGCGCGGTCCAGGTCGGGGAAGGAGGCGACAGTGATGGTCGCCGGGGCCAGCGCCGGCACAGGCGGCGCGACGGGGGCGGCGGCCACGCTGGCGGCCAGGGTCAGCGCGGCCAGGGGGGCGGCGCCAAGGATGCTTGACTTCATTATTTCATCTCCGTTTATTGAGCGTCTTCTATCTTGAAAACGTTTTCACAACATGCGTCCATTTAACACCGCAAAGAAAATCAAGTCAACCGAAAAAGTTGTCATTTATTTTAAGATGGCTGACCGACATGCTGCCGACACGGCCCCTTCTCCTATGAAAAGCGGGAAAAATGGCGCTTGAAAAAAACTGTGGCTTTTTATGAAAACGTTTTCAGACGTAGATCGGATTAGCGCGCGAGCGCGTAATCCGACGCATTGTTGGCGGCAAAAGCATGGTTCCTGCGCATTGTTGGCTGCGCTGTGTCGGCTTACGCCCTGCGGGCTAACCCGACCTACCCCGGCCTGCGGTCGTTATCGGCCGTTTATGGTAATCTTTCACTGAAAAGGTTTTCAGAGCACTGACAACCAGCCATCTTGATACCCAGGAATCACCTTGAACGATAGCGCCCACGCTGCTCCCCCTTCCACCCTGCTCGACGTGGCCCGCCAAGCCGGCGTGTCGCCCAGCACCGTCTCGCGCATCCTGAACGGCACGGCCAGGGTCTCCGACGACAAGCGCGACGCCGTGCTGGCGGCGATTGCGCACATGAAGTTTGCGCCGAACCAGATGGCGCAGGGTCTGAAAAAGGGCCGCTCGATGACCATCGGCATCGTGGTGCAGGATATTTCCAGCCCCTTCTTCGATGAAAGCCTGCGCGGCGTGGACGATGGCTTGAAAGACACGGGCTACGCGTCCGTCATCGTCAGCGGGCACTGGAATGCGCAGGAAGAGGCCGACCGCATCCGTTTGCTGCTGGCGCGCAAGGTCGACGGCATCATCCTGCTGTCCGGACGCATCTCGGATCAGAGCGTGCTCGATTTCTCGCAGCAGCGCCCCATCGTCTCGACAGGCCGCCTGCTGGCGACGAAAAGCGCCATCGGCTTCAAGCTCGACAACGAATACGGCGCCTACCTGGCCGTGCGCCACCTGGTGGAACTGGGACACCGCCGCATCGCCTTTGTCTCCGGCCCGGCCAACAACACGGATGCGGCCGAGCGCCTGACGGGCTACCAGCGCGCGCTGCGCGAAGCGGACATCGCCATCGATCCGAAGCTGATGGTGGAAGGCGATTTCCACGAGGCCAGCGGCATGCTGGCCATGAACCATCTGTTCGATACGCAGCAGCAATTCAGCGCCGTCTTCGCCGCCAACGACCTGTCGGCCTACGGCGTGCGCCTGTGCCTGTACCGCAAGGGCATCCGCGTGCCCGACGATATCTCGCTCGTCGGTTTCGATGACTTGCCCGGCTCGTCCTACACGACGCCGCCGCTGACCACCATCCACCAGCCGCTGTACGACATCGGCCGCATCGCCACCGAAGCGCTGCTCGGACTGATCAATGGCGAAGCCGTGCAGGCGGCCATTCCGCCGCTGGAACTGATCGTGCGCGAGACTACGCGCCGCATCCGCTAAGGATTGCACCATGATAAACCTACTGCGCAGCCCACTCTCGGGTCGGCGTTGCTCGCTGTACTTTTTGTACAGCTGCGCTACTCAACCCGATATCGGGCTTGCTCGCTACGGTTTCTCAAGGTGCTGACGCTTCACCATATACCAATATTTTCCTGAACGAGAATCACTACGCCGACGGCATCCGCGACGCGTGTGGGAATCTGCAGCAATGGCGCATCCGCTTTACAATAGTGGCTCGTTCAGCAAGAATGCTTGGTTCAAGCACGCAAGGCTCAACCCTCCGGCCCCGGCCGGAAGACTCCGAACACTCACCATAAAGGGACATCACATGGAACATACTCTGCCACCACTGCCGTATGAAATGGACGCTCTGGCGCCGCATATTTCGAAAGAAACCCTGGAATACCACTATGCCAAGCATCACCAGGCGTATGTCACCAACTTGAACAACCTGATCAAGGGTACCGAGTTCGAGAACCTGTCGCTGGAAGAGATCATCAAGAAATCGTCGGGCGGCATCTTCAACAATGCGGCGCAAGTATGGAACCACACCTTCTACTGGAACGGCATGAAGCCGGCCGGCGGTGGCGCTCCTACCGGTGCCGTGGCTGACGCGATCAACGCCAAATGGTCGTCGTTCGACAAGTTCAAGGAAGAGTTCACCAAGTCGTGCGTGGGCAACTTCGGTTCGGGCTGGACCTGGCTGGTGCAAAAGGCCGACGGTTCCGTCGACATCGTCAACACCTCGAACGCCGGCTGCCCTTTGACCACCGGCGACAAGCCACTGCTGACCTGCGACGTCTGGGAACACGCCTACTACATCGACTACCGCAACCTGCGCGCCAAGTACGTGGAAACGTTCTGGGGCCTGGTCAACTGGGAATTCGTTGCCAAGAACTTCGCGTAAGCGGTTCCTGACAACGTAAAACGCACGCATCCGCGGCCTGCGCCGCAGTGACGTGTCCTGGAAAGAAGCCTGCGCTTGCGAGCGCGGGCTTTTTTTTGTCCGCGAAGCAGGCAACGGTGGAAGGCACTGGTCAAACGAACAAGATCCGCATGCAGCATATTATAAAATACGCAAGTGCACGCCCGTGCTCATCGGCCAGCTTCGCCGCCATCCCTTGCTGAAAGAAAACAATGAAAAAATTCATGCTTGCCCTGCTCGTCCTTGCCTCCGGTTCCGCCTTCGCCAACTCGGCCTGCGACACGCCGCGCAACGACTTCGACGGCCTGTATTGCCTGAACAAGGTGTACCAGGAAGCGGACAAGGAACTCAACGCCAACTACAAGAAGCTGAGCGCCCAGCTCGATGCCAGCGGCAAGCAAAAGCTGAAATCGGGTCAGTTGGCGTGGATAGCCAACCGTAACCAGAACTGCTCCAAACGCGAAGCGTCTGGCTTCTATGTCAACCTCGATTGCGCCACCCAGACCACCATCGAACGCGCACAATTCCTGCAAGACCGCGTGCGCGAATGCGTCAGTGCCGGCTGTCAGAACAGCAAATTGTGAACTGAAGCTGCGCCAGCGCAAACGGCGGCGGGCGACAGGCGCCCATACTGACCGCTCCGATTTCTTTCCCGTTTGCGCCATGAGCAAACTCATCGACATTCCCCTGCGCCACTGGGACGCCAGCGGCAGCGCGGCGCAGCAGGCGGCGGCGCTGCAGGCACTCGAAGAGGGGCAAGTCGTGTGGCTGCCCGCTCTGGGCTTTCCCCTGCAACAGGAAGAGCATGCGCTGCTCGAAGGCGTGGCGGGCAGCGCCAAGAACATCAGCTGGGAACCGGCGCGCGGCGTGCGCGGCCACGACGATGCCTGCGATGCGTCCCTGCTGGCCGCGCTGATGCAGCGCTATGCGGGGCACACACAGCGCTTGCTGGCCGGCTTGCTGCCTGGCTATGTTCCCCATCTGCAGCAAGGCAAGGGCAGCTTTCGGCCCGTGGAAATCGCCGGCCGGGCGACATCCTGGCGCAAGGACGATACGCGCCTGCATGTCGACAGCTTCCCCTCCGCACCCACGCAAGGCCGGCGCATCCTGCGCGTCTTCACCAACATCCATCCGCGCGGCGCTCCCCGCGTGTGGAAACTGGGCGCGCCCTTCGAGCAGGTGGCGCAGCATTTCTTACCCGTCGCGAAGCGTCCGCAACCCGTTCTGGCAGCCCTGCTGCAATGGCTGCACGTCACCAAGTCGCGGCGCACGCCCTACGATCACTACATGCTGCAGTTGCACGACGCCATGAAGGCCGATCTGGATTACCAGGCGCAGGTGGAGCAGCAAACGCATGCGTTCGCGCCGGGCCAGACGTGGATCGTCTTCAGCGACGCGGTATCGCACGCGGCCCTGCGGGGACAACATGCGCTGGAGCAAACCTGGTTGCTGCCCGTACGCGCCATGGCCGCCCCGCACAAATCGCCGCTGGCCATCCTCGAGCGGCAGCTGCAACGCCCCTTGGCCTAGCCGGGCCGAGCTGCCAGGCCTGACGCTCCGGCGGACTCAGGCCGGCAAACGGGCCGCCTTGAAGCGCCGCCATGCCTTGTGCATGCGGCCATCGGTGCCCTGCGCCTGCGCGCGCGCCGCCAGATAGCCGCGGATGAAGGCCGCGTGCAGCCGCAGCCCATCCTGGGCGAACTGGTCAGTCTGGTCGGCCTGGGCATCGGGCAATTGCTGCAGCAACCGGTCGGCCACCTGCACGTCGTTGAGCCAGCCCAGTTCATCCTGCAGGGCCGACAAGCGCCCCACATACGGTTGCACGGCGCGCGCGGCAAACAGCGAGGCAAAAAATTCCGTCGCGTAACGCGTCTTCTTGGCCGCGATGCGCACCTGGTGGCGCTGCTGCGGCGAGGCATGCAACAGGCGCTTGCCGCGCTTCATCAAGCGGCGCTGGTCCTTGCGCACGGTAGCATGGGCAAACGGGGAAACGGGCGCGTCCAGCCGCCGCAATTGGCGCACGGAACAGCTGTCGCGCCAGGCGCGCGCCTGCAGCCAGCGCTGCAAGGCCAGCATGCAAGCCGTGCAGCGCGCCGAGGTGACGGCCTGGGCGGCCTGTACATGCTTGAGGCGTGCCTGCGCGTGCGCTGCCTGCGCCAGCGCTGCCGCATCCGCTTGCGCCTCGCCGTCGAGTTGCGCCAGGGTATTGCCAGCGAGCACATCCCAGTCGCGCGCCTCGCCCAGCGCGCCGCCCAACCAGTCGAGTTCGCTCTTCAAGGCGTCCGGCAGCGCCAGCAGGGACTTGAACATGCCCAGCGCCGAGCGCAAACGGCGTAGTCCCACGCGCATCTGGTGCACGCTTTCCACATCCGCGCCCCCCGCCACGCCATCCTGGTTGCCGCTGACCTGTTCCAGGCAATTGCCGGCGATGGCCAGGAACGCTTGCTCCACCGACATCGCCGCGTCCAGCGCCAGGGGCTGCGCCTTGACGGCGCGCACAGGCTGCGGTGCGGCGAGGCGGTAGCCGCGTTCCGCCTTGCTCATGTGGCCCAGCTGCAGCGGCACCTCCTGCAGCAGCGCCAGCGCCACGTCGAACAGGCTGGCGGCCTGCCCCTGCTTCAACTCCAGCTCGATCTCGCTGACGGCCACGCTGTGTAGGACACCATTGGCACCATCGGCACCGTCCGCACCGCTTTCAATGACGCCCTGGTCCAGCACGCATTCGATCTGGTCGCCCTGCGGCGTGCGCAACTGCCAGACGGTGCGCTCGATGCGGGTGGTAAACACGGGCCGCAAGGCGTCGCGGATGGCATCCTGGCGCAGCAGCGCGCGGATGGGCTGCTTGCGGCCGATGGCAGCGTCGAGCGCGGCGAGGTCCGGCTGCGGCCCCGGCACCTCGCCTTCCCATTCGTGGCGGCTGTGCAAGCCGCCGCTGACCGTGCCGCCCGCCTTCAGGGTTTGCACCCAGCGCCCGTCCACCTGGCGCACGCGCAAGCCCGCCTGCTGGCGGCACAGCTGCAAATCGGGCGTATCGACATAGATATCGTGCATCTGCAGCACCAATGGTCCTTGCGCGGACTGCGCCAGCAACGGGTGCGCGCGCAGCCGGGACGCGTCTTGCGGCGCCAGCAGCAATTTCAATTCGATTTCCATGACCGCTCCTTGCGAGATTCCTCAACGCCTATTGTAAGGCGCGTCCCGTCGCGCGCAAGGCGCATACACACACACCTTGATTTTGCGCCAGAATAGGCGATTCATTGACAAGGAGACGCCATGACCTACCACGCCGCCGAAAACCGCTATGACAGCATGCCATACCGCACCTGCGGGCGCAGCGGGTTGAAACTGCCGCTGCTGTCCCTGGGACTGTGGCACAACTTTGGCGACAGCAACCATCTGGCTTCGCAGCGCGACATGCTGCGCACGGCCTTCGACCTGGGCATCACGCATTTCGACCTGGCCAATAACTACGGCCCGCCGTATGGCAGCGCGGAAAGCAATTTCGGCAAGCTGCTGCGCGACGATTTTTTACCATACCGCGATGAACTGATCATTTCCACCAAGGCGGGCTGGGACATGTGGCCCGGCCCATACGGCCAGGGCGGCGGTTCGCGCAAATACGTGCTGGCCAGCCTGGACCAGAGCTTGCGGCGCCTGGGCCTCGATTACGTCGACATCTTTTACTCGCACCGCTACGACGCCGACACGCCGCTGGAAGAAACCATGGGCGCACTGGCGACCGCCGTGCAGCAGGGCAAGGCACTGTACGTGGGCCTGTCCTCCTACTCGCCGCAAAAGACGGCCGAGGCGGCCGCCCTGCTGAAAGAGTGGAAAGTGCCGTGTCTGATCCACCAGCCGGCCTACAACATGCTCAACCGCTGGATCGAGGAAGACGGCTTGCTCGACACCCTGCAAGAGCAAGGCATGGGCTGCATCACGTTCACGGCGCTGGCGCAGGGACTGCTCAGCGACAAGTACCTGGACGGCGTGCCGCAGGATGCGCGCGTCAACCGCCCTGGCGGCGGTTCGCTGACGCAACAGCACCTGAGCGCGGAAAACCTGGCCCGCGTGCGCGCGCTGAACCAGATCGCCGCGCAGCGGGAGCAAACCCTGGCGCAGATGGCGCTGGCCTGGGTGCTGCGCGATCCCCGCGTCACGTCGACCCTGATCGGTGCCAGCAGCAGCGCGCAAATCCGCGAAAACGTGGCCGCGCTGCAGCAGCTGTCGTTCACGCCCGATGAATTGGCCGCCATCGACGTGCAGGCGCGCGAAGGCCATATCAACCTGTGGGAAGGCCCGTCGCGGGCCGTGTAAGGCGTTCACGGCGGCGCTGGCGGCGACAGGGGCGGGGGCAGCAGGGCCAGCAGTTCCTGCGCCACCTGCCGGCGCCGTTCGGGCGTCGCGTACACGCCCACGTCCACCTGCGCGCCGCCCGCACCGCTATCGTTGATGTGTATCAACTGGCGCGGCCCTTGCGGCATCGCGATGCGCGTGCGCCACGGCGAAAAATGGTGGCGCCGGCAGTGGCCGGCGCTGACCTGTTCGACGATCAGCTCGCCGTCGCGCAGGGCGATGTGCTCATAGTCGCGCGCATGGCGCAGGTAATGCTGCAAGGCGATGGCCACCAGGCCCAGTTCGGCGAACGAAAAGACGGGAATGGTCCAGATGCCGCGCAGCGCAAAGGCGGCGGCGATCGTCAGGGAAAACAGGCATAGCAAGCCATAGGCGCGCAGCAACTGGCGCGCCGTCAAGGCACTGTGGCGCGCCAGCAGCCATTGCGGCTGCTCGCGCGAGTGATCGCGTGGCATGATGCCTCCCGCACTCTTTCCCCATCACCGCAGCGGCCCTTGCCGCCGCAGGTTCAGCCAGGTCGTTCAGCCAGCGTGCGCCCGGCTCAGGCGCCCATGCGCACCAGCGCATGGCCCACATGCTGCCACCAGTGATCGCGCGACTTGACCTGCTTCAGGCAAGACGTGTCGATTTCCGCAGGGAAGACGCGATCCTGGCACGCCTTCGTTGCCAGGGCATAGCGCTGGTTCTCCGCCGCCGCCAGGGCCACGACGAGCCAGAACGCCAGCGCCAGCAACACCACCAGCACACTCCAGGCCAGGTGATTGGTGTTACTTTTTACGCCAAAAAACTCGCGTGGCCGCGTCTCGCGGTACATCAACATCAAGTCTTTTTCTTTCTCTTGCGACATCTGCGTTTGCATCCTCTGACATCCTATCCTGTGCCGGCCGGCTGGCCATGGCGGCGCGCACGCCGGCTTGCCTGCATTTTACGCTGATGGCGCAGGAGGGACAGTACTTCGTGGAGGCAATTCGTCCTCGCCTTCCTCTGCCGGCGGTACGGGCGCCAGGCGTTCCACATGATCGACGTCGATGTCGCCGCCATCGGCTACCCCGTTGTGCGGCTCCACGCCGGCCCGCTCGCCCGTGCCGGCCGCATCGCTGTCGTTGTCGAGCTCTTCCGCATCCTGACCAGGCACGCCCTGCATGTCGCTGCCGCTGTCGGAACTGTCGCTCGGTCCCAGCGCGCCCTTGCCGTGACCGCTGCCCAGAACGCGGTCGGGAGTGACGGGCAAATTGTCCGGATCGAGTGTGCTGTTGCTCATGACTGACTCCCGTTGATCAGAAAAACAGCTTACTCCCCTGGACCGGCCAGCGGCGCACGCCTGCACGGCATTTCCCCCGGGGAATTGCGGCATCGCACAACTATTTTCATAAATTACTTCACAAATGTACTATTCATTGCTATAGTTAATTCAAGTAAGCATCTTCTCATCCAGAAATTGCTTCATCGGCGGCACGGCGCCCACCAGCGCCATGCCGCCGAACCGACCGGTACGTGGCGAGCCGGCCCATCCACCCAGCCATCATGCACATATTGGAGTCTTATCATGCAAGCCAAATCACTGATCGCAACATTGTTTGCCATCACCACCGCCACCTCGGCTTTTGCCCAAAGCGCCGCGCCAGCCGCTGCCAGCCAGCAACTCACGCGCGAGCAAGTCACGGCCGAATACATCCGTGCCCGCAACGCCGGCGAAATCGCCACCAGCGAAGTCGACTACCCGAAAATGCCGGCCACCGCCGCCAGCAACGTCACGCGCGAACAAGTCATGGCCGAGTTCTACGCCGCCCGCAAGGCTGGCCTGATCCCGCAAACGGAAGCGGACTTTGATGTCGCGCAAACGACCAGGCACGTCGCGAAATAAGAAACCAGTCAGCCGGTTTCAGTCAGTAACAACTCAGTTGCGGCGTAGCACTCGGGCCACTCCCGAAGCTGCCGCGGCGAGCTGTGATTTCCCCAGCCACACCCCGACACCATCCACCCCGGAGTCCCTGCATGTCCCTGCACCGCCGTCTGCTTGCCGCCAGCCTGATCCTTGCCTTGAGCGCTTGCGCCGACATGGGCCATATCGCGCCGCAATCGGCCATGCTCGACGCCAATAAACTGCAGGCCAGCCAGGCCATGGATGCCGCCGCCAGCGCCGCCATACAATGGCCGCGCGCGCAATGGTGGCAAGACTTGCACGACCCCCAATTGAACCGTTTGATGGAGCAGGCGCTGGCCGACAGCCCCACCCTGCGCGGCGCCCAGGCGCGCGTGCGCCAGGCCGAGGCGCTGGCCGGCGCGGCGGAAGACAAGACCCGCCCGCAGGCCGACGCATCCGTCTCCATCAACCGCGAACTGTATTCGCAGCACGGCAGCACGCCGGCGCCGCTGGCCGGCAATTACGCCTGGCGCAACCAGGCCACCGTCACCGCTTCGTACGACCTGGACCTGTGGGGCCGCAACCGCGCCGCCCTGTCCGCAGCCCTGGGCGACGTGCAACTGGCATCGGCCGAATCGCAGATGGCCCGCCTGGCGCTGGAAACGGCGCTGGTGCGCACCTATATCCAACTGTCGTATGAGTTCCGGGTGCAGGACGTGATCGAACGCAGCCTGGCGCAGCGCGCCCGCATCCTCGACATCACGCGCCAGCGCAAGGCGGCCGGCATCGGCACCGATATCGACGTGGCGCAAATCGAAACCACCCTGCCCGCCGGCCGCCGCCAGCTGGAACAGTCGGCCGAGTCGCTGGCCCTGCTGCGCAACCAGCTGGCCGCGCTGGCGGGCAAGGGTCCGGCCGCCGGTGCGGCGCTCACGCGTCCCGTGCTGCGCCTGGACCAGCCGCTGGCCATTCCCGCCGCCCTGCCGGCCGACCTGATCGGCCGCCGTCCCGACATCGCCGCCCAGCGCTGGCGCGTGGAAGCGGCGGCGCAGCGCATCGACGCCGCCAAGGCCGAGTTCTACCCGAACGTCAACCTGGTGGCCTTCGCCGGCTTCCAGGCCTTCGGTTTCAGCCACTTTCTTGACGCCAACTCGGACATCCGCGGCATCTCGCCCGCGCTGAGCCTGCCCATCTTTGCCGGCGCCCGCCTGCGCGCCCAGCTGGGCAGCCAGACGGCCGTGTACGACGGCGCCGTGGAGCAGTACAACGCCACCGTCATCAACGCCATGTCGGACGTGGCCAACGCCGTCACCCGCGCCCAGTCGCTGGCAAAGCAGCACCAGCTGACCGTGCAGGCGCTGGCCACGGCGCAGCGCGCACGCGACCTGGCGGAAAAGGCCTACAAGGCGGGCATGAGCGACGCCATCGCCATGCTCAACACGCAAGTGGCACTGCTGGCGGAAGAACAGCAGCAGGCGCAAAATGGGGCGCGCGAGCTCGATCTCTACGTTTCCTTGATGAATGCACTGGGAGGCGGGATCTGAGCTTGCAATCCTGGCATTGCCCTAGCTCAACAAGATACAATCGGCACTTTATTCACACATGAAGGAATTGACATGACCGCTTTTGACGCCACCTCCAAGCGGCTGCAAAACATCCGCACGCGCATGCCAGGCTTCCCCATGGAACTGATGCGCCTGTTGCGCATGACGTACCACATTCAAAAAGGCATGAAGGACCTGACCAATGCCGCGCTGAAAAAGCACGACCTGGTCGATGCCAGCTACATGGTGCTGGCCGTGCTGTACGGCACGGATGACGAAACCTCGAACGCCTGCACCCTGGGCATGGCGTGCCATGAAAAGCCGGCCAACCTGACGCGCGTGTGCAACGACCTGGAAACGCGCGGCCTGATCCACCGTGGCACGCGCCCCGGCGACCGCCGCTCGGTGATGATCTCGCTGACCGACAAGGGCCGCGCGCTGATCGAAACGGCGCTGCCCGACGTGTACCAGGAAACCTCGGCCCTGTACGAGGGCTTTACGCAAGAAGAGCTGCAAGTGCTCGACAAGCTGTACGTGCGCCAGTTGCGCAACCTGAATAATCTCAACAACCAGAACTGATAGCCTATCGATGACGCCAGCCACAACACCTACATATGGCCCCCTGAGCCGGGCGGCCCGCTGGCTGGCGCTGGCGCTGCAAGACTGGCGCACGACGGAAGGCGAGCGCTGGATCTACGTCGGCAAGACCCTCATCGCCGCGTTCTGCGCCCTGTGGCTGGCCTACCGCCTGGGCCTCGATTCGCCCAGCACGGCGATGACCACCACCATCATCCTGGCCCTGCCCAGCAGCGGCATGGTGCTGGAAAAAAGCTTTTACCGCCTGTGCGGCACCCTGCTCGGATGCACGGCCGCGCTGACCCTGATCGGCCTGTTCCCGCAGCAGCCCGTGCTGCTGTTCGCCGGCCTGGCCCTGTGGGTGGGCCTGTGCACGAGCGGCTCGGCCCTGCACCGCAACGCCCAGTCGTATGTGTATGTGCTGGCCGGCTACACGGCCTGCATGATCGTGCTGCCCGCCATCGAGCAACCGATGCAGGTGTTCTCGCTGGCCGTCACGCGCGTGGCCGAAGTGGGCCTGGGCATCATCTGCTCGGCCGTCGTCTCCAGCGTGCTGCTGCCGCGCCACCAGGGCACGCAGGTGATGCGCACGGTGCAGGCGCGCTATGGCAAGTTTCTGACCTTTTGCCAGGACGTGCTGCAGCAACAGCTCACGCCGGCGCAGGTGGAGCTGACGCATCTGCAGTTTGCCGCCGACGTGGCGGCGCTGGAACTGGGCCGCTCGGCCGCGCTGTTCGAAGTCACCAGCAAAGTGGGTCACGTGCGTGCGCAAAACCGCAAGCTGCACGCCTTCAACGCCACCTTCATGACGGCGCTGACCACCTTCTATACTTTCCACCGCCTGTTCGACCGCCTGCAGCGCGATGGCGAAACCCGGGTCATGCAGGCGTGCGCGCCCCTGTACGCCATCGTCGCCGAGGCGCTGCAGGCCACGCCGTCGCAAGACTCGCTCGACACCATGCAGCGGTATCTGCAAACGGCGCTGGCGCAGGCGCGCACAGATATTGAAGCGGCGCCAGTCGCGCATGCGCAGCGCATCGACTTCGACACCGTGTGCGAGTTGCTGGAACGCTTCGCGCGCGACATGAGCCGTTTTCACGAAGTGTATTTCAGCCTCGTGCACGACACGCCGCTCGAAGTGAGCACGCCGCAGGCGTACGCGCCGAAGACGCCGCCCGCGCTGGTCATCGCCAGCGGCGCGCGCGCGGCCATCAGCCTGGCCCTGCTGGCGCTGGGCGCCTACTTCCTCGCCTGGCCCTACGCCAGCACGGCGATGCTGATGGCGGCCGTGTTCTGCGCGCTGGCCTCGTCCTCGCCGCGCCCCATCATGATGATCCGGCAAGTGCTGACGGGCTTTTTCATCGCCATGCCGCTCTCGCTCGTGTGCGTGTATTTCGTGCTGGTGCACGGCGACGGCTTCCCCATGCTGGTACTGAGTTTTACACCGTTCCTCGCCGTCGGCCTGTACCTGATGACCAATCCCGCCAAGCTGGGCGTGGGCCTGGGCGTGTCGACTTTCATCACGCAGATGGCGCCGACGAATCTGATGCATGTCGATGGCGCAGCCTTTTTGAACACGGGCATGGCGCTGATCGTCGGCCTGATGCTGGCCGCCCTCGTGTTTGCCGTGCTGCTGCCCGAGCACACGATGGGCCACAAGGACCACATCGGCCGCGCCCTGTGGCGCGAAGCGCTGCATGCGTGCACGGCGCCGGCGCGAAGAGTCAAGCACCGCTTCGACAACCGCGTGCGCGACCTGCTCAGCCAGCTCAATGCGGCGGCCGGACCGGCGCCGGGCGTGGCCACGCGCGCCGTCGTGCGCCAGGCCCTGACCCTGCTGGAAATCGGCCACTCGGTGATCGAGCTGCGCGAACTGATCGCGACCGCCCGCCCGGGCGCCACGCGCCACGCGCTGCAGCAGTGCGTGGAACACATCGCCGGCTGGCTGCGCACGCGCAGCGACACGGCACTGCAAGCGGCGCTGGCCGCCACCCTGCAGGCGGGCGCCGTGGTGCGCGCAGCCCAGGCGGAAGTCGATGCAAGCGCCGAACGCAGCGCGCGTCTGCAGACGGCGCTGGCCGACCTGCATTCGATCTACACCTCATTACTCGACCATATGGCGCCTGGCGCCGGAGACCACCATGCCGCGTGAATTCGCCCTGTTCGGAATTCTGATTCCTACCCTGCTGCCCCTGTTCATCCTCAGCATCGGCCTGCAAACCCTGCTCGACCGCGTGCTGGGCTGGCTGGGCGTATACCGCATGGTGTGGCACCCGTCGCTGGCGCGGCTGTGCATCTTCATCGCCATCTTCGGCGCGCTGGCTTTATCGCTGTACCAATAACCGTCAAATAAAAAAAATGTTCAACCCCATCAAGGAAAGGCTGCCGACATGGTAAGCAAACTGACCCGCTATGCAATCACCCTACTGCTCCTGGCCGCAGCCCTGTGGATAGGCAAGACCGTCTGGGACCGCTACATGGCGTCGCCGTGGACGCGCGACGGCCGCATCAAGGCCGACATCGTCAACATCAGCGCCGACGTGGCCGGCACCGTCACGGACGTGCTGGTGCGCGACAACCAGGTGGTACACAAAGGCGATGTGCTGTTCGTCGTCGACAAGGAGCGCTATGCCAGCGCGCTGGCGCAGGCCGACGCCGTGCTGGCGGCGCAGAGGACGGAGCAAGGCCGCCGCGGCAAGGAAGCGCAGCGGCGCGCCGGCCTGGACGCCAGCATCATCTCGACGGAAAGCCGCGAAAGCGCCGCCTTCGCCGCCAGCTCGGCTACCTCGCAAGTACAGGCCGCCGTGGCCGCGCGCGCGCTGGCGCAATTGAACCTGGAGCGCACCACCGTGCGCGCCCCCGTCAGCGGCTACGTGACCAACCTGAACGTGCACAAGGGCGATTTCGCCGCCGTCGGTGCCCCCAAGCTGGCCGTCATCGACAGCGCCTCATATTATGTCGTCGGCTACTTCGAAGAGACCAAACTGGGCATGCTGGCGCAGGACGACAAGGCGGAAATGAATCTGATGAGCGGCGGCACCCTGCATGGCCACATCGAGAGCATCGCGCGCGGCATCACCGACCGCGACGCCGCCACGGGCCGCGAACTGCTGGCCGACGTCAATCCCACCTTCAACTGGGTGCGCCTGGCGCAGCGCGTGCCCGTGCGCATCCACATCGACGAGCAGCCAGCAGGTCAACTGCTGGTGGCCGGCACCACCTGCACCGTGGTGATCACGCCCCATTCGGCGCCGGCCAAAGCGTAACTTTTAGCGCCCGCCCGCCACGTCGAGGATGCTGCCCGTCACATACGTCGCGCCCGGCCCCAGCAAGTACAGAATCGCGTCGGCGATTTCTTCCGGCTCGCCGCCGCGCTGCATCGGCACGCCGGACGCCAGGCGCGCCACCCGTCCCGGTTCGCCGCCAGACGCGTGGATGTCCGTATAGATGATGCCGGGCCGCACGCCGTTGACGCGGATGCCTTCGGCCGCCACTTCCTTCGCCAGCCCGAGGGTCAAGGTATCGACCGCGCCTTTCGAGGCCGCGTAATCGATGTATTCGCCCGGGGAGCCGAGGCGCGCGGCCACCGACGAGACATTCACGATGCGCCCGCCCTGGCCGCCATTGGCCGTCGACATGCGCCGCACGGCCTGCTGGCAGCACAGGAAATAACTGATCACGTTGGTGCGCAACACGCGCTCGAGGCGCTGCACGGAAATGTCGGCCAGCCGGCATTTCTGCTCCAGCACGCCCACATTGTTGACCAGCGCCGTCAAGGTGCCCAGGCGCGCATCGACTTGCGCAAACAGGCGTTCCACGTCTTGCGCATCGCTGACGTCAGCCTGCACGGCGATCGCTTCGCCGCCGCCAGCGACGATGCGCGCGCACAGGTTTTCGGCCGCCCGCGCATCGCGCACATAGTTGACGCAGACGGCATAGCCCTGGCGCGCCGCCAGCTGTGCAGTCGCCGCACCGATGCCGCGGCTGCTGCCGGTAATCAGGATCACTTCCTTCATCGTTCCTCCGGGATGGTTGTGGCTGCTTGTGGCTGCATCATACGCGGACGAAAAAAAACCCGCGCGCAGCGGGTTTTTCATGCAAACGCCTTCAATTCCTGAAGTGCGTCATGGCGTAGGTCAGATGCTGCCACCAGTGTTCGCGCGACTGCACGGACGCCAGGCATTTCGCATCGACCTCGTTCTTGAACGCGGGGTCCACGCACGCCTTGGTCACCAGCGCATTGCGCTGGTTTTCCACGTTGACGACGGCCAGCGCCAGCCACGCCACGAGGGCGAGGGCCAGTACGCACAAAGTCCAGGGCAGCTGTTTCATGGCGCTCTGCGCTTACTTCTTCGCTGGCGCGGGCGCGCGCTCTTTCAGCGTGCGCGCCACCAGTTCATCCATCACGCGCAGGGTCGCCGCCTGGGTCTGCGGCTCGGACTGGCCCGGACGCGACAGCTGCGACGGCGACGTGACGAAGCGGCCGTCGATGACGATGGTCGGCGCGCTGTCGATCTTGCTGGCGGCGATCAGCTGCTCGTTGCGTTTCAGCTTGGTCTGCACGCCGAAGGAATTGAACATGTCCAGGTATTTCGCCTTGTCGATGCCGTTCTTGACCAGCAGGTCGAGGATGGCGTCATCGCGGTTCAGGCGGTTGCGCTCGACGTGGATGGCGCGGAAGATCTTGTCGTGGAACTGGTCCAGCTGGCCCATCGCTTCCAGGGTGGCATACGCGTGCGCCTGCGGGTCTTTCGGGCCGGAGAAGGCCAGGTGGATGCGGCGGAAGGCGATCTTGTCGCCCTGCTTCTTGACCCAGTCGTGCATCAACGGATCGAGCGCGTAGCAATGCGGGCAGGAATACATGAAGTACTCGACCACTTCCACCTTCTTGCCCGTGTCCGTGCGCACTGGCGTCGGAAGCGTGGTAAAGCCGGTATCGGCAGCCATGGCGCCGCCGGTGGCCGCCACCAGGGTGACGGCGGCAAGCAGGGGACGCAAGAAACGCAGAAAACGCATAATAATCCTTCATCATAAAGTGGTCGTGAACGGGGCGAGATTACCACTTTTTGCGCCGGTCGATGAAGCCCGGGCGGAAAAAAGCCGTATTTGTCGCCCCGCTTGGCGCCCGCTTAAGCCGCATTTAAGCCCCGCTGCGCCCCTGCCTTAGAAATGGTAGCGCGCCGACACGCGCAGCTGGCGCGCATCGTTGAGGTAAATGCTGGAGTGGCAACCAGGCGCATCGCCGTAATGGCGGCGGTTGGCCAGATTGCTGCCGGCCAGTTCCAGCTCCCAGGCGCCGAGCTTGCGCACATAGCGCCCGTCCAAGGTGGCAAACGCGGGCACTTGCGCCAGGCAGCTGCCGGCGAAATCGGGGCCATAGCGCAGGGCGCGCAGCCACTGCACGCCCACGTCGGCACTCGCGCCGGCCGGCCCCGTCCAGTACACGCGCAGGCTGGCCAGGGTCTTGGGCACGAGGGCGATATCCGGGCCGTCGTAGGTGTAATCGTCGTAGCGCGCATGCACCTGGCGCAGCTGCGCGTCGAGGCGCCAGTCGCGCGCCAGCGCCAGGCTGGCCTCGATGGCGATGCCGTCGCGGCGCGAGGGGTCGAGGTTGCCCGCAAAGCCCAGCTGGCCCAGGTTCTGGTCGAAGACGATCTGATTGCTCAGGCGCTCGCTGAAGACGCGCACGGAAGCACTGCGCGCCGCGTCGCCGAAGGTAGCGCCCACCTCCGTTTCGCGCCGCAGCTGTCCCGCCAGGGGACGGTAGCCGGCGCGCGTATAGCCATCGTCATCGATGCGGTAGCTGCGCGCGGCCTTGGCGTACACACTCAGCTGCGGGCGCAGCTGCAGGCTGCCCTGCACGTCCCAGGCGTTCTGGTTTTCCCAGTCGCTGCCGCCGGCGGGCATGTCGGCCGGATCGAGCTGGAACTGTTCATGCCGCAAGCCCAGCAGCAGACGCGGCGCATATGGGCCGCCGAACGCCAGCTCTTCGCGCAGCAGCAGCGCGCGCGAGTACTGGCGGCGCCGTCCATCGCCATCGCGGTCCGAGCGCCGCTCCCACTGCATCAGGTCCAGGCCCACTTCCGTATCCGTGCCCACGCCGCCCACCTTGCCGTAATGGCGCATGCGGGGCGCCAGTTGCCGGCGGCGGCTGCTGTACCGCGATTCGCTGCTGCCCGCCTCGCCCGCATACTGGGCGGTGGCGCGCTTTTCCCGCTGCGACAGCTCCACGCCCAGCTCGACATTGCCCACATAGCGCTGCACGAAGGCGCTGGCGCGCCGCACTTCATAGCGGTACAGGTCTTCCGGGCGGGCCGCCAGCAAGGCCAGGAACGGCGCCTCGGGCGCGCGATAGCGGGTGTCCTGGTTCAACTGGTCGGCGCTGAAGCCGAAACGCCCCTGGCGCAGCTTCCATTCCGCGCCGCCGTTGAAGCCGCGCTGGTGAAACACGCTGCCATCGCGGTAATTGCCATTGCGCAGCCCGTCGACGGCCAGATCGAGCGTCATGCCGTCCTGCTCGCGCGACAGGGCGCCGCGCACACTGTGCTGGCCACCCTGCGCCAGTTCGGTGGACAAGTCGCCATGCGTGACGCCGGCCGCGCCTTGCTGTGCGCACGCCGGCATGGCCAGGGCGCACAGCAGCAAGGTGCGCGTGGCGATGGTCAGGGCGGGAGGGGCAGGCATCATGGCGGCAAGCTCGGTACGCTACCGGGGCACGCACGGTAGTGAAACGGGAGGATGGCAAAAGCGAATCATTATACGCACGGCGCGCGCCGCTGAGGCCGTCAGCTGCCCAGGCGTCCTTCATCGGCCAGGAAGTCGATGAAGGTGCGCACTTTCGAGGACAGGTAGCGGCGGCTCGTGTAGACGGCGTACACCTTGCCGCCCGCCAACTGGTAGCCATCGAAGAGACGCACCAGCCGCCCCGCCGCCAGGTCCGCATCCGTCTGCCACGATGGCAGCAGGGCGATGCCCATGCCGTCGAGCGCGGCCGCATGCAGCAGGCTTTCGTTATTACATTGCAGCACGGGCGTAAACTTCACCGTTTCGCGTCCCTGCGGGCCGTCAAACGTCAATTCATTGCCATTTGACAACAGCGAATAACTGATCATGGCGTGCTGCGCCAGATCCTGCGGCACCACAGGCTGGCCCGCGCGCGCCAGGTAGGCGGGCGCGGCCACCAGGTGAAAGGCGATGCTGCCGATGGGCCGCGCGATCAGCGTCGGCGATGGGGCCTGGCTCACGCGCAGGGCCAGGTCGAAACCCTCTTCCACCAGGTTCACCACGCGGCCGCTCAGGTCGATGTCAAACGTGACTTCCGGGTAGCGCTCGCGGTAAGCCACCAGGGTGCGCGTAAAGATGGCGTTGGCGAACCAGACGGGCGCGCTCAGGCGCAGCATGCCGCGCGGCACCACCGTCGTGCGGCCCACCGTCGCTTCCACCTCGTCGAGGTTGTCGAGCATGTCGCGGCACTGTTCGAAGTACACCTTGCCGATTTCCGTCAGGCTCAGGTGACGGCTGCTGCGGTTCAGCAGGCGCGCGCCCAGGTGGCGTTCCAGGTGCATCACGTGCTTGCTGACCATGGCCGGCGACAGATCGAGGCGCTCGCTGGCGCGCACGAAGCTGTCCAGTTCCACCACGGCGCGAAACACGCGCATGCTGCGCAAGGTATCCATGACCATCCCATCATCAACAAAATGGAAATGATATATCAATAATTGCGATCTTGATCAACTGACCGCGCATGACTATCATCGATAGCATCAGTCATTCCACTCCGGAGCCGCCATGCAAGAGCACACTTTCCCCACCTATTTCCTGTCGCACGGCGGCGGCCCGTGGCCGTTCATGAAAGAGCAGTTCGGCGGGCGCTACGACGTGCTGGAAGCGTCGTTGCAGGATATCCCGCGCCAGATCGGTGCGCGCCCGAAAGCCGTGCTGGTGGTCACGGCGCACTGGGAAGGGCCGCAGTTCCTCGTCTCGGCCAGTCCGCAGCCAGGCATGATCTACGACTATTCGGGCTTTCCTCCGCATACCTACCAGATCCAGTATCCGGCACCGGGCGCGCCGGCACTGGCGGCGCAGGTAAAACAGTTGCTCGATGCGGCTGGCCATCCGGCGCGCCTGGACCACGAACGCGGTTTCGATCACGGCACCTTCAGCGCCCTGTTCCCCATCTACCCGCAAGCCGACATGCCGCTGGTGCAATTGTCGCTGAAACACGGCTACGATCCGCTCACCCACGTCGAGGTGGGCCGCGCGCTGGCCAGCCTGCGCCGGCAAGGCGTGCTGATACTCGGCAGCGGCCTCAGTTATCACAACCTGCGCCAGTTCGGCCAGGCGGGCGCCGTCGCCTCGCACCAGTTCGACGCCTGGCTGCGCCAGACGATGGCCTTGCCGCCAGAACAAAGGCTGGAGCAATTGCTGGCCTGGGACCAGGCCCCCGGCGCGCGCCAGGCCCATCCGCAGGAAGATCACTTGCTGCCGCTGATGGTGGCGCTCGGTGCGGCCGAGCAGGAAGCGGCGCACGTGGTGTACCACGAGGACGATTTCTTTGGCGCGCTGGCGGTGACCAGTTTCAAATTCGGATAATCGGGCAGCGCATGAAAAAAGCGCCGCGACAGTGATGTCGCGGCGCTTTTTGCATGGCTGTCGCTTGAATTACGTGCCGCGCTTGCCGCGCGCCGCATTTTTTGCTTTTTCGGCGGCAATCGCTGCCGCTATGGCCGCTTTTTCCGCCATCTCGGCCGCGTGCTGGGCCAGCAAGGCCGCGCGCGTCTCCGGCGTTTCCAGCGAGATACGACCGAGGATACCGCTGCGGTAGTCGAGCAGCAAGGTGTGCGAGGCTTTCTCGAAATCGTAATCGCCGCCCTTGATGCGGAAACCGCGCTTGGCGGCGATGCCTTCAACCACGCCGATGGCGTCGACTTCATCGACCTTGGTGCCATAGCGCGCCGCCAGCAAGGCCGGATAGCGCTTGAGCAATTCCTCGGCCAGGAACACGGCCACTTCTTCTTCGATCAGCGCGTTCGAGCCGATGGCGTGGCTGGCCGCCAGCATCAGGCCATCGCTGGGGATGGCGATCTTCGGCCACAGCATGCCGGGCGTGTCGACGAGGATGGTGTTCTTGTCCAGATACAATTTCTGCTGCATTTTGGTCACGGCAGGCTCGTCGCCCACCTTGGCCACGCGCTTTTTCAGCAGCGCATTCATCAGGGTCGACTTGCCCACGTTGGGGATGCCCATGATCATGATGCGCAGCGGTTTCGTTGGCACGCCGCGGTGTGGCGCCAGCGATTTGGCCAGCTCAGGGATACGCGCCACGTCGCCCGGCTTCTTGGTCGTCATCGCGTACGCGGTCACGCCTTCCTGGGCATTGAAATAGGCGACCCAGGCGGCCGTGGCGGCAGGATCGGCCAGGTCGGTCTTGTTGAGGATCTTCAGGCAAGGGCGCTGGCGGAACAGGCGCAACTCGTCCACCATGGGATTGCAACTGGCTGCCGGCAGGCGCGCGTCCACCACTTCAATCACCAGGTCGGTGTTTTCCATGGTCTCGGCCGCTTTCTTGCGGGCCGCGTTCATGTGTCCTGGGTACCATTGTATCGCCATGCTCTTGCCTTCAGTTCGTTCAGTCAATCCGCTATTTTACGTGGTTGCCGCCACGACGTCGCATTTTCCGCCGCCAGCGCCAGCCGTGCGACGCGAACGAGACAATTGGTGATAATTTGGCAGTTACTTGAATGATAAGATCCGCAGTCCGTCCAGCCTGGCCGGTTTCCCCATTGCACGCTTAACCTGGCACGCATTCCATGCATCTTCCCCGTTTTTTCCTCCTCGCCCCCCTTTGCGCCTGCCTGCTGCCCGCCCTGGCCCAGGAACCAACGGCGGTGCCTGGCGACACGGCCAGCCAGGAAATACAGCAGGTTGTCGACGTGCAAAGCACGCGCGATCCTGACTTGCGCCCCTACCGCACCATGCTCAAGGGACTCGACGCGTATGCCGACCACCAGCGCCTGGCGCCGGGCGCGCCGCTGCGCTTCATGCTGGTCCCCGCCACGCCCCAGGCCAGGCTCGATGGCGTGACCCTGCACCTGTCGGCCGACAACCTGTCGATCCCCGTGCCGCTGGCGGCCGATGGCGGCTTCACCTTGACGCGCGACAAGACGGCCTACGATGCGAATGCCGACCTGGTCAGCAACAAGAAGCGCGACACCCTGCGCTGGCGCGCCGACATCCACACGCCGGGACTGCCCGCGAACGTGCGCCGCCTGGGCGACTTGCGCCTGGAATGCGAAATCCGCTGGGCCGTCGAGCAGGACCAGCTGCCGTTTGTGCGGCGCAACCTGTTCCGCCTGGCGGGCGGACCGTGCCACTCGTCGCTGATCCACGTGCTGTATCCCGTGCCGCGCAACCTCGCCGCCGTGCAGGCGCGCTCGGGCGAGCGCGCGCTGGAGATCCGCGTCACGCAAGACCGCCAGCGCTACGTGCCGCCGCTGCATGACCAGAGCTGGGACGACAATACCCTGCTGACACTCACTTACGCCGACGACGGCCACCTGGCCGAAGCCGCCCCCGCAGCGCCCTTGAAGGCGGCGCAGCGCCAGTGATACGCCCCGGGAAGCCGGGCAAAATATTTCCACAAGGATTTTCATATTTACTGCAAGCAATAAAAAAGTATGCTCTAATATCGCCTCTTAAATGAAAAGCAATTATTTCCAGGCTGGCTCCGGCAGGTGCAGGGAGATACGCGATGGGGATAGGTCGATATGATGATGGAACACACTGGCATGGCGCCCAAGCGCATGCCGCGCAATGACTGGAAGAAGGAATGCCGGCAGTTACAGGGGCAAGTGGCGCAGCTGAAAGAGCGCCTGAAACGCCAGAGCGCCGACAGCTATGGCTTGCAAATGCTGTATGACCAATTGGTCAATGAAATCAAGCACCACCGCGACATGCTCCAGCTCGACAGCTTCGACGCGGAGAAATCATCGCTCGTCTACACGCAAGCCTGGCGCCGCTTCATGGCCGGCGACGCGCTCGACTACCAGACCCACCGCCACACCAATTCCAGCAGCCTTCCTAGCTTGCTGTAGTTCGCTGCAGCGTTACAGCTCCGCCAGCGCCTTCACGTGCGCCGCCACGCTGCGGCCCAGCGACGACAGGTTGTAGCCCCCTTCGAGGCAGCTGACGATGCGACCCTTGCCATACTGATTGGCCACGGCCATCATTTGCTGCGTCAGCCACGTGTAGTCGGCCTCCACCAGGCCCATGCCGCCCACATCGTCTTCGCGGTGGGCATCGAAACCGGCGGAAATGAAAATCATCTGCGGCTGCTGCCGGTGCAGTGCCGGCAGCCAGTGGTCAAGCACCAGTTGGCGCACGGCATCGCCCTTCGAGCGGGCTGGCACGGGCACGTTGACGCGCGTATCCGTGTAGGACTCGACGTCGCTGTACGGATAAAACGGGTGCTGGAAAAAACTCACCATCAGGATGCGTGGATCGTTTGCCACGGATTCGGCCGTGCCATTGCCATGATGTACGTCAAAGTCGACGATGGCGACTCGGTCGAGGCCGCGCACGTCGAGCGCATGCTTGGCGGCGATGGCGACATTGTTGAACAGGCAGAAACCCATGGGCTCGCTGGGCCGCGCATGGTGGCCAGGCGGTCGGATCGCGCAAAAGGCGTTGCTGATCTCGCCATCGATAACGGCGTCCGTGGCAGTCACGGCCGAGCCAGCGGCGGCCAGGGCCGCCTCGTAGCTGTGCGCATTGAGCAAGGTGTCGCCGTCGAGCGGATAGTAGTCGCCCTCGGCCGGCACATTGTCGCGCACCAGGCCGATGGCCGTGGCACTGTGGTTGCGCTCGATGTCGGACAATTGCGCGCGCACGCCGTCGCGGTGCTCGACCAGGTCGCTGATATGCGCGAGGATCAATTGATCGTTGATGGCCTGCAAGCGGGCCGGCGATTCAGGATGCCAGTCGCCCATTTCATGGCGCTGGCAATCGGGATGGGTATAAATGGCTGTGCTCATGCGCTGTACTGGTTACCTCTGTCTCTGCTCTCTATCCATACCGGGAACGCGCGCCGGAATCACTGCAGAGCATTCCTGCCTGCCTGGCGCGTTCTCGCATAAAATCACTGGCTGGTCTGTGCTGCCCTTGCCGCCTTTGCTGTGACTCTAATCTACCACGAGCGCGCAGCTGGCGGGCGGCGCCGTTTGACCTGGCCAAAGCGATTGTAAATTAAATAATCCCTTGTACTGTGATAGAAATAACATGTTTTCGAAAATACACCAGGCCGCGCAGCAAATCGGCGAAGTTCTCGTCGGCAAACACTTGCAGATCCGCCAGACCCTCGCCTGCGTGCTGGCGGGCGGCCACCTGCTGATCGAAGACGTGCCCGGCGTGGGCAAGACCACGCTGGCGCATGCGCTGGCCATCTCGCTGGGCCTGCAATGGAAGCGCCAGCAATTTACCAGCGACCTGCTGCCTGCCGACGTGGCCGGCATGAGCGTGTATGACCGCGCCAGCACCAGTTTCATTTTCCACCCCGGCCCCCTGTTCACGCAAGTACTGCTGGCTGACGAGATCAACCGCGCCACGCCGAAGACGCAATCGGGCTTGCTCGAAGCGATGGAAGAGCGGCAAGTAACGCTCGATGGCGTCACGCACGCGCTGCCGCAGCCGTTTTTCGTCATCGCCACGCAAAACTGCGCGCACCAGCTGGGTACTTTCCCCCTGCCTGAATCGCAGCTCGACCGTTTTCTCATGTGCGTCACCCTGGGCTACCCCGATGCGGCAGCCGAACGGGCGCTGCTGCTGGGCGCCGACCGCCGCGCCATGCTGCACACCTTGCCGGCCGTGATGAACGCGGAAGAATTGCTGCAGGCGCAAGCGGGCTTGCGCGCCATCCACGCCTCACCCGCCGTGGTCGACTACGTGCTGGCCCTCGTGCATGCCACGCGCGCGCCCGGCGTGTTTGCCGACGGCCTCAGCCCGCGCGCCGCGCTGGCCCTGTTGCAGGCGGCGCGCGCCTGGGCCGCCCTCGCCGGACGCGACCACGTCACACCCGACGATGTGCAAGCCGTGCTGCTGCCCGTCTGCGCCCACCGCCTGCATGCGGCGCAAGGGACCACGGACAGCCGCGCGCTGCTGCAGCATCTGCTGTTGAGCATCCCCGTCTGAGCGGCATGCGCTGGCGCACTATTCCATGGCTGCCGGCGCGCCCCTGGCTGGGCGCGCAGCGCGTGCACATCCGCCCCTCGCGTGCGGGCCTGGCGTTTGCCGTGCTGCTGCTGGCACTATGGATCGCCGCCGTCAATTACGGCTTGGGCCTGGGCTATGCGCTCACGTATGTCGCGGCCGCCTGCGCCATCGCCGACATGCTGTTTAGCAGCCGCAACCTGGCGGGCCTGGCGCTGGCCGCCACGCCGGGCAAGCCCGTCTTCGCGGGCAGCCATGCCTTGTTTACCTTGCGCCTGATCAACCGCAGCAGCCGCCCGCGCCATGCGATCCACGTGGCCGTCAGCGATTCGCCAGCGGCACCCGGCCTGGCCGATATCGCCGCCCACGGCGAAACGGCCGTCAGCATCGGCATGCCGGCGCAACAACGGGGCTGGTTCCATGCGCCCGCCGTGCGCCTGTCCGGCAGTTTTCCGCTGGGCCTGTTTGTTGCCTGGTGCCATTGGCAGCCCGAGGCGCGCGTGCTCGTGTATCCGCAGCCCGAGCAAGATGCACCGCCACTGCCCTGGCCGGCCGGCACAATACAGCAGGCACGGCAGCCAGGCTGGCCAGGCCGGCCAGACTTGCCCGGCGGCGCCCTGGAACTGGCCGGCGTGCGCGCCTACCAGCCGGGCGACCCCTTGCAGCGCCTGGCCTGGCGCCAGATCGCCCGCCATGATGGCGAGCATTTATTCAGCAAGCAATTCCAGCCTGGCGCCGATGCACCAAAGGGCGCAGCGCACGGCACGCATGGCAAGCTCATGCTCGACTACGCCACGCTGCACGCGCTGGCGCCGGAAGCGCGCCTGTCGCGCCTGGCCGCCTGGGTGCTGCAGGCGGAAAGCACGGGCGTGCCATATGGCTTGCGCCTGGGTGTGCTGACCCTGGCGCCGGCCGTGGGCGCCGGCCAGCGCGACGCCTGCCTGCGCGCACTGGCGCTGCATGACTTACCTCCCAGCAAGGAGTCACCATGATCCGCTGGTTCAACAGCTTGCCGCGCGAGAAGGCCGACATGCTGCTGCTGTTGCTGGCCGCCGCCATGGTGCTCGCGCCCCACGCGCTGCACCTGCCCCCATGGCTGTCAGTAGCGACAGCCGCACCGCTGCTGTGGCGCGCCGTCATCACCGTGCGGGGCCGGCGCCAACCGCCGCTCGCCGTGCTGGCGCCGCTGGCCCTGCTGGGCATCGCCGGCGTGTACGCCAGCTATGGCACGCTGCTGGGACGCGATCCCGGCGTGGCCATGCTGGCCCTGCTGCTGGCCTTGAAGTCGCTGGAAATGCATGGCCGGCGCGACATCTTCGTGCTCGTCTTCCTCAGTTTCTTTTTGCTATTGGCAAACTTTTTCCATACGCAAGGCATCCTCGGTGCCGCCTGGATGCTGGCCACCGTGCTCGTGCTGCTGGCGGCCCTGCTGTCGGCCCAGTACGGCACGCTGCAACCACGCCTGGCGCAAAGGCTGGGCTTGCTAGGGCGCATGCTGGCGCTGGCCCTTCCCCTGGCGGCCGTGCTGTTTCTTGCCGTGCCGCGCCCCGGCGCCCCCCTGTGGGGCGCGCCGCACGAGGGCTTGCAGGCGCGCACGGGCTTGTCCGACAGCATGCAGCCGGGCGCCATCGCCTCGCTGGCCGTATCAAACGAGCCCGTCTTCACGGCCCGCTTTTCCACGCCGCTCCCGCCGCAAGACCAACTGTACTGGCGCGGCGTGGTGCTGGGCGACTACGACGGCGCCACCTGGACGCGCCGGGGCGCTGGCCGCGCACCCGCCAGCGACAGCCGCATCGACATCGCGCTGGAAGGACCACCCAGCCACTACGAAGTGACCTTGCCAGCGAGCGGCCAGCGGCGCATCTTCGCGCTCGACGTGCCGCGCAGCATCGAACGCCTGCCTGGCAATCCGTATGTCGTCTCGTCTGCGCTGGAAGTGCTGACCATACAGCCCATTACTTCGACCGTGCATTACCGCGTCAGTTCCCAAGCCCGCTACCGGCTGCAGGCCAAGCTGCCGTTGGCCCAGCAACAGCCATGGCTGGCCTTGCCCTCTGGCAGCAACCCGCGCAGCATCGCCTGGGCCCGCGCACTGCGCGGCAGCGGCGCGCAGGCGCTGGCGCCCGCCGCCGCCATCGCCGCCGTCCTCACGCACTTCCGCCACGCGCCCTTCCGCTACACCCTGCAGCCACCACTGCTGGGCAAGCATGGCGTCGACGACTTCCTGTTTACCACGCAGGCGGGCTTTTGCGAGCATTACGCGGGCAGCTTCGTCGTGCTGATGCGCGCCATGGGCATTCCTGCGCGCGTCGTCACGGGCTACCAGGGCGGCACACGCGATGGTGGCGACGGCAGCCCCAGCCTGACTGTGCGCCAGTCCGACGCCCATGCCTGGAGCGAAGTGTGGCTGGCCGGCCGGGGCTGGGTGCGCGTCGATCCCACCAGCGCCGTCGCGCCCCTGCGCACGCAGCGCAACCTCGATGCCGCCCTGCCAGCGGCCGCGTCGCCGCTGACGGCCTGGCGCGCCCTGGCCGGCCTCGATGGCGGCGCGACAGGGGCGCTGGCCGCATGGCGCCAGCAATGGCAGCAGGCCGAGCACGCCTGGAGCAGCTGGGTGCTCGACACCACGCCGCAACGCCAGCGCGCCATGCTCGATGGCTTGAAAAACCTGCCGGCGACGACCCTGGCACTCGCTTGCGCCGCGCTGGCCCTGCTGTCCGCCGCGGCTGGCGCACTGGTCTGGTGGCGCCAGGCCAGGCAAGGCGATCCGCTCGACGCCCTGTACCTGCAGTTTTGCCACCAGCAGGCGCGGCGCGGCTACAGCCGTGCGCCGCATGAAGGGCCGCACGGTTATGCTGCGCGCCTGGCCGCAGGCATGGCCACACCCGAGGCGCACGCCGCCATCGCACAGTTTCTGGCAATCTATGCCACGATGAAGTATGGTAATGCCAGCCCAGACGAACAATCCCGCGCGCGGCGCAGCTTGCGCCACCTGTTAACCCAATGCCGATGAGACGCTCCTTGTTACCGATCAAAACCTCCGCCCTGTGCCTGCTCCTCTCCCTTCCCCTGTGCCTGGCGACAGCGCATGCTGGCGAAAACAGCAACATTTCCGCCGCCGACCGCGCCCGCGCCGTGCGCGCGGCCAAGGCCCCGCCCGCCAAGGCGACGGCCAAAAAAGCACCGGCGAAATTCGACTTCGAAGGCGAATTTGTCGACTATGCCAACTGGAAAGAAGTGCGTGCCTTCCTCGACGAGATGTCCGCCAAGCATGGTTTTGACCGCGCCGAACTCGATAGCCTGATCGGCAAGGTGCGCTATGTCGAGTCGACCGTGCAGCTGATGAAACCGGCGCCGCCGGGCAAGCCGAAGAACTGGCAAGCGTACAGCGCCCGCTTCATCGAGCCGGTGCGTATCAATGCGGGCGTGAAATTCTGGGAAGAGAACGCGGCAGCGCTGGCGCGCGCCGAACGCGAATATGGCGTGCCGGCCGACATCATCGTCGGCATCATCGGCGTGGAAACCGTGTACGGACGCAACACGGGCCGTTTCCGCGTGCTCGACGCGCTGACGACCCTGGCGTTTTCCTACCCGGAAAGCCCGACGCGCGCCGCGCGCATGGAATTTTTCAAGGGTGAACTGGAAAACGCGCTGCTTTATGCGCGCAAGGATGGCATCGATCCCTTGACCCTGCTCGGCTCGTATGCGGGCGCCATCGGCCTGCCCCAGTTCATGCCCAGCAGCATCATGAAATACGCGGTGGACTTCGATGGCGATAGTCACATCGACTTGCGCAATTCCACCGCCGACGCCATCGGCAGCGTGGCGCATTTCCTCGTCGAACACGGCTGGCGGCGCGATGACCCGGCCATCAGCACGTATCGCGTCACCGTCTCGTCCAGCCACGCCTGGGAAAAATTCATCAGCCAGGGCTTGCAAGCCAAGTACCGGCTGGAGGAATTGCAGGAAGCCGGCGTCAGTACGGTCTCGGCCACGCCCCAGAACATGTTGTACGGCCTGATCGATCTGCAAAATGGTTCAGAAGCAACTGAGTATCACTTGGCAACCAATAACTTCTTTGCTATAACTCAGTACAACAGAAGTTATTTTTATGCCATGTCAGTGATTGACTTGGGCAAGGCCATCAGCCAAGTGCGCGCACGCTAACCGAAAGTCAGTGTAAAGTTATAATATTACTTGTAAGAAAGCGTAAGCGATGTTGAAGCGACCAGCAAACAGGTCTATGGTGGGGCCGATAACATGTGCCAGCCTCGCTCGCCAGCCTTTGTGCGGCACGGAATACAGAAATGGTTTTATACTTAACTTTTGTCAAAGTACAATTTTTGTTCTATCATAGAGCATAATAAAGAATAAATAGCTGTTGCAACATGACAACAGTTATTTTATCCAAAGCAAGATTACAGAGCTTTCCGGCCTGAAATGGAATCCTGCTGTACAATTGTGTATATATCATGAAAAACTGTATCCCGGATCGTACCGTGTGTGAATTTGTTCCTTTTAGTAAAGAATGAACATGAACGCAGCAAGAGCGAGCTCCGAGTGTTTTTTACTTTGCAGTGCAACTACAGAAGGAACATTAACATCATGACAAACCAAGTCGGCATTGATATGAACAGCGATTCGGACTCCGACGATCTGCTCCAGTACAACCCAAACAGATTGCTCGATACCCTGATCGAAAACCTGCGCCTGAAAAACGACGCAGCCCTGTCCCGCGCGCTGGAAGTGGCGCCACCGGTCATCAGCAAAATCCGCCACCACCGCCTGCCGGTCGGCGCATCGCTGCTGATCCGCATGCACGAAGTGAGCGACCTGAGCATCCGCGACCTGCGTTACCTGATGGGTGACCGTCGTAACAAATTCCGCATCAGCGACAAGCAATTCAAGCCAAAAGAAGGCGAAACGCCACAAGGCTGATCCTGCCAGTTTCGCAGGTTTTCCCTCCCCGCCATGGGGAGGGGGTAATTTTCAGGCCGTCCTGGCCGACCCGAATTTCCATTTTAAAATTGAACAATCAGGCTGGGAATACGCCCGTGGACAAGTAACGGTCGCCGCGGTCGCAGACGACAAACACGATCGTCGCGTTTTCCACCGTTTGCGAGATGCGCAGCGCGATTTCGCAGGCGCCGGCCGCCGAGATGCCGCAGAACAAGCCTTCTTCCGCCGCCAGGCTGCGCGCCATGCGCTCGGCCACGCCCTGGCTCACGTATTCCACCTGGTCCACGCGCGACTTGTCGTAAATTTTCGGCAAGTACGCTTCCGGCCACTTGCGGATGCCGGGAATCTGCGAACCTTCCTCGGGCTGTGCGCCGATGATCTGGATGGCGGGATTCTGCTCCTTCAAATAGCGCGACACGCCCATGATGGTGCCCGTCGTGCCCATGGCGCTGACGAAATGCGTGACCTGGCCATGCGTATCGCGCCAGATTTCCGGTCCCGTGCTTTCGTAGTGGGCGCGCGAATTGTCTTCGTTGGCGAACTGGTCGAGGATGATGCCACGGCCATCCTTCTGCATCTGCTCGGCCAGGTCGCGCGCATATTCCATGCCGCCCGTCTTCGGCGTGAGCAGAATGTCGGCGCCGTAGGCGGCCATGCTCTGGCGGCGCTCCACGCTGAGATTGTCTGGCATCAAGAGCAGCATCTTGTAGCCGCGCAAGGCGGCGGCCATGGCCAGCGCGATGCCCGTATTGCCGCTGGTGGCCTCGATCAGGGTATCACCCGGCTTGATGACGCCGCGCTCTTCAGCGCGCTTGAGCATGGACATGGCGGCGCGGTCCTTCACGGAGCCGGCCGGGTTGTTGCCTTCCAGCTTGCCGAGGATGACGTTGTTGCGCGCAATCGCATCGGCGCCCGGCAAGCGCGTCAGTTGCACCAGCGGGGTGTTGCCTATCGTATCTTCAAGTGTCTTGTAAGCCATCGTGTCTGTTTGAGTAATTTCAACAAAGACCCATTCTAATATGAGATGCTGGACGGCGTATGGCTAAAAACCGCCGCCGCGCCAGGCCGCCTCCACTACGGCCGCCCGCGCGCCAGGCCGCATGGCGCCTGGCGTTGCGCCATGCCAGGACTGCCGCGCGCGGTGCGCCAGCGGGCCGCGCGCGCATGCGCTAGACTCGTGACGGTTAGTTATTTTAGTAATTTGCTTATTCAATCAATGGATATGTCATGAGCGCAAGCGCCCCCGAATTCATCCCCGAAACCACGCAGGACGATCCCGTCCAGGCCAGCAGCCTCGACATCCAGGGCCGCATGCACCAGATTTCCCCCGTCTTCAGCGAGACCGAACTGCGCCGCCTGCAACGCTATGGCAAGGTCTGCCGATACGCGGATGGCGCCACCCTGTTCGAGGCGGGCAACAGCAGCTTCGGCATGCTGGTCATCCTGGCGGGCCACGTCGCCGTCACGCGCCACGAAGGCCTGGGCCGCACCTCGCTGATGCGAGAAGTCGGCCCCGGCCACTTCATCGCCGAAGTGGCGCAGCTGTCGGGCCGCCCCGCCCTCGTCAACGGCCATGCCGTGGGCGACGTGGAGGTGCTCGTCATCAGCTCGGAATCGCTGCGCGCGCTGATCGTGGCCGAGGCGGAAATGGGCGAACGCATCGTGCGCGCCCTGATCCTGCGCCGCGTGGCGCTGATCGAAGCCAATTCGGGCGGCCCCGTGCTGGTGGGGCCGCGCGGCAATGGCAATCTGTTCCACCTGCAAAGTTTTCTGTCGAGCAATGGCCACCCGCACACGGTGCTCGATCCGTCCACCGATGCGGCCGCCGCTGCGCTGGCCCAGCGCTACCAGCCCACGCCGCAGGAATGGCCGCTGGTGGTCTGTCCCGATGGCAAGGTCATGAAGAATCCCGGCAATGCGGAACTGGGGCGCTGCCTGGGCATGCTGCCCGATTTGTCCGGCGACAAGATCTTCGACGTGCTGGTAGTGGGCGCGGGACCGGCCGGCCTGGCCACGGCCGTGTATGCGGCCTCCGAAGGGTTATCGGTCCTGGCGCTGGAACAGCGCGCGTATGGCGGCCAGGCGGGCGCCAGCGCGCGCATCGAAAACTATCTCGGCTTTCCCACCGGCATTTCCGGCCGCGCCTTGGCCGGGCGCGCCTATGTGCAGGCGCAAAAATTCGGCGTCGAGATCGCCACCCCGGCCAGCGCCGCCAACTTGCTGTGCGACAGCTGGCCCCTGCGCGTCAAGCTGTGCGACGGCACCCAGGTGCGCGCCCGCACGGTGGTGCTGTCGTGCGGCGCGCGCTACCGCCGCCCCTCGCTGGCCAACCTGAAAACGTATGAAGGACGGGGCGTGTATTACTGGGCCTCGCCCATCGAAGCCAAGCTGTGCAAGCAGGAAGAGATCATCCTGGTCGGCGGCGGCAACTCGGCCGGCCAGGCGGCTGTGTTTCTCTCCGGCCACGCGGCCAACGTCCACATGCTGATCCGCGGCGCAGGGCTGGCGGCCAGCATGTCGAGCTACCTGATCGAGCGCATCGCCGCCACGCCCAACATCACCTTGCACACGCACACGGAAATCATCGCCCTCGAAGGCGACGACGATGGCTTGACGGGCGCCCGCTGGCGCAATAATCAAACGGGCGAAGAGTGCGACTGCGCCGTGCGTCGCGTGTTTCTCTTCGTCGGCGCCGATCCGAACACGGACTGGCTGCACGACTGCGCCGTCGCCGTCGACGAACAGGGTTTCATTCGCACGGGCTTCGACGTCACGCGCGCCGAATGCCGCGCCCAAGGCCATGGCGCGCTGTTGGCCGCCCCGCCGCCCGACCTGCCCGAGCGGGCCGCGCTGGAAACGAGCGTGCCGGGCGTCTTCGCCATCGGCGACGTGCGCGCCGGCTCGACCAAGCGCGTGGCGGCCGCCGTCGGTGAAGGCGCGGCGGTCGTGTCGCAGATCCACGGTTTTCTGGCGCGCCTGCCCGTCAACAGCGCCTAACGCAGCGGCGTGGGGTATGTTGCCACGCTGACATTACCGTCGCGGTCGATAGCCTGGACGCCAAAGAAATAGTTATCTTTCGACAGCTTGAGCCTGGCCTCGGTGACATTGCCCACGTCCTGCGCCCCCTGCCACTGGTCGGCCGTGGTGGCGCGCCAGACGATGCGGTAGCCGGCCAGATCCGGCTCCGTGTTCGGCTGCCATTGCAAGGTCGTGGCGTTTTCCAGCTGGGCCGTGCGCACCTGCACACCAAAGGGCGCGGCCGGCGCCAGGGCCAGTGAAGCGAGCGCCGCCGCATTCACCCTCGCCACTTTCGCCACGTAATCGTAGTCGACGAATTGCGGCAGGTCGCCATACTGCACGCCATTTTCCACGCGCACATCCTGATGCTGGTGGGTGAAATCCTCGTTCGGCTCCGTGAAACGCAGCGCCGCATACCCTTGCGCGAGGAAGGGCATATGGTCGCCGCCGCGCAGGTAGCGGTCGGCGCGCTGGATGACGTTGATCTTGAAACCGGGCACATAGCGCTCGCCCACCTGCTTCACGTGGCGCGCCAGCTGGCGCGAAATCGAGTCGTTCTCGCCGCCCGTCGCCACCAGGGCACGCACGCCATCGCTCATTTCCTTCACGGCAGGGATGCCCTCGGCAAACAGGCGCACCTGGCCAGCGTCGACGGTGCCATCGTCGGCGCGCGAACTGCCGATGATGTCGTTATTGAGCATGCCGGCGATATTGAGCTTGTTCAGCTTCGCCTGCTGCGCCCAGTGGCCGGAACCCAACAAACCTTGTTCCTCGGCCGCCACGGCCATGAAGACGAGCGTGGCGTCGAACTGGTAGCGCGCCATCGCGCAAGCCATCTCGATCACGGCCGCCGTGCCCGAGGCGTCGTCGTTGGCGCCGGGCGCGTCGCCGTGCGCATCCATCACGTCGGTGGCGCGCGAATCATAGTGGCCGCTGACGACATAGATGCGCCCGGCAGACTGCGGCTGGCTGCCCGGCAGGGTCGCCACCACGTTGACGATTTCCGTCGGCCGCGCGATGCGCTTCGACACGGGCGCCATATGGCTGTCGAACGCCACCTGCAGGCGTGCGCCCGCCTGCGCGCCGCAGCGCTCCAGCTCCGCCTTGATCCAGCGCCGCGCCGCGCCGATGCCGCGCGTGTCGGACACGGTATCGGACATGGTGTGGCGCGTCTGGAAACTGACGAGCTTGCGCACGTGCGCCTCAATGCGCTGCGGCGAGATGTCGGCCACCAGCTGGCGTATCTGCTGCTGCGCCGGTTCGGCGCCCGGCGCCGCCGCCACACTAGCCGACAGCATGGCTGCCGTCATTGCCGTCAAAATCCGTACCATGCCTGCATCCCCCGATGATTGATTGAGCTGGCCATTCTCGCATTTTTGACGGCAGGCAAGGATGTTCCAGGATGAAAATCGTGCATTATAGAAACTGCTACAATCGGCCACTTCCCGTTCCGCTCACGAAAGACATCCGCATGCGCCAGCCCATCCTCCACCCCGCACGCCGCAGTCTCCGCCTGCGCGCAGTCCGCTGACGGTGCGCCGCATGCTCGTCAAATTGCTGCTGCTGGCCACCCTGTTTGCCGGGCTCAGCATCGCCGCGCTGTACAGCTACGGGCGCTTCGCCGAACGTTCGCTGGGGGCGCCGGGAACGGCCTTGCCGGTGGCAGCCGACGCTACCCTGCTCGACCGCGTGCTGGCGCCGCAGCTGGCGCAACGCCCGGAACAGAGCGGCACGGCCCTGATCGACGACAATCTGGAAGCGTTCGCCCTGCGCGCCCTGAGCGCGCGCGAAGCGGGCCGCAGCCTCGACCTGCAGTACTACATCTGGCATAACGACGTCACGGGCCGCCTGCTGGTGCGCGAACTGCTGCGCGCGGCCGACCGCGGCGTGCGCGTGCGCGTGTTGCTTGACGATATCAATGCGCGCGGCCAGGACGCCGCCATCCTCGCGCTCGACAGCCATCCGCTGATCGACGTGCGCATCTTCAATCCTGGCCGCAACCGTGACGGCATCTGGTGGCGCGCCGTGGAAATGGCCTTGCGCGCCGTCAGCCTGAACCGGCGCATGCACAACAAGGCCTGGATCGTCGACGGCAGGGTGGCCCTGGTCGGCGGGCGCAATATCGGCGATGAATATTTTGATGCCGCCGAACAAGTCAATTTCCAGGATGCCGACTTGCTGCTGGTGGGCCCCGCGGTGCAGCAGACGAGCGACATCTTCGACCGCTTCTGGAACAGCCGCGCCGTCATCCCCATCGGCGCCTTGCACGCCGGCAAGAACGCGGGCGCGCCGGAACTGCAGGCGGTACGCGCCCGCCTCGATGCGCTCACGGGTGAACTGGGCGCCTCGCCCTACCTGCGGCAGCTGACCGATACGGGCCAGCTGCAGGCCCACCTCGATGGCCGGCTGCGCCTGCACTGGAGCGCGCAGGTACAAGTGCTGTCGGACCCGCCGGAAAAAGCCGCGCCCGTGGCCAGTTTGCAGCGCAGCGAGCACTGGCTCATGCACAGCTTGCTGCCCCTGCTGACCGAAGCGCGCGAAGAAGCGCTGCTCACTTCGCCCTACTTCGTGCCAGGCGCGGCGCTGACGCAGAGCCTGGCCGACAAGGTCGCCGCCGGCGTCAAGGTCAGTGTGCTGACCAACTCGCTGGCCGCCACCGACGTGGCCCTCGTGCATGCGGGCTATGCGCGCTACCGCGAAGTGTTGCTGAGCGGCGGCGTCGACCTGTATGAATTGAAGACCCTGCACCGCAAGCGCATCAGCCTGATGGGGTCGAGCCGCGCCAGCCTGCATACCAAGGCCGTGGTGGTCGATGGGCAGCGGGGCTTCGTCGGCTCCTTCAACCTCGACCCCCGCTCGGCCCAGCTGAACACGGAGATGGGCGTGCTGTTCCACGATGCCGCGCTGGCGGCCGACATGCGCGCGCTGTTCCTGCACTCGACGGCCAGCGACACCAGCTACCGCTTGCTCCTCGACAACGGCACCCTGCGCTGGTCCGACGCCACCGAAGTGCCTGCCAAGGTGTGGACGCACGATCCGGAGTCAGGCTTCTGGCGCCGCCTGCTGGTATCCGTGATGCGCTGGCTGCCGATCGAGTCGCAGCTGTAGGCGCATAAAAAAAACCCCGCGCGGCCGGTACCGCGCGGGGTTTTCTTCCCGTGCTGCGCGGCACCACCACGCAACACGCTTTACAGCAACACGCTTACTTTTTCTCGGCTTCAGCCTTCTTCGCCTCGGCAGCAGCCAGCTTCGCTTCTTTCTTCGCGGCAGCAGCGGCAGCCTTCGCTTCTTTCTTGGCAGCAGCAGCTTCTTTTTTCGTTTCAGCGGCCGTCTTGGCTGGCGCCGCAGCGGTGTCGGTCGCAGCAACTGGCTTCGGTGCGGCTTCTTTCGCTGCAACTTCCTTCACAGCAGCTTCCTTTTTTGCCGGGGCAGCTTTCGCCACCGGAGCCGCTGGCGCGCCAGACTTGGCCTGACCATTCACCTGCAAGCCCGCTTCCGACAGTTTCACGGAACTTTTCGGTCCAATACCTTTTACGCGGCTTTCGAAATCGGCCCAATCCTTGAAGGCGCCGCCCTTGGCGCGTTCATCAAGGATGGCTTTCGATGTGACGGGGCCGATGCCCTTGACGCCGTCGAGTGCCGCCTGGTCCGCCTTGTTGACATCGACCTGGGCAAAGGCAAAACCCATCGTCGCGATCAGGGTGACGATGGCCAGCAGTATTTTTTTGAACATGGGTATCTCTCCGTGGTGTGGTTTCAAGATGACTCGAACGCAAGGGAGGAGCAGCGCCTTAACGGCTTTAACGGCTGTGGCGTGATACGGTTGACAAGACGGGACAGCGGAAGGACGGGAAAACCTGCGCCAGATCAAACGATGCGGCGCAGGCGAAATGCGGAATACGGCGGCGATTACTGCGCGAACAGCTCTTCGCGGGTGACAGTGGCCGTGCCCAGCTTGCCGACGACGATGCCGCCGGCCCGGTTGGCCGTGCGCACGGCGTCGCCCAGGCCCATGCCGGCGCCCAGCATGGCCGCCATGGTGGCGATCACCGTGTCGCCCGCGCCCGAGACGTCGAATACTTCGCGCGCATCGGTAGGCATATGCAGCACCTCGTCGGCCGTGTACAGGCTCATGCCCTCTTCCGAGCGGGTCAGCAGCAAGGCGTCCAGGCCCAGCTGCGCACGCATCTGCTGCGCGCGTTCCGTCAATTGCTCTTCCGTGCTCCAGTTGCCGATCACGCGGCGCAGTTCCGATTTATTCGGAGTGAGCACTGACGCTCCCGCATAGCGGCTGAAATCGTCCCCTTTCGGGTCGACCATGACGATCTTGCCGGCCTTTCTCGCCGCCTTGATCATCTCGGCCACGTTCACCAGGCTGCCCTTGGCGTAGTCCGACAGGACCACCACGTCGTAGTGCGGCAGTAGCGCATTGAATTGCTTGAGCTTGTCGCGCAGCACCGTATCGCTGGGCGCATCCTCGAAGTCGATGCGCAGCATCTGCTGCTGGCGGCCGATCACGCGCAGCTTGATGATGGTGGAAATGGCCGCATCGCGCTGCAGATAGCTGTGGATGCCGCCCCCCTCGAGCAGGCGTTCGACCTGGCTGCCGGCCTCGTCGTCGCCGACCACGCCCAGCAAGCTCGTCTTCGCTCCCAGCGCGGCCGCGTTGCGCGCCACGTTGGCCGCGCCGCCGAGGCGCTCTTCGCGCCTCTCGATGCGCACGATGGGTACCGGCGCTTCCGGCGAAATACGGCTGACATCGCCGAACCAGTAGCGGTCCAGCATCACATCGCCCACCACCAGCAGGCGCACCTGGGCCAGCGCGGCCGGCGCCGTCAAGGCGACCACCTCTTGGGCGCTCATGCGCGCGTCAGGATCGAGCGGCCGATCCCGTGGTATTCGATGCCATTCTCGGCCATGACAGCCGGCTCGAACAGGTTGCGTCCGTCAAAGATCACGGCCTGCTTCAGGCGCGCCTTGACCTGGTCGAAATCGGGACTGCGGAAGGCTTTCCATTCGGTCACGATGACCAGCGCATCGGCGTCCTGCAGCGCATCCTTCGAACTGTCGGCAAAGCGCACCCTTGCCAACTGCTCCGGCGTCAAGTCCAGTTGCAGCACGCGGCGCGCCTCGGGCATGGCGACGGGGTCATACACGGCCACCGTGGCGCCGCGCGCCAGCAAGTCCGCCAGCAGCACGCGGGCCGACGCTTCGCGCATGTCGTCCGTGTTGGGCTTGAAGGCCAGTCCCCAGACGGCGAAATGCCGGCCCGTCAGATCTGTGCCGAAGCGAGTGACCACTTTGCGCCCCAGCACCTGCTTCTGCTGGTCATTGACGGCTTCGACGGCACGCAGGATCAGCAACTCCTGCCCGTAGCCGCGCGCCGTGCGCTCGAGCGCCTGCACGTCTTTCGGGAAGCAGGAACCGCCATAGCCGCAACCTGCGTACAGGAAGCTGTGGCCGATGCGCGGGTCGGAACCGATGCCGTGGCGCACGGCCTCGATATCGACGCCCACCTTGTCGGCCAGGTTCGCCAGTTCATTCATGAAGGAAATACGCGTGGCCAGCATGGCGTTCGCCGCATACTTCGTGAATTCGGCCGAGCGCACGTCCATCCAGTAGGTGCGTTCGCGGTTGCGGTTGAACGGCGCGTACAGGCTTTTCAGCAATTCGCGCGCGCGCTCGCCGTCCGGCGTGCTGTCGCAGCCGATGACGATGCGGTCCGGGCGCATGAAATCTTCGACAGCCGCGCCTTCCTTGAGAAATTCCGGGTTCGACGCCACCGAGAACGTGGCGGCCACGCCGCGCGCGTCCAGTTCGCCCTGGATGGCGGCGCGCACTTTTTCGGCCGTGCCGACGGGCACGGTCGACTTGTCGACGATAACCTTGAAGTCCGTCATGTACTTGCCGATGCCGCGCGCGGCCGCCAGCACGTATTGCAGGTCGGCCGAGCCGTCTTCATCGGGCGGCGTGCCGACGGCGATGAATTGCATCACGCCGTGCGCGGCGGCTGCCTCGACGTCGGTGGAAAAGGTCATGCGGCCGGCGGCGCGGTTACGCGCCACGACTTCTTCCAGCCCCGGTTCATGGATGGGGATGCCGCCGCTATTGAGCAAGTCGACCTTCCGTGCGTCCAGGTCGAGGCAAAAGACATCGTTGCCCAGCTCCGCCAGGCAGGCGCCCGTCACGAGGCCCACATAGCCCGTGCCGATAATGGTGATTTTCATGGTTGTGCCGTATTTGTAAATATAGATGCTGCAAACAAGGACACGCCACGTTGCACTAAGGCAAGGTGGCGTGTCGGGTTAGTTCATGACGTTGAGTTCTTCGGTGCGGCGCGGCGGGTAAGTCTCCCACTTGTTGCAGCCCGGGCAGTGCCAGTAGAACTGGCGTGCCTTGAAGCCGCAATGGCTGCACTGGTAGCGGGCCAGCTTCTGCGTGTAGCCGTGCACGAGGTTTTTCACCATCGACAGCTCGGACCAGATGGCGGCCGGCGCATCCATCATGCGCGCTTCCAGCAGTTTATCGAGGCCCAGCAGGGTCGGTGTGCGGCGCAGCTCGGCGCTGACCAGCTGCTTCGCCGCTTCCACGCCGTCGAGTTCGATGACGGCCTTGAAGACGACTTCGATCAAGTCGATCGACGACGCCTCTTCCAGGTAGGAGCGCAGCAGGTTGACGCCTTCCTGTGCGCGGCCCACCTTGGTGTAGCCATCCATCAGGCGCTGCGCCACCAGGGCCACGTGCGGCACGCTTTGCTGCTCCACGCGGCGCCAGGTGGTCAGCGCGCCTTCCACGTCGCCGCGCGCCAGCAGCACGTCACCCGTCAGGATGGTGGCGCGCACGCTCTTGCGGTCCGTCTGCAAGGCTTTTTCCAGCAGCGGCATGGCGTCGTCCGGCTTCATGTGCACGAGGGCATCATGCGCCAGTTCGCAATAGAACTGGGCGATTTCCTTCTGCCGCGCGCCGGCGCCCGATTCCTGCAAGCCCACGGCCGCTTCGATGGCGCGTGGCCATTCCTTTTCGCGCTGGTAGATTTCCAGCAGCGCGCGGCGCGCCTGGGCCGCATATTGCGTGTCGACCAGGCTGTTGAAGGTTTCCTCGGCGCGGTCCAGCAAGCCCGCCTTCAGGTAATCCATGCCCAGCTCGTAGGCGGCATGGCCCTGCTGTTCCAGCGGCAAGTCCGGGCGCGCCAGCAAATTCTGGTGCACGCGGATGGCGCGCTCCGTCTCGCCGCGGCGGCGGAACAGGTTGCCCAGCGCAAAGTGCATATCGGCCGATTCCGGATCCAGTTTGACGACTTCGATGAAGGCGTCGATGGCCTTGTCATGCTGCTCATTGAGCAGGAAATTCAAGCCCTTGAAGTAATTGCGCGGCAGGCTGCGCGATTCGGACACCAGTTGATGAATGTCGACGCGCGCGGCAATCCAGCCCAACGCGAAAAACACCGGGATACCCAAGAGCCACCAGAGTTCAAAATCCATGCGATTGTTTTTATTCGAGTAAGAGAGATAGGAGCGACGGCGCCGCTTACTGCGCGCTCACGCTGTCCGGTTGCGGCTGGACATTGCTGGCCACGCCAACGGTTTGCAGCGCGGCAATGGTGGTTTTTTGCTTGCTCGCTTCGCGGCGGTGACGGAACACGGTCGGCGTCAGGGCCAATACGCCCAGGCTGGCGCCGGCGACAAAAAAGCCCAGCAGCATCAAGACCAGGGGGCCGCGAATTTCATAATTGAGGAAAACATGCAGGTCGACAACCTGCGCATTCTTCAGCGCAAAACTGAAGAACAGGACGAAGAGAACACAGCCAACGATGGTGGAGATGATTTTCATCGATACGCCCAGAAAGTACAAAAAATGCCCGTATGGCACAACCTTGGAATGCCTGACAGAAGCGTAGCGAGCGTCAGTGAGGCTCGGCGCCCCCTTGTGGCCAAGAAGCGCAACCGTACTTTAGTACGGTGAGCATCGCCGGCCGCAAAGCGCGACGCGCAGTAGCTTATGTCAGGCATTCTCAGCATATTAACAAAAAAAAGCGGCATCCAAGGACGCCGCTCTTTGTGTCGCCTTCCAGCAGACGATTAATCCTCGATAATCGGTTGCCCGACCATCGCGTCCACGCGCTCGCGCAACTGTTTGCCCGGTTTGAAGTGGGGTACCCGTTTTTCGGGAACCATCACCTTGTCGCCGGATTTCGGGTTGCGGCCGATGCGCGGGGGCCTGCTGTTCAGGGCAAAACTGCCAAAACCGCGGATCTCGATACGCTGACCGGTCGCCAGGGCGTTGGTCATCGCATCGAGAATGGTCTTGACGGCATACTCCGCATCTTTCGCCACCAGCTGAGAATAACGCTCAGCGAGGCGGTTGATCAGCTCGGACTTTGTCATCTGCCGTATCCGCAGTCTTAGTTCTTGTTATCGAACTTAGCTTTCAACAAGGCGCCCAGGCTGGTGGTGCCCGAAGCTGCGTTGTTGTCGGTAGCTGCCATCTTCTGCATGGCTTCCTGGGTTTCCACGTTGTCTTTCGCTTTGATCGACAGTTGGATACCACGGGCTTTGCGGTCGATGTTCAACACCATGGCTTCGACGGTATCGCCGACTTTCAGGTGCGTACCAGCATCTTCAACGCGGTCACGCGAGATTTCGGAAGCGCGCAGGTAGCCTTCGACTTCTTCGGACAGTTGGATCACGGCGCCTTTAGGCTCAACCGATTTAACGGTACCGGTGACCAGCGAGCCTTTGTCGTTCATGGCTGCGAAGTTGTTGAATGGATCACCTTCCAGTTGCTTGACGCCCAGGGAAACGCGCTCGCGCTCAACGTCGATGGCCAGAACGATGGCTTCCAGTTCGTCACCTTTCTTGAAGCGACGCACGGCTTCTTCGCCGGTTTCGGTCCAGGACAGGTCGGACAGGTGCACCAGACCGTCGATGTTGCCGGCCAGGCCGATGAACACGCCGAAGTCGGTGATCGATTTGATCGCGCCGCGGACTTTATCGCCCTTCTTGTGGGTAACGCCAAAGTCATCCCAAGGGTTGGCTTTGCACTGTTTCATACCCAGCGAGATACGACGACGCTCTTCGTCGATTTCCAGAACCATCACTTCTACTTCGTCGCCCAGTTGGACAACTTTGTTAGGAGCAACGTTTTTGTTCGTCCAGTCCATTTCGGAAACGTGTACCAGACCTTCGATACCCTGTTCCACTTCAACGAACGCGCCGTAGTCGGTCAGGTTCGTTACTTTACCGAACAGACGGGTGCTTTGTGGGTAACGACGGGACAGACCGGTCCAAGGATCGTCGCCCAGTTGTTTCACGCCCAGCGAAACACGGTTTTTCTCTTGATCGTATTTCAGGACTTTGGCGGTGATTTCCTGGCCAACCGTCAGGACTTCCGACGGGTGACGTACACGGCGCCATGCCAGGTCGGTGATGTGCAGCAAGCCATCGATACCGCCCAGATCCACGAACGCGCCGTAGTCGGTGATATTTTTGACGACGCCGGTCACGACCGTGCCTTCTTTCAGCGTTTCCATCAGTTTCTGACGCTCTTCGCCCATCGAAGCTTCGATGACGGCGCGGCGGGACAGAACCACGTTGTTACGCTTGCGATCAAGCTTGATCACTTTGAATTCGAGGGTTTTGCCTTCGAATGGGGTCGTGTCTTTGACAGGACGGGTATCAACCAGCGAGCCCGGCAGGAATGCGCGGATGCCGTTGGTCAACACGGTCAGACCGCCTTTGACTTTACCATTGACGGTACCGACGACGATTTCGCCCGATTCCATCGCTTTTTCCAGAGCCAGCCACGAAGCCAGACGCTTGGCTTTGTCGCGCGACAGGATGGTATCGCCGAAACCGTTTTCCAGCGATTCGATCGCCACGGAAACGAAGTCACCAACTTTGACTTCCAGTTCGCCGTGGTCGTTCTTGAATTCTTCGACAGGGATGAATGCTTCGGATTTGAGGCCAGCGTTCACGATCACGAAATTGTGGTCGAGGCGCACGACTTCAGCGGAAATAACTTCGCCGGAGCGCATATCTTGACGCGACAACGATTCCTCGAAGAGCGCAGCAAAACTTTCCATACCGGTAGATTCGTTAGTTGTAACAGTAGACATAGGGTTCACACAGGTTATCCAGCAGAGATCGCACCATGCGACTTAAACTGGGTTAGGTTTTTGACACACCCGGACAGGCCAGGAGCCGTCAACGGGCACCACATAGCACAACAACACGCTATTTTGCTGCAGCTGCATACCATTTCAACACGGTTTCAACGGCAACATCTGCCGTCATTTCCGACGTATCGAGAACATGCGCCCCTTCCGCAGGGACCAGCGGCGCAATCGCACGGTGAGTATCACGTTCGTCCCGCGCCTGCAAATCCATCAGAAGGTCTTCCATATTAGCAGAAAAACCCTTGTCTATCAATTGCTTGTAGCGCCGTTGCGCGCGCGCCTCGACGCTGGCCGTGAGGAACACCTTCAATTGGGCGTGCGGAAAGATCACCGTGCCCATGTCGCGCCCGTCGGCCACCAGGCCCGGCGTCTTGCGAAAACCCAGCTGCAAGCCCACCAGCGCATGGCGCACCGTTGGCAACACGGCAATCTTCGACGCCGTATTGCCCACTTCTTCGGCACGGATCTGCTCGGTGACGTTTTCCTGCGCCAGCAGGATCTCGCCGCCCGCGAAATGGCAGGGCAGATGCTCGGCCAGCTTGGCCAGCGCGTGTTCGTCGCGCAAGTCCGTGCCGCGGCGCAGCGCGCTCAAGGCCGTCAGACGGTATAGCGCGCCCGAGTCCAGGTAATGAAAGCCCAGCTTGTCGGCCACGCGGTGCGCCACCGTGCCCTTGCCGGATGCGGTGGGGCCGTCGATGGCGATGACCGGGATGTTGGAGGTTGACATAGTATTAAGCAATCAATTAAATCAAGGAATCTTTGGCAATCCCCGCGAATGCGGCGAAATACTCGGGGAAGGTCTTGGCCACGCATTTCGGGTCGTTGATGCGCATGGCGTTGCCGCGGCGCGCGGCGCCATCGAGCGAGGCGAGCGAGAAGCACATGGCCATGCGGTGGTCGTCATACGTGTCGATGGTCGCTGCGGCGATTGAGGCCGGTGGCGTCACGCGCAGGTAGTCCGCGCCCTCTTCCACTTCGGCGCCCAGCTTGCGCAACTCCGTCGCCATGGCGGCCAGGCGGTCCGTTTCCTTCACCCTCCAGCTGGCGATATTGCGCAAGGTCGAGGTGCCGTCCGCGTACAGGGCGGCCACGGCGATCGTCATGGCCGCGTCGGGAATGTGATTGAAATCCATGTCGACGGCTTTCAATACGCCGTTCGAGCGGGCCTCGATCCAGTTCTCGCCCATGGTGATGGTCGCGCCCATCTGCTGCAAGGCTTCGACGAAACGCACGTCGCCCTGGATGCTGTCGCGCCCCACGCCTTCCACGCGCACGGGACCGCCGCCGATGGCGCCGGCCGCCAGGAAATACGAGGCCGATGAGGCGTCGCCTTCCACGTGGATCGTGCCCGGGCTTTGATAGTGCTGGCCCGGCTGCACGGTGAACGACTGCCAGCCGTCATGCTCGACCGTCACGCCGAAACGGCGCATCAGGTTCAGGGTAATTTCAATGTATGGCTTCGAGATCAACTCGCCCGTCACGTCGATGGTCACCGCATGGTCGCGCGCCATCAGCGGCGCCACCATCAGGAGGGCCGTCAGGAACTGGCTCGACACGTTGCCGCGCACGGCGATGCGCTGCGCGTGGATATGGCCACGACGGATGCGCAGCGGCGGGAAGCCCTGCTCGCCCGTGTATTCGATCTGCGTGCCGACGGCGTTCAGCGCGTCGACCAGGTCGCCGATCGGGCGCTCGTGCATGCGCGACACGCCGTGCAGCGTGTAGTCGCCGCCGATCACGGCCAGCGCCGCCGTCAGCGGACGAATCGCCGTGCCGGCGTTGCCCATGAACAGGTCGGCCGCGTGATGCGGGAACACGCCGCCGCAGCCTTCCACGTGATGCACCTGGTGGGCCGTGGCCGGGTCGCCCGTCATTTCATCCTGCGTCCATTTCACGCCCAGCGACGTCAACGCCGTGAGCATGACGAAGGTGTCGTCGGAGGCGAGCAAGTCGATGATTTTCGTCGTGCCCCTGGCCAGCGCGGCGAGCAGCAGCACGCGGTTGGAAATGCTTTTCGAGCCGGGCAAACGCACCGTGCCTTCGGCGTGCATCACCGGCTGCAAATCGATATGGTGAGGGTAGTGCTTGGTCTGGGTCATGCTGGAATCCTTGAGTATTTATCGTGTGGGCGCGGCAGGTATTTCCGCCGTTTCAATCGCCTCGATCCATTGTTGCCGCGCGTGCTGGGCGTTCGCATACACGCCTTCGATGGCGGCGCCGTCGTTCGCGGCCAGGTGGGCGCGCAAGGTCGTCAACTGCGCCAGGTAGGCGTCCAGTTCATGCAGCAGCGCCGGCTGGTTGGCCAGGCTGATGTCGCGCCACATTTCCGGCGATGAGCCGGCGATGCGCGTAAAGTCGCGAAAGCCGCTGGCCGCATATTGAAACAGCAGGCCCGCGTGCGGTTTGTTGGCGATGTCGTCGACCAGCGCAAAGGCCAGCAAATGCGGCAGATGGCTGACGGCGGCAAACACCTTGTCATGTTCTTCGGCGCTCAAAGTGTGCAGGATGGCGCCGCAGGCGCGCCACGCGGCCGCCACCCGTTCCACGTCAGCCGCAGCGTTTTCCGCCAGCGGTGTGAGCACCACTTTCTTGCCTTGATACAGATCGATGATGGCCGCGTCAGGCCCGTTCGTCTCGCGTCCCGCGATCGGGTGGCCGGGCACGAATTGCGCCACCTTGCCACCGAGCGCAGCGCGCGCGGCCGCCACCACGTCGCTTTTCGTGCTGCCCGCATCGGTGACGATGGTGCCGGGCTGCAGATGCGGCGCGATGGACGCCAAAATAGCGCCCGTCTGCGCCACGGGCGCGGCGACCAGCACCAGATCGGCGTCATGCAAGGCATCGGCCATGTCGCCGCCGATTTCGTCGATGATGCCCAGCTCCAGCGCGCGCGCCAGCGAGGCCGCCGAGCGGCCCATGCCGACCACGGTTTGAACCGCGCCCGCGTGTTTCAGGGCGCGCGCGAACGAGCCGCCGATCAGGCCCACGCCGAAGATGACGACCTTATTGACAACCTTTTTCAGTGCAGGCGTCGTCATATCGTCAGGCCAGCGCTTTCGTCAGCGCGGCGATGAAGATGGCGTTTTCCTGCGGCAGGCCAATGGAAATGCGCAGCCATTGCGGCAAGCCATAGCTGCCGACGGGGCGCACGATCACGCCCTGCTGGAGCAGCGCCAGGTTGACTCGCGCGCCGGCGCCGTCATCGTCGCCCACTTTCACCAGCACGAAATTGCCGTGCGACGGCACGAATTCCAGGCCCAGCTGCGTGAACGCTTCGATGAACTGCTGGTAGCCGGCCGCGTTGTTGCGCGCGCTTTGCTCGAGGAAGGCCTTGTCGTTCAGGGCGGCAATCGCGGCCGCCTGCGCCAGCGAATTCACGTTGAACGGCTGGCGGATGCGGTTCATCAGGTCCGTCAGCACCGGCTGGGCGATGGCGAAGCCGATGCGCAGGCCGGCCAGACCATACGCCTTCGACAGGGTGCGCGAGACCACCAGGTTCGGATACTGGCGCACCCACGCCGTCGATTCGTACTGCTCGTCGGCCGAGAGGAATTCGTTGTAGGCCTCGTCCAGCACGACGACGACGTGCTGCGGCACCTTCTTGAGGAAGGCTTCGAGCTGCGCGGCCGAAAGGAAGGTGCCGGTCGGGTTGTTCGGGTTGGCGATGAAGACCAGGCGCGTGTCGTCGGCGATCGCCGCCGCCATGGCGTCGAGGTCATGGCCGTAGGCTTGCGCCGGCACGACGATGTGGCGCGCGCCCAGGCCTTGCGTGGCCAGCGCGTACACGGCAAACGAGTACTGCGAGTACACGACGGACTGGCCATGCTCGACAAACGCGTGCGCGGCGATTTCCAGGATGTCGTTGCTGCCGTTGCCCAGAGTGATCCAGTCGGCCGGCACGTCATAGCGCTTCGACAGCACGGCTTTCAGGTCGAAGCCGTTGGCGTCCGGGTAGCGGCCCAGGTCATCGATGGCGGCGATCATCGCCTGCTTGGCCGATTCCGGCATGCCGTACGGGTTTTCATTCGACGCCAGCTTGACGATGGCTGCCTCGTCGAGGCCGAATTCGCGCGCGACTTCCGCGATCGGTTTGCCGCTCTGGTAAGGGGCGATGGCGCGGACGTATTCTGGACCGATATTTTTAGACATGGTGTTCTTTAAAAGTTGGTGAATGATTAGGCTGATGGCTGTTGTTGGGTTACGCTGCGCTAACCCAACCTACGACATATTCGCACACGTCGGGTAGGTCGGGTAGGTCGGATTAGCGCAGCGTAATCCGACACCACCACAAACATCAAACGAAGTCACAAACTGACCGGATACGACCCCAGCACCTTGAAAAACGCCGCGTTGCTCTGCAGCTCGGCCAGCGCCTGGGCGACGGCCGCGTCGTGCACGTGGCCTTCCACATCGACATAGAAATAATACTCCCAGCTGCCCATGCGCGCCGGGCGCGACTCGAAGCGCGTCATCGACACGCCGTGCCTGGCCAGGGGCGCCAGCAACTGGTACACGGCGCCCGCCTTGTTCGGCACGGCCAGCACCAGCGAGGTCTGGTCCTTGCCCGACGGCGCCGTTTGCAGGGTGCCCACGACGGCAAAGCGCGTGCGGTTATGCGGGTCGTCCTGGATATGGCCCTTGACCACGCCCAGCTTGTACTGCGCGCCCGCCAGTTCGCTGGCAATCGCTGCAACAGTACCATCTTCGCCGGCCATGCGGGCCGCTTCGGCGTTCGAGGCCACGGCGTGGCGCGCGATGTTCGGATAATTCTGGTTCAGCCACACCTGGCACTGCGCCAGCGCCTGCGAATGCGCGCAAATCGAGGTCACTCCATCCATGTTGCCGCTCTTCGTCATCAGGCTGTGGTGCACCGCAATGGCGACTTCACCGCTGATGATGAGGCTGGTCTGCAGCATCATGTCCAGGGTGCGGTTGACGGCGCCTTCCGAGGAGTTTTCGATGGGCACCACGCCAAAGTCGGCCGTTCCCGCCTCGGCGGAGCGGAACACTTCATCGATGGACGCGCACGGCAAGCCTTCGACGGCGCTGCCGAACTGCTGATATACGGCCTGTTCGCTGAAGGTGCCGGCCGGGCCAAGGTAGGCCACGGTGACGCGCTTTTCCAGCGAGCGGCAGGACGACATGATTTCGCGGAAGATGGTCTGCACTTCGCGGTCGCCCATCGGACCGGGATTGCGTTCAGCCACGCCGCGCAGCACTTGCGCTTCGCGCTCGGGACGGAACACGGGCGCCTGCGTCTCGGCTTTCACGTGGCCCACTTGCTGGGCGATTTGCGCGCGGCGGTTCAGCAGTTCGAGGATTTGCGCGTCGATCGCGTCGATCTGTTCGCGCAGCGGTTTCAATTTATCGGTCATGGTGGTTTGTTTCGTCAGCTGTACTTCAATCATGGCCGCGCGGCCTGCGCCGGCGGCGGGCCGGCGCTCGTCGATGCGACTCAGCGTCCGGCAAACTCGTTCAGATAATTCACTAAGGCTTGCACGCCCTCGATCGGCATCGCGTTATAGATCGATGCACGCATGCCGCCGACGGACTTGTGGCCCTTCAGTTGCAGCAGGCCGCGCTGCTTGGCGCCGGCCAGGAATGCGTCGTTCAGACTTTCATCGCGCAGATAGAACGGGATGGTCATGCGCGAGCGGTACGCGGGATCGACCCGGTTCTGGTAGAAGTCGTCCGCATCGAGCGCCGCGTACAGCAGCGCCGCTTTCTCAATATTACGCTGTTCCATGGCCGCCACGCCACCCTGGCGTTTGAGCCACTGGAAAACCAGGCCGGCGATATAGATGCCGTAGGTGGGCGGCGTGTTGTACATCGACTCATGTTCGGCCACGATGGTCCAGTCAAAGGCGGACGGACAGATCGGCAGCGCCTTGCCCAGCAAGTCCTCGCGCACGATGACCACGGTCAGGCCGGCAGGGCCGATATTCTTTTGCGCGCCGCCAAAGATGACGCCGTATTGCGACACGTCGATCACGCGCGACAAAATGTGCGACGACATGTCGGCCACGATGGTGGTGCCCGCCGGCACGTTCGGCGCCTGCTGGAATTCCACGCCGTCGATGGTTTCATTGGTGCAGATATGCAGGTAGGCGGCGCCCGGCGTCAGCTGCCACTCGGAGACGGGCGGCACACCCGTGAAACGCGTGGCCTTGGACGACGCGGCCACGTTGACGTTGGCATACTTGGCCGCTTCCTGGATCGACTTGCCCGACCACGAACCCGTATGCACGAAGTCGATGGTGGCCGGCTGCTGCGCGGCCAGGCCCACCAGATTCATCGGGATAATGGCGTTCTCGCCCAGGCCACCGCCCTGCAGGAACAGGATCTTGTAGTTCTCGGGCACGGCCAGCAGTTCGCGCAGATCGGCTACTGCCTGCTGGTAGATGGAGATGAATTCGGGACCACGGTGGCTCATTTCCATCACCGACATGCCGCTGCCATGCCAGTCCTGCATTTCCGCGGCCGCTTGCGCCAGCACTTCCTTGGGCAGGACGGCGGGGCCGGCTGAAAAATTGTAGATATGGGTCACGATACGGTCCTTAGTAAAATGAAATTATTGGGGCGGCTGCGTGGCCGCCCGCATGACCTGGTCAAGCACGGCGTTCACGCGCGGAATCAGCACGCGCTGGCTGATGGCCATCGATTCGGCCGACAGCTGCGGCATGGTGGCCAGCATCTTGCGGCCCAGCGGCGTCTTGTAGAAGGCCGTCAGCTGCTCGACTTCCGGCACCGTGTAAAAGCGCGCGTACAGGGGCACCATTTCGGCGCTCAACTCGTCGATCAGGGTCGGGTCGGCCAGCACCTGCGTCAGGGTGGCGATGGCGACGGGAATTTCCTCCTCGGCGCTGGCCAGCGCACGCGCCTTGCGCTGCTCGTCCAGTTTCGGGTTGCTGTTGATTTGCTGCTGCGCCGACTGGCGGATCATGGCGGGCACCGATTGCAGCATCTGGTCGAAGATGCTGCGCGTGAGCTGCGGGAACTGCATCGCGTCGAGCATGCGCCGCACGGCCACTTTCATGGCGGGGCTGGGCGCGGCCTGGCGGGCAGGCGTGGCTTGCGCGCTCTGAGCCAGGGCCGGCAGGGTCGGAAGGAAGGCCAGCGAAAACGCGGCGAAGAAGGTGGCGACGATTTTTCTCATGGCATGCGGGACTTTACAAAAGCGGGGAACAATCTGGGGGACGCAGGCTGGCGCCGCAAGTGGCGCACCCATAGCAATTGGGGCTCCCTAAAGAGCCCCAATCATCTTACTCCGGCTGGGCCGGATCGACAGGATCAACGGGATCGGCTGGTTCAGCCGCCGCCGGCGCAGGCGCGGCGTCCGCCTCCGTCGTCAGCTCGACTTCGTCGATATCCGTTTCCACCACGCGCTGCAGGCCGGACAGCTTGGTGCCGTCTTCCACGGCGATCAGGGTGACGCCCTGCGTCGCGCGGCCCATTTCGCGGATTTCCGACACGCGGGTGCGAATCAGCACGCCACCGGTGGTGATCAGCATGATTTCATCGCTGGTATCGACCAGGGTCGCGGCAACCACTTTACCGTTGCGCTCGCTGGTCTGGATGGCAATCATGCCTTTCGTGCCACGGCCATGGCGCGTGTACTCGGTGATCGGCGTACGCTTGCCGTAGCCGTTCTCGGTTGCCGTCAGTACCGACTGCTGCTCGTTCTCGGCCACCAGCAGGGCGATCACGTGCTGGCCTTCTTCCAGGTTCATGCCGCGCACGCCGCGCGCCGTGCGGCCCATCGGACGCACATCGTTTTCGTCGAAGCGCACTGCCTTGCCCGAATCGGAGAACAGCATCACGTCGTGCTGGCCGTCGGTCAGCGCCGCGCCGATCAGGAAGTCGCCGTCGTCCAGGTCGACCGCGATGATGCCGGCCTTGCGTGGATTGCTGAAGTCCTTCAGCGGCGTCTTTTTCACGGTACCGAGGCTGGTCGACATGAACACGTAATGGTCTTCCGGGAACGTGCGGTTCTCGCCCGACAGCGGCAGGATCACGGTGATCTTTTCGTTGTCCTGCAGCGGGAACATGTTGACGATCGGCTTGCCGCGCGAATTGCGCGAGCCTTGCGGCACTTCCCACACCTTCAGCCAGTACATGCGGCCACGATCCGAGAAGCACAGGATGTAGTCGTGCGTGTTGGCGATGAACAGCTGGTCGATCCAGTCTTCCTCTTTGGTGGCCATGGCCTGCTTGCCGCGTCCGCCGCGCTTCTGCGCGCGGTATTCGGAAATCGGCTGCGCCTTCATGTAACCGGTGTGCGACAGGGTCACGACCATGTCCTGCGGCGTGATCAGGTCTTCCGTTTCCAGGTCGGTGGCATTGAGCTCGATCTGCGAGCGGCGCACGTCCTTGTTGCCGGCGCCGTATTCGTTCTTCGCCGCCGTCATTTCATCGGTGATGATGACGGTGACGCGTTCCGGCTTGGCCAGGATGTCGAGCAAGTCGGCGATATGTTCCATCACGTCCTTGTACTCGTTGACGATCTTGTCCTGCTCCAGACCGGTCAGGCGTTGCAAACGCATTTGCAGAATTTCCTGCGCCTGGTCATCCGACAGCTTGTACAGGCCATCGCCCTGCATGCCGTAGTGCTTCGGCAGGTTTTCCGGGCGGTAGGCATCGATGCCGCCTGGCGTCGTGCCGTCGCCCGTGCGGGCCAGCATTTCGCGCACGACGGACGAATCCCAGGCCTTGGCCATCAGCTCGACCTTGGCGATCGGTGGCGTTGGCGCGGCCTTGATGATGGCGATGAAGTCATCGATATTGGCCAGCGCGACAGCCAGGCCTTCGAGCACGTGGCCGCGTTCGCGCGCCTTGCGCAGTTCGAACACGGTGCGGCGCGTGACCACTTCGCGGCGGTGCGACAGGAAGCATTGCAGCATCTGCTTGAGGTTCAGCAGCTTCGGCTGGCCATCGACCAGGGCCACCATGTTCATGCCGAAGGTGTCTTGCAACTGGGTCTGCTTGTACAGGTTGTTCAGCACCACTTCCGGCACTTCGCCCCGTTTCAGCTCGATCACCACGCGCATGCCCGACTTGTCGGATTCGTCGCGGATGTCGGAAATGCCGTCGAGCTTCTTGTCGCGCACGTTTTCAGCGATGCGTTCCAGCAAGGATTTCTTGTTGACCTGGAATGGCAGCTCGTCGACGATGATGGCGATGCGGCCGCCATCCTTGCCGTATTCTTCGAAGTGGGTCTTGGCGCGCATGACCACGCGACCACGGCCCGTGCGGTAGCCGTCGCGCACGCCCGACACGCCATAGATGATGCCGGCGGTAGGGAAATCGGGGGCGGGAATGATCTCGATCAATTCATCGATCGTGCAATCGGGATTGCGCAGCACGTGCAGCGCACCGTCGATGACTTCGGTGATGTTGTGTGGCGGAATATTCGTCGCCATGCCGACGGCGATACCGGACGAGCCATTGATCAGCAGGTTCGGGATACGCGTCGGCAAGACCGTCGGTTCCTTTTCCTTGCCATCGTAGTTGGGCTGGAAGTCGACGGTATCCTTGTCGATATCGGCCAGCAGTTCGCCGGCGATCTTGTCCAGGCGGCACTCGGTGTAACGCATGGCTGCGGCGCCGTCGCCGTCGACGGAGCCGAAGTTGCCCTGGCCATCGACGAGCATGTAGCGCAGCGAAAAATCCTGCGCCATGCGCACCAGTGTGTCGTAGATCGAGGCATCGCCGTGGGGATGGTATTTACCCATGGTTTCGCCGACCACGCGGGCGCACTTGACGTAAGGGCGGTTCCACACGTTATTCATTTCATGCATCGCGAACAAGACGCGGCGGTGCACTGGCTTCAAGCCATCACGCGCATCGGGCAAGGCGCGACCGACGATCACGCTCATGGCGTAATCGAGGTAGCTCTTGCGCATCTCTTCTTCGAGGGAAATAGGAATTGTTTCTTTTGCGAATTGATCCATTGGCGGTTCGACTGATCTCAGGCTGTGGTTAACTTATCTGTTACGCAATGTATGACGCAATACTGCATATCCTGGGTGGCTGTCGTCGTGGACGCTGCGCCGTGCGCTGCTGGCGCGGCCCGGCTTCCATGTCGCAGAGTGCCGGAACAAATCGGCGCACTGGCGGCACGGCCAGTACGCATACCGCAAGGGTACGTGCTGGTCATGCGGTGCCGCAGTGGGCATTTGCTCGACACTCTTAACAGTCAAGCGCACGATTTTAGCATGCGCGCCCAGCTACCTGTACAAATTGGCCATACCAACAAGATTGGCAGTTTGCACCGGGGGCGTGCATGTTGACCTGTCGATAATGCACAATGACAATATCAGTTCAAGACACCTGCCCTTCAAAGTGGCAAAAAAAGCGATCAAATGTTACAGATGCGTTACAAATGGGCATTTTCGTTGCGCAAATACAACGCACGGTCTAAAATCGGGCAAGCTTTGATTTAACCACCGTCGTGCGCCCCTGATGCGTGTGGCAAAATGACTGAGAAGTTAATTGCTAGTTTCGCAATCTGAAACGAGCGCATATGGTCTACATGATAAAATCTTGGCACGTAGCACCAGTAGCGCAGTGTTGTTCTGCGGATATCACCCCCCGAAAGGAAAAAAGAATGAATAAATTTGTAACGCTGTTTTTCGCTGCATCCGCAGTGATTGCTGGCTCGGCTTCGGCCCAAACCCCAACCTCCCCACCATTCGCGCCAGTTACCACTGACATCAAAGCACCAAGCCCGAAAAGCGCTTACGTGCAAGATGCCCGCGGCGTGATCGTGCGCGATCCATTCGGTCTGTGCTGGCGCACCGGCTACTGGACACCTGCTGACGCAGTGCCAGGTTGCGACGTGCCACTGTGCGTAGAGCCAGAAACCCTGCAAGACGGCAAATGCGTGGCTCCTCCAGCGCCAGTCGTACCAGCACCGGCACCAGTCGTTGTCGTACCAGTACCAGTCGTTGTTGCTCCTACCTCGGAAAAAGTCAGCTTCGCCGCTGATGCATTCTTCGATTTCGACAAAGCTACGCTGAAGCCAGAAGGCAAAGCCAAGCTGGACGAGCTGTCCGCACAACTGGGCGGCATCAACCTGGAAGTCATCATCGCTGTGGGTCACACCGACTCCGTCGGCACCGATGCTTACAACCAAAAACTGTCGGTACGTCGTGCTGATGCTGTCAAAGCCTACCTGGTCTCCAAAGGCGTTGAAAGCAACCGCGTGTACACCGAAGGCAAAGGCGAGAAACAACCTGTTGCTGATAACAAAACTGCCGAAGGCCGTGCGAAAAACCGTCGCGTGGAAATCGAAGTTGTTGGTACCCGCAACAAGTAATAGCTGATCCCCTGGACTTGCCGCAAGTCATCGCGCAAGTCAAGAACAGCATGAAAAACCCCGCCACGGCGGGGTTTTTTTTCGTCCGTGGCTGCCCGATTGTAAAATTGCCGCTATTATTCGACCTATGAACGCCGACCCTCTCGAAATCCAAAAATTCAGTGAGCTGGCCCACCGCTGGTGGGACCCCACTTCCGAGTTTCGTCCCTTGCACGAAATTAACCCCCTGCGCCTGGAATGGATCAACGCGAAAGTGCCGCTGGCCGGCAAGCGCGTGATCGACATCGGCTGCGGCGGCGGCATCCTGGCCGAATCGATGGCCCGCAAGGGTGCCGACGTGACGGGCATCGACCTGTCTGACAAGGCCCTGAAAGTGGCCGACCTGCACAGCCTGGAATCGGGCGCCAAGGTACGCTACAAGCTGATCGCCGCCGAAGCCATGGCCGAGGAAGAGGCGGGCCAGTACGACGTCGTGACCTGCATGGAAATGCTTGAACACGTGCCGGACCCCGCCGCCATCGTCAAGGCGTGCGCCACCCTGGTGAAACCGGGCGGCCACGTCTTCCTGTCGACCCTGAACCGCAACCCGAAGGCGTACCTGTTCGCCATCCTGGGCGCCGAATACATCCTGCGCCTGCTGCCGAAAGGCACGCACGACTATGACAAATTCATCACCCCGTCCGAACTGTCGCAATACCTGCGCAGCGCCGGCCTGGACGTCAACAGCATGCGCGGCATGGGCTACAATCCGCTGACCAAGATTTACTCACTTAATAGCGATACCAGCGTCAATTATCTGGTGGCCTGCACCCGGCCGCTGTAACCATCACGCACAATACAAGGCGGCTGCGGCCGCCATTTTTCATTCTTACTTGACACACTTTGCCCGCCATGATCACAGACCATCTGCCAGCCCCGCGCGCCATCCTGTTCGACCTCGACGGCACCCTGGCCGACACCGCGCCCGACCTGGCGGCGGCCATCAATCTGCTGCGTGCGCGCGCCGGCCTGGCGCCGACCCCGTATGACATCCTGCGCCCCACCGCCTCGGCCGGCGCGCGCGGCATGATAGGCGCGTCGTATGGCATAGGCCCGGGCGAAAGCGGCTACGAAGCCCTGAAAGACGGCTTCCTGAACAATTACGAAGCGGCCCTGGCCGTGGAAAGCCGTTTATTCGACGGCATCCCCGCCCTGCTCGACGGCTTGCAAACGCTGGGCCTGGCCTGGGGCGTGGTCACCAACAAGGCGGCCCGCTTCACCGACCCGCTGGTGGGCCAGATCGGCCTGGGCGCGGCCGGCTGCGTGATCTCGGGCGACACCATGCCCCACCCGAAACCGCACCCCGCCCCCCTGCTGGAAGCGGCGCGCCGCCTGGAGCTGGCGCCGCAAGACTGCTGGTACGTGGGCGACGACCTGCGCGACATCCAGGCCGGCCGCGCCGCGGGCATGCGCACGGTCGCCTGCGCCTGGGGCTACTGCGGCCCCGTCGAACCGCAGCACTGGAAGGCCGACCACCTGCTGGACACGCCGCAGGCGTTGCTCGAGCTGGTCAGTGCGGTGGTGAAGGCGGCGCAGGCGCGGCAGCTGGCAGCATAAATCGGCCTCCACTTGATCTGGCGCGCCAACAAACGAATGCATCATGCAAGAGTGGGCAGATTGCGCTACAATGAAGGTTCTGTGGGGACGACCTGGTTTCGACGTGGGTTGCAAAGCAGCGCAGGGCATACCGAGGGCGGGCTACCTCGTAAATACAACCTGAAAAAACTTAACTGCAAACGATAACTCGTACGCACTGGCAGCTTAATTGCTGTTAGCTCTAGAACACCTCGTCCCTGGGGTGGGCCGTTAAAAGCTCTAGAGTCATTTACAGGGACTCGTCTGATGCTGGGTTACTTAGCGTCCGACTAAATAATAGGTAACTCGCTTGCCCATAACGTGCACATCCGTGCTGGCTGAGTTAAATTAAATGATAGTGCTAAGTATGTAGAACTGTCTGTGGAGTGCTTGCGGACGCGGGTTCGATTCCCGCCGTCTCCACCACTTATTCGTTTTAAGCAGTCTCAGCAAGTACAAAAACCCGCCTCCGAGCGGGTTTTTTACTATGGGGAGTGTCCGTCATCGTTGCAGGACTTCCGCTGGCATCCGGCGGCAACATGGGGTAGTGGCTCGGGGTAATAGCGAACAGCAGCATGGCCTTACCCCACATTATCTCATCCGTCGCTTACCGCGGACTCCTTATCTGGGAAAGCGAACTCTACCGGCTTGAGACCGATCAATCTTTGATGGGAACTATTAATCGAGTGGGTTACTCCAACGCGTCAGACGGAGATACCCCATGCCTCTTACCGATGTGAAGATCAAGTCCTTCAAGCCCGGCGCAAAACCATACAAGCTGTACGATGAACGCGGGCTTTTCCTGATTGTCACCCCAACGGGGGGCAAATGGTGGCGCTTTAAATACCGATTTGACAATAAAGAAAAATTGCTTTCCCTGGGGATTTATCCCGAGATCGGATTGAGGGACGCCAGGGACAGGCGGGATGAGGCACGCAAGCTTCTGGCGCACTCAATTGATCCTGGACTGCATCGCAAAGCGCAAAAAATGCTGAAACAGGCGCAGGCCGCCAACAGTTTCGAGGCCGTGGCCCGCGAATGGCATGCGAAGTACGCGCCCACTTGGGCAGAGCATCACGGCGATCGTATTCTCCGCAGACTTGAGCGTGACATTTTTCCCTGGATCGGCAACAGGGCCATCGCCGAGATATCGGCCCCAGAGGTGCTTGCGGCCGCCCGTCGAATCGAGCGCCGTGGAGCGCTTGAAACAGCCCATAGGGCGCTCGCAAATTGTGGCCAGGTATTCCGCTATGCGGTGGCCACTGGCCGCGCCCTGCGTGATCCCACAGGAGATCTGCGAGGAGCGCTGCCTCCGGTCCGGGTTGCGCATTTCTCCGCAGTGACCGAACCCGGCAAAGTGGCCGCTTTGCTACGCGCATTGGATCAGTATGAAGGATCGTTGGTCGTCTCCTGCGCCTTGCGTCTGGCGCCCCTCGTTTTCGTTCGGCCAGGGGAACTGCGCACGGCTAAATGGCGCGATGTCGATCTGCATACGGCGGAATGGCGATTTCATGTTTCCAAGACTGATACGCAGCATATTGTTCCACTGTCTTTGCAAGCACTGGGTGTCCTGCAGGAGGTAAATGCATTGACGGGTAGCGGAGAGTACGTTTTCCCCAGTGCCCGCACCAACGAGCGCCCGATGAGCGACAACGCGATTCTGGCGGCGATGCGCAGGATGGGCATCGAGAAAGACGAGATGAGCGGACACGGTTTCCGGGCGATGGCGCGAACGATCCTTGACGAAGTGCTTGGCGTGCGTCCAGACCTGATCGAGCACCAATTGGCACATGCGGTGAGGGACCCCAACGGCAGGGCGTATAACCGTACTGCGCACCTGCCCGAGAGGAAAAAAATGATGCAGCAGTGGTCGGATTATCTGGACCGCTTAAAAACGTTGGAGCCGGCTACGGGAGAGACTTAAGGAAACAGAAAAGACTAGCGCCCAAGGTCTGCAGTCGCCCCAAGTCAGACCTTCGCATATTTCCTCTGTTGCAACTCCCTTTTAAGACGTTGCTGCCGAAGTCACAGGAGCTAGCATCGGACCTCGCACGATTCGCCCGTCAGAATCGAACTGTGGACTCAGGGATTCTTCTTGTAGAGCGGGACCTGCCCCCAAAATTCGTACCAGTCTTAAGTAGAAAATTCCGGAGGCTGGTCAGGGCCGTGTCGCCTACTAACATGTGCGATACCGAAATCTAGAGAACCTCAAACTATCCCCGCAAGTTGTGAGACAATAAGGTATGGCTAAAACCACCATCACTGCTGTTGTTGCGAAGAAGTCCTCCGCAAAGAAGAAAGCTGCCAAAAAGGCAACTTCAGAAACGGCTGCACATACTCCCGCAGGTCGATCTGTTGCCGTGAAAGTGGTAGCTGCTGAAGATGCAAAACCTGCACGAAAAACGACTTACGGAGCTCTGGTTCGCCGCCTAGCTAGAGATTACGGTGTAAAAGTCGCTGCGGCACCAGCTGCTTCTCCTGCCAATCCTTATAGCGTGAGTGAGGCGGTAACCAAAAAAGCCCTGCGGAGCGTCGGGGTATTGAATCGTGACGGCAAGCTTGCCTCGCACCTCAAGTGAAGACCGGGCAGCTGCTATTCGCTTATCACGGCTGTGATATTACCCTGCGTGACGATCTCGTCAGCGGCCGTATCGTCGGACTCAACCCGAGCACCAACAAGTATGATTGGCTGGGCGGTGGTGCATACTTTTTCGAGAATGATTACCAGCGCGCGTTGATGTTCGCAAACGCTGCGCGAGCAAATCCTGAGAAACGTTTCACAAAGCAACCAATTGCTACTCCAGCTGTAGTCGGCGCAGTGCTGCAATTTGACTTTATCCTGGATATGACCACGCAAGAAGGTATTGAAGAATACAGCTTGGCGTATAAAGCAATGGTCGAGTATCTGACTAAAAATGGCCAGCCGGAGCCGAAAAATTCGAAAGCCTATGATGATGACGCAGACGTCATCGTCCGACAATTAGATAGCGACGTATTTAACTTCATGCATCGAATTCGTCACGATACTGGCTTAGAGGCGTTTCAAGCTGTTCGGTCAGCATTCCCGCAAGGTGAAGAGGTTGCACCATCGTCAGCTTTTAAACGTAGCTCGCACATTCAGATCGCTCTGCGCGAAAACGCCTGCGTCCGCGCCTGGTTCTTGCCAGCTGGTGCGCAACTCATGACCGAAGCGAAATATGCAACGGCTAAGACAGATCTCAACGCGGCAAAGACCGCATATGCTGCTAAAAAGCCGCGAGTTCGAGTACCTAATACCCAGAAATAAATCCACTTCCTCCATGCCTGCACAGTGATGGAAATTTTGCCTTACAAAGCATCGATAGCCTTTGCTCATCAGTTCCTGTTCGGCATCCTCACCCGTAACCATTCACTCTGGAAACTGGCACAAGACTCAGCTGCGCGGAATTGATAGGTGATTGCAATGGAGTCTATTCGCCCTGGTATCTGTCTGCTGTTGGCCGTTAGCGAACTAGAGTATCCTCGGCGAATCTGTCGATCAGGCCCCATACCTTCGACAGCGACGCCCCCCCCCTCCTTGAAGGTTAAATGGCCCTTGAGCTCCGGCAGCGCAAACAACCGTTCCAAAGTCCAGCACACCCAGAAGTCCTTTTCCGCACTGGAGGCCACACAGCCATTGCGGGCTCCTGTCTGCTCGATGGCAAGCTTCTGGTCTTCCCTGGACAATGCCAAAAACTCTTGCATGGATCAACCCTTGTCTTGCGCTATTCGTCGCATGACATCTGCAATCCATACCGGCGCCAGTGACGCATCGGCCAGCAGCACGGCCTTGTCCTCGGTGGTCAACTTGGCCCTGAGTGCAGCGACTACCTGGCCGTCGATATGCGCTCGCTTGAAATGCCGCAATGCCTGGATCACTAGGCCGCTGATACGACCAGCCGTCGCCATATTGCGAGGCGTGGTGTGCTTCAGCAGAATGCTCTGATTGCCGACATGGACTGTACGCGAGACGCCATCGGTCAGGAAGGCCAACTTCATCGGCACTTGCTCCGTCAACCCCAGTAGATTGGCGGCGTAGGCCCCTGATGGTTGCAGGCGCAAGCTCCCTTTGCCGGCAATCGCCTTGGCGATATCGTCGGCCGACGGTAATAGCGGTCCCAGAATCGCGTGCGTGCGCGGGACGTCGTACAGTCCTCGCGCTACTCTTCGCAACGCCCCCGTCGCCGTGAGACGCGATAGCACCTTATCAACGGCCGCTCGGCTGCCCAGGTGGAGAAAATCAACCGGACTGAAGACCTTCCCCGCTTCGCTCGCGGCCAACTCGGCGCGGATAGCCGCGTCCACACTGCCTTTTGCAGGCGGCGGGGGCTGAACGGATCGGCTTCTACCGGAGGAAATGGAATTGGTGCGCATGTCAGAAAATATAGCACGTTTTTCTGACAAAGCAAGCGAGGAGGAGGTGTGGCCCAGCATGGCGAGTTGGCGTTAGGCGAGCGCAGCGAGATCGGCCCCGCAGGGCAAGCCGGTTTGAGCGAAGCGAAAACATGGCTTGCTCCTCACCTGCGAGCGCACCGTCCGCCCCGACCGCAGGGTGTATGCATTGGCCAGCGCCGCCGAGTCGCCCGGCACGCCACGCCGATCAGACGGCATTGCGTGAGCTGGACCATGCATCGCCGACGCTCCACGGCACAGGCTGCGTAGTGGGTACGTTTTAGGGGTAACTGGGCTGGCCAATGACACCAAATTTTGCTCTTTCCCCTATGACGCGCCTGTGCGATTCAATTGACGCCGTCTCCACCACTGAATTGTTTAAAATCAAGTAGTTAGCAAGAAGAAGGCTGTCATTATTTGGGTTGTTTTTGGGCTGTTTTAGCCTAGGAATGACAACAAAATGACAGCCTTTTTTACTTTGAGTCGTGCACGACTTCCTCACTCGACCGCACGAAGTTTGCTAGACATCCAAGCAACACCCCAAGCCTGCTCACCATTAAGCTACAAAATAGAAGGCATCTTTAGTGCTGGTTCGCGCAGCGAACAAATGTGTATTTGTAGAGCTCGCGCATGGGGCGCCATCCCTTGCTGATAGTAGCCGCACTTTGCATGTGGGTTTGAGCAGCAACAATGACAGAACTTTGTTGTCGGTTGATGAGGTGAGAAGTCCGTCGTTTTTAGGGTGCAACATTCATCGAAGTCAATGGCAAAGCTGATCGGTTAATCAAATATGAGAAACATGGTGCTATAATCGGGACGTAACTAACAGAAAAAAGGGAGTGAGCTATGGCTAACTTCATCATCGAACACACAGTACATTCAGCACGAAAAACATTGGTACGCAAACGCGTGAGACCAATGACGGATCGGCTTGCCAAAGATAGCAAAGTGGCGCACGAGCTACAAGATGAGTTGTGCGCGCGCGTAAACGCACCCTACGACACAAGCAATATGACAAGATTTACCGGCGCAATGAGCCTAGATGAGATCATGACAAAGATCATGGGAACGTCGCTGAATCCTGAAAAAATTGCTACTAGGTAATTTATTAGAACACCTTATCAAGGTCCGCGTTGCGGACCTTTTTTTATATGACAATAATAAAAGAAGTCTATCTGCATCCAAAATTTGAATATGGTGTTTCTGACAAGGACTTCCTGACAGATTTACCATTCATGACCCCTGATGAAAAGGTTCGACTAGCTCTCTGGGTGAGCGGTATAGTCCAAGGCCTCTCCCATGAAGGAATGAATAAACCATCATGGCTGAACAACGGCCAAATGATACCCGCAGCGCAAGATTACAAAAAAAATAATGTTTGGCACTATCATTGCGGCCCGTATGAAAATGCGTCTGAAACAGACAAAATTACCGAAAACACCTTCGATGAAAACACCTACGGCAGGCGATCATCTCAGATTTTTCATTACACAAAACAAAAAGACATAATCATTGTGCTGGGTTATTCGCGAAAGCACATACCTTTCCCTGCGGGAAATAGTAGAAGCAATCCACTTCGTAATAGAGGCCATGCCTGGCATCTGGCACTTCCTCGTAGCAAATGATCAAATCCGGTTACGAACTCAGGCGATCAAGAACACTCTTACCTGAGTTTCAGTCTATAGACGAAAACCGCTCAAAGTGCGTCAAAATTCGTCAAATCGCACGCCCCCTCTTCGCCCCGCCGCGCCAGTCCTCATGCGCCTTCGGCCATGGCGCAAATTTGAGTCAAAAGAGACCTATATAGCGGGCAGGTGTGGAGGGGGGACAACTGCGCGCGCCGGGCCGAAACGGGCTTTTTTCTTGCCTCAAGTGCAACATCAATCGTCGGGACGTGAAAAAGCCGCCTCGTGGGCGGCTTGTGCGGTGGCTGGGCAGCTTGGCGCGGCTGGACGGTCGCGGCCCTTGCCCTGCGAGCTATCGCAGCGTGGCGGTCATCCTGGGCGGCCGGCGCGAATCATCGCCGCCTGTTCCTTGTCGTAGTCGTCGCGGCAATCCGCATCGCAGAACAGCAGCGCGGGCGCCAGCGCCTCGTCGCAATAGTGGCAGGCGCCGTGCGCCACCAGGGCGGGCCGGCGCCGCACCGCGGCCAGGCCGCGCGCCACCTCGGCGAAGATGATCTTGTCCGTGTTGTCGATATGGTCGCTCATGCCGCACCCTCCTTGCCAAGGCCCAGGTCATACGGCGCGAACCTCACCACTTCCACGCCCGCCCACTCGTTGATCGCCATGAACTGCGCCTGCAGCGGCACCAGCTCATTGCGGGCGAAGACGCGCGCGGCCGGCTCCACGGCGCCGAAGCCGCCGGCATTGTTCGGCAGGATGCCCATGAGCTGGGGCGGCACGCGGTGCGCGGCCAGCTGGTCGTCGCGCGTGACGCTCTTGATGTTGAAAAACTCGTCCTTGGCGGCCACGTCCGACACGGGCAGAATCTGGATGCCGTCCTTCTTGCCGTTCGGTGCGTACATGAACAGGTTGCGGAAGTTGCCCGGCCCCTTGCTGTCGCGCATGGCCTGGCGCAGGTTGTCCACGTCCTGGGTGTTGGCGGCGGCATCCGTCATGTAGAACACGAAACCGGCATGCGAACCGTTCTTGTAGTACTTGCGGCGAAACAGGGTGGCCGCCTCGTTGAGCCAGGCCGACTGCAGCGCGCTCAGGTACTGCGGCACGCCGTACAGCTCCTGATTGACGTCCGGTTCCATCAGGTGAAACACCCGGCCCTTGTCGAACTGGTGCACGGCCTGGTAGCCGTTGACGAAAAAGTAGGTATCCAAGTCGACGCCGCGCCGCATGTACTTGGCCAGCGCATGCTGGTACGCCAGCGCCTTGCCGCTGCGGCTGGGCCGGTCTTCCAGGTAGGCATTGCCGAACGTCAGGAAGTCCAGGGCCATGCGTTTAAAAGCGTCGCGCGACAGGTACTTGCTGGGGATCAGGGTCGATGCCAGCACGTTGGCCTTGAAGTGGATGGCGCTGCTGTGGTGCACGCCGGCATTGAAGGACTTGGCCAGGCCCGCCAGGTTGACGGGCGGCTCATACCAGTGCCCGTTCTTCCAGCATTCGAAGCAGTCGAGAATGTCGGCATGCTCCAGCACGGGCGTGGGATCGCCGAAGGAAAACGCCTCGATGCCGGCGGCGGCCGGCGCCGTGGCCGTGGCCGTGGATGCTGTTGATGGTGCGCTCTCGGCCTGGCGGCCGCGCGCGCGCAAATGTCGTGCTTTGCTCAAGAATAAATCTCCATGAAAGAGTGGTGGTTGTCAGTCGTGCCTTCGAAGGGCTCGTGATCGAGGGCATGCATGCAGGCCCACGCCAGATCGGCGTGGCCGGTTTCATCGCTGCGGCCGGCGACATACGTCACGTGCCGCCCGCTGGGGGTGAGGGTCTTGTGGATGGCCATGAACGACTGCGCGATGTCCGTCCAGCCGGCGTCAAACTCCAGCCGGCCCTTGCTGATGATGTTTTTGGCCTTCAAGACCATGCGGGTTTTGACTTCGGGCGAGTAATTCAGGGCCGTGACGGCCGGGAAGAAGCCGCGCACGATAGGCAGCACGCCGATGCCCATGCCCGTGGTGTCGATGCCGATGTATTCGACGTTGTAGCGCTGGGTCATCTGGCGGATGGCGTCGGCGTGGTCTTCGAAGCTCTGCCCGCGCCACTGGTGGCGCTCCAAGATGCGGAACTTGCCGCCGGCCGTCATGGGCGGCGCCAGCACCACGCAGCCGGCGCTGTCGCCGTTCAAGGCCGGGTCGTAACCGATCCACACGGGCCGGTTGCCGAACGGGCGCAGGCCCAGCAAGGGCTTGTAGTCGTCCCACTCCACCCAGGAATCGACCATGCAGCGCTGCAGCTCAGCCAGCGGAAAGACCGAGGCCGAATCGTCAATAAAATTGCACATCAGCAGGTTGTCGAACTGGTCCGGGCTGTATTCGAAGTTGCGCAGCTCGTCGATGTCGAACAGGTTGCAGCCGCCGCGCTCGGCGTCCAGGATGGTGACGATCTGGCGCCAGATCTTGTCCTCGCCCGTGAAGCCCGACGACAAGCGGCCATGACTCACATCGATATTCACCTGATCCATCTTGGCGCGGCGCTTGTTGAACAGCTCGCCCGTCCAGAACGGGTAAGCCTGGTGCGTGGTCGAGGATGGCGTGGAAAAATACGTCTTGCGCCACTTTTTGTGGATGGCCATGCCCGAGGCTACCTTGTTGAGTTCCTGGAAATTCTGCGTCCAGAAAAATTCATCGAAGTAGAAATTGCCGTGGTAGCCCTGCGCCGTGCGCGCGTTGGTGCCCAGGAAATACAGATGCGCGCCGTTCGGCAGCACGATGGGGTCGCCCGTCAGCTCGATGCCGGCCGCCTCGCGCGCGAATTGCACGATGTATTGCTTGAAGACGTGCGCCTGGCTCTTGGAAGCGGACAGGAAGATCTGATTGCGGCCCGTCGCCATCGCGTCGGCCAGCGCCTCGCGCGCGAAGTACCAGGTGGCGCCGATCTGGCGGCTTTTGAGAATGGCGCGCGTGCGCTGGTCGCCGTTACGGAACCAGACCTTTTGATAGTCGAACAGCGAGTCCTGGAAGGCGTCGAGCAGCTGGATTTTCTGTTCTTCGCTGAAATCGTTGCGGGTCGGCTTCTTCTTCGGGCCGGCATTGCGGTTCGCCAGCTTGGGATTGAGATCGACCTCATTGCCGCCCGGTTGCTCGTAGCGGCGCACGCGCGCCATCTGCACGATGGTGCGCGCCAGCAGATCAATTTCCTTGTAATCGCTACCGCTCTTGACCTCTTTTTCGATCAGTTTCACCAGGCGCAGCTCGGCCGACGCCTCGACGTGCTCGATGGCCTGTGCCTTGTCCCATTCGTCGCGCTCTTTCCAGCTGTTGATGGTGCTGCGCTTGATGCCCAGATGGCGGGCGATGGACGAAATGCGCCAGCCCTTCCAGTACAGGGCGCGCGCGGCGCGGCGCGGCTCGGATTCGGGCACGGCCAGTTCGGCGATTATTTCTTCGGGTTTTTGTTCAATTGCTAGCATGCCGCCAGCGTAGGCCGCGCGCGCGCGGAGCGGGGAAAGGCAAAAGTCGCTATGGCCCATAGCAACCCGCACCGCATTGAATCGCAGCGCCAAGACGTTGACCATGGCGTTATCCGATCAACCGAGAACGCCCACCATGCCTAAATCCCAATTCTTCCGCGTCGCCACCGAAGGCGCCACCACGGACGGCCGCAACATCGACCGCGCCACGATCGAGCAAATCGCCGCCACCTACAACCCGAAAACCTACGGCGCGCGCATCTGGCTGGAGCACATCCGGGGCATCCTGCCCGACAGCCAATTCAAGGCCTACGGCGACGTGATCGCCGTGAAAGCGGAGGAAGTGGACACCGACAGCGGCAAGAAACTGGCCCTGTTCGCGCAGATCGAACCCACGCCGGAACTGGTGGCCATCAACAAGGCAAAGCAAAAGCTGTACACCAGCCTGGAAATCCAGCCCGACTTTGCCGACTCGGCGCAGCCCTACCTGGTCGGCCTGGGCGTCACCGACAGCCCGGCCAGCCTGGGCACCGATGCACTGAAATTCTCCGCCAGCCGCAAGCTGCAAAGCGCCAACCTGTTTACATCGGCCGTCGAGGTGACGCTGGAATTTGACGAGCCGCACGGAACCAAGCTGGCCGACGCCGTGAAAAACCTGCTGTCGCGCTTCTCCAATAAATCCGGCGCCGACGCCGCGCAGTTCGCCGACATCAGCGAAGCCGTCGAGGCGCTGGCCGGCCACGTCGTCACCGTCAACGACAACTACACGGGCACCCTGGCCCGCCTGGAGAAAACAGAAACGGCATTGCAAGCCACGCAGGAAGAGCTGGCCGCCTTCAAGGCGCAGATGGACGAAGCGCCCGGCAACGGCCCGCGCCGCCCTGCCGCAACCGGCAACGACGGCGCCGTGCAGACCGAGTTTTAAGCGCCCGCGCTATCCACCTCCCCCAATTCAACAACGGAGCACCGAACCATGAAAAAGCAAACGCGCCAGGTCTTTGGCCAATATGAAACCCGCCTGGGCCAACTGAACGACACGGACAACGTGGCCAAGACGTTCAGCGTCACGCCCAGCGTGCAGCAAAAGCTGGAAACGAAGATGCAGGAATCGAGCGAGTTCCTGACGAAAGTGAACATCATCGGCGTGACCGAGCAGGAAGGCGAAAAGCTGGGCCTGGGCGTGTCTGGCCCGATTGCCGGCCGCACCAACACCAAGGACAAGGAACGCAAGACGCGCGACCTGTCCACCCTGGACGGCACCAAGTACCGCTGCGAACAGACCAACTTCGACACGCATTTGAACTATGCCAAGCTGGACGCCTGGGCCAAGTTCCCCGACTTCCAGTCGCGCGTGGCCAATGCCATCCTGACGCGCCAGGCGCTGGACCGCATCGTCATCGGCTTCAATGGAGTGAAAGCCATGGCTGACACCGATCTGGATGCCAATCCGCTGCTGCAGGACGTCAATAAAGGCTGGCTGCAGCACCTGCGCGAGCTGGCGCCCGAGCGCGTGCTGGGCCTGGTGGCCAATGGCATGCCGGGCAAGGTCATCATCGGCGACGTGGCCGACGCCGACTATGCCAACCTGGACGCGGCCGTCACCGATGCCGTCAACCTGTTGGACCCGTGGTATCAGGAAGACACCAATCTGGTGGCCATCGTCGGGCGCAAGCTGTTGAATGACAAGTATTTCCCATTGGTCAACACCAAGCAGGCGCCCACGGAAACCCTGGCGGCCGACATCATCATCAGCCAGAAACGCATCGGCGGCTTGCCGGCCGCGCGCGTGCCCTTCTTCCCGGACAACGCCATCCTGATTACCCGCTTCGACAATCTGTCGATCTACTTCCAGGAAGGCGCGCGCCGTCGCCGCGTCGAGGACGTGCCCAAGCGCGACCGCATCGAGAATTACGAGTCGTCGAACGACGCCTACGTGATCGAGGACCTGGGCCTGGCCGCGCTGGTGGAAAACATCGAGCTGAAAGACAAATAATGGCCAATCAATCCCCTGCCCTGCGCCACCGCGCGCGCATGCTGGCCGAGCGCACGGCCGGCGCCGCCGCGCCGCAAGGCGTGACCACCGGCACGGCCTACGAAATGATGCTCTACAAGCTGGCCGACGACCGCCGCCGCCTGAAAGCCATCCAGTCCGTCGAACGCAAGATCGAAGTCAAGGCCACCTTGCTGCCGGATTACGCGCAATGGATCGACGGCGTGCTGACCGGCGGCAAGGGCGCCCAGGATGACGTGTTTGCCACCCTGCTGGTGTGGCACATCGACACGGGCGAGTACGAGCGCGCCCTGGTCATGGCCGAATACGCCCTAGCGCACAAATTCACCCTGCCCGAGACTTACAGCCGCGACATCGCCACCCTGATGCTGGACGAATTTTCCGAAGGCTACTTGCACGGCAAGCTGGCCGCCGATCCGCAGCACGCCGCCCAGGTACTGGGCCAGGTGGAACAGTTGACGGCCGCCAGCGATGCACCCGACCAGGCGCGCGCCAAGCTGCACAAGGCCATCGGCCTGGCCATGATCGCCGTGCTCGACCAGGCCGACGACACGGACATCGCCCCGGCGCTGGTGGCGCAGGCGGAAACGGCCATGGCCCAGCTGAAACGTGCGCGCGCCCTTTCCGAGTCGTGCGGCGTCAAGAAAGATATGGAACGGCTGGAGCGGCGCATCAAGCGCGCGGCCGGTTCCGCGTAAGAGCATCCCCCGCAGCACGGCGGCACGGGGGGATTCTGGCCAACGCATTGGCAACAATCTCGGCCTGATGAACCCCGTCCACCGCCCCATTTTTGAAAGCGTCCCGTATGTCCTTCATGGCCCTGCCCCCGTCCATCCCGCCTGGCAGCACGACCACGCTGCCAGCACCGGCCACCGGCATCATCGAGAACGACGGCTGGTTTCCCGATATTGCGCTGGCCGATATGCGCGACGCCATGCGCCTGGACGGCACAGTCACCGACGCGCGCCTGGTGCAAGCCGTGGTCGATGCCATCCTGCAGGTCAACCGCGAGCTGGCCGACTGGCAAGGCCAGCATGCCGCTGCCGGAGTCGCTGCCCTGGTGGACGTGCCGGCCACGCGCATCAACCGCGAGTCCCGCCTGCTGGCGCAGTACCGGCGCGCCGTCTACAGCACGGCGAAAGCGGACCTGATCGAGCGTTACCGCGACTACGACAGCACGGCCACCTCCGTCAGCGACAAGAAAAGCATGGAGTGGCTCGACGAGGCGCCCGGCGCGCAGCGGCGCAACGCGCAATGGGCCATCGCCGATATGGTCGGCCGCACGCATTTGACCGTGGAATTGATCTGATGCAGGTGCGCACGCGGCAGCACGACACGGTAGACGCCCTGGTGTGGCGCTACCTGGGCGACGGCGCGGGATACGTCGAGCAAACCCTGGAAATGAATCCCGCACTGGCGCGCCACGGCGCCGTGCTGCCGGCCGGCCTGGTCGTCACCCTGCCCGAGCCGGCGCCCAGCACCGCCACCGTGGCCGCCGCCGATCTTGTGCAGCTATGGGATTAACGCAGCAATCCACCTTTTTACCCTGATGAAAAATCTATCTACCCTCTCACCGGAGAATCAAGCAATGTCCGCAGAATCGTTTGGTGGTTTCGCCACCCTGGTCAAACTGTACGGCTTCAAGGCGGCGCTGGGCATGGTCGGCGCCGCCATGCTGTACATCGTGCTGCCGCCGTTGAACAGCGACGGCACCTTCAACAAGGGCGAATTCGTCGCCCGCCTGGCCTGCGCCGGCGTGTTCTCGTGCCTGCTGGGCGGCACCGTGTACCAACTGCTGTGCGCGCAGCTCCCGGCGATTGGCGCCATGGTCAACGCCAGCGCCATCGATCTGATCGTCGGCGCGCCCGGCTGGTGGGTATCGCGCGCCGTGGCCCTGTGGTTCCAGCGCCGCAGCGACAAGGATATCGCCGAGCTGGTCAAAGACGCGAAGGAACACTGATGGCCGCCACCGACAATCCCCTGATCGCGCGCACCATCGACGCCATCCTGCGCGCCGAAGGCGGCTACGTGAACGACCCGCAAGACAAGGGCGGCGAAACCAATTACGGCATCACCGTGGCCGTGGCGCGCGCCAACGGCTACGCGGGGCCGATGCGCGATATGCCCGTGGCCGTGGCGCGCGCCATCTACACGACCCGCTACATCACGGAACCGAAGTTCGACCAGGTGCTGGCCCTGCATGCCGGCATCGGCGCCGAAGTCATCGACACAGGCGTGAACATGGGGCCACACCGCGCGGCCGAGTTCCTGCAGCGCTGGCTGAACGGTTTCAATGACACGGGCGCGCGCTATCCCGCCCTGTTCGTCGACGGCCGCCTGGGCGCGCAATCGCTGGGCGCCCTTGCATCCTTCCTGAAATGGCGCGGCCAGGACGGGGCCACCGTGCTGCTGCGTGCCTTGAACGGCTTGCAGGCGGCGCGTTACCTGGAAATCACCGAAGCGAACAAGACCCAGCGCCGTTTTCTATTCGGCTGGATCAAGGAACGGGTGGCCATGTGATAGCACCCACCTGGCGCCCGCTGGCCGCCTGCCTGCTGTTTGGTGCCATCGCAGGCTGGACGACGCAGGGCTGGCGCAAGGACGCCAGCATCGCAGAACTGCAGCGGGCGGCCGCCACCAGCAAAACCAATGCCGCCACCGCACTGGCCCAGGCCACCGCCCGCGTGCTGACGCTGGAGCACGTGGCCGGCGCCGCCTTGGCGCAGCGCGCCGACCACCTCACCCAGGAGCAAACCCATGCAAAAACCGAGCGTGACCGTTTTAACGATGACGTGCGCAGCGGTACTGTGCGCCTGTCAATCCCCGTCGCCAGCGGCCACTGCGCCGCAAGCGCAGATGCCGCCGCTGCCGCAAGCAATCAGCACCAAGCGCGAGCCGAACTTGACCCGGCGACTGCGGCAGCTCTTGACGCCATTGCCGGCGACGGCGACGACGCCGCCCGCCAGCTGAACGCCTGCATCGACGCCTACAACACCATGCGAGACACCTACCATGTACAAACCGAATAGCCTGCGCCAGCACCTGGCCACCGCCATCCCCGACCTGCAGCGCGATCCCGACCGCCTGCTGGTCTTCGCCGATGAGGGCAACGTGGTGGCGTCGGCCACCGCCTCCCTCTCCTTCGAATACCGCTTCAAGCTCAACCTGATCGTCACCGACTACGCGGGCGACGCGGACGCCATCATGGTGGCCCTGATCGCCTGGCTGAAAGTCCACCAGCTCGACCTGATGGCAAACGAGGAAACCCGCAAGCACGGCATCGCTTTCGAGGTGGATTTTAATAACCATGAAACAGTCGACATTTCCATCAAGCTGGACTTGACCGAGCGGGTGGCCGTCAAGACCGGCGAGGCGGGCCGCCTCGACATTAAGCACCTGGCCGAGATACAGCACATGCCGGCCTACGCGGACGAGTTCTGGAAGCTGTACGACGGCGAGAAACTGCTGGCCGAATGGCGCACGCCCGAGGCGACAGCATGAGCGACGACCTGCACGCGCTGGAAGCCTGGGCCGGCGCCCTGCTGGCCAAGCTGCAGCCGGCCCAGCGCCGCGCAATCAATCACAAGGTGGCCATCGACCTGCGCCGCAGCCAGGCGCAGCGCATCAAGGCGCAGCAAGGACCGGATGGCGCAGCCTATCCAGCACGCAAGCGGCGCAAGGAATTCAAGGGCAAAAATGGCCGGATCAAGCGGCAGAAGGCCGCGATGTTCGTCAAGATTCGCACCGCCAAGCACTTGAAAGTGAAGGCGACCGGCGACCAGATCGAAGTCGGCTTCTTTGGCTGGGTGGCGCGCGTGGCGCATGTGCATCAGTTTGGGCGACCAGATCGGGTATCGAAAAAGGGGGCGATATACACCTATGTAGCGCGGCCCCTTATTGGAATCAACGAACAGGATCAGAGCTTAGTACGTGAATCCTTATTACGACATATATGTCAAATCTAGAATCCGAACAATGATTCTTGCTGATATTAGTTGCCAAATGAGTTAGAGTCCAGCGAGCACTAATTGTCACATATTGATCAGGTCAAATATGTACACGATCTTTGCTCGCCTATTATTTTAGTCACCACAACACTCATTTGGAGCAACAATGCGTCACTTTCTTTCAATCACCCTTCTTGCTATTCCTCTACTGGTCAATGCGCAAGAACAAGCCGACGCAACCAAGGCCCCTCCAGCGACGAAACTAGAAGCATTTTCAGCACGAACTGGTATCGTAATCGTAAAAGGCTTCTCGACTATAGGTGTTGTCAATGGCATGGGACGAGTATCAATAGACGTACGCGAGTTTCGAGACGCGAGTAACCCAAAATCTGTCCAATACGGAGTTTCGTTTGAAGTCAAAGAATCGGGACGGCTTGAACGCCAAAGTACTTCATTCATTGACGAGGAAGAAATTGATTCTCTTATTCGGGGCTTAGACTACATCAGCAAAATAGAACGAAATGTGACAACATTGGGTAACTTTGAGGCCCAGTATAGAACAAAAGGCGACTTATCCATGACCGTATTCTCCGGCACTAATGGCGAAATAAGTTTCGCAGTGTCGAGTGGCAGAATTGGTAAGACCTCAGCATTTCTCAAGCTGGCCGATGCTGAAAAAATCCGTTCTTTATTAAACGAAGCTAAGGCCGCCATTTCAAAGGCAAAGTCGTCTAGCGTGAAATCTTGATCGCTCAGAAATAAGACCTACCAACCTCAAATTTCACCCCTGATCACAAGACAACAAAAGCCCACGAAGAACCGCAAAAGCCACTAATCCGCTTATCAACCCGCCCCCGCGTGCATCCGCACGCGGACTTCGGCAACATGCACTGCATGAACGCCGACCTGTCCGACCTCCTCCGCTTGCTGCAAAACCTGATCCGCCTGGGCACCATTGCCGAGGTCAAAGGGGCCAAGGCGCGCGTACGGCTTGGCCCGACTCTCACCACCGAATGGCTTAACTGGGCCACCCGGCGCGCCGGCAGCACGCGCACCTGGTCCGCGCCCACCGTGGGCGAACAGGTGATCGTCTTTTCTCCAGGCGGCGACCTGACACGCGGCATCATCCTGCCGGCGCTGTACTCGCAGGCGTTTGACGCGCCCGAGTCCAGCCCCACCGTCCACACCACGCATTACCCCGACGGCGCCGTGGTGCAGTACGACCATGCGGCCCACGCCCTGACAGCAGTGCTCCCCGGCGGCACGGCCACCATCACGGCCGACAAGGTAACGTCGAACGCGCCCAGCACCATCTGCACGGGCGACCTGACCGTCATGAAAAACCTGATCGTCAACGGCGCCACCACGCTGAACGGCGGCGTGAATGCCAAGGCCGGCGCCGCTGGCGGCGTGGCCATGGCCGTGCAAGGAACAGTAAAGGCCAGCGAGGACATGCTGGCCGGCGCCATCAGCCTGGCCAAGCATGCGCACGGCGGCGTCAAGGCCGGCGGCGACAAGTCGGGCGGGCCGCAAGCATGATGGGCATGCACGCCGCCACCGGGCGCAGCCTGACGGGTCTTGGCCATCTGCGCCAGTCCGTGACCGACATTCTCACGACGCCGATGGGTTCGCGCATCCGGCGCCGCCGCTATGGCTCCGAAGTGCCCGAGCTGATCGACCAGCCCCTGAACAGCGCCACGCAGTTGCGCATCTATGCGGCTACCGCCTTTGCCCTGCGCCGCTGGGAACCGCGCCTGCAGCTCGCCAGCGTACAGTTGACGCGCGACACGGACGGCGCCATCGCCCTGCTGCTCGATGGCACGGCGAACGGCCAGGGCATCACCCTGTCCGTACCCGTCAAACAAGGCGGCAGCGTATGAGCACGCCTATCGACCTGACTCAGTTGCCCGCGCCCAGCGTGGTGGAAGTGCTGGACTTCGAAACCATTCTGGCCGGCCGCAAAGCCCATCTGGTCAGCCTGCTGCCGGAAGCCCAGCGCGCGGCCGTCACGGCCCTGCTGGAGCTGGAATCAGAACCTGCCACCAAGCTGCTGGAAGAGAATAGCTATCAGGAAACCATCCTGCGCAACCGCGTCAACGAGGCGGGCAAGGCCGTCATGCTGGCGTTCGCCCTTGATGGCGACCTGGACCAGCTGGGCGCCAACGTCAACGTGGAGCGCCTGACCATCACGCCGGCCAATCCGAGCGCCCTGCCGCCCGTGGCCGCCATCATGGAAGACAACGACGCCTACCGCCTGCGCATCCAGGAGGCACCGGACGGCCTTTCCGTGGCCGGCCCGAAAGCCTCCTACGAATTCCACGCCCGCAGCAGCGACGGGCGGGTCAAGGACGCGAGCGCCACCAGCCCCGCGCCCGCCAGCGTCACCGTCACGGTGCTGGCCAACAACGACACCGGCATCGCCGACGCCGCGCTGCTGGCCATCGTGGCGCGCGCGCTCAATGCCGAGGACGTGCGCCCCCTGGGCGACCGCCTGAGCGTGCAGGCCGCCCAAGTCATCGACTACCAGATTGAGGCCACCTTGTTTATCGGCGTCGGCCCGGAAGTGCCGATCCTGCTGGACGCCGCGCGCGCCAACGCCGTGCGCGTGTCGCAGCCGCGCCGGCCGCTGGGCCACAGCATCTACCGTTCCGCCTGCAGCGCCGCCGTCCACGTTGAAGGCGTACGCAAGGTCGTCTTGACCAGCCCGGCGGCGGACATCGAACTGAACGCTACCCAAGCCGCGCGCTGCACGGCCATCAAGTTGAATGTCGTGGTGCGCGATGAATAAGCTTGTTCCGACCCTGCCGCCCAACACCACGGCGCTGGAGCGCGCCATTGCAGTGGCTTGCGCCGAGCTGGTCAACGTGCCTGTGCCGCTGCGCGACCTGTGGAGCGCCGACCGCTGCCCGGTCGCCCTGCTGCCGTTCCTGGCCTGGGCCTGTTCCGTTGACCGCTGGGACGACACCTGGCCCGAATCGACCAAGCGCGGCAGCATCAAGGCGGCTTATTTCATCCACAAGCACAAGGGCACGATTGCCGCCGTGCGCCGCGTGGTGGAGTCCCTGGGCTATTTGATCCGTATCACCGAATGGTGGCAAACCACGCCGCCGGGCGTGCCGGGCACCTTCCGCCTCGACGTCGGCGTGCTGGACACGGGCATCACGGACGCCATGTTTCAGGAAATGGAGCGCCTGATTGCCGACGCCAAGCCCGTCAGCCGCCACATGACGGGCCTGGCCATTTATCTGGAAAGTCGCGGCAACGTCTACGCGGGCGCTTGCGCCTACCACGGCGACAGCATGACCGTGTATCCCTGGATCGCGGAAACCATCGAAGTGCGCGGCACGCTGTTGCAGGCCGGCGCATCCCATACCATCGACACCCTGACCATCTATCCATGAGCACATATTTCGCCATTCTCACCGAAGTGGGCGAGGCCAAGCTGGCCAACGCCATCGCCCTGGGCCAAACCCTGAAACTGAAAAGCCTGGCTGTGGGCGACGGCAACGGCAATTTGCCAATGCCTGTGCGCACGCAAAAGGCGCTGGTGCGCGAGGTGCGCCGCGCGGGCCTCAACCAGCTGAAAATCGACCCGGCCAACACCAGCCAGATCATCGTCGAGCAAGTCTTGCCCGAGGACGTGGGCGGCTGGTGGATACGCGAAATCGGCATCTTTGACGAGGCCGGCGACCTGTGCGCGGTCGCCAACTGCCCGCCCAGCTACAAGCCATTAATGGCCGAGGGCAGCGGCCGCACGCAAGTGGTGCGCATCGTGCTGATCGTCGCCAGCACGGCCGCCATCGAACTGAAAATCGATCCGTCCATCATCCTGGCCACGCGCAAGTATGTCGATGACCAGGACATTACCGTGCGCGCCTACAGCGATGCACAACTGGCCAAGCACCTGGCCGCCGCCGACCCGCACCCGCTCCTGGCCAAGGTCGCCTACGTCGATCAGAAAGACACCAGTGCACGCACCTACGGCGATCAGCAACTGGCCAAGCACCAGGCTGCCATCGATCCGCACCCGCTGCTGGCCAAAGTCGCCTATGTCGATCAGCAAGACACCAGTGCCCGCGCCTATGGCGACCAGCAGCTGGCCAAGCACCAGGCTGCTGTCGATCCGCACCCGCTGCTGGCGAAGGTCGCCTATGTCGATCAACAGGACACCAGCGCACGCGCCTATGGCGATCAGCAACTGGCCAAGCACCAGGCTGCCGCAGACCCGCACCCGCTCCTGGCCAAGGTCGCCTATGTCGACCAGCAGGACACCAGCGCACGCACATATGGCGACCAGCAACTGGCCAAGCACGCAGCGGCTGCCGATCCGCACTCGCAATACAGCAAGAAAGATGTGGAGACACCAGCGAAATTTGACGCATCGACCAAGCTGGCCAACACCGATTTTGTCCAGCGCGCGCGCGGTGGCATGGTGGGGTACGCTCGTGTGGATGCCGACCGTGCGCTCACCGCTGATGACACGGGTTCCGTTCTCTTGCTTGGTTTTGCCGCAGCGACGCTCACCATTCCAACGCCGCAGGCCCTGAATGTCCCTTACACCGCCGGGGCGTGCGTTCACCTGCATTGCACCGGCCCCTATGAGGCGCAATTGGTCGCCGGTGTCGGCACGTCGCTCACGGCCCCGGACGCCACGGCAAGCATCACGCTCAAAAAAGGGCAGTCACTTACCTTGATGGCGACCACCAACCAAATTTGGAGAGTCATCGACTCGACCGCCGAGCTATGGCGCAATGCCGATTTTTCGTCAAAGTTGGCTACAAGTAGCGGCCATCAAAAATTGCCGGGTAATTTCATCATGCAATTTGGTGATGCCACAGCGACGCCAGCGGGCAATTCAATTGCATTCGATATCGCCTTCCCTGTGGAGTGCTTCGGCGTCTGCCTCACCGGAGCCAATAGCGACGCAGTCAATCGCCTGGGAACCGGCAAGCCATCCAGGACGGGCTTTACTGCGTACTCGTCCGATTCCACGCCAGCCACTCGTTACATCGCTTTCGGAAAATAATATGACGATCTTCTATTCCAATACCACGCGGGGGTTTTATCCCGAGGATATGCGTGCCGACTACGAGCAGGCCGGCACTTGGCCGGCCGATGGCGTCGAGGTGACGCCCGACGACGAAGCCATGCTGCGCGAGGCAATCACCGCCGGCGCAACCATCCGCAAGAAATCCGGCGGCAAGTGGAGTATCACCGCACCACCGCCGCCACCGTTTGCCGTTCTGGCCGCCCCGATACTGGCCAGCGTGCGCCAGGCGCGCGACGCGATCCTCAACCGCCTGGCCGGTATCGGCTTTGCCGCCATGGCCGACGGCGACGCCGACACCGTTCAAGCAATCACGGCGGCGCGCGCCTGGCTGCTCGACATCACCATCTGCCCGACGGTTGCCGCCGCGCAGGACATCGAGGCGCTGCAAGCGGCCGTCAACGCCGAATTCCAGCGCATCGCCGACGCCTTGCCGGATGAGGCACGGCGAGCCTTCGCCGATGCCGGTATGGCACCGGCCGCCATCAGCCAGTAACACCCGACATTCACCACTCACCAGGAGAGCCCTATGCCCACCGACTACCACCATGGCGTGCGCGTCATTGAAATCAACGAGGGTTCGCGCCCCATCCGCACCGTGTCCACCGCCGTGCTGGGCCTGATCGCCACGGCCGACGATGCCGACCCGGCCGCCTTCCCGCTCGACACGCCCGTGCTCGTCACCAACGTGCTGGCCGCCATGGGCAAGGCCGGCAAGACGGGCACCTTGTATCGCAGCCTGGCGGCCATCGCCGCGCAGACCAAACCGCTGACCATCGTGGTGCGCGTGGACCAGGGCGAGACGGAAGCGGAAACCACCAGCAACGCCGTGGGCGGCGTCTCGCCCGATGGCAAGTACCTGGGCGCCCAAGCGCTGCTGGCGGCACAAAGCAAACTGGGCGTCAAACCGCGCATCCTGGGCGCGCCGGGGTTGGACACCCAGGCCGTCACCAATGCCATGGCCAGCGTGGCGCAGCGCCTGCGCGCCTTCGTGTATGCATCGGCATATGGCTGCGCCACCGTCACGGCGGCCACCACCTATCGCGGCCAGTTCGGCCAGCGCGAAGTGATGGTCATCTGGCCCGATTTCGTGAACTGGGATACCGCCACCGACGAAGAGGCCAGCATTTCCGCCGTCGCCTACGCCATGGGCTTGCGCGCCAAGATCGACGAGGAAACGGGCTGGCACAAGACGCTGTCGAATGTCGTCGTCAACGGCCCGACCGGCATCACCAAGGACGTGTTTTTCGACCTGCAAGACCCGGCCACCGATGCCGGCGTGCTCAACGCCAAGGAAGTCACGACCCTGATTAACATGGGCGGCTACCGCTTCTGGGGTTCGCGCACCTGCGAGGCGCCGGGCGGCTTCTTCTATTTTGAAAGCTACACGCGCACGGCCCAGGTGCTGGCCGACACCATCGCCGAAGCGCATTTCGCCTTTGTCGACCTGCCCTTGCATCCGTCCCTGGTGCGCGATCTGCTGGAAAGCATCAACGCCAAGTTCCGCGACCTGAAATTGCAGGGCTACATCATCGACGGCCACGCCTGGTATGACGAGCAATACAACGACAAGACGGCGCTGAAAGACGGCAAGCTGGCCATCGATTACGACTACACGCCCGTGCCGCCGCTGGAAAACCTGAAATTCCAGCAGCGCATTACCGACCGCTACCTGGCCGACTTCGCGTCGCGCATCGCCGCGTAATCGCTATCACCAACCTGCCCGCGCCAACGCGGGCACATTGAAATACTGGAGAAATTATGGGCCTGCCCCGCAAACTGAAAAACTTCAACCTGTTCCAGAACGGCGTCTCCTTCATGGGCATGGTGCCCGAAGTCACCTTGCCGAAACTGAGCCGCAAGATGGAAGAGTACCGTGCCGGCGGCATGAGCGGCCCCGTGTCCGTGGACTTCGGCAACGAGGCGCTGTCGCTGGAATGGAGCGCAGGCGGCCTGATCGCCGAAGCCCTGAAACAGTACGGTGCGCACGCCCACGGCGCCGTGCAACTGCGCTTTGCCGGCGCCTACCAGGAAGACGATGACGGCACCGTCGCGGCCGTCGAGGTCGTCGTGCGCGGCCGTTACAAGGAAATCGATATGGGCGGCGCCAAGATGGGCGACGACACCACCCACAAATACACGATGGCTTGCAGCTATTACAAGCTGATGATCGACGGCGCCACCGTCATCGAACTGGACTTCATGAGCGGCACCGAGAACTTCGGCGGCGGCGACACGAATGCCGCCATCCGCAAGGCCATCGGCCTGTAATCCCCTTTTCACTTACCAACACCCTACCAGGACAACACCATGCACAACGATACCCAAAACCAAGCTGTCATCGAACTGGACGAGCCGATCAAACGCGGCGACACCTTCATCACCTCGCTGACCGTGCGCAAACCCAAGGCGGGCGCACTGCGCGGCATTTCCTTGATCGAGCTGGCCAACCTGAACGTGTCGGCATTGCAGATCGTGCTGCCGCGCATCACCGAGCCGACCTTGACCGCGCACGACATCGCCAACATGGACCCGGCCGACCTCCTGGCCGTGGGCGCCGAGGTTGCCGGTTTTTTGGCGAGCAAAGCCGATCGCCTTTCGGTATCCCCGGCGAAGTAGAAGACGCCATGGCCGACATTGCCGGCGTCTTCCACTGGACGCCGGCAGCGATGGACGGCTTTACGATTGATGAACTGATGGCCTGGCGCGAACGCGCCCGGCAACGAAGCGGAGCGGAATAGATGGCTGGTCGGGATTTGAAGTTACAGGTAGTGTTTGCAGCGCTGGACAAAATCACCGGCCCGCTGAAAAAGATCATGGGCGGCTCCAGCGATACGGCCAAGGCGCTGAAAGCGACCAGCGACCGCCTGCGCGACTTGAACGTCCAGCAAAAGAACATCGCCAAATTCCGCGAGTTGCATGGCGGCCTGGATGCCACGCGCGCCAAGCTGGAAGCAGCGCAACAGAAAGTGGCCAGCCTGGCCGTCAAGATGAAACAGGCGGAGGCGCCCACGCGCGCCATGACGCGTGAGTTTAACGCCGCCACCAAAGCGGCCGGCGCCCTGAAGACGGCAGGCCAGCAGCAGGCCCAGCAACTGCAGGTCATGCGCGAGCGCCTGGGCGCCGCCGGCATCGGCACCAAAGACCTGGCCAACCACGAGCGCACCTTGCGCCGCGAGATCGAGGCCACCAACAAAACCATGACGCTGCAGCAGCAGAAGCTGGCCAACGCGGCCGCCAAGCAGCAGCGCGTCACCAATGCCACCCAGCACGCGGACAAGCTGCGCAACAAGGCGGGCAATCTGGCCATGGCCGGCGCAGGCGCGACCGCCACGGGCGCCGTCATCGGCGCGCCCGTCGTCAAGGGGCTGAACGAGGCCAAGCACTATCAAACGGAAGTGGGACGCGTCAACGCGCTGGGCCTGGGCGACAAGGTGTCAGCCGAGGCCGTCGCCTTCGCGCGCAACATGAAAACCTACGGCACCAGCCAGCTCGACAACCTGCAGTTGATGCGCGACGGCATGAGCGCCTTTGCCGATGTGCACCACGCGGAAATGGTCGCCCCTACCCTGGCCAAGATGAAGTTTGCCAATCACGCCTTCTTTGGCGAGGCCGAAGGCGCCGACAACGAACGCAAGTTCATGGACATGCTCAAGGTGATCGAGCTGCGCGGTGGCCTGGAGAGCAAGGAAAAGTTCGAAGCCCAGGCAAATATCGTGCAGCAGGTCATCACCGCCACGGGCGGGCGCGTCGGCCCGAATGAATGGCTGAACATGATCAAGACGGGCGGCATCGCGGCCAAAGGCTTGAAAGATGATGCCTTTTACTACCAGATGGAGCCGCTGGTGCAGGAAATGAGCGGCAACCGCGTCGGCACGTCCCTGATGAGCGCCTATCAGAACTTGTACCAGGGCCGCACGACGAAGCGTTCGGCCAAGAAGCTGGAAGAGTTCGGCCTGATCGGCGACAAGAGCAAGGTCAAGCACGACAAGGCGGGGCAAGTCTCGTTCCTCGATCCCGGCGCGCTGCTGGGCGCGGAACTGTTCCGCGAAAACCAGTTCGAATGGCTGGAAAAAGTGCTGTTGCCGCAACTGGCCAAGAAGGGCATCACGGAAAAGAAACAGGTGCTCGACGCCATCGGCAGCATATTTTCCAACCGCACCGCGTCGAACCTGTATTCGCAGATGTACTTGCAGCGCGTGCAGATCCACAAAAATGAAAAACTCAACCGTGGCGCTGCCGATATCGGCCGGCTGGAAAAGCTGGGGCGCGACTCGGCGGCCGGCAAGGAACTGGAGGCACAGTCCAAGCTGGCCAACTTGAAACTGACCATGGGCGAAAAAATCCTGCCGCTGTACGCGCAAGGGCTGGAGCTGGCGATTTCCGCCGTTACGCGCCTGAATGGCTTCATGGAGCGCAACCCGACCGTGGCCAAGGTCATGATTACCGCTTTTGCCGTGCTGGCCGGCGTACTGCTGGTGCTTGGCCCGCTGATGCTGGGCATTGCCGCCCTGATCGGCCCGTACGCCATGCTGCACGTCATGTTCGCCAAGATGGGCGTGAAGGGCGGCGTGCTCACGCCCATCTTGCGTGGCCTGGGCGGCGCCTTCATGTGGGCGGGACGCGCTGTGCTGTGGCTGGGCCGCGCCCTTCTGATGAACCCGATCGGCATCGCCATCACGGTCATTGCGGGCGCCGCCTATCTGATCTATAAATACTGGGAACCGATCAAGGCGTTTTTCACAGGCATCTGGTCGCACATCAAGACAGCCTTTGCTGGCGGCATTGGCGGCGTCAGCGCCTTGATCGCAAATTGGTCACCGCTGGGCCTGTTCTATCGTGCCTTCGCGGGTGTGCTGGGCTGGTTCGGCATCACGCTGCCGGCCACGTTCACCGACTTCGGCGCCAGCATACTGCAGCGCATCACCGCGTCCTGGGCGCCTATTTCCACCTTCTTTGCCGACATCTGGGCGCGCCTGCGCACGGTTTGTGCCGGCGGCATGGGCAGCATCACGGCCCTGATTATCAACTGGTCACCGGTCGGCGTGTTTTATCAGGCGTTTGCTGGCGTGCTGAGCTGGTTCGGCGTCAAGCTGCCGGCCCAGTTCACCGAGTTCGGCGCCAACATCCTGCGCGGCCTGGTCAACGGCATCACCGGGTCCATGGGCGCCGTCAAGGACGCCATCAGCAATGCCGGTTCCAGCACCATTGCCTGGTTCAAGGAAAAGCTGGATATTCACAGCCCGAGCCGTGTGTTTGCCCAGCTGGGTGACTACACCATGCAGGGCTTGGCCTTGGGCCTGGACCGCAGCGAGGGCGCGCCGATTGCCAAGGTATCGGGCCTGGCGCAGCGCCTGACGCAATTGGGGGCCGGCATCGCCATCGGCACGGCCACGGCATTACCCGCAAGCGCCTTCGACACGCGCGCCCCGCTGCCCGTGGGCGGGTTCGGCGCCGGCATGACGATTCAGGGCGACAAGATCGAAATCACCTTCCACGTGCAGGCCGGCACCGATCCCCAGGCCATCGCGCGCGCCGTGAGCGTGGCGCTCGATCAGCGCGACCGCGAAAAGGCGGCGCGCATCCGCTCGTCCCTGCGCGACCACGATTAAAGAAAGAACAGCACACCATGATGATGATTTTAGGAATGTTCGTTTTCAGCCTGCCCACCCTGGCCTATCACGAGCTGCAGCGGCAAACGGAATGGAAGCATGCCAGCACGGCCCGCGTGGGCCTGCGCGATGCCCACCAGTACGTGGGGCCAGGCGACGACACTATCACCCTGTCGGGCTGGGTGGCGCCGGAACTGACCGGCTCCCTGTACTCACTCGATGCGCTGCGCATGATGGCCGACACCGGTAAATCGTGGATTCTGATCCAGGGCACGGGCCGTATTCTCGGCTCGTACCGCATCACCAGCATGACGGAAGGCCGCACCATCCTCGACGGCAGCGGCGGCGCGCGCCGCGTCGAGTTCTCGATTGCGCTCAAGCGCGACGACGACAGCGTGCTGGCCATGGTCGGCCTGGGCGACATCGGCGACCTGAAAAACATGCTCAGCATCGACGGCATGACCAGCAGCATCGCGGGCGCGGCCAAAAATGCCGTGGGCAGCGTGGTCGGCAATGTGGTCGGCGGCATCACCTCGAAATACGGCGGCGTGGTCAGCGAGATGAAAGACAAGATCGGCGGCAGCATCAGCGGCGCCATCGGCAGCGCGGCGGACAAGTTCAAATGAGCGAGCATATCCCCGCCTTCAAGGTCAGCATCGAAGACAAGGATTTGACCTCCATCGTTTCACCGCGGCTAATCAATCTGACCTTGACCCTGTGCCGTGGCGACGAGAGCGACCAGCTCGACATTTCCCTGGACGACAGCGACGGCAAGCTGGCCTTGCCGCCGCGCGGCGCGCAGATCGCCCTGGCGCTGGGCTGGCAAGCCACCGGCCTGGTGGACATGGGCAAGTTCACCGTCGACGAGGTGGAGCACAGCGGCGCACCCGACACCATCACCCTGCGCGCCAGGTCGGCCAACCTGATCGACACGTTTAAACAGCAGCAGGAACACAGCTTTCACAAAACCACCCTGGGCGCCATCATCGAGGCCATCGCCTTTCGCAACGAGCTGGCGTCGGGCGTGTCGGCGCGCCTGCGCGACACCGTCGTCGAGCACATCGACCAGACGCACGAGAGCGATGCGGCCTTCCTGCGCCGGCTGGGCAGGAAATACGACGCGGTGGCCACCGTCAAGAATGACACCTTGCTCTTCATCCCCATCAACCAGAGCCGCACCGCCAGCGGCAAGGCGCTGCCTGTCATCCCCATCACGCGCGCCCTGGGCGACGGCCACCGCTACCACAGCGCCGAGAGCGACGCCTACACGGGCGTGCGCGCCTTCTGGCACGACGAGCGCTATGCGCGCCGCCGCAGCGTGGTGGCCGGCGTGCCCGGCAACAGCAAGCGCCTTCGCACCACCTTCGCCAACGAAACCGACGCGCGCGCGGCGGCCGTGGCCGAATGGCAGCGCATCCTGCGCGGCCTGGCCACCTTTGAAATGAGCCTGGCCCTGGGCAACCCGGCCGTGTTCCCGCAATCGCCCGTCACCGTGCAAGGCTTCAAGCCCGAGATCGACGCCACCGAATGGCTATCGGTCAAGGTCACGCACAGCCTGGGCGGCAACGGCTTTACCACGCGCGTGGAGTTTGAAACGAAAACGGAAGCGGTCGAGGCCGAACGTGAGGACGAGAAAGACCCGGATGAAGGCGTCACGGGCGTGGTGGCGAAGTGGAAGGATGTGGCGGCGAAGAAGAAAAAATCGGGACAGGAGCAAGTTGGCGCCACGGGCACGCTCAAGACGCTGGAGCACACTTACAAGAGCAAGCAGGCCGCGAAGCGGGCGGCATTGAATACGTGGAAGCGTATTGAAGAAGTGCGGGATATCATCCGCGAGAATAACGAGGTACCACTGTAGTTTGAGCAAGTGAGGGTTAAAAAAGAAATAGTATGAACTTCAACCCTTACCTCAAGCCTACATTGTCACGCCAAAGCAACATTCGAATCATTATGCAAATGGAAATTCTACTTATAGACAAGAATCATGCTCAAGATGAATACTTCAATGCAGTTTTCTAAATATCTCTAAAATATCCTTCCAATTACCTAAAAATACGGAAATCAATGTTGAAACAAATATACTGATAATTGCCCACTGGACGGTTGCTTTGACTCCTGATTGACCCTCAAGTTGAACCGGACGAATGATATTTTTATACACATCCTCATACTTGTCGGCCACTGCAGCAACACCGTGAAAATGTTTCTCAATGCTTGATATTTGCGGAAGAAGTGGCTTAAGTAGAGGACTCTCTTCTGCCAACCTTCGCGCACTTTTAATCTGCGCTTCTGCACCGGATATTTCATTCTTTAACCGCTCCGGATCGAAGGTTAAAATTTCAGCCAAACGGCGCCGCAAGTCTTCCATATCTTCATCTATTTCCTGAAGAAGTGTAGCTAGATGCTCATGAGTACGTTCGGTACATCCAACCATGATAATCGGCGCAAATCCATCTTCTCCAATTTCATCGTAGTCGACAATGCGCTCATTGTTCAACTCAAATAGTTGCTGCACAAGAACGTTCCCATTCGAAAAAAGTTGTCCAATTTCGGCAAAGAACTTTTCTTGGTCGACGATCTCTCCCTTTCCATGAGAGTGAAGAATGAAAGAGCCGAGCAGCCGCGCTTTCTGTGTCTTGCTGATTTTTTTTATCATTTTTAGGTTCTCTCTTTGCACTCGCAAGCACCGCTGAACATCTGTTAGGAAATCGATTCTAGGTTCATTATGGAGCGATAGGCGGCATGTCTCCAGAACCATGAATATTTCTTGAAAGTTATTCGGTCATGCTCACGAAATCTTTTTTCGCACTTAAGTAGACAGCACACGGCTTTGCTTAATCTAGGCATTTGAAACATGAAAAAGGTGTCGCTATCTCTTAGCCAAGCCAGTCTTTAAGGAAACCTCGCAACGTTGTTAATGCCTCCTCGTGCTCGGGAAATTTTTTAGGGTCTATCGAATCGCACCTAGTCTTCGCCGCGTCAATACCAATTAAGTCTTCGATCGTCGTTCTGTTGAATATGTTATTCGAAGTGCTGACATGATCATCCATCGAATGACTTGTGCTCTTACCCATCAAGCGCGAAGACATCTTTGCGAAGCCCTCGTCCGTCTGGATCGCCCCCACCACCCAATCACGCGCTTCATCTAACGAACCCGAGTAATCTTTCCATCGGTAGAGCAGGGATAGAAGATCCTGTTCGGCGATCAATGTGGCCCCATCTGCGGCCTGGAGCCTCATCAATCGCAACCATTCGACTTTCATTGCAATAACGGTGTTATGGTCGAGCGTCGGCTCAAAGACGTCGCCCTGCCTCTGATCGGCGGGATCGTTCAAATGGATCAAGATCGCAGCGACGGACAGTGCTTTGGTCTGGCGGAGTGCCTCGATTGCCAGAGCACCTCGGAGACCTTCCGGGATCCGGGTCAGAAAACAGCTCGTCGCACGCCATGCTGAATACCACGATGAATCGAAAGGACCGAGGTCATTCCGGCCTGCGAGCTTCTGAGCAATTCCAAACATGCCGGGCAGCAGCACGGCAGCATGCTCTACTGGCAGGCGTTGAAAAGACTCATCGAGCCTCGCGACGAGCGAGTGCAAAAGGTCCTCGGCCTCAACGGCAGCGATTGCCGCAACTAGCCCGGCTTCGGTACTCGTCGCCTCGAGAAACGAGACAAAACGATGCTCCGACAACTCGCCGGCAGCCGTCTGGAGTTCGAAATAACGCGGGAAGTAGCGCGCGGTGCAAGCCCGTTTTTCAGTCAGCCACGCAGCACTGAAGCCATCTGAGTAGTTCGCCCCCCCGTATGCCCATTCGAGTGGCGGGAAGAGGTTCTTGAGTAACTTCTGGACTACGATGCAGCGTTCCTCCGATGCTAACTTGAGAAGCTGTTCGGCCGCCGCCTTGTCCTTCTCATCCGCGTTGCGATATCCTGAACTGCGATGTTCTTGGAGAACCAGCTTTCTTTCTGTAAATAATGATTGATGGAGGTCCGGCTCGAAGACCCGAAGAGTCTCCAGAAGAATAAAATCAACTACGTTCACCTCAAAAACGTCACCGGCCACATGTAATGGCAAGTGCACGGCAATAGACGAGATCAGTCGGCGCGCGTCCCGCACGTTGCGCAGCATGGGCTGGATGCAGCCGACGAAGGCGTTTCCCCAGCGTTTCATTGAGAACCCGTTCGCCTCGTTCGCATAGGGATCAAGGAGTTCGGAGAGCTCCTCGGCGAAGATGCGGTGCACAATCGACACAGGAACCGCCGGTAGGTCGAAGTTAGTCTGCACTATCTTTTCAAGGAAGGCACGTCCGTCGTCATCGGCGACCGGATCAAGTGCCCGTTCTACGATGCTGGGCTGAAACATAAGCACAAAAACGATGTTGGGTAAGTTCGCGTTCGCCTTAACCTGCCGGAGAAGTATTCTGATCTGCTCAGGCTCAAGCCGGTCGATATCGTCGACAAAGACAACAAGCGGCCGGTCGAGTTCGCGAAGGCGACACTCCAGCACTTCTCGCACCTTGTCGAGCGGCTCTCCGCTGCGGTCTCGTCCGAAATGTGAAAGTACGCGTCCCAGCAGGGACGCACCTACCGAGAGAACGGCAAGAGAAGCCGCCACCTTCGCTACATTCGGGAGATCGAAACCTATGGCCGAAGCGACGGCGACCACCGACACGCTCGTCAGTACCGTCAAGATTTGGTCACTCGATCCCCCAGCCTCCTTCAGTGGCGCGCTAGCCCCTGTAAGTATCCCGCCATAGCGTCGCAGTGCCTCGGCGCGCTCAAGCGCTGCCTTCGAATGTTCGCCCCCTAGGCGATCCGCCATCTGGCTGAAGAGCGCACGGGCGATCGCGTCGCCGTCACCCCACTGCCAAGGATTAAAGTCAACCCAGTCCGCTCCGTCATTCCTTGCTACAAGCCTCTCGGTGATTAAGTTCTTAAGAGAGGACTTTCCGAAGCCCCAGCCACCACGGATTGCGAATACTCTGCCCTCACGCAGGCTAAGCTCCGAGAGCACACTGGCTATGCGCCCAGCGAAATCGACCCTCCTCATGCGATCCTCTGACGCACTTCGGATTGGCGCCTCCGCCCCAATCCCGACGTCAGGACGTTCCGTCCTTTGTGCGTCAGCTTGGCCCCTCACGAGATGGGCAAGCCACGCCGAAAAACGGGCCACCTGCCGCTTCACCACGCAATGGCTCCCATATAGCCGCCAGCGCCCACTAACCGGCGGCGCGGAAGAGTCGATGCAGGATGTGACGCCTCATGCATCGAGATAAATACTTTCGAATATCCCTGGCCATCTATATCTCCGTGACCACCCCGAACGCTTTTTCGACACATATCAATATTCCTACTAACACTCAAGTTAACTCAGGCGAGCCTCAATCCAGCTAGCCGCAGTATCCCTGGAAGCGGAGCACTCACATCTAGTGCCTGGCGCCGTTTCGATGACAATGCCGACCGTATAAGCTTTACCATCGTAAAGACAGGTATTTCTTAGTAGCAAGGATAATAAGTCAATCTCAGTGCTACATTTGTAAAGCGGCCAGCCAAATAAAAACGCGCACATGATGACATGTATAAAACTCCACGTTAGAGCTCGCCCAGTTCGGGAGTGCTTATCCCCCCTCGACCAAGCGCGTCGCTCATTTTTTTTTACGGCCAACGTGAATCGTCTGAGGGGCGGTTATGTTCCCATGGATCTGCTGACCAATCTCACCATGAACTATGACCTGAGTGTGCCGTTTTACAGGCTTCCCAACCGGGCTAGCTGGCAGATCGGAAATGCCTTCTACGACACCCAGCACGCGCGCTTTTCCACGCAAATCTAATCGCCGATAACCTACCAGCAACTCATTCTCATCATCAGTCAAAGAATTACTTGTGGGAACGCCAAGCATCACATATGCGATATCTACCCCCACGCCTGCCAATGCGACCAAGTAGCCGGCATCAGGTAAGGTCTTTCCCTGTTCATAGTTAATCTGAGCGAGTTTTTTCACGCCACCGATTGCCGCGAACGCTTCTTGTGTAAGGCCAAGCCGAGTTCGCTCCTGCCTTAATCTATCACCAAAAATATTTTTATCCATACATCTATGTTGACAAGTATGTTTTTGCATACTATAGTTACGCCATCCTGTAGCGATTACACATCATAACATTATGAAAAACGTATCCAAAACCGGGCGCACTACCAAGGGCGTCACTTCGCAACCTCTGGGCGTCCGCTTGGCGCCTGATGAAGTGCTGGAAGTTGAAGCGTTTGCAGCTGCGCAACAACGATCCCGTGCATGGTTCTTGCGCTTCCTGATCCTGCGCGGCCTCGCCGACTACAAGCGAGAACTCGCCTCCAAACCCACCCACTAAGGACAACGTCATGTACCCCGATGCAAAACGTATCCGCAGCCACCGCGTCATGCTGCGCCTGGACGATTACGAGCACCAGCTCGTTTCCTCGATCGCCAATTACCAGGGCGAAGAGCTTGCGGTACTGGTGCGCCAGATCGTGATGCGCGAAGCCCTGGCCGTGATCGCCTTGGATGACGCCACCATCGACAGCGTACAGCGTCGCAGCGTTTAAACCGAGTCACTTTTGAGCAACTCTAAAGTTACAGAAAATGCCAGACCATCAAATTAACCTCAATGACGAAGAGCGCGCGGTGCTGGAACTCGTGCGCCAGCGCCAGGGGCTGGCAAGTATCGATCAGGCAGCTGAATGGCTCGTCAAGTCGCGCTTACGCAAGCAGTCAAAAAACATGACGGGTCGCGGTCGCGCCCTGTACCAAGTGGAAAGAAAGCTGAAATGAGAGTCATCGGCCTGCCCTGCCCGCATTGCGAATACACCGTCCGCGCCGTCAAGAGCCGCACGATGTCCGCCATGTTCAAGGAAATCACCTACATGTGCCAGAACCCCGACTGCGGGCACTCCTTCGTGGCAGGCCTGGAAGTACTGCGCACCCTCTCGCTGTCCGCCATGCCCAAGCCGGATATCCGCATCCCGATGTCCCAGCATGCGCGCACGGCAGCCACCAGCCAGCTGGCCCTGGACCTGACTGCGGGCTGCTGATGACTATCCCGATCCTCGCGCCGCCGTAACCCGGCCGCCGTAACTCCCCTCTTTTGCTGTGCCCTGCTGCGCTCTTTTTTGAGCGCGCGGGATTCGTTCAACCTGAAATAAGGAAAACCGATGGAAAACACGCTGCACGCCACCAGTCATGCCGACAAATCCATGGCATCAAGCACGATCCGCCCGACCTTGCAAAATTGTATTGTCCCCGTGGCACCAACGTGTTTTCTGCTGCAAACCAGCGCGGGCATCAGCATCGCGGCGCTGACCGCCCACATCCATGAGATTGCCAAGACCTATCACGCCTACGGCGCGGCCAATCTCACCTTCATCATCAGCGATCTGCACGCGCTGCAGCATGGCGGTTTCTTCTTGCCAGACAGCCAGCGTGCACTGGTCGGTAATCTGCCCATCGAGCTGCGTTACCTGTTCGCCAGCGAATCGGGCGTCGTGCAATGCACCAGCTCGTCGCGCACGCTGACCTACTGGGCAAAGTATTTCGCCAAGGAAGGGGCACGCTGATGCTGCGTCTGGCCAAAACCTGCGGCATCTGGCTGCTGTCGCTCCTTATCGTCCTTGCCCCCGGCGTGCTGCGGGCCATCGGCGCCATCAAGGACTGAACCATGCCGGCGTCCCTTATCGACAATCACCTGTCCTTCCAGCCTGCCGCCGAGATTCTGGCGGCGCGCGACAAGGACATGCCGACGCCACCGGGCGCCGGGCATGCGCTGGCCGCCATTGCCGAAGCCAAGGCCCAGCTGCGCAGCATCAAGCCGCGCAACCTGGCGCCCTTCATGGCCCAGGCGTGGGGATTGTCGCCGCGTGGCGCGCGCCGTTCCGTGTTGATCGCCGCAGGCATGGACGCCGACCGCTGGGAGTCGCCCATCCACTCATTTACAGAGGAAGAGCGCATCGAGCTGCGCGCCGCCACCTCTGCCGCTATCCGTGTGTACGAAAGACTGTTGAATGCAATCTAAACAAATCCTGCTGCCTGACGCCCAGCGTCACGAAGCCTTCTTGCGATCCGCCCAGTTCGCGCCCGAGCTGGCGCGCATCCCGTTCAAATGGCGCAACCGCGTCATCACGGCCGCCCTGGCCAAGATGGCCTGGTCGTCCTGGTACAAAGTCTATGAGTCCGTCGCCACCGGCTTTGTGCGCGAGTTCGCCGAGCAGTACGTGCCGGCCGGCGTCGACTTGTCGCAGAGCGACGCCGACATCGTGACCACCGCTGAACGCGCAGCGGCCGGCGTCACCAAAATGCTGTGGATGGCCGTGTCCGACACGCACGCCCTGCAGATAATGGAAGACGAATGCGCCTCGTATGGCATCGAGCTGCCCGAGTTCGACGCGCTGGGCGACACCATAGCCCGTCTGGTGGACGCGCGCTGGTGGCGCCGCCAGTTGCGCAAGCGCGTCAAGCGCGCCTTTGAAGCGGGCAATATCCGCCTGGGCTACGTGAACTATCGCGCCGAACCCTACGCCAGCAATGACGCCGTGCTGTCGCGCCTGGCGCAAAACCGCCGCAACGCGGCAGCACTGGCCGCCACCCTGGTGCAAAACGAAAACGGCCAGCAATTCAGTATCGCCGAGCTGGCCGAGAAGACCACCGCGAATAAAGCCATCCGGCGCGGCGAGCTGATGTTGCGCATCAACGGCTTTGAGCAGATCGCCCGCGAATGCGGCGACCAGGGCATTTTTATCACCTGGACGTGCCCATCGCGCTTCCACGCCATGCAGCACAGCGGCAAGCCGAACGACAAGTTCGACGGCTCCACGCCACGCGAGGCCAACGCCTACCTGGGCAAGATGACGTCGCTGTGCCGCTCCGCGCTGGCGCGCCGTGGCATCGGCCTGTACGGCTTTCGCATCGCCGAGCCGCACCACGATGGCTGCCCGCACTGGCATTTGCTGCTGTTCGTGCGTCCGACCGCGAAATACAAGACAGTCCACCTGCAGGACGTGGCCGGCCGCGCCATCCGCATCATGAAGCGCTACGCCTGGCGCGTGGACCGTGGCGAACCGGGCGCCTTCGCGCGCCGCCTGGACGTCAAGCGCATCGACTGGGCCAAGGGCAGTGCCGCCGGCTACATCGCCAAGTACGTGGCCAAGAACATCGACGGCGTGGCCGAGCACAAGACGAAAGAAGGCTATGTCGTCACGGCCGACACCGAAGGCGATGTCGAGCTGACGCCATCGGCGCGCGTCGAGTCCTGGGCCGCGTGCTGGGGCATCCGTCAATTCCAGCAATGGGGCGGCGCGCCCGTCACCGTCTGGCGCGAACTGCGCCGCATTGAGGAAGGCATGCTCAACGAAGCCCCGGCCGCCATGCGCCGCGCCTGGGACGCCGTGCAAAAGATCGACGGCGAAAAGCGCGCCTGCTGGGCCGAATACCTGCGCGCCCAGGGCGGCGCCCTGGTGCCGCGCAAGGAACTGGTCGTCACCTTGGCCAAGGACGAAAAAACCGTCATCGGCCGATACGGCGAAACGCTGCGCACCACACCCTACGGCGTGCGCTGCAGCGACCTGATCGGCGTGGTCTTCAAGTCCGTGCGCCATACGTGGACGCCCGTACAGGCCACAGGCGGGCGCGGGGTGGCTGTTGGGGTTGCCGTTCCTCGGACTCGTGTAAATAACTGTACGCACCCCGACCGCCCCACCCCGTCCACGCCGCCAGCGGCACCCGCGCCTGACCTGCCCGACGAGGCAAAAACAGCCTTGATTGCCGCCTGGGCGGCCGTCAACGCCTGCCCGTATCCCCGGCTGATTGTTCCTGACACCCCACCCCATAAAGGAAATGGCACATGAGCACCTATGCCGTGACCGTTCGCACGCAAACCGAACGCTTTGAATTTTTTGAAGTTGCCGCATCCAGCGGCGACGTGATCGACGCCGCCATCGACCGCTACGGCGTGTGCGGCGTTACCGCCAAACTGAAAGGAGCACCGCAATGCTGAACACACTGACCAATTCGCCGCGGCAAATCGCCCTGGGCGACCGCGTGACATTCGATACCGATGAAGGCTACCAGGCCGGCACCGTCAACGACCTGCGCCGCGACGTGGGCAATGGCGAGCTGCACGCCTGGGTGAAACTGGACCACCAGTGGCCGGGCATGTTCCGGGCCGTGCCGCTGGGTTCGATCATTGGCACAACGCACGCCAGCATTTAGGAGGTGCCCATGCTGCGCTACATGACGATACCGAAATTCTCCATCGAATCAGGCTATACCCCTGATGCGATCAGAACAAAGATCCGGGATGGGATCTGGCCGAAAGACGCCGTCTGGATCAAGGCGCCAGACAATCGAATTTTAATTGACGTGAAAGGGTATGAATCATGGGTAGAGACGGGCGAGGTGTTAAAGCTGCATCGGAAAGCAGCATCGAAATCACCTTCATGTATCGCGGCACCAGGTGCAGGGAAAGGATCGCGCTCAAGCCCACCTCCGCTAACCTAAAACGTGCCGAGAACCACCGGGCGGCGATCCTGCACGCGATTGCCACCAACAGCTTTGACTATACGGCCACCTTCCCGCAATCGTCCAATGCGGTCAAATTCGCCGACCAGGTGGGCGATGTCCAGACCGTCGAAGCGTTTCTGGACAAGTGGCTGGACAGGCAGAAAAAGCACCTCAAGGCCAGCACGTACAACGGCTATCGCAAGATCGTCGTTGGCCAGCTGATCCCCTGGTTCGGCACCATCATGCTGTCGGCGCTGCGCAAGAAAGACGTGCGGGCGAAGATGGAGCCCATGAACGCGACCAACAAGACCATGGCGAACATCCAGAGCGTACTGCGCAAGGCACTGGACGACGCGATAGAGGACGAGCTGATCGAGGTCAATCCGCTGGCGCGCTGGTGCTATTCCAAGGTCGAGGCGCCGCAGTCGAAGGACGATATCGACCCGTTCACGAAAGAAGAACAGTCAGCGATTCTCGCGCAAGCAACCGGCCAGGGGCGCAACCTGCTGCAGTTTGCCTTCTGGACCGGCTTACGCACCTCCGAATTGGTGGCCCTGGATTGGGCCGACGTGGACTTCGTGCGGGGCGTCGTGATGGTGACGCGAGCCCTCACGCAGCATTCAAGGGTGGCGGAGAGCACCAAGACAAACGCCGGCCGCCGAGAAGTCAAGCTGCTGGAGCGCGCCATGCATGCGCTGCAGGAGCAAAAGGCATTCACGTGGGCAAAGGGCGAGGAAGTTTTTCAAAATCCTCGCCTGGAGCGGCGCTGGGAGGGGGACCAGCCGATCCGCAAGACTTTATGGACCGGCATCCTGCAAAACGCTGGCGTGCGGTATCGCAACCCTTATCAAACGCGGCACACCTACGCCAGCATGATGCTGTCGGCCGGGGAGCACCCTATGTGGGTCGCAAAGCAGATGGGGCATGCGGACTGGACGATGATTGCGCGAGTATATGGGCGTTGGATGCCTGATGCTGACCAAAATGCGGGATCAAAGGCAGAAAGCGTCTTCGGCATTTAACGATTGTAACTAATGTCAGACTGTCATAAACCTCGTCGATCCTAGTAAGGTTGAAAATGTCCAAAAAAGCGAAGTTGGAGGTGTTTAATTTGGTGCCATAATGCGACGTCACGAAATTTCACTGGCCTTAAATCATTGGGGGACACCATATGCCGCTGCAGCTTAAAGACATCGCCAAACTGAACCAAATCATTGAACGAATACAAGCCGGCAACTTCGATGAAAATGATGTCGACAACCTGCTGATGAAGCTTCGTGCTTATGCTGGGAAAAGCACTGTCTTTCTTGAAGTGGCGCATTTCGTCGCGCATTCGGATGCGCGGGATCGCGGCATAGCACACCAGTCCATCACTGCGATCGTTGATTCAATACAGTATTTCCGGGAATTCCTGTCTGTAGAACGTCAGTTAAACGTTAGCAAACCTTTTCCCGCCTACATTTACCGCTTATTTCTTTCCCAATCTCGCCTGACGGACGAGCGGCAATTGAGGGAAAAGTATAAGATGAGCCGCTCAACACTCATCAAGAAGATCGAAGCTAGTTTTCTGTTCGACAAGAAAACGAACACATATTGTCTACGCGGTAATAAAGGCGGTATTGAATTATTGGAATCTCTACATTTCATCACCAGTTTCATCCATGCAAAGCCAGCATTTCACATTCGCGACTTCCACAAGGAGCTGAAGGATGTCATGCGAACGCAAAAGGTTATTTTCGACGAGGCCGCTTGGGATGCGCAGGCCGCCACAATCTCACTAGCAATTTTGTGCCTTGTATCGAATACCGAATTCGCACTTGACAACGGAAACAAGGCAAGTTGTAAGATTGAGACAGAAAATCACTTCAGGCTTATAAGTGGGCAGCGTAGGTTGCCCACAGGTCTCATGAGCTCCGAACCCACCAACTTCGGGACATTGAGAATCTTGGGTAAAGCAACGATCAACAGTACCAACATTGCCCCTGTGTCGATCATGTTCCCGTTGATCGACACAGACCTTGACCCGCGCGAGCACTGCGATCCTTCACTTTTCTTGAGGGACAAAGCACCAGAGGATTTCGGTGACGGCATTGTCGAAATCATCAACTTTGCTGCAGATATGTCGCTAACAAATGACTTCAGGCTCGTGCAGACTCAATCGTTAGTTCAGTGACGGGTACCTTGAGAGCTGGCGTGGAAGAGTAATAATTTCCTCCCATAACGTAAATAGTCACAAAAATCCCAAAAAAACCAGCTAGTATTCCCAGAGTAGCATCTGCTCGTAAACCACTTTGGCAAAGTGTCAGTATTTTGACAGCAAAAACCCTTACATGCCTAAGAAGCCTCAGTTTACGGTAGGTTCGATTCCCGCCGTCTCCACCACTGAATAAATAAAAAGGGCTTCCCCGTTTTGGCGGGGAGGCCCTTTTTATTTATTCAACGCATGCAGAGCGCGGGCGTCGAATCCGCGTCCGGTACGGACGCGGGGGTTTTGCGGGACTTCGGCGAGCGCAGCTCGGCGCCGCAAAACCGGGTTGCGCTTGCAAGCGCAACCCTCTCCGATTCGTCTGACTAGCTCTTGCGCCGCAGGCGGTTTTTCCAAGCGACAACATAAGCTGCTCAGGCCGTGTACGAACGGCGGACCTGACCCTCGCTCCCAAAACGCTGGCGTGCGGTATCGCAACCCTTATCAGACTCGGCATACATATGCCAGCATGATGCTTTCAGCAGGCGAACATCCGATGTGGGTGGCGAAGCAGATGGGGCATGCTGATTGGACCATGATAGCGCGCGTTTATGGACGTTGGATGCCAGACGCAAATCAATACGCTGGCTCAAAAGCAGAGGCAATTTTCGGTTCTTGAGTTGCTTCCTCAGATGGGCATTTCAGGAAACAATTTATTCATAATAGCCAAAGAATACTTTGCAGTAAATTCCTCCGATTTCAATATTTCCATTTTATGCAAGTTATACTCAACTTCAAGAAAAACTGGAAAACTCGGTTGATGAGGCAAATTTTCCGCCAACGTTATATGTATAAACGAGGCACCGTAAAGCCTCACGAACATTGACAACTTGTTGGTGCCATTCTCCATCGGCACCAGCATTATGGATACAAAATGCTTTGTTTTTGGAACAACATCAAACATTTTCAGAAATACAGGTGAGCTCTCATCCACTATAAAACTCTGCAAAGCAATTTCGTCCTCTCCATACACAATCTTTCTTTTTATTTCAGAAAAACCATCATGGCAAACAACATTTCTCCCGGAAGAAAAAGCACATAGATTTACTCCAATTTTGGCCAAAACTCTAGCTCTTGCATCCAAATTTGATTGAATAGTAAGAGAAACCAATGGATTAATAACAGGTTTGCTTTCTGTCTTATTATCAGCTATCGCCTTAAACGTGACAATATTCCTTCGTAATCTTTCAAACAAATCGCATAATTCATCTTCATGTTTAACGCGAACAAGAGTATGACCATTCGAGTTTCTCACCAATTCCGTTCGCCTCTTCGCCTCTGGTTCAAGTTCCCCTTCGGAGCACTCTACCCAAACGCATTTTTTGGGAGCTTTTTTCAAAATAGAAGAAGATGAAAAAATGTATTTATTGCAATAAAACCTATAAGTAGTAACGCTATACGTCGCGCCACTGGCCGCATGCACCTTCCTGGTAGTCACCAATTCATCAGCGGAAAGGAAAGAAATTACCTCGTGACAGAAGGCTGCACGATCTTCCGGCTCCGCAGCCCTACTATCCAACCGCTCGCCACTCAAGATAAACTTGGGCAATATCGATACAGTCCCTCCTCGTCCGAACACTGCCTCTGCAGGCTCATCGCTATCTGGTAGAAGAATGCTTGCCGTGCGGCACTGAAGCAGTGGAGCCTCAGTGTTTCTCGCTCTCCCGCTTCGCTTACGGCCGTGATTTTGTATAAAAACACGTCCTATTGCCTCAGGTGATGTGCGAAGAAACGCTGCCTCCAACGGCGAAAAAATTTCCTCATTGCACTTTTTACAAACTAGCTCACGCAGTAAAAAAGTATTATCATCACCTCCGAGACCTGCACAAAACACATGTTCGTCGGTGAAGGGGCCTGGGCGGCTGCAGTAGATGCAGGTATCCGGCATCTGGCTTTCAAATTCGACTTTTGTCATTGGTAGGAGTTAGTTAATCGTCTTTAGATTAGGTACTAGGTAGTCCGCGCAGGCCATTGTTCAAGATCGTCGCTAAGGCAACTTTGATCCGTGTATGACAGCATATTGACAGCTTTTTAGCCAAAACTGCCATCAAATCGTCGTTTACGGTAGGTTCAATTCCCGCCGTCTCCACCACTGAATAAATAAAAAGGGCTTCCCCGTTTCGGCGGGGAGGCCCTTTTTATTTATTCAACGCATGCAGAACGCGGGCAGCGCATCCGCGTCCGGTACGGACGCGGGGGTTTTGCGGGACTTCGGCGAGCGCAGCTCGGCGCCGCAAAACCGGGTTGCGCTTGCAAGCGCAACCCTCTCCGATTCGTCTGACTGGCTCTTGCGCCGCAGGCGGTTTTTCCTAGCGGCAATATCATCCGCTCAAGTCGTGTACGAACGGCGGACCTGCCCCTCGCTCCTCCCTCTCGCGCCCACTGCTCGACGACCTGGAGCGCTGGCTGCGCAGCATGCTCGATACTTTATCGCGCAAGTCCGACACAGCGGCAGCAATCCTGTACGCGCTCAAGCTGTGGCCCGCGCTGCTGCGCTATTGCGACGACGGCGCCATCGAGATCGATAACTCTGCGGCCGAACGCGCCTTGCGTGGCGTGGCCATCGGCCGCCGCAATTACTTGTTCGCCGGCGCCGACAGCGGCGGCAAGCGCGCCGCCGCGATCTACTCGCTGATCGGCACGGCCAAGCTGAACGGTGTCGACCCCGAAGCCTGGTTGCGTCACGTGCTGACGCATATCGCCGATCATCCCGTCAATAGGGTTGATGATTTCTTGCCCTGGAACTGCAACCTGCCAGCAGCCCTTTAAGATCACGCCGCTTCCCAGCGGTGTGACGCCATCATCGATCAAAACGCCCCTGCACTCAATAAGGTGCTGAGTGGACGCTTACGCTGATCTGGACATCAAAAGCATGAATTCTGGTTGAACCGCTTGCCAACCGATCGCACCAAGCCGGTAGAAGGTTCGATATTAAACACCACGTAGCGGCGCTGCGGGCAGACCAGTTCCAGCGACTTCTTGCTGCATTCGAGCATGTCGGTCTTGCGCGTGCCTTGCGGGGTAGATACCGAGACGTCCCGGTTGATGTACGGACTGCACTCGAAGCCCTGTTCCGTGGCGACCTTTCTGGCCGCGTCCATGGTCAGGCCGACCGCGTGCAGCTGGTCCACTTCGGCCGCCAGCGTGGCGTCGGAAACGCGGGTGAGGGCGCAGCCGGCCAGTAACGCGCAGGCCAGCAGTGGCAACATGAAACGTAACATCGTCTTTTTTCCTGGCTTTGTAGTCGAGCTACGCAGTGTACTGGAAGAACCCTCGCACTGTACGCCGCCGTACCGTGCGCCATCGTCGCGTATTCGATAGTGATGGGATGGATATCAAGAAAACTCCGCGCACCGATGCCCGCCATGCGTCGATCGTGCGCCAGGGCCTGGAATGGGCCCTCACTTACGGCCAGCGCAGCGCCGCTGCCTTTCTGCTGGTGCGCAAGGTGCCGCGCCCGGTGGTCGAACGCATACCCATCAGCATGGACGGGCGCGGACGAGCACTGGTGGTGGTCAGACAGTCTAGACGGCGCTGGGAAGACGCTTACCTTGCAAGCGCAACCCCCTCCGATTCGTCTGACTAGCTCTTGCGCCGCAGGCGGTTTTTCCTAGCGGCAATATCAGCCGCTCAAGCCAAATAAAGATACCGCCTCAAGCTACTCCTCACACACCACCCCACCCACCGCTCCACCAATACTCAACCCCGTCGACAAATCAAAACCAAAATCACAGCGGTAACCATCTTTTGGCCGGTGCCGGCACAGCAGCATGTCACGATTGCGAATGCGTATGTGCGGATCGGGGCAGCCATCGCGCATATCCGGCCCGATGGCTTCAAACATGTCTTTGGCAGCGGGTCCCGTCAAACGAAACGCGACTTTGGTATCGCCCGCAACCGGGGCTACGGCTTCGTCAAGATAACCGCCATAGATCGCGTACGAAGCTGAAAAACTCCTCTCTGCAAACTCCCATACGGCCCGGGCCTGGTGCGCCAACAGCAAGCACAGTAGCGCGACGAATAGCAGGCTGGCTCGTCTCAGCATACGGAGCCGCCGATGCGGCGCCCGGTCAGAAGATCAAAGCCGAAGTCGCAATGATGGCCATCGCGGGGATGGTAGGAGCAGCTCACTTCCGCCCGCTGGCGCAAGCGATACTCGCCATCCACACCACAGGCATTGCGCAAGTCCGGGCCCATCGCATCAAATAGCTGTTTCGCCGCCTTGCCGTCGATCCAGAACGCGATGCGTTTGTCTTTCCTGGTCGGCGGCTGCGGATCACTCAGGCTTCCGCCATAGATGGCATAGCGGCCTTTGAATGACTGATAAGAAAATAGCCATTTGGGGGCGGATTGGGCCATGGTCGTAGCCAAAACAAGGAGCAGAAAAACAGCGCGAAGGCGTTTCATATCATCTTCCCCGCTACTTGATCGTGACGTGAAAATGGTCGTCGTGCCGTATCAGCGGTCTTATGCGGGGGATAGTAGGATCATTAAAATAAATAACGTGGACAAAGCTGAATTCAAAAAATATGCGGATTAACTGGGCCGTGGCATCGCGATGCAGACTGCCTGTCAATCCTTTTAACGCATTTTATTGACAATGCCTCGCGCCACCGCACTTGGCGGGCATCCCCACATGATCGCCAACAGATACACGCTCGATGATTTTTGCCGCAATGCATTTCGGAAGCATTGCGAAGGATCAAATCCCTGTACGTTAATGGAGTTATCGCTAGTTACAGCCATGACATTGAACCAGCACAAGGTCGCCCCGCACCACTTTGAAATTAACGAACATCCCCACTTAAATACCCCATCGCCCTTCGATACTTCTCCCCCTCTCCAGATCCTTCTGCGTCGGTGCCTCTATCCTCGACAAATCGCTGTTCTCGGCCAGATCAGCCAGCTTGACGGCCTTGCCAACCGGGTTCAAGGCCGCGCGGGAGATGAAATCCTCGTATGACTCGCCTTCGATCCTGCTCACGGCGCGCACGCCGTCGATGATTTCCTGGGAAAATCCTTCGCGTGCCAGGTCGTCGAAGGTGATTTTTCATCGCTTTCTTCCACCACATCATGCAGCACGGCGACAATCTGCTGGGTGCCGGGCGCCACGCGCAGCATCACGCGCAGGGGGGGGCAGTATGTACGGCGCGCCGCCCTTGTCCGTCTGGCCGGCATGGGTGGCGGCGGCGATTTCAATCGCGCGCTCCAGGGTGCCGCGGCTTGCGTGTTCACTCATGTTCACTCCTTGTTCAGTCCACTTTGATTGATGTGTCGGTTGCACGCCAGCCGCGGCGCTGCAAATGGCAAACGCTGCTGCACAGCAAGGCTGGCAGCAACAAATTGAGAACCGGCACGAGCATTAGCAGACACAGCAGCAGCCCCAGGGCAAAAATCGCCGGGCGCTGCTCGCGGCGCAACGCCGTTTGTTGTTCCACGCTGAGCACGGCTTCGGCCGCAGCGCCGTAGATCATTTGCACATTCCAGGCCAGCAAGTACGAGATCAGCACGCACATCGCCCACACGGGAATCAGCAGGGAAAGCAACAGCAACAGGCGCTTGCGCCAGGCGGGGCGCGCGGCGGAGGCATCCAGTCCGGTTGGCGCTTGCCAGGCAACATAGCGGCGTGCCGCCACGGCCTTGGCGCGCTCCAGCAACAACCAGCGTAGCGGCAAGCGCGCCGTGCCGATGGCGCCGACGATAAAGACCATCACGTAGAAAAAAGCTGCCAGCGCCAGCAGCGCCAGGGCGATCTGGCCGATCGACAGCAGGGCCTTGGCGGCACTGCCCAGGCCGCCGGCGATATTGCCCATCTGCGAAACGGTGGCCGGCCCGTTGGCGAGTGTCCCGACGCCATCCATCACGCCCAGGCCCAGCAAGCCGGTGACAGCCACCAGCGCCAGCATGGCGCTCAGCTCGACGAAGAAGCGGCCGAAATAGCCATACAGTCCCAGCCACAGCGCCACGACCGCCATGCACCACAGCGCGGAGCGCCACCACAGGCCCGCATGACGCGCATCGCGCAGTCCCAGGCCGATGCACGTGAAGGCCTCCCGCCAGGCCAGCAGCCAGGTTTGCAATGTTTGTGTCACGCTAGCGCGTACTCCGCAATGAAGGGGCGGATACATCGATCCGTATGTTGCCGATTCTACATGGACAAGGCTGGCGCACGCGCCGCCGAGAGCGATGGACAAATCCGACCCCAGCTCGCCATTGTTTGCGATACCGCAATTCCCGGATGGAAAGAAATACGAAACAATGCCAGTCCCCCCCACCGTTGCGCCTGGCGGAGTCAACCATGCTTGAAGTTCAGCCCAGAGACAAGCGCGGGTTTTTCATCCTGCCCCAGGCTCCGGAAGATGCCGGGTATTACGTCTATGGCACTCCCGGCAGGGGGGCGGGCCAATATGCGCACCCAAACATGATGATGACACTGCTGTATGTCGAGCGTGAATGGCAAGCGTCGGATACGCGGAAATTTGGCATCGGCAACATTAGCCTGGCTAACGGAACCGCGTATGGGGAACACTCAACGCACAAATCCGGTCTGGAGGTGGACATTCGTCCACTGCGCAGGGACGGCCTTCAACTCCCTGTTTATTGGTACGACAAAGAATACGATCAAGCCGCGACGGCAAAGCTCATCGCACTTTTTCGCGCCCATGCCAGTGTGCGCCGGGTGCTGTTTGACGATAGCGGCATTCCATTCGTGACGCCATTCAAACATCACGACCATCACTTTCATCTGGAACTGAGAGCTTGACATGAAAAGGCAGTGGGCTCTGGCGTGGGGCGCCTTCACCCTGTTTTCACTGGCTTATGCGGCTAGCGACAGCGACTGGGGCGAATACAAACCGTTCAAGGGTTCTTATCTGATGTATTCAAATACCTTGGGCGAGCAACAGCCACCCACACCGCATGACCGCAAGATTTCTTTCATGGTCACGGGGAGCGTGGCCAAGGACATGTTTGACTCCATGGGGCCGGACTCGAAAGAGCGCTGCAGTTTGCAGAAAGGCCATCGGCAGCGCGACAAGGAAAATGTTTCCTGTGTCCGCGATCATGACGGCTATAGGTGCCACTTCGGCTTTAACCTGCGCAGTGGCAAAAGCATTGCGGGATCGATTTGCTAAGTAACCCTCGGGAAATTATTGTGAATTTATGACGAACAGAACCGGATGCTGTGCAAGGCGCCCGCTGCGACGCAGTGCGAGCACTGCTAGCAGCGGGCAACACCGCACAGCGCCGGTTATGGAAGTCAGAAATCACAATAATTTATTGGGGGTTACTTAGATCGCCTGAAGTGACCGGGGCCTTAGCCCAGCCAGTCCTGCACTACTCCCCAGTGCCTGCAACCAGGCTCCGCAGGCGCGCGTCCTCCGCCCTGGCCTCCGCAAGCAACATATCCCAATCATCGGGCGGGTGCCCGCCCTCCAGCATCTTGCGGAACACCCGGTAAGCGTCATCGCTGCTCTCATAGGCACGCTTGCTGTCGTCGTCATTGACCCATGCAAACACGAGTACCTTGGCAGCTGCGTGATAGCGGAAGAACAGTCTGTATTGCTGGAAAAACTTGGCCCGGAACCAGTGTTTATGCGCATCGCCGAGAGTACCGCCTTGCCGATACTCGGGGCGTATGGGATCTTGTGGAATGACATCGAACGCCAACTTGGTGATAGCGGCCAGCCGCTTGCTGGCGTTCTTCTTCACGTAGCCGACCGGATCCTTCTGCTTGAGCGACTCGACCTGCAGAATCAGCGCCTCAATCTGCGCAAGGAATAGAGGATGGACAAAGACTGTCCATCCATGAATGACCAGCGGCGCAGTCTTGTCCGTGCTCATTCATCGTCCGCCGTCAAGGCAGTATCGAGCTCGACTTCGACATCCCCTACCAGTGATCGCAGGCGCTGGACGAGCGCAGCATCCACAGCCATCAGACGTTCCGGATGACTGGCAAGGTCGCGTGTCAGGAAGCCCAGGAACTGCCCCAGCACCGGGTCATCGCCTGCAGAAGCGTCGGCGCGCGTCATGACCACTTCGCCATTCGGGCGAACGGCGTAGTGGATCTTGTCCCGCTTGCCCAACCGCAAGGCGCGACGCACGGTTTCCGGCACAGTGGTCTGGTAGCGGTCGGTCAGCGTGGATTCGATGTCGTGGGTAGCGGACATGATGCTCTCCGGTTAAAAGGGATGCTCATATGGTAATGCGAGTGCATTACCATGTCAATGCCCTTGACACCCGGAGCAGAACCCAATCCCCCATCCCTCACATCAACAGCGTACACTGGCTCCTCTACCATCAACGCATCGGTCCATCGTGAAACTATCGTGCTTTATTACCGACCATCTGGAGCAGATCCTGGTGGAGTGGGAACTCTTCGCCAGCTCGCTTCCCATTCCTGGAGCCGCCATCTCGAAAGCCGAATTGCGCGATCATGCAAAGCAGATGCTGGAAACCATCGTGCGCGACATGGATGTCATCGAGAACGCGGCGCAGCGGAAAAAGAAATCGACCACGGGCGTGTCAGAAATAGAAGGCAAGGAAACGGCAGCGGCCACGCATGGCTCGCTGCGCCAGCAGATCGGCTTCACGCTGCCGCAGCTGACGGCGGAATTTCGCGCGATGCGGGCCAGCGTTCTGCGCCTGTGGATGGCACAGGTGTCGGTGGCGTCGAAAACGGCAACGCAAGACATCCTGCGCTTCAATGAAGCGATCGACAAGGCGTTGCAGGAATCGGCGATACGCTACTCGCAGCAGAGCGACCGCACCCGCAATACCTTTCTCGCCATTCTCAGCCACGATCTGCGCAGCCCGCTGAGCACGATGACGATGGCCGGCGCGCTGCTGAGCAGGCCGAGCGCGAACCCCTCTTCCACGGTAGAGATCGGTGCACGCGTTGCCCGCAGCGCGGCCGCCATGACAACCATGGTCAACGATCTGCTGGAATTTGCCAGGACGCAGCTGGGCGGACACATGCCCGTCTCCCCCTCCCTGGGCGATATCGGGGAAATCTGCAAAACGGCCGTCGAGGATGCCTCGGCCGCTCACCCGAAATGCAAGTTTGAACTGAGCACCACGGGCGAAATGATCGGCGACTTCGATGCGCCCCGCCTGGCCCAGCTGTTTTCCAATTTGCTCAACAATGCTGCGCAATATCGCACCGACGACCAGCCAGTGAGCATCACGGCCTGCGGCGATGCCGATATGGCCGTGGTGCAAGTGAAGAATTTTGGCCGCCAGATCCCGGAAGCCTCGCTGAAGACCATATTCGATCCCCTGGTACAGCTGGCCATTTCTGACGAGTACAAGTCGCCAAATGCCACCAGTATCGGCCTGGGTCTGTTTATCGCGCGTGAAATCGCCTGCGCGCACGGCGGCACCATCGGCGCCGAGTCCAGCCTGGAATGCGGCACGGTATTTACCGTGCGCCTGCCCAGGGTAGCGCTGAACGCGGGCGCGAACGGCGGCTAGGGGCGGCTCCCGGCAAAAGACGAGATCCCCTGCCGGGACAGGCTCGCCCTACCTGCGGCTGAGCGGCACATACTCACCCGGCAAGCTGGCCGCTTCCAGCGCATCGGCAAAGGCCAGCAGGAACTTCGCCGGGCCATGCTCCGACACCAGCAGGGAAGCGCCCTTGTGGCGCAGCAGCTTCAAGACTTCCTGCTGGTGCGCCTGGTATTCCTGCGCATGGCCGTAGAAGGTCTGATACATTTCCAGCGTTTCCATGGCTTTCACGGCCAGGATGAATTCGGGTTTGTCCATCATATCTCCTCTTGATCGGCTCGGAAGCACAGCAGACGCATCTGCCCCCTGTGCGCGCGGCCATCGCCGTCGGCATGGCCGCACTTCCATCATACGCCTCATCGCCTAAGCCCGGTAAGGCTCGCCCGACAGGATGCCCTGATACTGGCTGAGGGCGGCGCCGATCTTCATGCCCTCGGCGTCGATATCGTAGAAGCGGATATCCTTGCTGTGGCCGCTGCCACGCACCTTCACCACCGATACCACGCGCTTGAACTGGCCTTCGAGCTCGATGTAGCGCTGCATGACGATGGCATCGGCCAGGAAGGCGTTGCCGTAGGAACTGAAGCGCAGCATGGTGTACTGGTCTTCCAGCTCGGCCGTCATCAGCACGGACACGCCCATGTCCGTCAAGGCCGCCACCAGGCGGTACAGCGATTCGCGGAAATCCTCGCGAAACATCGAGGCCAGCGCCATTTCAAAGCCGGACAGCGAGTCGATCACCACGCGCTTGGCCTTCATGCGCGTGATCATGCTCACCAGGTCGTGCAGGATTTCATCCAGCGACAAATCCAGGGTGCGCGTGTTGATCACGCCGATCTGGCCGGAATCGACGAGGGCATTCAGCTGATGGCTGAGCAGCTGGTTCGGACTTTTCTCGAAGGCGGCGATCACGCCAGGTTCGCCGCAGCGCACGCCTTCGGCGAGAAATTGCGTGGCCAGCACGGTCTTGCCGGAACCGGACGGCCCCACCAGCAGCAGTGAGTAACCTGCCGGCAAGCCGCCGCCCATCATGGCGTCGAGTTCCGGCACGCCCAGCGACAGGCGCTCACTACCGGAAATGCTGACCTTGCCCATGCCGCTGGCCTTCAGCACGGCGCGGGAAAAGATTTCCACGCCATCGTCATTGATGCGGAAGGTATGCGCGCCCAGGCTTTGCGACTGGCCGCGCATCTTGACCACCTGGATCTTGCGCACCATGGCGTCGCGGTGCACGAGCTGCGACAGCCACAGGATGCCGTCGGCCACCGTGAACACGGCGCTCGATTCGGCCTCGGGCGCCAGGTACTCGCCGATCAGGAAAGTCGTGGCCAGCCAGCTGGTCATTTGCGCGCCCAGCTGCTGCACGAAATTCTGCAGGCCGGCAGCGCCCGTGTCCATGGCCTTGGCCGACTGCACCACGGAGCGGAAGGAATCGACGAAGACCAGGCTGGGCGAGAACGCTGCCACTTCTTCGGCGATGCGCGCCAGCACGCGGTCGAAATCGCCTTCCAGCAAGTCGGCCGACAGATTGACGAACTTGATCGACTGGTTGATCTTTTCCACATCGAAGAAGGGGAACTGCTGCTGGTAGCGCAGCATCTTCAGCGGTGGCTCGCCCAGGACCGTGAAAAACAGCGCCTTGCGCTCGGGCGTGGCGAGGGAAAACATGATCTGGTGCGCCAGCGTCGTCTTGCCGCTGCCGGGCGTGCCCGCCACCAGGTTGAAGGAAAATTCCGGTATTCCGCCGCCCAGCAGTTCGTCCAGCCCCGGCACGCCAGTGGCCAGGCGGTGGATGGTGACTTTATTCATTCGTTCGGCTCCGTTCCAGCATTATTCACAACGTCATCACCCCAGGCTTTGAGGAGGATGCTATTCGTTAAGAGTTCGCCAATTAATAAAATAAGGGTATTGATGAAGTGCATCAACATCGCCGTGCTCGCCGCGCAGGCGACGCTGTCCGCCTGTCCTTGCAAACTGGCGCGCAAGGCGGTCATGGCAGCTGCCAGCGCTTGCGGCGGATGGGGCGTCAGCCAGCTGAACTGTTTCTGACTCTGGTGCAGGCTGCGGGCATACATCGACTCCACGCCCCGCTCACCAATGATCTGGTTCAATTCAGTGGCCAGCCGCTCCCACAGGCGAATACTGACGTCTACCACCGCACCTGGGTCGCGTAACAGCGCGTGTTCTATCCTGCGCTGCCGCTGTTCATGGACTGTGGCCATAATCGGATCTTTTCTCTGCGGTTTCGGTGCATGGACCATGTTAATGAAAGCATCGGAACTCCCTCGCCTGTCAGCGGGGAGCCTTTGCCGTGATTATTTTCGACAAAGCGTCGATATTGATGGGCTTTACCAGGTAATGGTCAAACCCTGCCTGGCCGGCGCGGTCAAACTCGCCAAGCTGGCTGTACCCTGACGCGGCGACAAAGCACGGCAGCGGCGCCGGCAAGGCCGCGCGCGCCGAACTGATGACCTGGAAGCCATCCATGCCCGGCAAGCCGATATCGCACACGATCACATCGTAGGGCGCATCGAGCGCGGCACGCAAGCCGCTGGGGCCGTCGTTGCGCACGTCGACATGGTGGCCGTCCTGCGTCAGCAGCAGCGCCAGCATTTCCGCCGCATCGGCATTATCCTCGATCAGCAATATGCGGCGCGGCAATGGGTGCGCTTCCCGTTCCGGGTCAATACCGGGGGTGGGCGGCGCCAGCGATGACAGGGGCAGCTGCAAGACAAACTGGCTGCCAAAGCCGACCCCGGCGCTGAAGACATCCACGGTGCCGCCATGCAACTGGGTAATGATGCGCACCAGCGACAGGCCGATGCCCAAGCCGCCCTGCGCCCGTTCCAGCGAACGGAAGCCCTGGGTAAACAGGTCGAAGATGAAGGGCTGGATATCGAGGGCGATGCCGGCGCCATCGTCGCTGACGGCAATTTCCACCAACTCATCGTGGCGCCTGACGACGATGTCGATGTGGCCAAACTCGTGCGTAAATTTGCTGGCATTAATGAGCAAGTTCGCAAACACTTGCGTCAGGCGCACCAGGTCCCCTTCGATCACCAGGGCTTCCTTCGGCAGGCTCACGCTCAGCACTTGCTGGCGTTGGCTGATGCTGGCCTGGCCAACTTCCACGGCACTGGCAATGATGTCGCTCAGCAGGATGGGCGCCAGCTGCAAGGTGATCTTGCCGCTGCTGACGCGCGAAGCGTCGAGCAAATCGTCGATCAGGCGCGCCATATGCGCCACCTGGCGGCCGATCACGCCATGCACATCCACCAGTTGGGGATCGAGGTCGACCTTCTTGGCCAGCAAATCATTGGCCATCGCCAGCGGCTGCAAGGGATTGCGTAACTCATGCGCGAGCATGGCCAGAAATTCCGTCTGGCGCACGGTTGTCGCTTCGGCGGACGCCTGCATATCCTGCGCGCCGAACGTCGCCAGCACCAGGTTTTGATTGGCTTCGCGCAACTGCATGATCAACATGCCAAAGGCGTCGGATTTATCCTTTTCCTGCAACTGCATCTTGGCCATGATCAACAGTTGATTGATCGTCTCGCGCAGCAGTTTGACTTCGCGGTTATGCAATGCCTGCAGATTGTGCTCGGAGGACAACTGCTGGGCGGGCGCATCCTCAGGATCCGGCGAGAGTGCTGTGTATTGCATGGTGACGGTGTGCGGCCTGTGGGGGCCGGCCTCAAGGACAACTCTTCGTTCCGCGGCGTTCACTCAGACCTCGCCGCGCACGCCAGCTCTATTGCTGCATACGGTGTATTACTTTCTAGCTGAGCACGATACTCTATTTTCCTTACGAAATGAAAGCATTCGATTACTTATCGTCAACAGTGCGCAGGGGTAGCACGTAATTGGCGAGCTGCCAGCCCATGGCCAGGGCCGATTGCTCCGCCTCGTGCTGCGTGCCGCGATTTTCCAGATTGGCTTGCCGCACATCTGCAAAGCCGCACTTGCTCAGCACCAACTGTCCCTGCCAGCATCCCTCGGGCAGTTCGCAGGCGTAGGCCGTGATCAGGAAGCCATTGTGGGTGGTGGGGTTCGCATAAGACATGAGGCCTCCGGGGAATTGCCAGCTGCGTAGTGAACAAGCACCACGTTTATCATTGCAGTATAGCCAGACTTAGTGCAACCGCAATGCGGCCCGAATCGTATTGAAATCAAGCACATACGCATCAGGCCGCCTGACGGAACAGTCATGCGCGCGCGTTGGCAATATGTTGCATTCCGTGCAAAAATTCGCCTGTCGCAACCCGCCCCCGCATTGCCATATGGACCAATACCATTTCCTCGTCGGCGAATTCAGCAAGAATAGCCCCTTCCATCCCACTGCGGCCAGCGCACAGCTGTTTGCCTGGTTCGCGCAGATCGGCGAGCGCGTCGAGCGCTACGGCAACAAGCGCGGCAAGATCGTCAAGTTCTCACAGCGCAATTACGAGAAGATGCTGTTCGCGCCAGAGACCAACGGCATCGGACTGCTTTCGCCGCGCATCGTGCCGCCCGACGAAGCTGACGAGGCCGTCAACTGCGACGCGCAGGCCATGCTGGGCGCCTACATCAACAATTGATCTCCATGACCCCACACTTATCGCTGCACTGCTACCTGCAAGACGAGGCCGCCGAACGTCCGCTGCCCTGCTCCGACGTGACCATCCACGCCGACCCGGCCACCCTGCGCGCCATCGCCCGCTTCCTGCTGGCCAGCGCGGACACGTTTGAGCAGGCGCAAGACCGCGCCGGCATGCACGCCCACCTGCAAGACGAATGGGACGACTGGCAGGACGACTTCCCCGACCTGATCGTGGTGGCGGCCTGAGGTGAGGCTTGGGGTAAGGCATACAATGGCGCCCCGCTTGCTGCGCCTCGGGTACCATACGCCACCTTTGCCATCCAGAGATCCCTGATGCCCGATACCCGAACCGCCTTGCCGGCGCTGCGCACCGCCGTACTGGCCGCCGCGTTGGCCAGCCTGTCCGCCTGCGCCAGCCCGCCCGCGCACGAAACGCTGTTCCTCACCACCACCTTCACGCCCGCGCACTCGTTCACCAAGGGCATCGAAGGCCCGGCCGTGGATGCGGATGGCAATATCTACGCCGTCAACTTTGCGCGCCAGCAAACCATCGGCAAGGTGCGTCCCGATGGCAGCGGCGAGGTGTGGCTGACCCTGCCCGGCACCAGCATCGCCAACGGCATTCGCTTCGGCAGCCGCGGCCAGATGTATCTGGCCGATTATATGGAACACACGATTTACCTGGTCGATCCGGCCACGCGCGCGCTCACCATCCACGCGCGCGAGCCGCGCATGACGCAGCCGAACGACATCGCCATCGCGGCCGACGACGTACTGTATGCGAGCGACCCGAACTGGAAGGAAAACACGGGCCGCGTGTGGCGTATCGCGCAAGACGGCACGGTGACCCTGGCGCTCGACACCATGGGCACGGCCAACGGCATCGAAGTGAGCCCGGACGGCAAGATCTTGTATGTGAATGAAAGCGTGCAGCGCAATATCTGGATGTATGACATCGCCGCCGACGGCAGCCTGAGCGGCAAGCGATTGCTGATCAAGTTTGACGATTTCGGCATGGACGGCATGCGCGTGGACGTCGACGGCAACCTGTACGTGACGCGCTATGGCAAGGGCACGGTGGTGAAACTGTCGCCGCAGGGGCGCATCCTGCGCGAGATCAGCGTGCCCGGCGCCAAGCCCAGCAACATCACCTTCGGCGGCCCCGACGGCCGCACGGCGTATGTGACGGAAGTGGTGCAGGGACGCATGCTGCAATTTCGCGTCGACCGCCCGGGCCTCGAGTGGCAGCGGGCGCAGGAGCGGCGCAAGGCCGAATAGCAGGATGTCGGCTTACGCGCTTGCGCGCTAAGCCGACCTACGCATTACCACGATGGCCCGGTAGGTCGGCTTAGCCGGAACGGCGTAAGCCGACAACATCGTTGGCGGCGACCGGGTCAGCGCGGAATGACGCGCTCCGCCTTCAAGCGCTCGAACAGGGCAATGAAGGCATCCTGCGTATCCTGGTAGTCGAGGAAGCCCGCCTTGCGGCTCTTGCCCATGTCCGTCATCACTTCCATCGGCCGCCCCAGGTCGGCATCCGTATGCCACCAGGAAGCCAGGCGGGCGATGTCCGCTTCGGCCAGATCATGCTGCTGCGCGATGGCACGCCATTGCGCGGGCGCCTCCTGCATGCGCTCAGCCAGCGGCGCCATCGCCTCGGGCAGATCCGCCGCCTCGATGCCGAAGTAGGCGGCCAGGCGCGGCCACAGCCACTTCCAGCGGAACACGTCGCCATTGACGATATTGAAATCCTCGTTGCGCGCGCAAGGGCTGTCCGCCGCCCACGCCAGGTGGCGCGCGATCTGGCCCGCGTCCGTCATGTCGGATAAACCATGCCACTGCGCGGGTGAACCGGGAAAGACGAAGGGCGCGCCGCTGGCCTTGCACAAATTCGCGTACACGGCCAGGGTCAGGCCCATGTTCATGGCATTGCCCAGCGCATAGCCGATGATGGTGTGCGGGCGGTGCACGCTCCACGTAAAGCCGTACTGCGCGGCCGCTTCAAACAGGCGGTCTTCCTGCGCATAGTAGAAATTCTCGACATCCTGGCGCCCCTGCTCTTCGCGAAATGGCGTGACGGGCACTGTTCCCTTGCCATACGCATCGAACGGTCCCAGGTAGTGCTTGAGGCCCGTCACCAGCGCCGCGTGGCGCAAGCGGCCGTTCGGCCCCAGCGCGGCCAGCACATTGGCCACCATGGCGCCGTTGACGCGGATGTTTGCCTGCTCGTTTTCCTGGCGCGCCCAGGCCGTGAAGAAGACGTGGCTGGCGTCCAGGCCCGCCAGCGCTGCGGCGACGGCGGCGCCATCCGTCGCATCGAGTGGCAAAGCCGTGCAGCCAACGGGAACCGGCGTGCGTCCGCGCGAGACGCCCGTCACCTGCCAGCCTTGCGCCAGCAAGTGCGTGGCAAGGTTGCTGCCGATGACGCCGCTGGCGCCGATGATGAGGGCGTGTTTTTGCATGACAGAAAACCTCTAAAAGAAAAGTCCATCATATCCGCGACTGAAATTCTTATCCGCGATACTATTTCACCTCATTCATGAATTGAATTCGCGAATCATGTTTTCATCGGAACATTTAAAGGGCCTGACGCCCTTCCTCGCCACGGCCGACGCGGGCAGTTTTACGAAAGCGGCCGAGCGCCTGCACCTGAGCAGCTCGGCCGTCAGCAAGAGCGTCGCGCGCCTCGAAGAACGGCTGGGCGTGCTGCTGTTCGAGCGCAGCACGCGCCGGCTGAAACTGAGCGACGCTGGCCGCGCCTACTACGCCACCTGCAAGCGCGTGCTGCAGGAACTGGCGGACGCGGAAGACGTGCTGGCCGAACACGCGACGGCACTGGCGGGCAAGGTGCGCATCGGCGTGCCCGCCGCGTATGGCCGGCTGCGCGTGATGCCGGCGCTGCTGGAACTGTGCGCGCAGTATCCGCGCCTGCAGCCGTCGATCGCCTTCAGCGACCGCTTCGTCGACCTGTTCGAGGAGCGCATCGATATCGCCGTGCGCATCGGCGCGCCCTCGCACTGGCCGGCCGCGCTGGGACAGATGCACCTGGGCGACGAGCAGCTGATCCTGTGCGCGGCGCCCGCCTACCTGGCGCGGCGCGGCACGCCCGCGTCCATCGCAGATCTGGATGGCCACGACTGCATCGCCTACGGTCGCGGCGACGGCTCGCCCATGCCGTGGCTCTTCCCCGGCGATAACGGCGGGCAGGTGGAATACCGCCTGGCGTCGCCGCGCATGACGGTGGGCGACGCGGAAGCGCGCACGGCCGCCGTGCTGGCGGGCCTGGGCGTGGCGCAGCTGGCCACCTGGCTGGTGCAGGAATACCTGGCGACGGGCGCCATCGTGGCAGTCATGCCGCAGCTGGCCACGCCAGGCTTGCCCCTGTACCTGGCCTGGCCGCTGGCGCGCCAGCTGACGCCGAAAACGGGCACCCTGCTGCAGGAATTGCGGCAGCGGCTGAGCATCAACTGAAAATAGGGCTTGACCCTGACGTTACGTCAGGATCGATGCTGTCCGTACGCACCAGGAAAGGAGTACGCCATGCTGTTGAAAATCGGTGAACTGGCCAAGATGACAGGCTTGAGCATCCGCACCCTGCACCACTACGACAGCATCGGCCTGCTCTCGCCTTCGGCGCGCACACCCGCTGGCTACCGCCTGTACCAGCACGGCGACATGGACCGGCTGCACCGGATCATGGCGCTGCGCAAGTTCGGGCTGTCGCTGGCCGATATCGCCAACGCACTCGCCGGGCCGGATCTGCCGCTCTCCTCCATCGTGGCGCGGCAGATCGCCATGCTGGAGCGCCAGATCGCGCAGGCGTCCACCCTGCGCGCACGCCTGTGCAGCTTGCAGGCGCAACTGGCGCAAGGGCAGACGCCGGAACTGGCCGAGTGGCTCACCACTATGGAGTTGATGACCATGTACGACAACTATTTTAGTCACGAAGAACTGCAACAACTGCCGCTGCTGACAGATAGCGCCGTGGAACAGGAATGGAAGGAACTGGTAGCGAGAGTGCGCGCCGCCAAGGACGCGGGCGCCGGCCCCGGCGATGCGCAAGCGCAGGCGCTGGCCACGCAATGGATGGTCAAGCTGGTGCGCGACACGGGCGCCCATCCTGGCCTGTTCACGCGGCTGAACGCCATGCACGCGCAGGAGCCATCGATGCAGGCGACGACCAGCGTCGATGCGGAGGTGATGCAATTCATCATCGCCGCCTTCAATGCCTCGCGCATCGCGCTGTATCGGCCTTTCCTCAACGAGCAGGAATATGCGCACCTGGCCGCCAATTACGGCAAGCGTTCGGGCGAATGGCCGGCCCTGATCGCCGCCGTGCGCGCCGCCATCGATGCGCGCACGCCGCCCACCGACCCGGCCGTGCTGCAACTGGCGCGGCAGTGGCTGGAACTGTTCCGCGCGTATGCGGGCACGGACCCGGCCACGCAACTGAAATTTCGCCAGGCGCACCAGCAGGAACCGCGGCTGATGGAAGGCAGCTTCGTCGATAGCGCCATGCTGCACTATCTGGGCGCGGCGATGGCCGTGGTGGCGCAGGAAAAGCCAGCGTAAAAGTTGGCGTACGGCATATCCAGGCGATGGCCATGTAGAATCGGCCATCGCCAATCACAGGAAAAACCGATGCGCCGCTTTCTGTTCGCTTGCATGACCCTGCCCGCCTTGCATATCGCCATGGCTGGCGATGCGCCCGTGCAAGGGGTGTGGCAGGGCACCTTGGGCAAGGCCAATATCGTCGCCTGCTTCAACCAGCCCAGCCCCACGCAAGGATCTGACCGCAGCGGCAATTACTACTACACGCGCTACAAGACGCCGATCATGCTGTCCATGCCGAACGGCAAGAGCGACTGGAGCGAATCCGATGCCAAGGGCGATACCACGGGCACGTGGAAACTCAATGCACCGCAGGGCGGCAAGCTCATCGGCACCTGGACGGAGCCAAAAAGCGGCAAGACCCTGCCCCTGGCCTTGACCCTGCTGGAAGCGGCGGGCGACCGCGAGCATCCGTCCTGCGCCAGCGACGCCTACAACCTGGCGCTGGAAGAGTTTCCCAGCCTGAAATCGAGCAAGCCGATCGCCTTCGAAGGCAAGCAATACCGCAACCTGCAAGTGGGCGACACCATCACCGTGGAACTGATCGCGCCCGGCGATGGTGTGGCGAAAATCAACACGCAACTGCGCGCCGTGCTGGCGAAGAACAAACAGGATCTGGCCGATTTCTATGCCACGCGCCGCGAATACCTGGGCCGCAACGGTTTCACGACGGAAGACGAAGTGTATGCGGAGCCCACCTACTGGTCGCCGCGCTGGGTGACGATCAAGTTTTACCGCTGGCCGGCCGGCTATGGCGCCAGCGGCATCTCCATCCGCTTCCGCACCTGGGACGTGAAAACGGGCCAGGAAACGGACGTGTGGAACTGGTTTGGCGCCAGCGCCAGCGATGGCGACGACAAGGCCGAATTGCCCGACCGCCTGCGCCAGGCCCTGTTCAAGGACGTGACAATCGACGCCGAGTGCAAGGGCACGGATTACGACGGCCGTGGCCGCTTCCACCTGTCGCTGAAACCCGACGGCGTGTCGTTCTGGGAAGATTCGAACGGCAGCGGCTGCGAAAACGATTTTTTACTGCCGTACAGCAAGGTCGGCCCCTTCCTCACCGTCAAGGGCCGCGCCGCGCTCAGCGACTTGTTGCCGAAGAACTAGCCACTACCACCTCGGCCACCATCTCCGCCGTCGCCGCCGCCAGGGTCCAGCCCAGGTGGCCGTGACCCGTGTTGTAGTACACGCCCGGCGCCTTGCCCGGCCCCACCTTCGGCAGCATGGCCGGCAGCATGGGGCGCAAGCCCGCCCACGGGATCACCTTGCGCGTATTGATGCCGGGAAAACATTGCTCCACCCAGCGCACCAGCGGGCGGATGCGGTCGGCACGGATATCGTAATTGATGCCATTGAATTCCGCCGTGCCCGCCACTCTTAACCGGTCTTCACCGAGGCGGCTGCTGACCAGCTTGGTGGCGTCGTCGAGCAGGCTGACCTTGGGCGCGGCAGCCTGGCTGGCGGCGTCATCGAGCTGCACGGTAATCGAATAGCCTTTCACGGGATACACATTCACGTGGTCGCCCAGCATTGCCGCCATGGCGCGGCTGGCCGTGCCCGCGCAGATGACGACGGCGTCGAACAGCACACTGTCCTCGCCCTCGCCGTCTCCCACGCTGACGCGCACCTTGCCGTGCTCGCGCGCCAGCGCCGTCACCTGCGTGCCAAAGCGGCACACCACGCCCAGGCGCACGCAGGCGTCGGCCAGGCCGCTGGTGAATTTATGGATGTCGCCCGTGGAATCGCTGTCCGTGTAATAGCCACCGTAAAAGTCGCCCTGCAAGGTCGGTTCGATGGCGCGCATTTCCAGCAAGCTCACGGCGCGCCGCTGCAAGCCGCCCTTGGCCAGCAGGCGCGAGACGCCGGCCGCCCGCTCGAAGCCGGCCTTGTCCCGATACACGTGCAGGATGCCGGCGCGGCGATGATCGAATGCGATGTTTTCCGCTTGCGCCCAGGCAAACAGGTGTGCGCGCGCGGCGATCGCCATGCGCGCCGTGGCGATGGTGTTGCGCTCATAGTCCGGCATGGCGGCGAGAAACTCGGCAAACCAGCTCAGCTTGTGCCAGCCGGGAGTCGGATTGAGCAGCAGCGGTGCATCGCGCCGCGCCATCCATTTCAGCGCGTTCCATAGCGTCGCCTTGTGGTTCCACACTTCCGCGTGCGAGGCCGACAATTGCCCGCCATTCGCATACGACGTTTCCATGGCCGCGTAGCGGTGGCGCTCGATCAGGGTGACATTGACGCCCCGTTTCGCCAGCGCGTAAGCGGTGGTGACGCCCGTGATGCCGGCGCCGAGCACGGCCACCCGCGTCATGGTGGCGACACCTTGTGCACGACGGTATCGCCCGCCTGCAGTACGCGGCCATCCTCGCCCAGCACGTCGATGCGGCGCACGGGCAAGCCAGAAGCGCGCTGCAGCAGGGTGGAGTGCGCCTCGCCTGGTTCAAACAATTGCGCCTCGCTCCACTGGCGCAAACCGACGACGACGGGGAACAGCGCCAGCCCCTTGGGCGTGAGCACATATTCCTGGTAGGCCGTGCCGTCCGAAGCGGGCGCAATGGTAAAAATGCCCTCTTCCACCAGCGTGTGCAGGCGATCGGCCAGGATGTTCTTCGCCACGCCCAGGCTTTTCTGGAATTCCCCGAACCGGCGCATGCCGTCGAAGGCGTCGCGCACGATCAAGAGCGTCCAGCGCTCGCCGATCACGTCGAGCGCGCGCGCCACGGGACAGGGGTCGGTTTTCAGGCTCTTGCGCTTGGCCACGGGTGTCTCCTTGATTGACTGGTTGCATTTTAAAACTTCCCGGCGTAGACTCCAACTGGTTTTAATTTGCAACCACATAGGAACACCCCATGCGCGACACCACTTCCGACCTCCCCCTGGCAACCCTTGCCCCCACCCTCGTCTGGCTGTTTGCCGCGGCGGCCGGCCTCAGCGTGGCCAATGTGTATTACGCCCAGCCTTTACTCGCCACCCTGGCGCGGGAATTCGGCATGACGGACGCCGCCAGCGGCATGGTCATCACGGCCACGCAGCTCGGCTGCGCGCTGGCCCTGCTGCTGCTCGTGCCGCTGGGCGACATGCTGAACCGGCGCCGTCTGACCCTGTTCCAGCTGGGCCTGCTGGCCGTCACGCTGGCGGCGCTGGGCTGCGCCCGTTCCACGGCCGCCTTGCTGGGTGGCATGCTGCTGGTGGGCTTGCTGGGCACGGCCATGACGCAGGGCTTGATCGCGTATGCGGCCAGCGCGGCGGCCAGCCACGAGCGGGGAAGAGTCGTCGGCATGGCGCAGGGGGGCGTGGTGATCGGCTTGCTGCTGGCGCGCACCCTGTCCGGCGTGGTGGCCGATCTGGCCGACTGGCGCGCCGTGTATTTCGTCTCGGCGGCCATCGCCTGCGCCCTGCTGTTGCTGCTGTGGCGCAAGTTGCCGCCGCCCAAGCCACAAGGCCAGAAGCTGGCGTATGGCGCGCTGCTCGCCTCGATGCTGGACATGCTGCGGCACAACAAGGTGCTGCGCGTGCGCGGCATGCTGGCCCTGCTGATGTTTGCCGTCTTCAATATTTTCTGGAGCGCCCTGGTGCTGCCACTGACTGAGCAAGGCTATACGCACACGGCCATCGGCGCCTTCGGCCTGGTGGGCGTGATCGGTGCGCTGGGCGCGGCGCGTGCGGGAGCACTGGCCGACAAGGGCCGCGCGCAGTGGACGACGGGCGCGGCGCTGCTGCTGTTGCTGGCCGCGTGGCTGCCGCTCGGCTTTGCGGGCGTGGCCCTGTGGCCCCTGGTCATCGGCATCATCGCGCTGGATCTGGCGGGCCAGGCCATCCACGTGACGAACCAGAGCCTGATTTTCCAGGACGATAGCGACGCGCACAGCCGCCTGGTGGCGTGCTACATGCTGTTTTATGCGGTGGGAAGCGGTGTGGGAGCGATTGCCGCCACCAGCGCGTATGCGCTGGCGGGCTGGCATGCGGTATGCGCGCTGGGCGCGGCGGTCAGCTTGCTCGCCCTGCTGTTCTGGCGGCTGACCTTGCCTGCTGAAAAAACTTAGTTCAAGAGCGCCGTGGCGGAGCCGTGACGATACGTCTTTAAAGCATCGGGCTGGATCTGGATCAGCGAACCGCTGACTTTGATCAGGTGCAAATCCGTCAACTGGTGCAGCACGCGCGACAAGGTGGCGGGCGCCAGGTTCAGGAACGATGCCAGCAGACTCTTCTTCAGGTCCAGCTTGACCTCGTTCGAACGCTGCTGGTCCGATGCCTGCAGCAGGTACTCGACCACGCGCTGGGTGGCGTTTTGCACGGAGCAGCGTTCCACGTTGCGGATGAAACCCATCAGGTGGTGCGACAGGCTGTTCATCATCTGGCGTGCGATACGCGGCGACTGGTCCAGCAGGCGCAGCAGCGCGTGCGGCGGGATGCGCAGCAGCAAGCAGTGCTCGAGCGCTTCGGCGCAGAACGGGTACGGTTCATCGAGGAAAATCATGGCTTCGCCGAAGCTCTGGCCTGGACGGATCAGTTCCAGTACCTTGTCGGTACCTTCCATGGAAAACACGCTCAGCTTGACGAGGCCGAAGACCACCACATAGGCGCCTTCAGGCACTTCGCCCTTGCGGAACAGCACTTTGCCTTTTTCCACTTCGACGCGCACGACATCCTGGCGCAATTGCTCTAATTGCGAAGGGGAAATATGGCGGAACAGAGCCTGGCTCGATAGCAAGCCATCGACGTTGACCTTATGCATGACACTCTCTTATTAGATTAGCGAATGACTAAGAGTGTAATGCGCAGGCATCGTCAAGGCCATACGTCAAAGGAACTAGGGTTGTCTAGGCCGGAACGCCATGCAGATCAAACAATCGCGCATTTTTTGCCGTTTATTTGCGCATTTTTTGATTTTTAGAGTGCCTGGCAGAACCGTAGCGAGCGGCAGCGAGTTGCGACAGAGAAGCGGAACTGTGCTTGAGCACAGTGAGCATCGGAGGTCGCAAATCGCGACGCGCAGTAGGTTATGCAGGTACTCTTATTTACCCAGTTCGCGCTCGACCGCATAGACGGCGATCTGCACGCGGCTGCTGAGCTTAAGCTTTTTGAGGATGTTTTGCACGTGGATTTTCACCGTGCTTTCGGCCACGTCCAGCTGGCGTGCGATTTCCTTGTTGCTCAGCCCTTGCGCCAGGCAGGCCATGGCTTCGCGTTCGCGCGGCGTCAATTTGTCGTAGTCGGCCTGGGGCGCGTTCTGCCCCGCGCGGAACTGCGACACCAGCTTGGCCGTCATGGCGTCGGCAATCACGGACTCGCCGGCGGCGGCGCGGCAGATGGCCTGGCCCAGCTGCTCGGCCTCGATATTTTTCAGCAAGTAGCCGCGTGCGCCCGCGCGCAGGGCCGCGCCCAGGTCGGCCGCGTTTTCGGACACGGTCAGCATCAGCACCACCATCTGCGGCATGTCCTGCAGAATCAGCTGCAGCGCCTCGACGCCCGTTACGCCGGGCATGTTCAAGTCCATCAGCACCACGTCGGGCAGCAGCTCGGCCGTCAGGCGCACGCCGTCGAGTCCGTTCGATGCCTCGCCCACCACCTGGAATAGAGGATTGCGCTGCAGCAGCAGCTTGACGCCGCTGCGCAGCAAGGTGTGGTCGTCGACCAGCAGGATTTTGATTGGAGCGTTCACGTATTTGTATCTTTTACCTGGTAAGAATGAATCTTCTGTTACGCGGCCTGGCGCCGGGCTGCCGGCAAGGCCAGCGAGATCGTCGTGCCGCCGCCGGGCGTGCTGTCGATGGCAAATTGCGCACCGAGCCGCTCGGCTCTTTCCTGCATGATACGCAAACCGATCTGCAATTCCGTTTTCTTGTCGCGCAGGTTGGCGGCGAAGCCTTCGCCATCGTCGCGCACCTGCAGCGCAAAATCGCGCCCGTTGACCACGCGCAGGGCCACGTTGCTCGCCTGCGCGTGCTTGCGGATATTCGACAGTGCTTCCTGCACGATGAACAGGATCTGCAACTGCTGCTCCGGCGCCAGCGGCGCGCCATTGCCGCTCATGTCCAGGGTGCCGGCGACGCCCGTCTGCAGCTCGAACTTGGCCAGCACTTCGGACAGTTTGCTTTCCAGGTCGCTGCCATGCCAGCGCGTGCGGAAATTGACCAGCAATTCGCGCACGTCCTGGTAGCTTTGTTCGACACCCATGCGCATCAGCGGCAGCACTTCGGCCGCTTCGTCGAGCTGGCCCCGGCGCACGGAATCGTCGAGCATCTGGACTTGCAGGCTGATGAAGTTGAGGCTTTGCGCGATGCTGTCATGCAAGCCTTCGGCCAGCAGGCTGCGCTCGCGCGCCACGGCAAACTCCTTCTCGCGCGCGATCAGGCGCTGGTTTTCAATGGCGATGCCCAGGCTCTGGCCCAGCGTTTCCAGCCAGCCCTGCTGCTGCGCATGCACCGCTTGCGGGCCCGCGAAGTGCAGCGAAAAACTGCCCACCACCTGGTCGCGCGCGAGGATGGGAAAGACGGCGATGGCAACAAAACCTTCGTCCTGGCAGCGGAAGCGCTGCAGCGCTTCGACCTGGCGGAAATCGCGGATCTGGATCACGCCCTGCGCCACGGCCGCGCCGCACAGGCAATCGTTATTGCGGATGCAGTGTTCCTCTTCCACCATGGCGTCCGAAATGCCCTCGTGCACGATGATGTGCACGGTATCGTGCTGCGGATCGAGGATGCGCACGGTACCGCCTTCGGCTTGCGCGAACTGCATCACATGGTGCAGGAAGCCACGGCATAGCGCATCGATGGCGTGCTGTCCCGCCAGCAGGGTGGAAATCTCATGCAGGGTGGCCAGCTGGCGCTCCTGCGCCGCGCTCAGGCCCGATGTGGCTTGCGCCAGGCGGCGCTGGCGCCAGCGCGACGCTGGAAGTTGTTTGCGGGAAGGTTGACTGCGCGGCGCATGCATGAAGAACTCGAATCTGAAAAGTGGGGCGCCCGGCAAGCGCTGCGGCCTGCCGAGCTGGTGAAGGTTACAAATGAATCTGGGTACCGAGCAGCTTGACGAACTGCGCCAGCCAGGCCGGATGCGCGGGCCAGGCGGGGGCCGTGACGAACTGGCCATCGGTGACGGCGTCCGTGACGGCGATGTCGGCATACGTGCCGCCCGCCAGTTTGACTTCCGGCGCGCAGGCCGGATAGGCGGAAATGCGCTTGCCACGGATGACATCGGCGGCGGCCAGCAATTGCGCGCCATGGCAGACGGCGGCGACAGGCTTGCCCGCATCGGCAAAATGGCGCACGGCGGCGATGACTTTCTCGTTCAGGCGCAGGTATTCGGGCGCGCGGCCGCCGGCGATCATCAGCGCGTCATAGTCGGCCGGATCGATCTCGTCGAAGCTGGCGTTCAGGGTGAACAAATGGCCCGGCTTTTCCGTGTAGGTCTGGTCGCCCTCGAAATCGTGGATGGCCGTCTTGATCGTCTCGCCGCTTTTCTTGCCGGGACACACGGCATGCACGGTATGACCGAGCATCAGCAGGGCCTGGAATGGCACCATCGTTTCATAATCTTCCGCAAAATCGCCGGTCAAAAACAGAATTTTCTTCGCTGCCATTTAGTTCTCCTATGAAAGATTGATCGCGCAAGGCGTATCTTAGCGCGACTTGGCGGCCATACTGGATATTTATCAAATTTTCACGCCTTGATCGAGGATTTTACAGGCTGAGACAGAATTTCTTGCAGGCTCGCAGGTCAAATTCGGATACCCCTCCCTGAAAGCCTGGCCATGAACACCTCCACCAGCCCCCTTGCCAACCCTCTTGTCGCTGCGGCCCTGATCCGTATCTTCGACCATTTCAGCGATGCGCAGCAGGCCCGCAGCGCCCTGCTCGACGCTGGCTTCGCCGCGCACGCCGTGCAGCTCGACACGGTCGACGACGAAGCCGTGCCCGTACAGGGCAAGGCGGCGTGGCGCGGCATGTTCCGCCTCGTCGTGGCCATCGGCACGCCACAGGAGCGCGAGCGGGCGCACGCCATCGTGCAGGCCTGCAACGGCTGCGATATCGAACAGCGCACGGTCAGGCGTGCAGACACCGGTGCAGGCAAACACGCGCAGGCGGGCTGACACCCTCCCCCGCGCGGCCAAACTATGGCAAGATCGAGCTTCCTTCATTCCACAGTGGAACTTGCCATGATTTATGAAATTGCCCACATCCAGATCAAATCGGCCACGCATGACGCCTTCGAAGCGGCCGTCGCCAAAGCCGTGCCCCTGTTCCAGCGCGCGCGTGGCTGCGAATCGATGCGCCTGGAGCGCTCGATCGAAAATGGCGATGCCTACCGCCTGGTGGTCGGCTGGAGCACCCTGGAAGACCACACCGTGCATTTCCGCGGCAGCGACGACTTCCAGGCATGGCGTGGCCTGGTGGGCGAATTCTTTGCCGCCCCGCCCCAGGTCGAGCACATGAACACGGTGCTGACGGGGTTTTAGTCAGGCACCTGCACTGCAGGGTGGTGAAACACCTGGCGCAAATACGCGAGGAAGGTTTCATCCTTGCACAGCGTCTTGCCCGGCGAATCCGACAGTTTCGCCACCGACTGGCCATTGCAGCGCACCAGTTTCATGACGATGTTGAGCGGCGTCAAACCCACGTCGTTGGTGAGATTGGTGCCGATGCCGAAACCCGTCATGATGCGGTCGGCGAAATGCCGGTACAGGGCGAACGCCTTGTCCAGGTCCAGGCCGTCGGAAAACACGAGGCGCTTGGTATTGGCGTCGATGCGCAGGGCCGCGTAATGGGCCAGCGCCTTTTCGCCCCATTCGACGGGGTCGCCCGAATCGTGGCGCAAGCCGTCGAACAGCTTGGCAAAATACAGGTCGAAGTCGGCCAGGAAGGCATCCATGCCCACGACGTCCGTCAGGGCGATGCCCAGGTCGCCGCGGTATTCCTGCACCCAGTCTTCCAGTGCCGCCTTTTGAAAGTCGCGCAGGCGCACGCCGAAGGACTGGAATGACTGCATGTATTCATGCGCCATGGTGCCGATCGGCACGATACCGAGCTTTTTCGCCAGGTACACATTCGACGTGCCCTTGAAATATTCGGGTACTTCCTGCGCCAGGCGCTGCACCACCTCGTCGTGCCAGGCGCCGGAAAAGCGCCGGCGCACACCGAAGTCGGAAAATTCAAACGGGTGTTTACGCCGCGGCAGCTTGCCGAATTCCTTGACGGCCGCCACTTTCAAGCCCAGGCGGTGGCGCCCTTCGCGCATGGCCGCATCGAGGTCAAAGCGGCGGAAATACAGTTCGTTGATGATGTACAGCACGAAAATCTCGAAGCCCATCACGTGCACCTGCGGCCCGGCCGCGTGCACCAGCAGGGTGTCGCCATCGGTGCTGACGTCGATGAACTTGCGCTGGAAGCGGAACACCGTCAAAAAGTCGACGAAATCGCTCTTCATGAAGCGCAGGGTGCGCAGATAGGCCAGTTCGTCGTCGGCAAACGACATTGAGCACAGATGGTCGAGCTGTTCTTCCAGCTCGCCCTTCAGCTCGGCCAGGGGAAAGGCGGTGGCGTTGCGGCAGACAAATTCGTATTCGGTATGGGTATTCGGATGACCGTGCAGCAATGCTTGCCACATTGTAAATTTATACAGATCGGTTTCCAGCAAACTGCGCACTATCGGGGTCATGTGTGTTTTCTCCAACTTCCTGAAGCCAGAATAGTACGCCACTGCCAGCATTTCAGCAGGGCACGCTCGACAATGGCTCAGGCCAGCGCATTGGCCAGCAATTCCGGCAAGACCTCGGCGGACGTGGCCAGCCGCGCGCCGCGCTCGCGCATGGCGGCCAGGAAGTCGCGCTGCTGCGCTGCGAAACCCGTGACGGGGCTCATGCAGTCCGTCAGCAAGACCAGCCGTGCCAGCGCCGGTTTCCCCTGCTGCGCTTCCAGGTAATCGGCGATATGCTCGGTGCTGGCTTTCACGCAGTGGCTGCCCGCTTCGCCGCAGAGGTAGAGTTGCTGCGCCGGCAGCAAGGTGTCGAGGAAGGCACGATTGAGCTGGGTGGCCGCATCCTGCGCGTCGGGCACTTCCGCCATGACGGCCGAGTAATGCTCGGTCCATGGATTCGAACCCTTGCTCAGCTTGGCCACCACTTGCAAGTTGGCCACTTCCCAGGCGTTGTAGGCGGCGCGCACGGCCGCGTGGATATTCTGGCCCCAGCTGCCGATCTCGCAATGCACGGGCCACACCATCAATTGATAGCGCCCCGCTTGCTGCAAGGCATCGAGGTAGGCCAGCACACGCGGCAAGGCTCCGCTGGCGGCGGGCAGAAACAGGCGGTCACGCACCTGCTGCGCGCTGATCTGCGTAAACGGCGCGACGGGGCCGCCATCGCCCGTGCGCCAGAAGGCGGGATGGGCGATGTCGTAGCGGTGGTGGGCGTCGAGGGTCACGCTGATCTGCGTCAGCCCGCCGCCCCCTTCGCGGATCAGCTGCGCCACGCGCAGCATGTCGGCGTGGGCGCCGGGCACGGGCAGGGCCGGCGCCGCATCCTGCGGCAGCCAGGCGGGAGATAAATCGCAAAAATCGTTTTGCGGGTCGATGACGAGCAGGTGCAGCTGGCGTTTCATGGCGGTCCTCGTGCGTGGCGGGTATTGCATGATAATGGCAACATCACCATCACGCCAATCCGGGAGCCGCCATGAACCTTCTCAAGCGCAATAACTTGCGTCCGAACAAATTACTCAACAGCAAATGGACGGCCGTCACGCCAGCCAACAAGGAAAAACACTTCCTCGTCATCAAGCTGTGCGCAGCTGCCACGCCCGATGCGCCCGTCACGCACGTGGAACTGGAGGCCGTGCATTCCGGCCGCGTGCAGATTCTGCCCTGGCGCGCGCTGCAGGATGCGGCGCAATGGCATCAGGGGTGGAAGACATAGCGGCGCCGGCGCCGCTCGACCAGCTTGACGGCCACCTCGCCCGCTTCCGCCATGGCGTCCGCTTCCGTGGTAAACGGGTGGTCGGCCGACACCCGGCGCTTGCGCAGCAGATTCACCCGGTGCATGGGGTTGGACGAGGGGGCATAGATGGCGACGTACGCGCCCCATAGTTTGCAGCCCCGCAAGCGCTCTGCCGTGTAATTTACTTCATAAAAATCAACATACTTTATCGGCACGATGTGCGCTCCAAAAATGACATGGCCGGACAGCTTGTCTCTACGGACTGACGCGGTGAGGGTAAAACCTTGCGCTCGCGATTGCTCAGGCTACTCAATTCAGCTCTCTTTTTATCACGCGGCACAGGAGAAAAGGATGAATGACTACATCATCTGCATGCATGACGACACGCAAGTATCTGCTTGCAACGGCCAGGCCGGTGCAGGCACACTTGTCGGGCTATCTACTTGTGCAAGCTGAAAGTATAGACGATGCGAAAAAATTATTGCAGGGCAACCCTGTACCGAACGCGGGGGGCATGCTGGAGTACGCTGTGATTAGCGCTGGATGAAGTTGTCATGGAGAACCGCTCGCCAGGCTGACACGGGGCGTGCCGCCGGCAAGCTGATGTCAACCATGGCAGAGTGGCACCGCTCTGAAGGCCTGGTTCAGGCTGCCAGTGCTTCGATCGAAGCGCGGCCCTTGGCGATCGCGCTGGCGACGGCATCCTCGCCCATGGCCACGCCTTCGGCCTGCACGAACTCGATGTCGGTGATGCCGATGAAGCCCAGCGCCGTGCGCAGATAGGTGCTCAGGTAGTCATACGCGGCGCCCGGGCCTGCGCTGTAGACGCCGCCGCTGGCCGTGAAAATAACCGCTTTCTTGCCCGTGGCCAGGCCGACGGGTCCCGTCGCCGTGTACTGGAAAGTGCGGCCCGCGCGCGCCACGTGGTCGATCCACGCCTTCAGGGTCGAGGGCACGGAAAAATTGTACATGGGCGCGGCCAGCACCAGCACGTCGGCGGCCAGCAATTCGTCGACCAGGGTATCGGACAGCTGCACGGCGGCGGCCGCTTGCGCGCTGCGCTGCTCTGCCGGCGTGAAGAAGGCGCCCATCACCTCCTCCGTCAGGTGCGGCACGGGTTGCGCGGCCAGGTCGCGCTCGACCACGCTGGCGCCTTGCGCGGCCAGTTTCGCCACGAATTCGCCGGACAATTGGCGCGACAGGGAACCGCTGTTGCGCACGCTGCTATTGATGTACAAAACCTTGCTCATGAATTGCTCCTGTGGAAATGGATGAGGGGATGGGCCACGTCGCAGCCCTTGCACACAGCATAGTTCGGGTCTACCATCGATGAAACCGTATAAATATCAATGGTTAGCATCGAATTTTTAGATAGGGAGTTTCCATGAGAGAACCGGGCCAGCCTTCGCTCGACCAGTTGCGCGTGTTTGTCGCCGTCATCGACGCGGGCGGCTTCGCCCATGCGGCGCGCCAGTTGCACCGCACGCAGTCGGTGATCAGCTACACCATCGCCAACCTGGAAGAACAACTGAATGTGGTGCTGCTCGACCGCGGCAAGCGCAAGCCCACCCTGACGGACGCGGGCAAGGCCCTGCTGGCCGATGCGCGCGCCGTGGCCCTGAAGGTCGATGGCATGCGCGCGCGCGCCAAGGCGCTGGCCGGCGGGCTGGAGGCGGAAGTGTCGGTGGTGGTCGACGTGATGTTCCCCACCTGCGTGCTGGTGCGCGTTCTGGAAGCGTTCCAGGCGCAGTTCCCCACCGTCGCCCTGCGCCTGCGCATCGAAGCCATGGGCGCCGTGGCGCAGCTGGTGATGGATGGCAGCTGCCACCTCGGCCTCGGTGGCTGGATGACGGCCACGGCCAGCGTCTTCGAGCGCCTGGCCGTCGGTCACGTGCGCCTGATTCCCGTGGCCGCGCCCAGCCACGCGCTGGCGCAGCTGGCAGGCCCGATCGCCTCCATCGTGGCGCGCGAACACGTGCAGCTGGTGCTCAGCGACCGCAGCGACCTGACGCAGGGCCAGGATTTCGGCGTGCTGGGATTGCGCAACTGGCGCCTGGGCGACCTCGGTTCCAAGCACGCCTTGCTGCGCGCGGGCCTGGGCTGGGGCAACATGCCCGAAGCGATGGTGCGCGAAGATTTGACGCAGGGACGGCTGGTGCACCTGCCGCTGGCCGTCGACAAGGGCGAGAATTATCCGATTTACCTGATCCAGCGCGCCGACACGCCGCCCGGCCAGGCGGGCAAGTGGCTCACCGAGCGCTTTGCGGAGCAGTTGCCGCTGCTGGAACAAGTCTTTTAGATGCGCGCGCGGGCGGGTATCATGCGCCCACACATTGATCAGTATCAAAAGGAACCACCATGGCCGGCATCGACGACTTCGTCAACAAACAAAAACCTGGCGCGCGCTTCGTCATCACGGCGCAGATGCTGCGCATGACGCCGCAGCAGTTCGACTCGCTGGCGCTGGAATGGATGGAAGACGGCGGCCCCGGCTTCGACGTGGCCGGCATACCGCACCGGGTGGTCATCGACGGGCAGTTTTATATCGGCAGGATCACCGTGCAGCGGCACGGCGACCCGGCCTGAGGGTTACTCGACGCCCAGCACGTGCAGGCGGCGGCGCAGGCGCGCCACTTCTTCCGACAGATCGACCACCAGCGCGGCCAGTTCGGCGTTCGCATCGAACACGGATTCGATTTCGTGCAGGCGGCGCGCGCGCACCAGATCCAGGCTGGTGAAGCGCCAGGCCGTCAGTTGCCCCGCCGGCGGGCCATTTTGCAGCAGCACGCCCGTCTGCACATGCCGCACCACCCAGTCCGGCTCCACGGCGCAGGCGCGCGCCAGTTCCTCCAGGCTCAGGGCACGATCTTCGAGCAGTTCGCCAATTACCTTGTTTGTCATGATTTACCCTCCCAGCTTCTGGCGCGGATTGAAAGCCATCTCGCGCGCCATGGTTGCATACAATTCGCGCGCCTTGTCATCGTTCGCCGGCGGCAGCACCACTTCCAGCAGCAGATACAGGTCGCCCGGCTGGGCGGCGGGAATGCCGCGCCCCTTCAGGCGCAGCTTGCGCCCCGTCTGCGAATTGGGCGGCACCGTGACGGCCACCGTGCCCGATGGCGTGGGCACGGCGATGTCGCCGCCCAGCGCCGCTTCCCATGGCGTCACGGGCACCGTCTCGAACACGTCGCGCCCTTCCACCTTGTAGCGCGCATCGGGCTGGAAGCGGATTTCCAGATACAGGTCGCCGGCGGGCGCGCCGCCGCTGCCGGGATTACCCTGCCCCTTCATGCGCAGCTGCTGGCCCTCCGTGACGCCTTTCGGTATCGTCACTTCGAGCGTGCGCTCGCGCGTCACCACGTGGCCTTGCGCATCCGCTTCGGGCACGCGCATGACGATGTGGCGCTTGGCGCCATGGTAGCTGTCGTGCAAATCGATGGTGATGGCGGCGTGGCTGTCTTCACCCTGCATCTGGAAACTGCCGCCGGCGCGGCGGCGCCCGCCCACGTGGGCAAACAGGTCGGCAAAGAAGTCGCTGTCGTCGGCGCCCGACGATTCGTAACCCGAACCCCAGTCCGGCGGCGGCCGGAAGGGCTGGCCCTGCGCCCCCTGGTTGCGGCCCAGTTCATCGTAGGCGGCGCGCTTTTCCGCGTCGCCCAGCACGCCATAGGCCTCATTCAGGGCCTTGGTGCGCTTGTCCGCGTCCGGTTCCTTGCTCACGTCGGGATGGTATTTGCGTACCAGCTTGCGGTACGCCTTCTTGATCTCGGCCTCGGTCGCCGTCTTTTCGACGCCAAGCTCCTTGTAGTAGTCCTTGTATTCCACCGCGTTTGCTCCCCATGGTTGAACTGCCTATGGGAAGAGTACACGAATTGACTGTGACATAGCGTGCGCACAATACAACAGCGCCCGCGAAACATGGGGCACGCGGGCGCTGGAAGGGAAGGCCGAAACGCCTAGCGCACGCGGCGCAGCGAGGAAATGCGGCGGTCGAGACCACCGTGCAGGCGGCCGTAGCTGCCTGGCCCCATCACCACGCAGCGACCACGGAAGTTGGCATCGACGCAGAACTCCCAGCGGCCGTAATTGACGACGATCGATTCGGCGCGGTCGTTGAAGCCATAGCGGCTCAAGTCGCGCACTTCTCGGTCCAGGCGCACGGGCCGGCCGCGCATGCCGGCGTCAGGAAACATCAGCACGGCGCCATTCATGTCGGGACGGTGGCCGCCGCCATGGCCTGGATAACCGGGATGAGGACGCTCCGGCTCCGGACGCGGAGGACGCGGCGGGTAAGGACGGTGATCGGGGCGGTGGCCGCCGCCATGGCCGGGGCGCCCCGCTTCGCGCACGGAGGAAATGGCGTCGTTCATGCCCGGCATGCTGTCGTAGCGCCCCGGCCCGAAGGTCCGGCAGCTGCCCCGGTAGTTGGCGTCCTTGCACACTTCCCAGGTGCCCGAGCGCACGATGACGCTGGACGTCTTGTCGTTAAAGCCCATGCGCGACAAATCGCCCGCGTCGGAACGCAGGGTGACCTGGCGGCCGCGGAAACCGGCGTCCTCGAACAAGGTAATTTCGCCCGCGGATGCGGCAAGGGGGGCGAGGAAGGTGGCCGCGCACAGCAGCGCGGGCCGGAAAGATCGAACCATGACAACTCCAATACTGATTACATTTTCGCCAGTGTAGTCCAGGCGGCAGGCGGCGAGTGTAACAAAGGGCAAGCAAATGTCAGCGCACGGCAGCGAATGTAAAAACCGCCCGGCGGGAGCAACCCGGCAGGCGGCCTGTCAGCATGTGTACTGGAGAGAATCAGCGCACGCGGCGCAGCGAGGAAATCTGGTTTTCCATGTTGTTCAGGCGACCGTATTCGCCCGGCCCGATCACTTCGCAGCGGCCACGGAAGTTCGAATCGCTGCACACTTCCCACTGGCCCTCGTTGACGACGATGGACGAGGCCCGGTCATTGAAGTTGTAGCGCACCAGGTCTTCCGCATTGCGGTCCAGTGCCAGCGGTTCGCCGCGCATGCCCGCCTCGGGGAACAGCAGGACGGCGCCGCGCTGCTGGTACTGCGGCTGCTGATACTGCTGCTCGTATTGCGGCCGCTGGTACTGTTGATCGTACTGCTGCTGGCGACGCGCTTCGCGCTCGTCGACCATGCGCGCCGACGAGACGCGCCCATCGAGGCCACGCCCCAGGTCATCGTGGCGGCCGGGGCCGAAAATGCGGCAGGTGCCCTGGTAGTTCGAATCGCTGCACAGCTGCCAGTAGCCGTTATGGATGACGATGCTGGTGGTGCGGTCATTGAAACCGATGCCGACGAAATCGTCCGTATCGCGGTTCAGGCGCGCCGAGCCGCCATTCTGTCCGGCGCCCGAATACACTTCCAGCGTGCCGCCACGGCCATAGCCGCCATTGCCACGGTCTGGATCGCGTCCCGGACGCCCCGGATTGTAGCCATCGCCGCGGCCCGATTCGCGCACCGATGTGATGGCGTCGTTCATGCCCGGCAAGGAGCGGTATTCGCCCGGCCCCAGGGTCTTGCAATTGCCGCGAAAACCGGAGTCCGTGCACACATCCCACGTACCCGAACGTACCATGATGCTCGACGCCTTGTCGTTGAAGCCCATGCGCGACAAATCATCCGTCGTCTCGCGCAGGGTCACGGCGCGGCCACGGAAATTGTCGTCCTCGAACAGGGTGATCTCGCCCGCATGGGCGCCGGCGTGGGCCGCCAGCGACAGCAGCAAGGTTGCGGCGCATGCCGCAGCATGTTTGAAAGGGCCCGTCATGATTAACTCCATTCTTCATTCTTCGGTGATGATTTGCCTGGCTGTTGCGCCAGGATGCTAGTGTAACAAATACAAGGCCAGGGACAAAACCCGATCACACGCTCAGTACAGGCGGCGCAGCGAGGTTCAGCACTTCATACTTGCCCGGCCCCATGCGCTCGCAGGTGCCGTTGAACTGCGAGTCCGTGCATACTTCCCAGGTGCCTTCGTTGATGGCGACATGACAACTGATGTCAGTGTAGCCATCCGTAGAAAAAACGGTGTAACAAAGTATGGGAAAAGCACAATAAATTGTTACCAAAAGCAATAGCCGGCTCCCGCAGGGACCGGCTATTCTTGCCTGCCCCGCGTCAGCGCACTTCGCGCACCGACGAAATGCGGTTGCTCAGGCGTTCCAGGCTCGCGTACTCGCCGGGACCCAGCGTGCGGCAGCGGCCACGGAAATCCACGTCCTCGCACACTTCCCAATCGCCGGAGCGCACGCGCACGGCTTTGCGTCGTGTCGTTGAAACGGACATCTTCCAGGTCGGCGACGGCATCGCGCACGGTTCGCGAGCGGCCGTGACAATCGTCGCGCGAATACAGGGTCAGTTCGCCGGCGCCGGCCAGTTCGGCCGTCATGGTGGCGCCCGGCAACAGGGCGCAGTTCAAGGCTTTCTTCAACATGGTCTTACTCCATAGTCAGGATAGTACGGTGTGACTATCTGGTCATTTTGCCAGAGAGCGCGCAGTCTATCCGCGACCGGCCAACTTGGAGCCTATCCCAGTAGGGAGCGTCTTCTGCTGGCAGCGCATCAGGAGCGCGGACAAGGCGTGAGGAGGACGCGTGGCGAGCCACGCAACGACGATCAACGCAGTCCCCGCTTCTGAGGGGCGCCAGCAGGGGATGTATTCATCTACTGGGAGAGGCTCTAAGCTGTAACAAATGATTACCGCGCCCGGGCGCCAGGGATGCCGCGGCGGACAAGTACGGCGAATGCCGGTAGAATCTTGTGTTTAGTTAAGCTTGCCACCCATGCCACACACAACCTCGTTCACCCTGCCCGCCGTCCGCACCGAAGTATCGTCATTATGGAAGCTGGCCTGGCCCATCCTGATCGGCCAGCTGGCCACCGTCGGCATGGGCGCGGCCGACGTGGCGATGACGGGGCATACGAATCCCGAGGAACTGGCGGCCGTGTCGCTGGGCGCGGCCATCTGGTCCATCGTGCTCGTCACCGTGAGCGGCATCATGATGGCGATCAATACCCTGGTGGCGCATGAAATCGGCGCCGCGCGCCACGACCAGGTGCCGCACATCGTGCGCCAGTCGCTGTGGAAGGCGCTGCTGGTCGGCCTGGTGGCTTGCCTGCTGACGAACATGGCGGCGCTGGTGTTCGACCACCTGATGCTCGAACCTGCCGTGGCGGCCAAGGCCAAGCTGTTCGTGCACATCATCAGCTGCGCGCTGCCGCCGTTCGCCGCCTACCGCGCGCTGTACGGCTACAGCACCAGCATCAACCAGACCAAGCCCGTGATGGTCATCGCGCTGGCCGCGCTGGCGCTGAACATTCTCGTCAACTACCTGCTGATCTACGGTCACTGGGGCATGCCGAAAATGGGCGGCGTGGGCTGCGCCGTGGCCACCACCTGCTGCGTGTGGATGATGCTGCTGGCCATGCTGGCCTGGATCAGGATCGCGCCCGCCTACCACGCCACGTATCCCTTCACGCACTGGGAATGGCCGCAGATGTCGTCCATCGGCCCCATGCTGCGCCTGGGCCTGCCCATCGGCGTGACCTACTTTGCCGAAGTGAGCGCCTTTGGCGTCATCAGCCTGCTGGTGGCGCGCTTCGGCGTGATCCAGGTGTCGGCGCACCAGATCGCCCTGAATTTCTCGTCCGTCGTCTTCATGGTGCCGCTCACCTTCGGCATCGCGCTGGTGACGCGCGTGGGCCATGCCGTGGGCGAAGCCAATCTGCGCCGCGCGCGCTTCATTTCATGGGTGGGCGTGGCCATGTCGCTGACGGCGGCCATCGTCTCGGCCACCCTGATCACCGTCTTCCGCCACCAGATCGCGCAAGCCTATACGTCCGATCCTCAGGTGCAGGAACTGTGCGCGCAGCTGCTGCTGTTCGCCGCCCTGTTCCAGCTGTCCGACGCCACGCAGGTGGCCACGTCCTGCGCCATCCGCGGCTACAAGGTGACGCGCCAGCCGATGCTGATCCAGTTGCTGGCGTTCTGGGGTTTCTCGCTGCCGATCGGCTATGTGCTGGGCCTCGCGCCGCAAGGCTTCATCTGGTCGCCGGCTGAACCGATGGCCGCCGCCGGTTTCTGGATCGGCCTCGTCACGGGCCTGACGGTGGCCGCCGTGCTGCTGACCTGGTATCTGAACCGGCTGTCGCTGCAGCGCCTGCGCGCCGCCCGATAAGCCGACAAGGAAACCGCCATGCCACAGCCCCGCCCCTTCAGGCAAGTCGATGTCTTCAGCAGCGTGCCCTTCATGGGCAATCCGCTGGCCGTGGTGCTGGGCGCCGATGGCCTCGATGGCGCGCAGATGCAGGCCATCGCGCGCTGGACGGGCCTGTCGGAAACCACCTTCGCGCTGGCCCCGCGCGACCCGGCAGCCGACTACCGCGTGCGGATTTTTTCGCCTGAGACGGAGTTCCCGTTCGCCGGCCACCCGACCCTGGGCACGGCGCACGCCCTGCTCGACGCGGGACTGCGGCCGAAAGGCGCGCACATCGTGCAGGAATGCGGCGTCGGCCTGGTGCCAATTGAACGGCAGGCAGGCGGCGTGCTGGCGTTCCAGGCGCCGCCGTGCACCACGCGCCCGCTCGACCCGGCCCTGCTGCCGCTGCTGCAGGCGGCGCTGTGCGGTGTCCCGGCCGCCGCCGGCAGCGTGGTCGAGATGGGCATCCGCTGGCTGTGCGTGCCGCTGGCAAGCGCCGCCGCCTGCCTGGCCGTGGATGCCGACATCGCGGCGCTGACGGCATTGCTGGCCGCCGCCCGGGCGGACGGCCTGGCGCTGTACGGCGCCCATGCGGCGGGTGGCCCGGCCGACTACGAAGTGCGCGCGCTGCTCAGCGAGCATGGCGCGCTGGTGGAAGACCCCGTCACGGGCAGCGCCAACGCCTGCATCGCGCAGCTGCTGGCGGGCGGCGACTACACGGTCCGCCAAGGCACCTGCTTGCAGCGCGACGGCCGCGTGGCCGTCCATTTCCGCGCCGGCCATGCGTGGATAGGCGGCGCCTGCCTGACGGTGATCAATGGGTCAATATTGGCCTGAGCCAGGAAAAACGCCATGGAATGGGCGGTGACTGGATATTTTTGACGAAGGAAATACGGCCATGACAGTCTTATTCCGTGGCCGGAGCTATCGCATAAACAGGCACGCTCTGGTATCGTCTTACGCTTAGGCAATGCTCAAGCTTGCCTCGACATGCAGTGCCATTCCCCTTCCAACTACCGAGACATCCATGCGTTTTATTTTTTGTTTTCTGGCCGCGATGGCCTGCGTTCCCGCATCGGCTGAAAAGCTGACCCTGGAACGCATTCACGCCGATCCGGCGCTGGCCGGCCCCGGCGTGCGCAACCTGAAGGTCTCGCCCGACGGCGAGCGCGTCACGTTCCTGCGCGGCCGCGCCGACAACCAGTTCCAGCTCGACCTGTGGGAATTCAAGCTGAAGGACAAGAGCACACACCGCCTGGTCGACTCGAAGGCGCTGGTGCCGAATGAAACGATTTCGCCCGAAGAGCAGGCGCGCCGCGAACGCGAGCGCACGGCCAGCCTGAACGGCATTCTCAGCTACAGCTGGTCGCCCGATGGCAAGCAGCTGCTGGTGCCGCTGGCCGGCAATCTGTACCTGGTCGACGCGGCCCATCCGGACAAGGCGCGCCTGGTCGCCAAGGGCAATGTGCTGGACCCGAAAATCTCGCCGAAAGGCCGCTACGTGTCGTTCGTGCGCGATCAAAACATCTATGTGATCGACCTCAAGACGGACAAGGAACGCCAGCTGACCACCGATGGCAAGGGCACGATCCGCAACGGCGAAGCCGAATTCGTGGCGCAGGAAGAAATGGGCCAGCGCACCGGTTACTACTGGGCCCCCGACGATTCCGCCATCGCCTACAAACGCTATGACGAAGCACCGGTGCCCGTCGTGCGCCGCTTTGAAATCTTCGCCGACCGCACCGACGTCGTCGAGCAGCGCTACCCTGCCGCCGGCGACCCGAACGTGCTGGTGCAGCTGCTGATCGTCTCGCCGGAAACGGGCGCGCAGCGCCAGGTGGACCTGGGCACGAACCCGGACATCTACCTGGTGCGCGCCGACTGGAGCGCGGACGGCAAGTCGCTGGTCTACCAGCGCCAGTCGCGCGACCAGAAGACCCTCGATCTGGTGGCCGTCGATGCAGCGACGTTGGCGCAGCGCACCCTGCTGACGGAAACGTCGACAACCTGGGTCAGCATCCATGACGACCTGCGCTTCCTGTCGAACGGTACCTTCCTCTGGTCGTCCGAGCGCACGGGCCGCAACCATCTGTACCTGTACGACATGAACGGCAAGCTGCTGCACCCGGTCACGTCGGGCGCATGGGGCATCGACAGCGTGCTGGCCGTGAACCAGAAAACCGGCAAGGTGTATGTCGCGTCGAACCGCGACGCCGTGATCGACAAGCAGACCTACGCCCTGGCCCTCGATGGCAGCACGGCCGACAAGCCGCAGCGCGTGACGAAAGCCGATGGCTGGCACGACACGACGTTCTCGCGCAATGGCGAAGTCTTCGTCGACACGTATTCCGACCCGGCCACGCCGCCGCAGGTGAGCATCCGCCGCCCGGACGGCGCCATGGTGGGCTGGCTGGAAGAAAATGCGCTCAACGCCAGCCATCCGTATTTCAAGTACAAGGCCGACCACCTGCCAACGGAGTACGGCACCCTGAAAGCCAACGATGGCCAGACCTTGCACTATTCGATCGTCAAGCCGTCGAACTTCGACGCGGGCAAACGCTATCCCGTCTACCTGTCGACGTATGGCGGCCCGCACTCGCAGCACGTGGCGCGCCGCTGGGGCAACAACTTCGACCAGTACATGGCGCAGCAAGGCTTTGTCGTCTTCCGCCTGGATAACCGGGGTTCCTCGCGCCGCGAGCGCGCCTTCACGGACGCCATCTATCACAACCTGGGCGCGGCCGAAGTGGCCGATCAACTGGTCGGCATCGACTGGCTGGGCAAGCAAAGTTTCGTTGACGCGAAACGCATTGGCGTGTTCGGCTGGAGCTACGGCGGCTTCATGACCCTGCGCCTGCTGTCGGCAGCATCCGACAAGATCGCCATGGGTGTTTCCGTGGCGCCCGTGACCGACTGGTCGCTGTACGACACCCACTACACGGAGCAATTCCTCGGCATGCCGAAGGAAAACGTGGACGGCTACAAGGCCAGCACCGTGTTCGCCCACCTCGACGGCTTGAAGTCGCCGCTGCTGCTGGTGCACGGCATGGCCGACGACAACGTCTTGTTCAGCAACAGCACGCGCCTGATCGACGCGCTGGTGAACCGCGGCGTGCAATTCGACCTGATGACGTACCCGGGCGCCAAGCACGGCATCTCGTCGCGCGCGGGCCAGCGCCACGTGTACAAGAAAATTGAGATGTTCTTCAAGCAGAACCTGGGCGTAGCGAAGTAAAGCGCGCCCACAAATGAAAACCGCCGCCTGTCTTGCGACAGGCGGCGGTTTTTTACATTCGTGCTGCCAGAATTATGGCTTGCGGGTGATGGTCTCTACCGCATCCTTGACATCGCCAACCTTCTTCTGCACTTTGCCTTCGACCTGGTTTGCCAGGCCCTTGGCTTGCTGTTCTTCGTTGCCGACGACTTTGCCAGCGGCTTCCTGGATTTTACCGCCGACTTCCTTCAGTTTACCTTCGACTTGATCTTTGTTCATGATGGATCCTCACTGTAGTTGGTACATCTGTTATCCAGCCCGCAAAGGCCGGTACTGCGGCTCACACGCTGTTGCACACTGCTTGCTGCGTGTCGATGTGTCCATAGTACGCAACGAGGATCAAAGGCTCTGTACGGTTCCTAACACAGTGCCAACATCGTCGATCAGGCCTTCAAATCCTTGCGCCACACGGTGGCCAGCCACGGCTGCTGGTCGCGCGGCAAGCCGGGTGGACGGTAGTACTGCTCGACCAGGGTAAAACCGGCGGCCTGCACGTACGCGGCCCATGTCGCTTCGTCGTGGTAGCTGCCATAGCGCGCGCCATTCCAGCCTTCCTGGTTCTGCCCGCGCGGGTTCGAGCTGAACAGTACGCCACCGGGCTTCAGGCAGGCGTACAGGGCGCGCAGCACGCCGGGCAAGACGGCGCTGGGCACGTGGAACAGCACGGCATTGGCGAACACGCCGTCGAAGTGCGCGGCAGGCAGATCGAGGTCGACGAAATCCTGCTGCCACACGGTGCAGCCGCTGTAGGCGCGCGCCATCTCGACGAAGCGGGGGCAGCCATCGACGCCCGTGGCGTGATGGCCCATGGCCGTGAACGCCTTCAGGTCGCGGCCCGGGCCGCAACCGAGGTCGAGAATTTCCAAAGGCGCAGGCTTGCCGATGGCCCCCAGCAGCGCGGCGATGTTCTGGCTGACATCGTGGTCGCGCGTGCCTTCGAAAAACTGCTCGGCGCTGGCATCGTAATGGGCCAGCGTGCGCCCCGTGATGGTGTGGATGGGGTCTTGCTGATCTTGCTGCGGGGTCGGCTTCATGGCGCTCCTGTCATCGATGGGCGCATTTTACGCTGCCGGCCGACTCCCTGGCCGGCAGCGCTTATGCCTACCAGACGCGCACGCGCTGTTGCGGCGCCAGGTACAGCTGCTGCCCCGGCTGGACGTCGAAGGCCCGATACCAGGCGTCGAGGTTGCGCACGGTGGCGGCGCGGTATTGCGCCGGCGCATGGCCATCCGTGAGGATTTGCTGGCGCGCCGCCGCTTCGCGCGCCTTGCTGCGCCAGCTGACGCCGTAGCCGATGAAGAAATCGCGGTCCGCGTTCGCCTGCGCCGGCTTGCCCTGTTGCGACAGCGTGAACGCATCATGCGCGGCCGCCACGCCGGCCAGGTCGGCCAGGTTTTCGCTCAGGGTCAGCTCGCCATTCACTGCCAGGTCGGGAAACGGCTTGTAGGCCGCGAACTGCGCCACCAACTGCTGGGATGCCGACTGGAAATGCGCCAGGTCGGCCGGCGTCCACCAGTCGCGCAGCTTGCCCTGGGCGTCGAACTGCGCGCCCTGGTCGTCGAAGCTGTGGCTGATCTCGTGGCCGATGGTGGCGCCGATGCCGCCATAGTTGGCCGCATCGGACGCCTGCGGGTCGAAAAATGGCGGCTGCAGGATGGCGGCGGGGAAATTGAGCGCATTTTGCAGCGGCAGGTTGACGGCGTTGACCAGCTGCGCCGGCATGGCCCAGGCCTTGCGGTCGGGCGACTGGCCCAGCTTGGCCAGTTCCTGGCGATAGTGAAACTGTTCCGCCCGCTGCACATTGCCCAGCGCGTCGCCGCGCACCACGCGCAAGCCCGCATAGCTGTCCCACCGCTCGGGATAGCCCACGCCCACGTACAGGGTCTTGAGTTTTTCCTGCGCCTGCGCCTTGGTGGCGGGCGCCATCCAGTCCAGCTTGTCGATGCGGCGCGAGAAGGCGGCGACGATATTCGTCACCATGTCTTGCACGCGGGCTTTCGATTCCGGCGGGAAATAACGTTCCACGTACAGCTTGCCGACGGCATCGCTCAGGGCCGCATTCGTCGCCGCCAGCGCCCGCTTGCTGCGCGGCGACTGCTGCGGCGTGCCGCTCAGGGTGCTGCCGTAGAAGGCGAAGTGCTGCCCGGCGGCGGCCTTCGGCAGAATCGTGCTGAAATGGTTGATGGCGTGGAAGGCCAGGAAATCCTTCCACGTGGCCAGCGGCACGCTTGCCACCAGCGCGGCGCTGCCCGTCATGGCCGTCGGATGCCAGACGATGAAGTCCGTCTGCTGGCCCAGCCCTGCCGCCTGGAAGAAAGCTTGCCAGTCCAGCCCCGGCGCCTTGCTGGCGAAGTCGGCGGCGCGCCACGCGTTATTGCCCTTGGCCACATCGGCCGAATCTTCGCGGCTGGCGTGACTGGCGGCAATCTGCTGCTCCAGCGCAAACACGCGCGCGGCGCGGCCCGCCGCATCGCTGTAGCCGGCCTGCCGGAGCATGGCGGCGATATGCGCCTGGTAAGCCGTGCGCAAGCCCTGCATGCGGGCGCTGTCGCCCTGGTAAAAGGCGCGGTCGGGCAAACCCAGCCCGCCCTGCAGCAGGTAGGCCACGTTGCGCGTGGTGTCGTTCAAGTCTTGCGCCACCCACAGGCCGAACAGGTTTTCCGTATAAAAATTGGTGGCGTTGAGCGGGTCGACATCGGCGCGCAAGCTCTCGCCCAGCGCACGGGCCAGGCCCGCCTGGTCGCGTATGCCATTGATCTTGCTCAATAGTGGCTTGATCGGCACCCAGCCTTTCGCTTCGATAGCCGCCTCATCCATCCAGGAACGGTAAAAATCGCTGACCTGGCGCGCGGATGCCTCCGCCTGTGGCGCCGCCGCCAGGCCTTCGACGAGGCCGATGATGCGCTCGTTGGTCGCGTTGGCGAGGATGGCGAACGAGCCCCAGCTGCTGCGGTCGGCGGGAATCTCGGTGCTGCGCAGCCAGTCGCCATTCACGTAGTCATAGAAGTCGTCACCAGGCAAGACTTTGACGGGGACAGCGGCAGTGGCGCCGGCGGCCTGGCCATGCGCCTGGGCCGGCAAACCGGCCAGCGAGACGCCGGCCAGGGCGAGGACGATGGCAGCCTGGACTGGCATACGGGAACAGGAAAAACGCAAACCGTGCATGGCGATCCTTTCGATGAAAATAGCCAAAATCATAGCCTGAAATCATACCTTTTCTGGGCCCGAGAACCATCCCCAAACTTTTTTGCATGCGGACAAAAAATCGGCTTATAGTTGAACGACCCCGTGCCGCGTGTACGCCAAAGGAGATTGCCATGCAACTGGAAGCGCTGTTCCAGCAACCCCACGCCCTGCCTGTCGCCCCGAAGATCGTCAATGAACTGGTGCGCAGTTTCGACAACCCCGCCATTGCCACCGAAGACATCGCGCGCCAGCTGGGAGCGGACCCGGTGCTGAGCGCCAAGCTGCTGCGGCTGGCCAACTCGGCCTATTACCACGTCTCGCGCAGCGTCGGCACGGTGGAAGACGCCGTGCTGATGCTCGGTTTTGTGACCGTGCGCACCCTCGTCATCAGCTCGGGCCTGGTCAGCGGCTACAAGAGCGTGCCCGGCCTGAATCTGCCGCAGTTCTGGCGCTACAGCCTGCACAGCGCCGTGTCGGCCCGCTGGATCGCCAGACAGACGGGCGACAACCAGGACCTGGCGTTCACCGTCGGCATGATGCATGCGATCGGACAACTGGTGATCCATGCCGCCATGCCCGAGCAAGCCATGCAGCTCGACAAGATCGCACCGCCGCTCGATGCGCGCCGGCTGGATGCGGAACGCGTGTCGCTGGGCTATGACTATGCGCAAGTGGGCGCCGAACTGACGCGCCGCTGGAAGTTCCCCAGCACCTTTGCCGAGGCCATCGCCGCCTTTCCCGATCCGCTGGCCAAGATGCCCCTGAACCGCCTGGCCGCCATCGTGCACCTGGCGTCCTGGCGCGCGCGCGTCGAGGAAAATGCGTTGAGCAATGAAGAAATCATCGCCTGCTACCCGAATGAAGTGGCTCAAGCGCTCGATTTGCCGCCGTCCGTGCTGGTGGACAGGATGCCGCCGCCTGCCGAACTGAGCGCGGGACTGGAAGAACTCGTCAAATAAACCGATCGCGGCCGGAATCGTCACCCCAGCATCCATGCGGGTTTTGCGGGCGATTCCGGTGGCCAGGCAAAACCATGCACATTATTTTCACTTTTTTTTCAAAAACACCCTCAAGTTCCCGCTGAACCTGCCGCTAATCTGGACAAGCGGTAATCCATTCACTAGTTACGGGTGTGCTCATGACCTCCAACGACGTTCTCTCGATGTATGAAAATATTGCAGGAATGACCAACAAAATGGTCGTGGCCGCACGTTCGAGCGACTGGGATGGCCTCGATACCCTGGAAAACCAGTGCGCCAGCGCCGCCAGCGCGGCCTTGACGGGCAGCATGCCTGCCCAGGCCGGCGCCTCGCGCCTGCGCAAGATCGACTTGCTCAAGCAAATCCTGGCCAATGACCGCGAAATCCGCGCCATCACGGAACCGTGGATGACGCAGCTGTCGAACATCATGCCGGGATCGCGCGCCCGCATGTAAATAAGCAAGCTTGCCACGCCAGAAACGATAAAAGCACCCGAGGGTGCTTTTTTTACGTCTGCCGCCGTGCCGGGGAGCGCGCCATCTGCGGCACTCAAAAAGCAAGGAGGGGGAATTTGGAAGGCGAACCCCAGGTATCTCCTGGCGTCGCCTCGCTGCCGGTTGCATCCGGCGTTCGCGAGCACATCGTCGGCATCGCAAACCGCTTCCAGTCCCAGGCGTTTATGCAACGCTACACCTGTTTGCCGCGCCACACTATCGTTGGTGACTGCGACAGGCTGGGGCTGTTTTGTCGTAGAGCAAGTCCACTGAGTTAATCATATCACCATCTTTAAAAAATAGGCAACACGATGGAACAGCATTTTTCTGTCTTTTTTGAATATCTTTTTTTATATCAAATTTTTAGCGCGGCCTTGCAGCAGCATTAACGCGAGAACGGCTCCGTTTCCGGCCCGGCGGCCGGCCCTTCCTCCACCGCCTCCGTCAGTACCGGCACCTCTTTCTTGCGGCCGAACGGCTTGCGCAGCAGGACCCAGTATTTCGACGGCGCGCCCGGCCCCGCCACCTGCCTGCGCTTGCGCACGACATACACGATCGCCGCCGTCAACAACAGGAAGGCCACGGTGCCGATACCGAGCCACAGCAAGCCGTTGCCGCCCGTTTTCTTTTCCTTGTCGGCTGCCGGCGCCGCGTGCAGGGGCTGGGGCCGGGCATGCGGCGCCTGCGCCTCGGCCGGCGCGGCAGCCGGCACAGCGGCGGCGGTGGCGGGCAGCGCCAGCGCCTTTTGCAAGGCGCCGATCTTGCCCTCCAATTCACCGAGCTTGTCATTCAGGGCCGCATTTTTCTCATCCAGCGCCACGCACGCTTGCGCCTGCCCAGCATCCACCTGAGGCGCGCAAGCGGCGACGGGCGCCCTGGCGCGGCGCGGCGGCGGCGGACGCAGCGCGGGAGCAGCTGGCGCAGGCACGGCAAGCGGCGGCACGAACACGCGCGCCGGACGCACCAGTCCCTCGGCCCGCGCGCGCGCTGCCAGCGCGGCGGCATCGGGCGGCGGCGTGCCGGACGCAGCGCGCGGCAGCGGCACAGGCACGGGCGCCGGAATGACGGGCCTGACTGGCGTGACCGGCGCACTGGCAGCGGCGACGGCGGCGGGCGGTGCCGGCGTCAGCCACAGCGTACCCAGACGCACGACGGCGCCGCTACCATTACCCAATAACAAATACAAATGTACATGACCGGCCTGAATCGCTTGCCGGGTTGTCACGCGCACATACTGCCGCCCACCGCGTTCCAGCGGGCTGATCATCAAGGTTTGCAAGGCCGGGTCCATGCCGATGCCGCCGCCCCGGTACACATCGGGCGAGGCCAGGCGCACGGCCACGCCGCCGGCCTCTTCGGGAGTCAGGGCCGTCAGTTCGATCTCGGCCAGCAAGGGCTGGCCCACGTGCGACAGCACCGCCATCTCGCCCAGTTCGGCCGCCATCACGGGCGGCAAGACCAGGCTGGCGGCGGCGCACGCGATCAGGGACCAACGGGTAACAATGCTGCTGTGCATGGACTGATCGCTTTGATAACAAGATAGATAAGGGGAACGCGTCTGTCTTTAACGGCAGGAAATCGCAAAAATATAGATGGACCAAGGTAAAAATGATGCAATACAGCATCATCCTGTGTCTTTTTGACGTCTGGAGTACACTCGATCCACCTCCATCGATGAAAGGGATGCCATGAGCAGCAGAATCGAACGCGACAGTTTCGGCCCGATCGACGTACCCGCCGACCGGCTGTGGGGAGCGCAGACACAGCGCTCGCTTGAGCACTTCCATATCTCCACGGAAAAGATGCCGCCTGAACTGATCGCCGCCCTGGCCACCGTCAAGCGCGCGGCCGCCCACGTCAACCTGGACCTGGGCCTATTGGATGGCAAGAAGGCCATCGCCATCACACAGGCGGCCGACGAAGTGCTGGCCGGCAAGCATGACGCGGAATTCCCGCTGGCCGTCTGGCAGACGGGCTCCGGCACGCAAAGCAATATGAACATGAATGAAGTGCTGGCCAACCGCGGCTCCGAACTGATCGGCGGCCTGCGCGGCGCCGAACGCCTGCTGCACCCGAACGACGACGTCAACCTGGGCCAGTCCTCGAACGACATCTTTCCCACCGCCATCCATGTGGCGGCCGCCCTTGCCGTCGCCAACACGGTCCTGCCGCCGCTGCGCCAACTGCGCGCCACGCTCGACGCCAAGGCCACGGAGTTTGCCGACATCGTCAAGATCGGCCGCACCCATTTGCAGGATGCCACGCCCTTGACCCTGGGCCAGGAATTTTCCGGCTATGTGGCGCAGCTGGACTTTGCCGAGCACATCATCACGGCATCGCTGCCGCCGCTGCTGCAGCTGGCCGCCGGCGGCACGGCCGTGGGCACGGGCTTGAATGCCCACGTGGAATTTGCCGGCCGCATTGCGGCGGAACTGGCACGCCTGACGGGCCAGCCGTTCGAGACGGCCAGCAACAAGTTTGCCGCCCTGGCCGCCCATGATGCCTTGGTGGCCGCCCATGGCGCGCTGAAAACCCTGGCCACGGCGCTGATGAAAATCGCCAACGACGTGCGCTGGATGGCGTCCGGCCCCCGTTCCGGCCTCGGTGAAATCACCATCCCCGAAAACGAGCCGGGCAGTTCCATCATGCCGGGCAAGGTCAATCCCACCCAGTGCGAAGCACTGACCATGCTGTGCTGCCAGGTGTTCGGCAACGACGTCGCCATCACGCTGGGTGGCGCCTCGGGTAATTTCGAGCTGAATGTCTTCAAGCCCTTGATTGCGCACAACTTCCTGCAAAGCGCGCGCCTGCTGGGCGACGGCATGCGCAGCTTCGACGAACATTGCGCGCACGGCATCGCGCCGAACCGTGACCGCATCGCCGAACTGATGGAGCGCTCCCTGATGCTGGTCACGGCGCTGGCGCCACACATCGGCTACGACAAGGCGGCGCAAATCGCCAAGCAGGCCCAGCATGAAGGCACGACCCTGAAGCAAGCGGCACTGGCCCTGGGTTATGTAACGGAAGAGCAATTCCATGCGTGGATCGTGCCACTGGAGATGACGCAGCCCAACAAAAGTTAAGGCTCAGCCTGCATTCCCCCTCGCTTCATGTAAACTATGACCTTAGTTGACACTGTCATTCAGTGTTGAAAACACATCGTTGCAATAAGGGATACAATGCAAAAAGTAAGCTTTGATTTAACATCCGAGTTCGTCGAGCTGAACCAGCTGTTGAAGCTGGTCGGCTTGTGCGACAGCGGTGGCGCAGGCAAGGTCATGGTCGATAGCGGCGTGGTGAAGGTCGATGGCAAGAAGGAATTGCGCAAGACCGCCAAGATCCGCGCCGGCCAGGTCGTCAGCGTGGGCGATATCCGTATCACGGTCGTCGCTCCCGCCTGATGCCGGCATGGGGCGCGAAAGCCGCCCCATGCGCCCAGCCCGCCCGGTTGCCTGGATCGAGCTGCGATATGTCGTTATTGTCAGATAAATATCGATTGCGGAGGGGAAGCGCCATGGACCATCCCGAACACGGTACGCGCAGCCAGGAACGCCTGATCGGCGACTTGCGCCAGGTCATAGAAAACGCGGAAGAATTGCTGCGTAACACAGACAAATACACCAGCAGCCTGTACCAGAGCGCGCGCGCCAGGCTGGAACTGGCCCTCGTCGGGGCCACCGCCGAGCTGGCCCGCTTTGAAGAAGAGCAAGTCACGCGCATGATGGACGCCACCCTGGCCGCGAATGCCCTGTACCGCGATCAGACGGGCGAAGCGCGCCTGCTGCGGGCCTTCGAATAAAGTGTCACGCCGCCAGCACCGCATGCGCCAGCCATTGGCGCAGGTGGGCGGCCAGGTCGAATGCCGGATCCCGCTCGAACGCCACATCGAGCGCGGCGCCAAACGTCTGCCCCTGCTGCAAGACCAGCAAGGCCGCATGCGCGGCCGCGTCCACTAGCAGGACCTGCGCCTTCCAGCGCGGCCGGCAGACCAGTGCCCAGTTGGCCACCTGCATATCGTGCGGAAACTGCCCATCATCATCCTGATGCGCCTGCCAAAGGGCCGCGACTTGCCAGTTCGATGCCAGCAAGGCGCAAGCGGGATGCAAGGCAAGACGGCGCGCTTCGAGCTGATCGGGATGCAGGGCGGCCAGCGCCTCGGGCGTCAGCGCTGGCGCTTCGGCCGCGTCATGGGCCAGGTGCACGGCCCATTCCAGGCGCGCCATGTCCGGCAGATAAGGCAACTCGGCCGCAGGCGGAAAACTGCTCAGAAAATCGGCGAAACGGGCGCCAAACTGGTTCAAATCGGCGCTACCTGACGGATACTGGCGCCCATACGCGCGCGCCAGGCCGCCAAAGAATTCTTCTCCCACCAGCGCCAGCACGACGGGATAGGCGTGGCCCAGGGTGCGGCGCCAGGTGGCGCTCAGATTGCCGCGGTACAGTGCGAAACGCTGCGGCACCGCCGCTCCCGCGAACGATGGCAAGGTTGCCGCAGGATCGAGCAAGGCCGTGGCAAACGCTTGCTGGCCGGCCGCCAGCGCATCAAGCGACGCGGGCCGTGGCGGTGGCAGCACCGGCACCGCATGCCACGGCGAATGTTGCTCGTGCTGCGTCAGCATCGCTTGCGCCTTGTCCGCCTCGCCCAGCAGGATGTCAAGGGCGGGCAAGTCCGTATCCCATTCGACCAGCGTGGGCACGGCGCCAAAGCGCAGCAAGGCGGCCGCATACAAGTCCCAGACGGGCTCGGCCACGGCGGCGCCATGGTGGTCGATCACGGCCTGCGGCGTCAGCAAATGGCCGCCCAGGTGCAGTTCGCCCACGCTGCCCGGCGCGATGGACTGCATGGCAAGCAGGGCGTCTTCGCCGTGGTTGCACTGGTTCACATACAGATTATTGATGTCGAGCAGCAGCCCGCAGCCGCTGCGGCGCGCCAGTTCCGCCAGGAATTGCGCCTCGCTCATGGCATCGTCGGCAAAACGCAGGTAAGTCGAGACATTCTCCAGCAAGATCGGTCTTTTCAGCACATCCTGCACCCTCCCCACCCTGGCGCACAACAAGTCGAGGGCCGCGCCATTCAAGGCCAGCGGCAACAGATCATTGAGTTGCCGCTGCGCCACGGCGCCCCAGCACAGGTGTTCCGACACAAGAAACGGCTCGATGCGCTCGGCCACGGCGCGCACGCGCTGCAGGTGCGCTTCGGAAAAGCCCCGCGCGGACCCGAGGCCCAGTCCCACGCCATGCAGGCTGATGGGGTAATCCTGGCGCAGAGTGTCTAACACATGACTATCCCAGCCCGACGGCTGCAGATAATTTTCGGTATGCACTTCCAGCCAGCCCACCTTGGGCCGGCGCGCCAGAAAATCGCGGTAGTGCGCGGCGCGCAGGCCGACGCCGGCAAGCGCCTCGATAGTCGGCGGCATGGAAAGGTGGCGGACGCTTAGGGCTGCGTCGCCGGTTTGGCGGCCTTGCCGGCCTTGATGGGCTTGACGGAGCCGCCCACCTGTTCGCACGTGCCCTTGGCAACGTAGGCCCATTCCGTGGGCAAGTTGTCCGCCTCGGCCTGCCCCGCGCAGGAATGCGCGCCATCGGACGAGGCGCAATCGTTCTGCCCTGCCTTGGCAACGCCGTAGCATTTTTCCTTGTCGCCAGGGGCGGGACCGTCGTGCGCGGCCGCGTTGACGGTGGTGCCGGCGCAGAGGCCCGCGAGGGCGGCGGCGATGAGAGCTTGACGTTTGTTCATGGGGAGTCCTCTTGCATGGTTCAAAGTAATGGCAGGCCCCAGGCTGCACTATGGGCAACGCGAGGGAATCGGCATCATTTTACTGAATCGGCCGCGCCATGGCGAACCATGGTCAATTAATCAACTTGACAGGAGCAGGAAAAAGTAAGTAACAGACAAAAACGCCCACTCCACCGTCGATGACGTTGGTGTGGGCGTGACGATGGCGAGCGCCAGACTGGCGCTGCGGGACTGCGCTCAGGCGGTCGTGTTGATGCGGTTACCGAGGTGAGCCGGCAGACTCGGCGCCGACTGTACCGGTGGCAACGCTGCCAGCAAGGCCGTGGCAGTCGAGCTTTGAATATCCTGGGCTTTTTTCAGGACAGTCAAACCGACGGCTTGCCGCGTGCCGGTCTCTGCCATCGTGGTTGACAGTTGAGCAATGCTTCCGACGTCCATACATTTCTCCAATGAGGTTCTACCAGTATTAACGGATGGCAGCAGCAAACCTTTAGCTTATTTTTCCAGCTTATTTTCCAACTGCAGCAGCAACCAGGCCAGCACCTGCTCGCGCGCATTCAAGTCCAGCCATTGCACGCCCTCACGCAGGTCGGCCGGCGCCGGACTGTCGGAGGCGACGGCGATCACATGAGGGTCATGCGGATACAGGGGTGCCTGCCCCACTTCCGGGCGGAACACTTCCAGCTTGGGGATGGGGTCCGTTTTGAAACCTTCGACCAGGGTCAGATCCGCCGGCCCCATGCGGGCCAATTGCTGCGCCAGGCTCGGCTCGGGCGCGCCGCGCAACTCATGCACGATGGCAAAGCGATACGGCGACGCCACCAGCACTTCCGCCGCCCCCGCCAGGCGCAACCGGGCGCTGTCTTTTTGCGGCGGTTCCAGCGCCAGGTCATGGTGGCTGTGCTTGACCAGGTTGACGCGCAAGCCGCGCGCCGCCAGTTCCTTCACCACAAATTCCAGCAGGGTCGTCTTGCCGCTACCGGAACGGCCGATCACACCCAGTACCGGGTGGGCGGGCATCGCATCGTGCATGGTCACTCCTTGATTGAGAAGCAGTGATTATACGCAGCCCCACCGGCGCCAACGCCCGGCGCGGGCGCCATGCATTGCCCAACTCATTGTCCAACTCATTGTCCAACTCATTGCCCGACTCAGGCGAGTGCCGGCTTGCCACCCTGCCGCCGGCGCCGGCCCGTCGGCCCGGGCGCTGCCTGCGCATGCCTGGCCCAACGCGCCAATTGCCGATGCGCAGCGATCACGCCCGCTTCGGCATCGGATTGCACGGGCACGGCGGCAACGGCGGCGACCAAGCCTTCAGCCTGCGCCAGCGGGGCGAAGTCGTGCGCCCGCACATCCGCTTCCCATGCGGCCCGCTGCGCCAGCACGGCAAAGGGCACGACGGGCGCCGCGCGCGGCTGCGCCAGGGTCAGCACGGCGCCCAGGCCGCTGGCGGCCGCCACGCGCGCGCCCATCTGGGGCAAGCCGCCATCGGCGCCGCGGCAAAAGCGCCGCAGGATGGTTTTGATGATCGACGTGTGATCGACCACCTGGTGGCTGACGCTGCCCGGCGCGATCAGCGGCGACACCAGCAGCATGGGCACGCGCACGCCGTACTGGCGAAACGCGGGGTCGTCGTCGGCGGCGGCGGGCGGCGGCACATGGTCGAAAAAGCCGCCGTGCTCGTCATAACTGAGGATCAGCAAGGTGCGCGGCCAGGCGGGACCGCGCGACAGGGCCTGGTAAACCTGCGCCACCAGCGCCTGGCCGGCGCGGATATCGGCCGGTGGGTGGTCGTCATTCTCAAAAAAATGCGGATCGATCCAGCTGACCGAAGGCAAGGTGCCCGCCAGCGCATCGCCGATGAAGCCATAGCGGCGCGCGCTGGCGCCAAAGGGCTCATACCACTCGGACGAGCGGTAATGGTCGTCGCTGAAGGCCAGGCTCCAGGGTTTCCAGGCGGAATAAAATTTCCAGCTAACCTGGGCCCGGTCCAGGTGGCGCACGAAGGACTTGTTCGCATACAGGGGCACGCGCTTGCTGTCGCGGCTGTCGGCCGCCTTGCCGCTGATCGCATACAGGCGGTTGGGCCAGGTGGCGCCCGGCACGGAACTGTAGCAGCGGTCGCAGACGCAGAACTGTTGCGCCAGGAAATCGTACATGGGCAAGTCGGCCCCATTGTAGTAACCCATCACCAGATCGATGTCGGGGTCGCCCGGATGCGTTTGCGCATAGTCGTCGACGAAGCCGCCGTTATTGTTTTGCAATTGCCGCGCCACCGACAGGCCCGTATGCGACGGGTCTTGCTGCGGGCCGAAGGCCGTGCGCCGCAAATGGTGCACGGGGTAGGTCACGCCCGCATGCAGGTTGGCATGACTGGCCTGCAAGCCGTCGATGTCGGCGCGGCCACTTTCCAGGCTCAGGTAGCCCAGCATGTGGTCGAACGAGCGGTTTTCCATCATCAGCACGACGATATGCTCGATGCGCGCCAGGCTTTCCGGCGTATCCGCATCAAGCGCACCCTCGCCAGCAGCGGCAGCAATCATGGGAACTCCCCGGCCGCGCACATGGGCGCAGCGACCCTGGTTCGACCAGGCCAGGTCAGGATGGTTCAGCTATGGTGGCCCGGCCTTGATGCGCAACAAGTCAATACGGCACGCGGTAGCGGTAGCCCTTGAAACTGAAGATGGCCGCCTTCGGCTGCAACTTTTCCAGCACCAGGCCCGGCGCCAGCTCCTCGCCCTCGTGGCGCAGCACCTTGTCGATCAGCAACAGGCGGTCGGCTGGATTCTTCGAATAGATATAGCCGCCGATGGCAATGGCGGGGATTTGCCGCTGTATCGGCTCGGGCAGGTCGCGCATGCCGGGGACGCTTTCCTCGGCGGCGGGCGTGGGCGGTACTGCAGGCGCCGGTGCCGCAACGGGCGGCGACACGGCCTGGCCGGGCGTCTCCTGCTTCGGCTCCGCCACGGGCCTGGCATGGTGCACGGGCGCGGCGGTGGCCGCTGGCGGCACGAAGGCCGCCACAGGCGCGGGGGCGACCGCCGCTGGCGGGGCAGCCACGGGCAAGGGCGCGGGCACGGCCTGGGCCAGCACGACTGGGACGACAGCAGCGGCCGCAGGCGCCGCCGCGTCCGCCTGCCAAGGCTGCCACAGCAGCAGTGCGGCAGCCACGGCCACGGCGACGCCGCCCAGCGCCAGCCACACGGGCGTGCGCCGCGCCGCGCCGGACGCTGCGCCATCATGCAGCTGCACTTGCGGTGCGTGGATCGACGGCAACTCGCCCAGCTGGCGCTCGGCCTGCGATTTTTTCAATGCTTCAAGTATGTAGGACATCTTATTTCCCCGCCACCATCGCCGTCGCAGCGGGTGCTGCCACGGCAGGAGCCGCGCTGCTCAGGCGCGGCTCCGCGTTGTCACCCAGTTGCCTCAGGCGTATGTACGTTTTCGGACCCGCCAGGCCATCAGCCCGCAAGTTCTGGCCCTGCTGGAAAGCGCGCAGCTGACCTTGCATCTCGGCATCGAGCGGCAGGTTGGCTGCCGGCGCCGGCCAGCCACGCTGCTGCGCCAGGCGCTGCGCCAGCCAGTCCACGTCGGCGCCACGGGCACCCAGCGGCACTTCGTCGCGCCAGCCGCGCGGGGCGCGCCAGAAGGTGGTAAAGCTGCCATCGCTGCGCTGCGCCAGCTGGGCCAGCGACAGGCTTTGTGGTTTGCCATCGAGCATCAAGGTGGCCGTCTCGCCCTGCAAGCGCGTCAGCAGCGCCAGCTGTTCCCTCCCCTCCCCGTCGCGCAGGGCCAGCATGGCGGGCGTATCGAGCACGCGCAGTTCGGCGATGCCGCCCCGGCTGTGCAGGCAGCGCAGGCCGGCGCGGGCGCCCGCCTGGCAAGCGTCGCCTGCCGGCAACTGCTCGCCCCACAGGGCCGCCAGCTGGCGCAGCACGGCGTTGCGGTCCGGCACGCTGACGGGCGCGGACGTCGATGCGGCGGCGGCCACCGCTGCGGACGCGGCCGGCACGGAGGCGGCCAAGGCCGGTGCCGGTGCAGTGACCGCCGGGACGGGCACGCCAGCGGACGGCATGAAATGCCAGGCCAGGCCAGCCGTGACCACGGCACCGGCCAGCACGCCGCCCGCCACGTGCGGCCAGCGCAGGCCCCGTGCGGCAGCCGGCTTGCCCTCTTCGGCAAACACTTCCTCGGCGGCACGGCGCACTATCTGGCGCGTCACCTGCGGCTGGTTTTCCACGTAGGCGCCCAGCAGCGCGCGGTCGCACAGCAGGTTGATGCGGCGCGGCACTCCCTTGCTCAAGGCATGGATCTGCGCCATCAGGCGCGGCGCGAACGGTGTCTGCGCCGTGCTGCCCGCCACGGCCAGGCGGTGGCGGACATAGCTGGCCGTTTCCTCGGCCGTCAGCGAGCCCAGGTGATAGCGGGCGATCACGCGCTGCGCCAGTTGCTCGAGCTCGGGCCGCGCCAGCATGGCGCGCAATTCCGGCTGGCCGATGAGGATGATCTGCAGCAGTTTGCGCTCGCTCGTTTCCAGGTTCGTCAGCAGACGCAGCTGCTCCAGCACGGCGGCGGACAGGTTTTGCGCTTCGTCAATGATCAGCACGTTGTTCTTGCCCTGCGCATGGCTGGCCAGCAAGTGTGCATTGATGGCGTCGACATAGCCTTTCACGCTGGCCACGCCGGACGTCACGGCGATGCGGAATTCCTCGCAGATCGACAGCAGCAATTCTTCGACGGACAATTTCGGATTGAAGATATAGGCGAGCTGGCAATTTTCCGGAATCTGCTCCATGAAGCAGCGGCACACGGTGGTTTTGCCGGCGCCGATTTCTCCCGTCAGCAGCACGAAGCCGCCGCCGCTGCCCACGCCATACAGCAGGTGCGCCAGCGCTTCGCGGTGGCGTTCGCTCATGAACAGGTAGCGCGGATCGGGGGCGATCGAGAACGGCGATTGCTTGAGCTGGAAATAATGCGTGTACATGGAGACCCTGCGGATGAAACGATCAAAATGCGCGGCGGCAAGCCGAACCCCTCAGCGGGTGCGGGCGGGCGGCAACGGCTTGTATTTGGCGCAATACACTTTCGCCTTGCTGCGGAAGTAGACGATTTTACTGCCAGGCATGGAACCACGGACAGGAAAGGCGGAATTGTCGAGTTTATTGAAACGCAGGCCCGAGGCGCCGCGGATGGCCGGTTCCAGCTTTTCCGGCGTCGAATCGGCCACCACGCCCATGAAGACGAGGGGACTGGTGTCGTCGCTGACGATCACGTCGGTAACGGGCGCGCCCCACAAGGTGGCGTCCGTGCGGAACCAGTAGGCGCCGCCTTCATGCTTGTAGGCGGGCCCGAAAGCCGTCAGCAAATACGCATGGAAGGCCTTGTTGTCGATCTGGTCGATGCACAGCACGGCATTGCCCACCACTTGCCCGAACGTGGACGGCGGCGGCTTGGCCTGCGCCAGCACGCCGGACACGGGGACACCGCAGGCCAGCAGGGCGAACGCCGCCAGCAGGGCCGGCGCACGCCAGGGGCGCATCAATGCACGGCGCACGCGCATGATCAGCGCTTGCGCTCTTCTTTCTTGACCTTCTTGGCTTCCTTCTTTTCCTTCATGCTCTTGGCCGGTTCCTTCTTGGCTTCTTTCTTGCTGTCCTGTGCCTTGCTCATCATCTACTCCATGCTTGGGCGAAAATGCCTGGGCCATTATGACACTCCCCCATGAAAATGCCACCCGAAAAGCAAAACGGCCGCACAAGGCGGCCGTTCCAGTCAGGCATCAGCGCACACTCAGTGCAGGCACAGGCGGCGGCGCGTCTTTTCGATCAGCTCCGCATCGTAGGGATGCAGGTTCTCGATAAAGAACAATTCCGTTTCCGCTTCATCTTCCAGGCACATTTCGAGCATGACCGGGCCATCGCTTTCGCGGCCCAGGAAATCCTTCGGCCAGCGGTTCTTGCGGTGCGTGCGCATCATTTCCATGCCCAGCTTGGCCAGCGGCGCCGACACGCCGGCGGCCAGCGCCTCTTGCTGCCAGTCGTCCCAGTACTCGCTCTTTGCTGCCTTGTCGTTCATCATGCTCTTCCAACTCAGATGTAAAAGGCGGACTTTACTCTTCATGGCGTCCCTTGCCAAGCATGCATACAAGCAATAGCGCAACACCAGACCTAGACCAGTCTGAAAAAATTGGCATTAAACAAGGCCAATTTCAATACCATTCGCCAAACACAAAAAATCCTTTATTAACAGCAAGTTGCAATCACCACCTCGGGCATGGCACGGCATCGCACAAGGCATTTGTTAATACCACTTAAATACCTGTTGACAAGCCATCGAGGCGACAATATAGTGCCTTCAGCTTTTTCGCCGCCCGACAAATAAAAAACCAGACAGGCGCAATCAACCATATGCGGGACTGCACAACATGATCGAATACATAATCGGCGTCGACGGCGGGGGCAGCGGCACCCGCGTACGCCTGGCGCGCCTCGATGGCCAGGAACTGGCGCAGGGACAAAGCGGCCCATCCGGCCTGGGACTGGGCATCGACCGCGCCTGGACGTCCGTGGCGCATGCCGTCACCCTGGCCTTCCGCGCGGCCGGCCTGGAACAGCCGTCGCTGCAGCGCATGGCCATCGGCCTGGGCCTGGCCGGCGTGCACAACAAGCAGTGGGCCGCCAGCTTTGTCGAACACAATCCCGGCTATGCCATGGTGGCACTCGAATCGGATGCCCTGACCACCCTGCTGGGCGCGCACGCGGGCCAGCCGGGCGTCATCGTTGCCATCGGCACGGGCAGCGTAGGCGAAGTGCTGCACGCGGACGGCAGCCGCCACGAAGTGGGCGGCTGGGGCTTTCCCTCCGGCGACGAAGCCGGTGGCGCCTGGATCGGCATGCGCGCCATCAACCACGCGCAGCAGGTGGTCGACGGGCGCGTGCCCGGCAGCGCCTTCGCCACGTCCATCATCGACGCCTGCGGCGGCCAGCGCAACGCGATGCAGGTGTGGCTGGCGGCCGCCAGCCAGACCACCTACGCGCAACTGGCGCGGCTGGTGCTCGAACACGCGGCCAGCAACGTGGTGGCGCGCACCATCCTGAGCGACGCGGGCCAGCAGATCGCCCTCATCGCCAGGGCGCTCGACCCGGCAGGCACCTTGCCCGTGGCCCTGTGCGGCGGCCTGGCGGCGCCCTTGTCTGGCTACCTGCCGGCGGCACTGTTGCAACTGGTCGTGCCGGCACAGGGCGACTCGGCCGCAGGCGGCCTGCGCCTGATCAGCAAGCACTTGCAGGAGCAATGACCATGCTGACCAAACTGTCCGGCTTCAAACCGAATCCCGCCAGCGACACGCCGCTCTACATGCAGCTGGCGAACATGCTGTCGGACGGCATCGCCAGCGGCGACTGGCGTGCCAACCAGGCCCTGCCCTCCGAGCGCGTGCTGTCGGACATCCTGGAAATCTCGCGCGTCACGGCGCGCAAGGCCATCGACATGCTGTGCGACCGGGGCATGCTGACGCGCAGGCGCGGCTCGGGCACCTACATCACGCCCAAGCTGGAGCAGCCGCTGTCGCGCCTGACGAGCTTTTCGGAAGAACTGCGCCAGCGGGGCTTCACGGCCGGCTCGCGCTGGCTGCAGCGCGATATCGGCGCGGCGGCGCCGCTGGAACTGCTGTCGCTGGGCCTGTCGCCGCACATGCCGGTGGCGCGCTTGCGCCGCCTGCGCACGGCCGACGACGTGGTGATGGCGATCGAGACGACCACCATCCCCGCGCTGTACATGCCGGACCCGCAACAGGTCACCGATTCGCTGTACGGCTACCTGGAGTCGCGCGGCACCATCCCGATGCGCGCGCTGCAGCATATCCGCGCCGTCAACGCCACGGCGGAACAGGCCAAGCTGGCCAACATCAAGACGGGTGAAGCCATGCTGCACATCACCCGTGTCAGTTATCTCGACAACGGCGCAGCGGTGGAACTGACCCACTCGTATTGCCGCAGTGATTATTATGAATTCGTAGCGGAGTCGCGCAGATGAGCAGCACTATCAAAGGCAATATCCTTACCCCCGGCGGCTGGATCCACGGCGCCATCGCCTTCGGCGAGCGCGTCGACAGCATCACGGGCGAGTCCCTCCACCCGTCGACCAATGGCGATGACTATATTTTGCCCGGCTTTATCGACCTGCACGTGCATGGCGGCGCCGGCAAGGACATCATGGAAGGCGGCGACGCCGTCTACACCATCGCGGCCATCCATGCGCGCCACGGCACCACCAGTCTGCTGGCCACCACCATGACGGCGCCGCCGGAAGACATCGACATGGCCCTGACGGCCATCGGCATCGCCGCCAACCACCGCCGCCCGAACACGGCGCGCGTGCTGGGCGCCCACCTGGAAGGCCCGTACATCAATTCCGGCAAGCTCGGAGCGCAGCCCAACTATGCGCGCGCCGCCACCCTGGCCGAAATCGAACGCCTGCAAACGCTGGCCAAGCTGCGCGTCATCACCGTGGCGCCGGAAATCGCCGGCCACCTGGACCTGGTGCGTGCCCTGGCCGACGCCGGCGTGCGCGTGCAGATCGGCCATACGCTCGGTTCGTATGAAGACGGCGTGGCCGCGCTGGAGCATGGCGCCATGGGTTTTACGCATTTGTTCAACGCCATGAGCGGCCTGCACCACCGCGAGCCGGGCATGGTCGGCGCCGCCCTGGCGCACGCCGAATACGCCGAACTGATCCCCGACCTGCTGCACGTGCACCCGGGCGCCATCAAGGTGGCCCTGCGCGCCATCCCGCGCCTGTACTGCGTCACCGATTCAACCGCCGCCACCGGCATGCCGGACGGCGAATACATGCTGGGCCGCCACGCCGTGCAGAAATGCATGGGCGGCGTGCGTCTGCCCGACGGCACGCTGGCGGGCAGCACCCTGACCCTGGACCAGGCGCTGCGCAACCTGGTGGGACTGGGACTGGACCTGGCCGACGCGTCCAAGCGCGTGTCGACCAATGCCGCCGATTACCTGGGCCTGGAAGAACGCGGCCGGCTGGCCCCCGGCACTTACGCCGATCTGGTGGTACTCGATCGCGATCTCAAACTCAAAGCTGTGTATATAGAAGGAGAAATCTGTGACCTCAATGATGCTTAAAGAAGCCATTTCCGCCGCCGAATGCGTCGCCCTGCAACTGGCCAGCGACACGGAACGCTATGCGGAACTGGGCCGCAAATTGAGGAGCACCTCGTTCTCGACCGCGCTGACCATCGCGCGCGGCAGCTCCGACCACGCCTGCAACTACGTCGCCTACCTGATCATGGCGCGCCTGGGCCGTGTCGTGGCGTCTCTGCCGATGTCGCTGGTGACCCTGAACAAGTCGCCGCTGGTGACGCGCGATACGCTGGCCATCTCGATCTCGCAATCGGGCCAGAGCCCGGACGTGGTCGAACCGATCCGCTACTTCCGCGACGGCGGCGCCACCACCGTGGCCCTCGTCAACGACATCGATTCGCCGCTGGCGCACGCCGCCGAATGGGCCATGCCCCTGCGCGCCGGCAAGGAACAAAGCGTCGCCGCGACGAAAAGCTTCATCACCAGCCTGGTCGCCGGTGCGCGCATGGTGGCCCAGTGGCAGAACGACCCCGAGCTGCAGGCGGGCCTGGAAGCGCTGCCCGAAGCGCTGCTCGAAGCGACCCGCGTCGACTGGTCGCCGGCGATTGACGTGCTGGCGCCGGCGCGCAATATCATGGTCGTGGGGCGCGGCATCAGCTTCCCCGTGGCGCTGGAAGCGGCGCTGAAATTCAAGGAAACGTCGGCCCTGCAGGCGGAAGCGTTCAGCGGCGCCGAGATCAAGCACGGCCCGATGGCCCTGATCGAAGACGGCTACCCACTGCTGATTTTTGCCACGCGCGGCCCGACGCAAGCCGGTTTGCTGCAACTGGCAACAGAGATGCGCGGCCGCGGCGCCAAGGTCTTGCTGGCGGCGCCCGCCGACGTGGCCGAGCGCGACCTGACCCTGCCCGTGGCGGCCACGCCGGACCTTGATCCGATCGTCGCCATCCAGTCCTTCTACGTGATGGCGGCGAAACTGTCGGCCGCGCGCGGCATGGACCCGGATGCGCCGCGCCACCTGAGCAAAGTAACAAAAACAAACTAAGCAATACCTGGCAACTGCGCCCCCGGCACGGGGCGCGGCTGCCGCCTGCAGCACCCGAATATAAGCGACGGCAAGGGCATGTACCCGCGCCGCGGACTCATGGACATTGGAGCGCCACGCTCCAGGATAAAAATGACGATCAAGAGACTGTTGGCGGTGTTTGCCTGCGCGGGCCTGCTCGCGCCGCAGGCATGGGCTGCCGAGAAAATCGAATTCTGGACCTTCAGCATGAAGCCCAAGTTCACGCCGTATTTCAATGCGGTGGTGGCGCGCTATGAGGCGCAGAATCCCGGCGTCAAAATCGAGTGGATCGACTTCCCGTGGGACATCATCCAGACCAAGCTGGTCACGCGCATCGTGGCCGGCACGCCGCCCGCGCTGGTCAGCCTGAACGTGCCCTGGGCCGATGAATTTGCGCGCGACGGCTTGCTCACGTCCATCGATGGCCTGATCGCGGAGGCGCGCGCCAGCTACATTCCCAGCGCCCTGGACGACTTGCGCTTCAAGGGCCGCACCTACGGTTTTCCCATGTACAGCAATGTCGCGGTGATCGCCTTCAATACCGCCATTTTCAAACAGGCGGGCCTCACGCGCGGCCCTGCCAGCCTCGATGAACAGCTGGCGTTCGCGCGCCAGATCGCGCAACGCACGGGCAAGGCCGGCATCGCCCCCGCCCTCTCCAAAATCGACGGCCTGTTCATGCAGCAGGGCCTGGCCGTGATTACCGACAACCGCGCCGTCTTCAATTCGCCGCAGCACGTGGCGCTGGTGCAAAAGCTGGCCGACACCTACAAGGCCGGTGGCCTGCTGAAGGAAAGCCTGTTCGCCGAAGATAATTTTCCGGCCGTGATCGACGCCTACAAGGGCGGCCGCCTGGGCATGCTGCTGGCGCCGCCCACGGCCATGCAGCGCATCCGCGCCGACGCGAAGGACATCTACGCGATCACCGACGTGGCGCCCGCGCCGCTGGGCCCCACCGGCATCGCCGACGGCGGCTGGCTGGTGCACTTCGCCATACCGAAAGGCGTACCGGCGCGCCTGCTGCCGTCGGTCGGCAAGTTCGCGCGCTTCCTGACGAACGATGAAAACCAGCTGGCCTTCGCCAGGCAGGCCAGCGTCTTCCCCACCACGGTGAAAGCGGCGGCCGACCCGTTCTTCCTGGCCACGCCAAAGAACGCGGGCGCGGCCGAGAAAGCCGTCGCTGCCGGCGCCCTGTCGATGGGCCACTCGCGCACCCTGTACGTGGCCGGCATCGACGACTACGACGAATTGCGCCGCTCGCTGGTCAAAGCCGTCGAGGCGGGCGTGACGGGCAAGCAGGACGTGAAGCAGGCGCTGGACCAGGCCGTCGCCATCTGGAACCGCAAGCTGGCCACCCTGCCGCGTCACTGAGGACAGCATGAAACTCACCCACCGCCACACCCTGCAAGCCTGGCTGTTCCTCGCCCCCGCCCTGCTGCTGCTGGCCGCCTTTTCCTTCTGGCCCGTCGGCTACGGCTCCGTGCTGGCCTTCACCGACTACAGCCTGATACGCGAGACGCGCTTCGTCGGCCTGGATAACTTCCGCTACATCTTCAACAACGAGATGTTCGTCTCGGGCCTGAAGAATTCGCTGATGTTCTTGCTGATGGTGCCCTTCGTGCAGGTGGGCGCCATCGTGCTGGCCGTGCTGGTCAACAACCGCCTGCCCGGCATCCGTCTGTTCCGCGCCGCCTTCTACGTCCCCGTGGTGACCACCGTGTCCGTGGTCGGCATCATGTGGGGTTTCATGTTCCACGAGCAGGGCGCGCTGAACTACGTGATGCTGACGTTAAAGCTGGTGAACGCGCCCGTGGGCTGGCTGACAAACGACAGCCTGGCCCTGTTTGCCGTGATGTTCGCCACCCTGTGGCGCGGCCTGGGCTGGTACATGGTGATGTACCTGGCGGCGCTGCAATCGATCCCGTCGGACATGCAGGAGGCGGCCATGCTCGATGGCGCCAACCGCTGGCAGCGCTTCTGGAAAATCACCGTGCCGATGCTGCGCCCGACCATCATGCTGTGCTCCATCCTGTCCGTGCTGGCGGCCCTGAAGGCGTACCAGGAAGTCGATGTGCTGACGCAGGGCGGCCCGATGAACTCGACCTTCACGGCGCTGTACTACGCGTATGACCAGGGCCTCAAGCACTTGAAACTGCCGCGCGCGCTGGCCGCCAGCTTCGTCGTCTCGCTGTTCTGCATCGGCATCGCCCTGCTGTGCCTGCGCTATCTGAAACCCAAGCACCGCTGACAGGGGCATGACCATGACAAGCCGTTCCCGCCCCCTGAAAACCCGACTGCAAATACTCGGCCACTATGCCGTGCTGTGCGCGATCGCCGTCGTCTGCGTCTTCCCGTTCTGGTGGACCCTGGTGACGGCCATTTCCACGGAGGGCAATATCTTCGCCTTCCCGCCCACCTTCTGGCCGAAGGCGCCGTCTTTTGAGAACTTCATCGCAGTGTTCGATGCGATCCCGATCTGGTCGTTCTTCAAGAACTCCGTGCTGATCGCCGTGTTCACCGTGTTCTGGAAACTGCTGCTGTGCTCTTTGGCCGCGTATCCGCTGGCGCGCCTGAAATTCCGTGGCCGCAAACTCGTGTTCGGCCTGATCCTGGCCACGCTGGTGCTGCCGTCGGAGGTGAACTTCCTCGTCAACTTCATCACCATCACGCAAATGAGCCTGGTCGACACCTACACGGGCGTGATCCTGCCCAACGTGGTGACGGCCGTGGCCATTTTGCTGCTCAAGCAGGCGTTCGAGGAAGTGCCGCAAGACCTGATCGACGCCGCGCGTGTCGATGGCGCCTCCGAGTGGGTCATCTTCAGCCGCATCATGCTGCCCCTGATCACGCCATGGCTGGCCACCGTCGGCATCCTGACGGCCGTCGAATCGTGGAATGAATACATCTGGCCGTCCATCGTCATGAGCAAACCCGATGAATTCCCGCTGTCGGTCGGCGTGCTGTATTTGCGCGGCACGTTTGGCAGCAGCACGCGCGTGATCGCCGCCGGCACCCTGATCACCATCGTGCCGACCCTGCTGGCCTTCCTGTTTACCCAGCGCTTCTTCATGCGCGGCATGGACGGCGCCGTCAAATGAGCGCCGCCATCGCCACCGACCTGCGCCGGCTTGCCGGGCAGCTGCTGATGACGGGCATCCCCGGCACCGAACTCGATGCGGCCACGGCGCAATGGCTGCAGGCCAGCGGCGTGCGCGCCGTATGCCTGCGCGCGGCCAATCTGCGCGACGCGGCGCAGCTGACGCGCCTGAACGCGGACTTGCGCCGTGCCCTGGGCCCGCAAGCGCTGATCGCCATCGACCCGGCCGGCATGCCCCCGGCTTACCCCGCCTGGCTGCCGCAGCCGCCGGGCGCCATGGACCTGTGCGCCCTTGGCGACGCGGAGCTGGCCAACGGCACGGGCGCGGCGACGGCGCGCGGCTTGCGCGCGCTGGGCATCAACTGGCTGCTGGCGCCCCTGATCCATCTCGACACCGGCGCCGCACAGGCACCTGGCGCGGCGCAGGCGTTTGGCGGCGATCCGGCACAAGCGGCCGCCATGGCGCAAGCCTGGACGGCGGGCTGCCAGGCCGAGGGCGTGGCGTGCTGCGCCAGGCTGTACCTGCCGCAGCACGGTGCCGGTGGCCAGCTGCCCAGCGTCGACAAGACCCGCTCGCAGCTGGAAGAACACGATTTCGTGCCGTTTCGCCAGGCCGCCACGCAGACGGCCTCGATGCTGAGCGCGCACGTGGTCTATCCAGCGCTCGACGCGCGCCAGCCCGCCAGCCTGTCGCACGCGGTGATGCATGGCTTGCTGCGCCAGCAGTGGACCTATGGCGGCGTGCTGCTCACGCCCGGCATCGACGCGCAGGGCGGGCATGTCGGCGCGCGCGCCCTGGCCGCCGGCGCCGACATGGCCCTGCTGGCCGATGCCGCGCAGTTGCCGGCCGCGCTGGACGACGTCAGCGCCGCGCTGGCCTCTGGCGCCCTGCCGCTGCAGGCCGTGGGCGCGCGGCTGCAGCGCCTGGCGGCCATGGCCGCACGCTACCCGGCCACCAGCGGCGTGTACGCGCAGGAGGCGGCCGACCGCATCATCATGGCCGAGGCCAGGCGGCGCTGCCAATAACCGCGCCTTTGCACCGAACGCAATACCCGACTATCAAGACGACCCGAGGAAGCATCCATGAACGACAAGACCAGCAGCAGCAACCGTAGCAAGGGCGGCGTCCGCAGCCCGATTTCGTGGGTGCCCACCTTGTACTTCGCCCAGGGCCTGCCGTTTTACGCGGTGGCCCTGGTGGCCGGCCTGATGTTCAAGAGCATGGGCGTGCCGAACGACCAGATCGCCCGCTGGACGGGCCTGATCGGCTTTGCCTGGGTCTTCAAGTCGCTGTGGAGCCCCTTCCTGGAGCTGGCGTCAAGCAAGAAGACCATGGTGGTGCTGTTCCAGTTCGCCGGTGGCCTGAGCCTGGGCCTGATCGCGCTGGCCCTGCAAACGCCGCTGTGGTTTGCCGCCTGCATCGCCGTGCTGTTCGTCGCCGCGCTGGCGTCGTCGACGCACGATATCGTCTGCGACGGCCTGTACATCGCCAGCCTGTCCGACAAGCAGCAGGCGGCCTACGCGGGCTGGCAAGGCGCCTTCTTCAACGCGGGCAAGTTCATCTCGTTGGGCGGCCTGGTGATCCTGGCCGGCTACCTGGAAAAAAATATCGGCGTCAAGCCTGCCTGGTCCGTGATTTTCCTGATCATCGGCGCCATGATGCTGTCGCTGGCCGCGTACCACCTGTGGGCGCTGCCGCAGGTGCGCAACGTGGCCGTGGCCGACAAGAGCGTGGCCGGCATCAGCCGCACCCTGTGGGACGTGCTGGTGGACTTCCTGAAAAAGCCCGGCATCTGGGGCATGATCGCCTTCATCATCCTGTTCCGCGCCGGCGAGGCGCAAGTGCAGACCATCGGCCCGCTGTTCCTGCGCGAAGCGCGCGAGCTGGGCGGCCTGGGCCTGTCGACGACGGAAGTGGGCGCCGTGTACGGCACGGCCGGCACCGTCGCCTTTTTGCTGGGCAGCGTAGGCGGCGGCTATTTCACCTCCTGGCTGGGCCTGAAACGCGCCATGCTGTTCCTGATCCTGGCCATGAATTTGCCGAATCTGGTGTTCTATTACCTGAGTCACAGCATGCCCACCGACCTGACCTTGATCACGGCCGCACTCAGCGTGGAAATGTTCGGCTACGGCTTCGGCTTCGTCGGCCTGATCCTGTTCATGATGCAGGTGGTCTCCGTCGGCAAGTACCAGACGGCCCACTATGCGTTCGCCACCGGCGTGATGCAGCTCGGCTTCGTGCTGTTCAAGATGATCAGCGGCGACATCCAGACGGCGCTCGGCTACAAGACCTTTTTCCTGTGGGTGCTGGTGTCGGCCCTGCCCGTGCTGATCCTGTCGCGCTTCATGCGCATCGGCGCCAAGGCCGATACCGGTACGCCCGACCTGAGCAAGGCCGATTCCCCCCAGGCGCCCGCCAGCGCCAGCTAGGATAGAACCACCCCATGGCACATATCGTCTTAAAGAATATCGTCAAGCTGTACGACGACAAGCATCCCGTCATCCACGGCATCGACCTCGCTATCGGCGACGGCGAATTCGTCGTCTTCGTGGGGCCTTCCGGTTGCGGCAAATCGACCCTGCTGCGCATGATCGCCGGGCTGGAAGACATCACGGACGGCGAGCTGCATATCGGCGGCAAGCTGGCCAACGATATCGCGCCGGCCGAGCGGGGCCTGGCCATGGTCTTCCAGAGCTATGCCCTGTACCCGCACATGACGGTGTACGAAAACATGGCCTTCGCCCTCAGCCTGGCCGGACACAAGAAGGCGGAGGTGCGCGCCGCCGTCGAACGCGCGGCCGAGATCCTGCAGATCACGCCTTTGCTCAAACGCAAACCGAAGGACCTGTCGGGCGGCCAGCGCCAGCGCGTGGCCATCGGCCGCGCCATCGTGCGCAAACCCAAGGTCTTCCTGTTCGACGAGCCGCTGTCGAACCTCGACGCCTCGCTGCGCGTGCAGATGCGCGTGGAGATTTCGCGCCTGCACCAGGAACTCAAAACCACCATGATCTACGTCACGCACGACCAGGTCGAGGCGATGACCCTGGGCGAGCGCATCGTCGTCTTCAACGGCGGGCGCATCGAGCAGGTAGGCAGTCCGCACGCGCTGTACAACCATCCCGGCAACCTTTTCGTGGCCGGCTTCCTGGGCGCGCCGAAGATGAACTTCATCGCTTGCGAGGCTGTCGCCTGCGGGCCCGGCACGGTGGCCGTGCGCCTGCCCGGCGGCGCCGTGATCGCCGTCGAAGCGCAGGGCGATGGCGTAGCGCCGGGCGACCAGCTGACCCTGGGCGTGCGCGCCGAGCATGTCAGCCTGCAGCACGGGGAGACGGCGAACGACAACGTGATCGATGCCCGTGTCAGCCATGTCGAATACCTGGGCGACGTGGCCATCGTTTACGCCGGCATGCCGGGCGCGACGGAGATGCTTGCCGTCAAGCTGCCGGCCGAGGATGGCGTGCGCCGGGCGGGCGACGCCATGCGCCTGCATTTGCCGCCGCAGCGCTGCCTGCTGTTCGATGCCGCAGGGCAAGCACTGGCGCGCACGTTTGCCGCACCCGCTCAGCCGTTTATGTGACAATAGCCGCTCTGTATCATGCCGCTTCTGTTTGTCTTATGCAGTCAGACTGGCGGAAATGTGTTTTTTCGAGCTTCCCTGCCCCTTTGCGATGCCGCTGCACGATGTTGCCGCTGCCACTGCAGGTGCGTATTTTTGTTATTGATTGAAGGATAACCCATGTCCCAATTCCGTCTTGCCCGTCTCAGCCTGATCCTGGCCGCCATCGGCCTCAATGTCCTGCCTACCCTGTCGCACGCGCAGGATGCCAAGCCAGCCGCTGCCGCCGGTGCACCCGCCGCCGTGCCCGCAGACACGGTACGTCCTGAAGTATTCAAACTGCTCGATCCGGCCGCCGTCAAAGCCTCGATGGAGGCAAAAAACTACGCCGACGTGCAAAGCCGGATCGACCAGGCAGCCGCCATTCCCGCCCTGACGCCCTACGAATTGTTCGTGCTGAACCGCCTGCGCGTGGCGCTGGCCTCCACCACCAACAATGCGGCCATGGCCATGACGGCACTGGAAGCGGTGATCGAATCGGGCAAGCTGGACAAGAAAGCCCAGGGCGACTTCATCCAGGCGCTGGCGAACTACCACTACAACGCCAAGGATTACCCGAACGCCATCAAGTGGTTCACCCGTTACCAGACGGAAACGGGCGACGTGGCCAGCGTGCGTCCCTACATCATCCGCGCCTATTACTTCAGCAATGATTTCGCGCGCGCGAAACAGGAACTGATGGCCGACCTGACGGCCAAGCAGCAAGCGGGCAAGACGCCGACCATGGAAGAACTGCAATTGCTGGCCAATACGGGCTCGAAGAGCAAGGATCCGGCCACCTATCTGGTCGCCATGGAAAACCTGGTGCGCTACTACCCGTCGGATGACTACTGGAGCGATTTGCTGAGCCGCACGCAAGGCAAGGCCGGCTATTCGGACCGCTTCGCGCTCGACGTGCTGCGCCTGCAATTCAAGGCCGTGGGCACCATGCCGCCGCAAGATTACAGCGACATGGCGGAAATCGCCTTGCAGAACGCCTTCCCGACGGAAGCGAAAAAAGTGCTCGACGCGGGCTTTGCCAAAGGCGTGCTGGGCACGGGCGCGAATGCCGCCAAGCACAAGAAACTGCGCGACCAGGCCAACAAGGCCGCCGCCGACGATGCGAAAAACATCGCCAGCGGCGAAGCCTCGGCCATGAAGAGCAAGGATGGCACGGGCTTGATCAACCTCGGTTACGCCTTCGTGACGATGGACCAGTTCGACAAAGGTATCGACCTGATCCAGAAGGGCATCGCCAAGGGCGGCTTGAAGCGTCCAGAAGACGCAAAACTGCGCCTCGGCTATTCCTACGCCATGGCCGGCAAGAAAGACGACGCCATCAAGGTCCTGGAAACGGTCAAGGGCGGCGACGGCGTGGGCGATCTGGCCCGCTACTGGATCCTGTGGCTGAACCGTCCTGCCACGGCAGCGGCGGCACCGGCAGCAGCGGCGCAGTAATTCCGGCGCCCCGCAGCATGCGCAAGGCAGTTCCCGGCTCAGGCCGGGGCTGCTTTTTTTTTCGACCTTTTCCTCCTTCCATGCCGCCAGCCACCGCCCCCGCACCTGAACGATTGACCAGCCTGGACGCCTTTCGCGGCTGCGTGATCGTCACCATGATCTGGGTTAACTACCTGGCCGGCATGCCAGGCATTGCCTTCTGGCTCGAACATGCGGGTCCCCGCGCCGACGGCATCACCGTGCCCGACCTGGTCTTTCCCGGCTTTCTGTTCATGGTCGGCATGGCCATTCCGCTGGCCTTGCAGCGCCATTGCGGCCGCGTCACGCCAGCCTTGCTGGGGCGTTTGCTGTGGCGCTCCGCCAGCCTGATGCTGGCCGGCGTGGTGCTGGCGAATGCCTACCGCTACGATGCACAGGCGGCGCTGCTGCCGCAGGCCATATACTTGCTTCTGTTTTATATCGCCATGATGCTGCTGTGGCGCCAGGGCGCGGGCAAGCTGGAACTGGCCGCCGGCGGCGCGCTGATGCTGTTCCTGCTGGCGACGTTCCGCGGCGAATTAAATAGCGAGTTTTCCAGCACCTGGCTGCAACCGTCATGGTGGGGCATCCTCGGCATGATAGGCTGGTCTTATCTGCTGTGCAGCCTGCTGTACCTGGCGTGCCGGGGCAGCGGCACGGCGCTGATGGGCATGTTTGCCCTGCTGCTCGTGCTGTACATGGGTGGCACGGCGGGCAGCCTCGATTTCCTGCCGGCTGGCGTCAACGCCATCGTCAACGTGCCGCAAGTGCTCGGTTCGACGGCGGCCAACGTGCTGGCCGGCACCCTGGTGGGCCAGCTCTTCCTGCGCGGCGCCGCCCTGAGCCATCGGCAGCGCATCCGTTTCATGGCGTGGTTCGCGCTGGGCCTGCTGGCGGCCGGCCTGCTGCTGCGGCCGTATCACCACATCAACAAGATCGCCGCGACGGAATCGTACACGCTGGTCTGCAGCGCCATCATCCTGGCCCTGTTCCTCGTGTTTTACATCGTCATCGATGTGTGGCGCTGGCGCGCCTGGACGGTGGTGCTGTTGCCCGCCGGTACCAATGCCCTGTTCGCCTACATCGTGCCCGACCTGTGGCAGCAACTGGCGGCCGTGCTGCACCTGCCGCGCTTCTGGTGGCCGTATCTGGCGACGGGCGGGGCGGCCGGCCTGTGGAATGCCGCCGCCGTCACCGCCCTGATGCTGCTCTTCACCGCGCTGGCCACGCGTTGCGGCATGAAGCTGAAGTTTTAGACCTTGATATAGATCTTGCGCTTGTCCATGGCGTAGGCGATCAGCCAGCACAGCAGCATGAAGCTGACGGCAAACAGCAGCGAGCCCACGCGCGCCGGCGCCCAGCCCGTAAACCACTGCTGGTACAGCCACTGGTACAGGTTGCCGCTGCCGATGCGCACGGTAAACGCGATGATCACCAGCACTTCCGACACCAGGTAAATGAACAGGGTGTTCTTGCCGAAAACCTCAAAGAAATACGTCCAGCCCGTGATCCTGCGCACGTCGATGATGAACATCAGCAGCGCCAGCAGCAGCAAGTCCAGGCCGATGCCCAGCATCACGTAAGAGCTGGTCCACAGCTTCTTGTTGATCGGAAATACTTCATTCCAGCACAGGGCCACGGCCACGCAGATGAGGCCGGCCACGGCCAGCTGAACCAGGCTGGAGCGCAGCTGCGCCGGCGCGGCCTGGCGCAAGAAACTGCCTGCCAGGTAGCCGGCAATCACATTGACGATGGCCGGCAAGGTGCCGAGCACGCCTTCCGGATCGAAGGCGAGGCCTTCGCCGTGATACAGGTGGCTGTCGCCCAGCAGGAACAGATCCAGCCTGGCTGGCGCATTGCCGTGCAAGCTGTAGTCGCCAAAGCATGCCAGGATGGCCCAGTAACCGAGCAAGGCGCAGGCGCAAAAGACCAGCGCGCCGCGCGTCTTCCAGTAATGCAGGATCAGGGCGGCGGCCAGGTAGCACACGGCGATGCGCTGCAGCACGCCGGGGATGCGCGTGTGCGACAGCGGCGACCAGGCGAACTGGCCCGCGTCGTCAATCTTGAAGAAGGGAAACCAGTACAGCAGGAAGCCCAGTAAAAAGATCAGCGCGCTGCGCCTGCACAGCCTGGCCAGCACGGCGCCATGGCCCAGGTGCTCATATTTGCCCAGCGCAAAGGCCAGCGCATTGCCAACGACAAACAAAAAGCTGGGAAAGACCAGATCCGTCACCGTAAAACCATGCCATTCGGCATGCAGGAACGGCGCATACACCTTGCCCCAGTCACCCGGTGTATTGACGACGATCATCAGGGCCACGGTCAGGCCGCGCAGGACGTCGAGGGCGAGGTAGCGCTGGTTCATGGCTGCGCCCCCTGCAGGACCGGCGCCAGGGCCGTGCCCAGCACCTGCTGCGCATCGCCGCTCAATTCCCAGAACATGCCACCACGCAAACCCTTGTCGCGGATATAGCGCACTTTATGGGCCACCGACTGCGCATCTTCATAGCTGATGAAGACGCCGCTGTCGCGGTTGTACAGATACGGCACTTGCGACGCGGCATTCCAATGGCGCCGGAAGCCGCGCGCGCCCTTGCCATCGACCAGGTAGCCCTGCTCGATCAGATGCCGGTAAGTGAAGGTCGGCGTGGCGTCATTGCCGCTGGCCGCGCCCTGGCAAGGCTGGTACAGGCCATCGCCGCGGGGACCGGCGGCGCACTGCTGCCAGCCATAGCCATAGAAGGGCACGCCCAGCACCAGCTTGGCGGCAGGCACGCCGGCGCGCAGGAAGCGCGTCACGGTGGCGTCCGCATGCAGCTGCTTGTCGCGCTGCGGGTCGGCCGGATCGGCATACAGGGGTGCCAGCTGGCCATTCTCGGCATCCCACACGCCGCGGTAGTCATACGTCATCAGGTTGATCCAGTCCAGCTGCGCCGCCAGGCGGACGATCCAGCCCGGCGCGGCATCGCCGTCATCGCTCAGGCTGGCATGCGCGCCGGCGGCGATGGTGATCAGGTAATGGCGGCCGGCCGCCTGCTTGCCGGCCTGCTCGAAGGCGCTGCGCAGTTCGCTAACCAGGCGCACATAGTTTTCCTTGTCGCCGCTGCGGTGGCAAACCTTGCCTTCGATGCAGGGAATGCCCCCCGTGGCCGGATGCTCCCAGTCGATATCGACGCCATCGAGGCCATGCCGGCGCACCAGTTCCAGCGCGGAAGCGATGAACGCCTGGCGCGCGGCCGGCGTGGCGGCCACGTCCGAAAAGCGGTTCGACCAGATCCAGCCGCCCACCGACAGCAGCACGCGCAGCCGTGGATTGCTTTGCTTGAGCGCATTGAGCTTGCGCAAGTTGTCGGCATCGGCTTGCGGCGCCGGCAGCACGATGCTGCCATTGGCCGGCCGGGACGGCTGGCCCTGCGCATCGAGGCAGGCGCTCACGCCGCCGCCCTCGGGTGCGGGGTTGCCATGTTCGCCATCCCAGCAGATGTCGGCGAACGCGTACTGGATCAGGCTGACATTGCCAGCGCGAATATTGTGCTCGCTCACGGGAAAATCGGCCGATTTCCAGCCGGGATAATAAGCCACCACTTCCGGCGCGAAGGCCGGCGCGGCAGGCGCGGCGGAGGCGGCCAGCGGCAGCGCGCAGGCGCAGCAAACCAGCATTGCATGTAATGTCATCGGAGCTATCCCACCATATCAAGAAAACCAACTTGCAATAAAAAAATGGCGGAGCCAGCTGCGCTCCGCCATTGTCATGCCATCCCGGGTGTCCGCCGGGCGGCATCCACTACATACAACGTCTTACATCTTGCCTTGCAATGCCAGGTAGATCTGACGGCCGTTCTTGTAGAACGCGCCTGGCATGTCATCCGAACCAGGGGTCTTGATGATCGAACGCGACAGTGGATTGTTCAGATCCTTGCCGTCCAGGGTGATGGCCAGGTTTTCCGTCAACTGGTAGGCGATCGATGCGGACAGGCCGCCGATGCCAGCCTGGTAGGCGGCGCTGCGACGCGAGGTGCCGTTCAGGAATTGCGAACGGTAGCTGTACGTCAGGCGCGCGCTGAACTTGTCGTTCTCAAAGAACGCGCCAATGTTATAGGCGTTTTTCGAGGTGCCGATCATGGTGCATTCGCCGAAATCACCGCATGGCGAACCCTTGACGTTGCCCGTTTCCTTGCCATCGGTATAGGTGTAGTTGGCGTTCACACCGAAGCCTGCTGGCAATGCTTGTACATACGACAGTTCCAGGCCCTTGACTTCCGCCGTGGTATTGGTTGGCGTGCCAACTTCATACTGGGTGAACTTGTTCTGCAACTGGTTGTAGAACGTCGTCACACCTTTGCCGTAGGTCACATAACCATCGAGCGACGAGTAGAAGATGCCAGCCGAAACCATCGATTTTGGCGCGAAGTACCATTCCACGCCGATGTCGGCGTTGTTCGAGCGGATAGGACGCAGGTTAGGATTGCCGGCGTTGCCGTCGAGCTGGTTGTCGCGCAGATCCAGGCCGGCCATCATGCCCAGTTCAGGACGAGCCATGGTGCGGCTGATGCCGAAACGGCCGATGATATCCTTCGTCACATCCAGGCGGAAGTTGGCGCTAGGCAGGAAATCATTATACGTGTTGGTGTAGTTCTTGATGACATACTGGGCAGCCGGGTTCAGCTCGTAGCGGTTGACATCTTCCTTGGTATGCACGTAGCGCACGCCAAAGTTACCCGACAGGCCTTCCGTGCCGAAGTTCGCCATCGCGTACACCGACTGGGTCGGTTCCTTGATGTTGAACTCGGACTGGCGCAGGTTGCCCTGGTACGTGGCGTTATCCTTGAGCCACTGATTGACGCTCGCTTGCGAGAACGTCCAGTAACCGGCGCCGTTCACGCCCAGATCCTTGAAGTTGCTCGGGAACGAGGTCAGGCCGTTCATCGGCAGGTTGGCGGTGACGCCCAGCGATGGCTTGGCAACGATGCCGATGGCGGTCAGGTCACGCTTGTGTTCCGCGACGCGGGCGCCGAATTCCACCGACGAGATCGCTGGCAGGTCCAGCTTCAGGATACCGTCGATCTGGCCATACGTTTCCTTGTCGTTCGCCGTCACGTGCGAGCCGTAGGTGTAAGGCGTTGCCTGACGCCCGCCGATCGAGAACTTGTCCGCGCCCGGCGTATCGTAGATCACGCCATGGCTGGCACCGCTCTGGGTGTAGCCGCCGCCCGTCCAAGGCATCCAAACACCCAGCGCGCCGCTTTCCGTGTTGCCCACGCCCTTGGTCGTGCCGACCTTGCCCGAGAGGGTCAGGCGGTCGTTGACGCGGTACTTGGCATCGATATTGAAGAAGTCGGACTTGCTTTCCGCCACAGGACGGCTGAATTCTTCCTGCACAGCACTGGAATAGCCGGCGCAGACGACGCCGCAATTGGCTGGCACGGTGGTATGCAGGCCAGTGACGATACCGCCCTTGTACGTGCCGCTGACGTTGCCGACAGGATAGCCCCCCTTGCTGCCCGTTTCCAGGCCCACGGTCTGGATGAAGTTATGGTTGATGTTCGGCGCGTCGAGTTCGGAATGGAACAGGGTGAAGTCCAGGGTCAGCGCGCTGCTCGGCTTGATCTGCACGTCGATCAGGCCGCCCTTGCGGGTGCGTTCCTGTTCGAACCAGGCGGTGCCGCCCATGTAGTTGACGCGGCCACCGGCCGAACCTGGCAAGGCGCCAGCGACTGCCGAATCCGCAGCAACGCCGTCATACCAGACGCCATTTTCCTGGCCGACACGGCTCAGTTTGCGCTTCTGATAGAAGCCCTGCAGCATCACACCCATGGTGTTGGCATCGTTCTTCCAGTTCAGCATGCCGCTCACTTGCGGATCTTTCTTGCCCGAGTTGGACGAGTACACGGCGCCCAGGCTGACCTGGCCCGTAATTTGTTTCTTGAAGTCCAGCGGTTTGCGCGATTCGATATCGATCACGCCTTGTGCGCCGCCTTCCAGCAGGTTCGCTTGCGAACCTTTGTGCACGGTGACACGGCCGATCAGTTCGGATGGGAACAACGAGAAGCTGACGCTGCGGCCGCCGCCGATGATGTTGTCGGCAAACCAGTCGCCGCTGCTGACCGAGTGGCCATTGAAGGTGGTCAGGGTCAGGCCGAACGGCGTGCCGCGCAGTGCCACGCGGTCATTTTCGCCAAAGCTGCCTTCGTTGCCGCCAGCAGCGGCGACGCTGACGCCTGGCACGCGTTGCAGCGAATCGGCGATGTTTTTGTCAGGCATCTTGCCCACGTCTTCAGCCGTGATCACTTCGACCAGGCTGTCGGAATTGCGTTTTTGGTTCAAGGATTGTTGCAGCGATGCGCGGATACCCGTCACGACGACGGTCTGGCCTTCATCAACCTCAGCCGTTGCTGCCGGCTTGGCGGCCACGACTTCCTGTGCCTGCGCCGAGAAACTCGCGCCTGCCACCAACATAGCCACAGCAGCGGCGATAGGCGTCAAATTGCGTGCTGCAGAGCTAGCTGTCAAATTGCGTTTCATGTACTCCCCCTTGATTTAGGCTCCAGGATTGGACCCTTTTCATTTTTAACGTAGATCTTCTTTCCAGCCCGCCCACTCTCGCCGGCATGCTGCAGACCCTTCGGTACAACCACTTACAAAACCAATTCAACGCCAATATACTACTATCCAATACCAGAACACTACCAGTTGCGACTTTTTTTTTATAACGTTGTTTGAATCACACAGACCACTTTATCCAAATCAATCCGTAGCCCGTATGTGCGGCTTGAATGCGGGGGAAGCCAGGCATAAATTGTTGCCCTGATAATTCAAATTGGTTTTATAACGGCCTTTTTTGGTATTATCCAGCGACACAAAACAGATACAGAGCGCGTCTGCAACGCGCCGTAACGGAGACCCTCAGCGTATGACAACCCTGGCTCACATCATGCAAGGCCTGGGGCAGACGAGTAGCCTGCCCCTGTACCAGCAACTGCAGCGCGCGCTGCGCGAAGCGATCGACAAGCGCATCCTTGGCCCCGAGGAAGCCCTGCCGGCCGAGCGCCAGCTGGCCAGCGACCTGTCCGTCTCGCGCATCACCGTGCGCAAGGCCATCGACGGCCTCGTCAACGAGGGCTTGCTGGTGCGGCGCCCCGGCTCGGGCAATTTCATCAATACGCGCATCGAGAAGAATTTCGCCAAGCTGACCTCGTTTTCCGAGGACATGCGGGCGCGCGGGCGCACGCCGCGCAGCGTGTGGCTCAAGCGCGCAGAGGGCACCGTCACGCCGGAAGAGGCCTTGCGCCTGCGGCTGTCGCCGGGCGCGCCCGTGTACCGCTTCCACCGCATCCGCTATGCGGACGAGATACCGATGTGCCTGGAGTACGCGACCATCGCCGCCAGCTGCCTGCCGGCGCTCGACGCCGTCGACGTATCGATGTATGACGCGCTGGAACAGGCGGGCAACCGGCCCGTGCGCGCCTTGCAGCGCCTCAGCGCCTTGTTGTTGACGGGGGAACAGGCCAGCCTGCTGCAGGCGCAGGAAGGCGACGCGGGCTTGTCGGTGGAAAGACTGGGCTTTTTGCGCGATGGCCGCGCCGTGGAATTTTGCCGCTCCTACTTCCGCGGCGATATGTATGACTTCGTGGCCGAATTAAGTACCAATTAATACCAGCCGCGCGAATTTCTCAATACCCGATAACACCACTTATTGCAGTGCAATATATATGCCGGTAAGGCGCCTGTATATGCACGGCCATGGTGCAATCATCGGCGGCGATTATGTGGCCTCATGCGGAGAATATAAAAGAAGGGCGCATAACGCGGTTTTGCGCATTGCAGCAAAACGTGCCGTTATGCGTCAGGCAGCGGGCACCGCGCGGCGGCCCAGGCACAGCAAAATCACGCCCAGCGCCACGCACAGCCAGCCGAACAGCGGCCCCAGCCATCCCGCCCAGGTGGAGACGGACGGATGCGCCGGCAGCGGCGCCAGCAAGGTGCTGCCCGGCATGCTGCTGCTGGCGCGCTCCGCCAGTACCCGTCCATACGCATCGCTGACCGTCAGCACGCCCTCACGCGCCGCGCGCAGCACCGTGTAGCCGTTTTCCACGCCGCGCACCACGGTCATGCGCGCGCCCATCCAGGCGTCAAACTGGAAATCCCAGGCCGGCACCAGCATCGCCTGCGCCCCGGCCGCGCCATACGCTTGTCCCAGGGGAGCGAAATGCATGTCCTTGCAGATGGCCAGGCCCATGGCCTGGCCCGCCACCGGCTGCACGGCATACGCGCTGCCAGCAAGAAAATCGCGCTCGGGCGGCGCCAGATGATGCTTTTGATAGCTGACGGGCGCGGCGCCATCGGGAGAAAACAGCCAGGCCAGGTTGCGCCGGCCGGCAGCGTCGTGCACGCCGATGCCCACGGTGATCCACACGCCCGTGCCGCGCGCCAGTGCCTGGAAACGCAGCCGCACGGCGTCCGCCTGCGCCGGTGTCAGCACGGCGATCTTTTCCGGCAACAACACCAGCCTGGCGCCCTGCCCGGCCAGCTCTTCAACGTGGCGCACGTACTGGCCCCAGATGACTTGCGCGCGCGCCGGCGGCGTGGCCGGGCCGATAAAGTCATCGATGGCCACCAGCCCTGCCAGCGGCCCGCCTGATTCAGGCGCGCCCTGCACGCGCCAGGCGCCACCCGCCCAAGCCACCACCAGCAGCAGTGCGGTGGCGCCCGCCGCTGGCGCATACGCGCGCCCACCGGCCAGCAGCAGGGCCAGCGCCGAGGGCAGCAGGCACAGCAAAAACAGCAAGCCGGGCACGCCCGCCAAGGCAGCCAACTGCAATATGGCAACATTGTCCGCTTGCGAATACGCGAGGCTGCCCCAGTTACCATCCGGCAGCAAGGCCGCCATCAAGGTATCGATGGCGACCCACAGCACGGGATACGCCAGCACCGTCCAGCCGGAGCGGTAGCGCAGCACGAGGCGCCGCGTCGCCAGCACTACCAGCAGCCACAACAGTGCCTTGACGAGGATCACGGCCAGCACGGCCGGCAAGGGCATCAGCAGGCGAAAATAGGCAAGGTTGGATGACAGGCCCAGCATGGCGGCCAGGAACGTCATCCAGGCCGCATCGCGGCGCGACGAGCGCAGGGCCAGCCACAGCACGGGCAGCGGCGCCCACCAGGCCAGCCAGCCCAGCGGCTGCGGCCCCAGCACCCAGTACAGGGGCAGGCCCGCCGCCAGCGCGGCGACGATTTGCAACAGGCGCTGGCGCAGCGTGCTACTGCCGGCAGCCGGGACAGACAAGATATCGAGCATGCTCATGCTTTCAAGGGGAGCCAGATTTCCACGCCGCCGCTACCGCTGCCGGGATCGAAATGCTGGTCGTAGCGTTCAAAATCGGGCGCGTCGGCCACTTCCAGCCCGGACTGTGGCAGCCACTCGTTCCACAGCGTGTGCCAGGTGGCGCGGATGGTGGAAATATGCCCGCGGTGGTGAAATACGGCATAGCGCCGCGGCGCGATGCGCAGCCGCGTCCAGCCGTCGGGGGCCTGGGAAAAGTCGCTCACCGGCATGGCGCACAGGTAATCGAAATTGCCCGCCTCACCATTGTTGCAGCACACGCCATACACGAGCTGGCCGGGCGCCACATGGGGCAGGAAGCGCTGCCACAGGGCGGGAATGCCGGCAGACGTTTCCGGGCGATAACGTTCGACCAGGCCCGCCAGCAGCAAGGCGGGCCCCGGCTCGAAACGGGGCGCTTCCAGGGGCACGCCAGGCGCCACATCCATTTTGATGGCACTGACCAGCGCGAGGTTGGCCACATGGCGCTGGGCCCGCACTCTTTCCGGCGTGATCTGGAACTGTTCGCGGAAAGCCCGTGTAAATGCTTCGTGGGAACTGTAGCCAGCCTGCAGCGCAACACTGAGTATGTCTTGCGCGCCCTGCGCCAGCACGAGGGCGGCCTCGCTGAGCCGGCGCGCCCGCACATAACGCATCACGGAGTGGCCCGTGGCCAGGCCAAACGCGCGCGTCATGTGGCACGGCGAGGCGCCGCCCACGTGGGCGATATCACCGAGCGAGATATTCTCCGCGTAATGCGATTCGATATACCAGAGTGCCTTGGCCAGATAGTGCATGAACGCTTCCCGTTGGACGAGCAGCGACTGTAGCATTTTCAGCAAGCCGTGACTTGACCGGAATTGCGCGATGCGGGCTTATTTGCGCGTGCGCTTTTCGTGCACCAGCTGGCCGCTGCTGATGCGTGCCAGCTCGGCCATCTCCTGGGCCAGGAAGGCCAGCAGGTCGTCGATGCTGACGATGCCGGAGAGCGCGCCCAGACTATTGACCACGGGCAAGCGGCGGATGCCGTTGACGCGCATGCGTTCGATGATGTCGTAGACGTCTTCGTCTTCGCTGGCCGTGAGCAGTTGCGCAATCATGATGTCGCCCACCAGCAGGCTGGCGGGGTCGAGGCCCAGGGCGATGACGGAAATGACGATGTCGCGGTCGGTGAGGATGCCGATGGGGACGCGCTCGCCGTTCGGCTGTTCGGCCACGATCAGGTCGCCCACATGATGCTGGCGCATCAGCAGCGCCGCGTCCTGCACGCTGGTGTCACGCTGGCAATGGATGGTGTGCAGGGTGCAGATGTCGCCGATACGCATGTCGCCACTCCGTTTGAGGCAGAGTGTCCACGCTACGCCGTCCCGCCGTGGCGGGCTTTGCGCCAGATCAAATGAAACGGGTCTTACTTTTCTTCGGGGGGCGGCAGGAAGCAGGCTTCGACGATCTGCAGGTCGTTATCCTTGGCGAATTCGCGCACGAAGTGAAACGCCATCGGCTCGATCTCGCGCAGCTTGGTATTGACCACCACCGACTTGACGCCATTGACGACGGTCGGGCGCACGTAGGGCGAATACTGGAGGTGCGCATTGCGCCCGCCACCTTCGGGATTGAAACAGGACATCACTCCACAAAGGCGCTCGGCCCAATCGCTGGGTCGGAATTGCTTGCCATTGCTGGTGAGACCAAGGATGAAGAACTCGTCTGAGAGTTCCCCTGTTTTTTGAGATAACTCGGCCATGTGGCTTGTCGGGACTGGATTGCGTGAATGGCCCCGGCGGGTAAGCCGGGCTGGTAATTCAACTACGTTTGCTGCGGTAAGCCAGTATTATATCTTATAGAAGACTTGGGTTCTACCTCGATCTGCCCTGACGCTGCAAACAGGGGCCGGCACGCATGACGCGCCAGCCCCTATTTTAACCTTGTTCCACGCGCAAGGCGCATGGATGGCGCGTGTGCGCCCGCGTCAGCCGAGGAAAACGGCGCCCGACATCAACAGCAGCAGCAGCATCCACAGCAGCAAGGCGCGCCAGACCAGGCCGACCGTGCTCTGCAAGGCGCGCGTCCCCGGCTCTTCGCCGGGCAGGATATCGCTTTCGCTGTCGCTGTCATCGACGGCCATGTCGGGGGTCACCAGCACACGGGCGGCCGTTTCCGCTGGCGTGCCCAGGCGCACGCCCATGGCGCCGCCACCGGCCGTCAGGATGATGCCGATGGCCTCGTCCTGCCAGCGCTGGGCGAAATTGCGCCAGGCGTAGATGGCATCCTCGAAATTGCCGACCACGGCAAACGCCACGGCCGTCAGGCGCACGGGGATCCAGTCGATCCAGTAAAAGGCGCGCGCGGCGAACTGGCCGAACGCTTCATTGCGCATGTGCTCGGGTTCGTTCCAGGCGCGCGACAGGTACTCGGCCACGCGGTACATCACGGCGCAGGCAGGGCCCAGCGGCATCAGGAACCAGAAGAAGACGCCAAATACATTGCGATGCGTGGTGATCAGGGCTTTTTCCACGGCGATGCGGGCGATTTCACTCGCTTCCATGCCCACCGTGTCGAGCTTGGTCCAATCGGCCAGCAAGGTACGCGCGGTCGCTTCGTCGCCGGCGCTCAGGGCCAGTTGGATGGAGGTAAAGTAATGACTGTAATGGCGAAAGCCCAGGGTCAGGTAGACGATGAGGACGTTCCAGGCAAAAGCCAACAGGGTCAACTGGTAGTGCTGCAAGAGCCAGTACACGCCCGCCGTCGGCACCATCAGCACGCCGATCATGAGAAACCAGCCCATGCGGCCATGGCTGGCGTGGCCGGCATTGAACCAGGTCTCCATGCGCATTGCCAGGCTCTTGATTTCGGCGTAGATCGGATTGTCCGCGCGCAAAGGTTTGAGCTGCTCGATCAGCAATGCGCAAAGTATGGAGAGAAATGTCATCAATGGTCCTTTTTGTCTTTTTCAGCAATACCGCAATGCCCGCTACGATAGCGCAGTGCCGTGCTGGAATCAAACTTATTACGTGCGCGGCACCATTTTACGCGCGCAAGAGGTGAAACAGATTGCGCAGCATGCCGGCGGTGGCGCCCCAAATGTAGAAGCGCTCGTAGGGCATGGCGTAGAACGAGCGCCGTCCGCCTGGCAATTCCACCGACAGGCGCTGGTGGTTGATGCCATCCATGAGGAAGGCCAGCGGCACTTCGAAGATTTCCGCCACTTCGGACGGGTCGGCGCGCAGTTCGAACGGCGGCGTCACCAGGCCCACCACGGGCGTGACCTGGTAGCCGGTGCCCGTCAGGTAGTCGGGCAGGTGGCCTAGCACTTCGATGTGCTCGCGCGCCAGGCCGACTTCTTCCTGCGTTTCACGCAAGGCCGTGGCGATGGGCGACGCATCGAAGGCTTCGCTGCGCCCGCCGGGAAAGCTGACCTGGCCCGCGTGGCTGCTCAGATGGTCCGTGCGCATGGTCAGCAAGATGGTCAAGCCCTGCGGCCGTTGCACGAGGGGAATGAGCACGGCGGCGCGCACGGGCACGGCACGGGCGGAAAGAAAATCCTGGGTAATCTCGGGTTGCCAGTCAGGCTGTTCGGCCAGGCGCTGGCGCAGCCAATCCGGCGTCAGGCGCACGGCGTCCAGCGCCGCCTCGCCGGCGATCGAATCGATGGCTAGTTGTTGCGGATCAAATGCGATGGTGGCCATGCAGCTTGTCCCATTGGCAATTCAGAATAAAAAAGGGGCGCCGAGAGGCACCCCTTTTCCCAACGCAGACGCTGATATTACGCGCTTGCTTTCGCCACAACGCGGCGATTTGGCAATTTTTCTTTGATACGCGCCGATTTACCCGAACGCTCACGCAGATAGTACAGCTTGGCGCGGCGAACATCACCACGGCGTTTCACTTCGATCGAAGCGATCAGCGGCGAGTACAGTTGGAACGTACGCTCGACGCCTTCGCCGGACGAGATCTTGCGAACGATGAAGTTCGAGTTCAGGCCACGGTTACGACGGGAGATAACGACGCCTTCGTAAGCCTGGGCGCGCTTGCGCGTACCTTCGACTACGTTGACGCTGACGATAACGGTATCGCCTGGTGCGAATTCAGGAATGGTTTTACCCAGACGAGCAATTTCTTCCTGCTCTAATTGTTGAATCAAGTCCATTTTTAACACTCCGAAAACCATCATGCCGGCGCACTGTGGATAGCAAGTATCCGCCCGGTAGAGGATGGGTAACACAATTTGGGCAACATGCCCGGCACTACTGGCCACCCTGCCGGCCGTCCGGAGACGGCTTACAGGCTGGCCAAGAATTTTTCGTCTGCCTTGCTGAGCAAGCCGGCAGCGCGTGCACTGACCAGCAGGTCAGGCCGCTTCGTCGCGGTCGCTTCCAGCATGCGCTGGCGGCGCCACTTGACGATCTCGGCATGATTGCCGCCCATCAAGACGGGCGGCACGGCCATGCCTTCATATGTTTCCGGCCGCGTGTAGTGCGGCGAATCGAGCAAGCCATTGACGAAGCTGTCCTCGATGGCCGATGCCTCGGTGTTCAAGACACCCGGCAACAGGCGGATCACCGCATCCATCAACGCCATGGCGGGCAATTCACCGCCCGACAGGACAAAGTCGCCGACGCTGATTTCTTCGTCAACGCAACGGTCCAGCAAACGCTGGTCCACGGCTTCATAGCGGCCACACAGGATCACCAAACCAGGTTCGGCTTTCAGCTGCGTGACGCGCTCGTGCGTCAGCGCGCGGCCTTGCGGCGACATGAACACCACGCGGGGCGCCGCCAGGCCGAGATCGGTCTGACGTTGCTTCGCGGCATGAATTGTCGCTTCGAGGGGACGTGCCATCATCACCATGCCGGGGCCGCCGCCATACGGGCGGTCATCCACGGTACGGTGATTGTCGGTGGTGAAATCACGGGGATTCCACAGCGACAAGCCACACTTCCCCTGCTCGAAGGCGCGCCGGGTCACACCCGACTGCGTCAGCGCGGCAAACATTTCCGGGAACAGGGTCACGACATCAAATTGCATCGCTCACCATCCTGCAATGTTTGCCCGGCGCAAATTGATGCGCAGGCGGTTTAATAATCGAGGCCCCAGTCAACCGTGATCTTGTTGGCGGTCTTGTCAACATTAATGACAAACTGGCCAACAAACGGGATCAGGCGCTCAGGCGCCTTTTCAACGGTCTCATCGGCAGTGGCCACGGGCGTGACGCGCAAGATCGACTGCGGACCATTGCTCATCATGTCGTGCACTGTGCCGAGGCACTCGCCTTGCAAATTCTCGACTGTCAGTCCGATCAGATCGGACCAATAAAATTCATCGGCCGTCAGCGTCGGGAAATGGCTACGCGGAATTTGCACAGAAACGCCTTTCAGCGCTTCTGCGGCATCCCGCCCGACCACACCCACCAGCTGGGCCACGACGTCGCCGCCGTGTAACTTTGCTTGCCTGACTTGAACATCATGCAAGGTCGGTTTATCAAACCACCAGGTTTTGACGCTTAATAATGCATCCGCGTCGTCGGAGAAAGGAGTGATCCTGACCCCGCCAGCAATGCCATAAGCACCGGAGACATAGCCTACCTGTACCAGGTCATCGGGGACTTTCACCCCGGATGCAGTCTTGACCGTCAAACCAGTGATCTAATTAAGCTGCTGCTTTGTTGTTGCTGGCAACCAGGCGAGCAACGGTTGGCGACAATTGTGCGCCAACGCCTTGCCAGTAGGCCAGACGGTCTGCGGTGATACGCAGTGGAACTTCGCCACCTTGCGCCATCGGGTTGTAAAAACCGATACGCTCAATGAAGCGACCATCGCGGCGATTGCGCGAATCTGTAGCGACGATGTTGAAGAACGGGCGCTTCTTGGCGCCTCCACGAGCTAAACGAATAACGACCATAATATTTCCAAAAAGTGTGCTGAGGCGGAAAAAGCCGCAAATTATAGCGCGCTTTACCGCCAGGCAGCAAGCGTTATGATGACGGGCGTGTAATTTGGGCTAATCAAACATTATGACCAGTCATGGCCCAAGACGCAATAGGCGTCTGCGCCTATCGTGCCGGCCATGGCTGGAAATCACACCAAATCATTGCATAAACGCCACAGGAAAGTGCTATCGTTGTGCGAGACAATGGCCGATACTGGCAATCTTTACCGATGAGCAACTCTGGAGTCCCATGACCACCACCACCATTTTGCAACAGTCGCACAAGAACAAGGCCTTCACCACCTTGCTGGCCTTCCTGCTGGGCATGCTGGGCGCGCACCGCTTCTACCTGCATGGCAGCAAAGACCGCTGGGGCTGGCTGCACCTGGCCGCCCTGCCCGCCTCCTTGCTGCTGCGCCAGCTGTTTCCCGACGCCGACTGGTTTTACCAGATATTGCCGCTGACCCTGTCCGCCCTGGCCGGCTTCCTGGAAGCGCTGGTGCTGGGCCTGATGCCGGACGACAAGTGGGATGCGCGCTACAACGCCGCATCAAGCCGCCTGTCGGACACGGGCTGGCCTCTGGCCGTGGTGCTGGTCGCTACCCTGATGCTGGGTGCGGGCGTGCTGATCGCCACCATGGCGCGCCTGTTCGACTTGCTGTACACAGGCGGCGCCTATGGTTGATCGCCAATTGGAAATACCATCATTTCGCGCGCAGCGCACGCACATGTAAGTGTTGGTAAGCAATTATGATTTTGCCCTATACTGCATTCACAATGCCGACATTACTGGCACATTCCACACCCCTAGGAGAAGATCATGATTCGTCGCCCACTCATCCTCGCAGTCGCCATCACGGCCCTGTTCAGCACCTCCGCCTTCGCGCAAAACCTGTCGCCGAAGGCGCAATACACCTACGATACGAAACAGGCGAGCACGCGCTATGCCGATGACAAAAAATTGTGCGCGGAAGAAACCAGCTCGAAAGCCCGCATGCAATGCCTGCGCGACGCCAAGAGCGAATACGACCAGGCCATCATCAATGCCAAGGCCGCGCAAAGAGCGGGCAATTCCTACGCCAGCCAGCCTTCCAAGCAGCCACAGCATCAGATCTGCGCCGATTGCGGCAAGGTGCTGGCAGTCAACGTCACTGAAAAAGCGGGTGAAGGCGGCGCGCTGGGCATGATAGGCGGCGGCGTGGCCGGCGCCCTGCTGGGCCGCCAGGTGGGCGGTGGACGCGGCAAGGACCTGGCCACCCTGGCCGCCGCCGCCGGCGGCGCGTATGCCGGCAAGCAAGTCGAAGGCCACATGAAAAACAGCAAGGTGTGGACCGTCACCGTGCAATACGAGACGGGCGCCAAGGCCGATTTCGCGTTTGACCAGGATCCTGGCCTGGCCGCTGGCGATCTGGTACGCAATTCGGGCAACGGTATCGCCCGCCGTTAAGAACGCAGGCAAAGCGTCCATGGCGGCGTTGCATTGTCTTGTCGCACTAGCGTGCTGCCTGCGACAACGCGCCTTGCCCTGAACGCTTTCCCAAGCATTCTTGATAGAAATTAAAAAAGCGCTGGAGAGTGATCTCCAGCGCTTTTTTGCATTCAGCCAGCTTCCGCCGGCCAAGTTTCAACTTAAAACTGCTCTTCCGACAAGGCCATCACACCGGCGCTGCCATCGATGATGGTGGCGCGCAAGCCAGGCGCTTGCGACAGGATGTGGTCGGCAAAGAAACGCGCCGTGGCGATTTTTGCCTTGTAGAACGAGGCGTCGCCGCTGCCTTCTCCCAGCCTTTGCTGCGCCACCACGGCCGCGCGCGCCATTTGCCAGCCGCCCAGCACGATGCCGGCCAGCTTCAGATACGGCACGCTGCCCGCGAAGACGGCCTTGATATCCGTCTTCATGTTCGCCACCACATATTCCACCACCGCTTCGAGCGCGGCGCTGCCTTCGGCCAGGTGGCGCTGCATGGCCTGGAAGTCGGCGCCGGAGAGCTCGCCCAGCTGGGCTTCCGTGGCGCGCACTTGGGCGATGATGGCTTTCGCCACGGCGCCGCCGTCGCGCACCGTCTTGCGGCCCACGAGGTCGTTCGCCTGAATCGCCGTCGTGCCTTCGTAGATGGTGAGGATCTTGGCGTCGCGGTAATGCTGGGCGGCGCCCGTTTCCTCAATAAAACCCATACCGCCATGCACTTGCACGCCGTCGCGCGTGACATCCTGCGACATTTCCGTGGCCCAGCCCTTGATGACGGGCACCAGGTATTCATACGTCGCCAGGCTTTCCGCGCGCACTTCGGCCTCCGGATGGTGGTGCGCCACGTCGCTGATGGCCGCGCCCACGTAGGCCAGCGCGCGCGCCGCTTCCGTCTGCGAGCGCATCGACATCAGCATGCGGCGCACGTCCGGGTGATGGATGATGGAGACCGGACCAGGCGAACCGGCCAGGTCGCGCGACTGCACGCGGTCCTTGGCGAACGCCACCGCCTGCTGGTAGGCGCGCTCGGCCAGGCCAATGCCTTGCAGGCCGACACCGAAACGGGCCGCATTCATCATGATGAACATGTATTCGAGACCGCGGTTTTCCTCGCCCACCAGGGTGCCGATGGCGCCGCCGTGGTCGCCGAACTGCAGCACGGCCGTCGGGCTGGCCTTGATGCCCAGCTTGTGCTCGATCGACACGCAATGCGCGTCATTGCGCGCACCGAGGCTGCCGTCCGCGTTGACGAGGAATTTCGGCACGATGAACAGCGAGATACCTTTCACGCCAGCGGGCGCGTCCGGCGTGCGGGCCAGCACCAGATGGACGATGTTTTCCGCCATGTCGTGTTCGCCATACGTGATGAAAATCTTCGTGCCGAAGACTTTATAGGTGCCATCGTCCTGCGGCACGGCGCGCGTGCGCACGGCGGCCAGGTCGGAGCCCGCTTGCGGCTCCGTCAGGTTCATGGTGCCCGTCCACTTGCCCGAGACCAGGTTTTCCAGGTAGACCGCCTTTTGCTCATCGCTGCCGGCCGTCAGCAGCGCTTCGATGGCGCCGTCCGACAACAGGGCGACCAGGGCAAACGAGATGCTGGCCGAGTTGAGCATTTCAATGCACGGCGTGGCCAAGAGCTTGGGCAAACCCTGGCCGCCGAATTCGGTCGGATGCTGCACGCCCTGCCAGCCCGCTTCACCGTAGGCCTTGAAGGCTTCCTTGAAGCCTTGCGAGGTGGTCACTTGCCCGTCGTGCCAGAAACTCGGCTCCTTGTCGCTGGGCCAGTTCAGGGGGGCCACCACGGCGCCGCAGAATTTGGCGTTCTCTTCCAGTACGGCTTCGGCCGTGTCGGGCGTGGCGTCTTCGCAGCCAGGCAAAGTATGAATTTCGGCCAGGCCGGCCAGTTCGTTCATGACGAACAACATGTCTTTCAGCGGGGCTTGATAGCTCATCTATTTCTCCAAGAAAAAAGCCACGCGCGGCTCGCCGTGTGGGGCGGGCCGGCGTGGCTTTGTCAATAACAAAACCTGAATGGGTAAGACTTAGCCCAGTTCCTTGACCAGTTGCGGCACGATCTCGAACAGATCGCCCACGATGCCGTAGTCGGCCACGGCAAAGATCGGCGCTTCCGGATCCTTGTTGATGGCGACGATGGTTTTCGAGTCTTTCATACCGGCCAGATGCTGGATCGCGCCCGAGATACCGACGGCGATGTACAGCGATGGCGCGACGATCTTGCCCGTCTGGCCCACTTGCCAGTCGTTCGGCACGAAGCCGGCATCGACGGCGGCGCGCGAAGCACCCATGGCGGCGCCCAGCTTGTCGGCCAGCGGTTCGAGGATGTGGAAGTTCTCGGCCGAACCCATGCCACGGCCGCCCGACACGATGATTTTCGCGGCGGTCAGTTCAGGACGGTCGGACTTGGCCAGCTCGCGGCCCACGAAGGCCGATTTGCCGGCATCGGCAACGGCGGCGACGGTTTCGGTGGCAGCCGAACCGCCGGTGGCGGCAGCGGCGTCGAAACCGGTGGTGCGCACGGTGATGACCTTGATCTTGTCGCCAGATTGCACGGTGGCAATCGCGTTACCGGCGTAGATCGGGCGCTCGAAGGTGTCAGGCGAGTCGACCTTGGTGATTTCCGAGATTTGCGCCACGTCCAGCTTGGCGGCCACGCGCGGCAGGATATTCTTGCCGTAGGCGGTGGCTGGCGCCAGGATGTGGCTGTAGTTGCCGGCGATGGCCAGCACTTGCTCGGCCACGTTTTCGGCCAGGCCGTCGGCGAAGTATGGCGCGTCGGCCACGATGACTTTCGTCACGCCGGCGATTTGCGCGGCGGCAGCGGCGGCAGCCGAGGCGTTCGAACCTGCGACGAGCACGTGCACGTCGCCGCCGCACTGGGCAGCCGCGGTCACGGTGTGGTGGGTGCTGCCCTTTAAGGTAGCGTTGTCGTGTTCAGCAATAACTAATGCGACCATGATATGTCCTGTAATTGTTCTGGGTAGACGGCAAAGCCGCTTAGATGACTTTGGCTTCGGTACGCAGCTTGGCGACCAGCGTGGCCACGTCCGGTACCTTGATGCCGGCCGAGCGCTTGGCTGGCTCGACGACTTTCAGGGTCTTCAGGCGTGGCGCGACGTCGATGCCCAGGTCTTCCGGCTTGACGGTCTCGAGCGGCTTTTTCTTGGCCTTCATGATGTTCGGCAAGGTCACATAGCGTGGCTCGTTCAAACGCAGGTCGGTGGTGATGATCGCTGGCAAGGTCAATGCCAGGGTTTCCAGGCCGCCGTCGACTTCGCGCGTGACGGTGACTTTGCCGTCTTCCAGCACGACTTTCGAGGCGAACGTGGCTTGCGGCCAACCCAGCAGGGCTGCCAGCATCTGGCCGGTCTGGTTGCTGTCGTCATCGATGGCTTGCTTGCCCAGAATGATCAGTTGCGGCTGCTCTTTCTCGGCCAGGGCTTTCACCAGCTTGGCCACGGCCAGCGGTTCCAGTTCGGTCGTCGTTTCCACCAGGATGCCGCGGTCGGCGCCGATGGCCATGGCCGTGCGCAGGGTTTCCTGGCACTGCGTCACGCCGCAGGAGATGGCGACCACTTCCGTGACCTTGCCGGCTTCTTTCAGGCGCATCGCTTCTTCCAGCGCGATCTCATCGAAAGGGTTCATCGACATTTTGACGTTGGCGGTATCGACGCCAGTGCCGTCACTCTTGACGCGGACTTTGACGTTATAGTCGACCACGCGTTTGACGGGTACCAAGACTTTCATAGCTATGCCTTTGGGAAATTATAAAAATGACGGATCAAGTGCTGATTGTGCGTTCGATTATAAGAGAAATTTGAATCCTGAACCGAATTTAAGCACGATCGTGCGATTTTTTGTTAGAGCAATCCATCTAAACTGTCCAGCTTCGGGGATTTCAGGGGAGTCTGCCGCTACGCTGCAGGGCAGCAAAAGGGCGTGAAAGTGACCAAAAATGACGCAGCACGGCAAGGTACAAGCAGGCCGCGCCACGGCGGCCCCGGCTGGCAGAATTATTTGCGTTGCATCAGGAAGACGAATTCGGTGCCCGTCTGCACGTGCGACAGCAGGGCATTGCCCGTTTGCTTGGCGAAAGCCTGGAAGTCGCGCACGGAACCGGGATCGGTTGCCATGATGCGCAGCACTTCCCCACTCTGCAGCTCTGACAAAGCCTTTTTCGCCTTCAGAATCGGCAACGGGCAATTCAAGCCGCGCGCGTCGAGTTCTTTGTGAAATTCCATAATCTCGGTATCAAGTAGTGTGTCGCTCATCATCAATATCCCACCATTGTTTTGTTGTACTGATTTTCGACATACTACTCTAAATCAGGGGCATTGACGCGCTGCACCAAAATAGTTCATCGGCTGTTGTGGGGTCACAACGGGATTCCACATGAAATAACGGCCCGCAAACATCGTCTGCGGGCCGTTTTCAAGGGGCTGTGGGGTGAAAACCCCGCATGCCTGCAAGCTTACGCCTTATTTCGTGCGTTCGCCGACCCAGGCCGGCACGCCGGCCAGGGCGTTCGCCAGACCGCTCGGATCGGTACCGCCCGCTTGCGCCATATCGGGGCGTCCGCCGCCTTTTCCGCCCACTTGCTGTGCAACGAAGTTCACCAGCTCGCCCGCTTTGACACGGGAAGTCGCGTCCGCCGTGACGCCGGCGATCAGGCTGACCTTGCCGTCCGTCACGCTGGCCAGCACGATGGCAGCCGTCTTCAGCTTGTCTTTCAGCTTGTCCATGGTTTCGCGCAGACGGGCCACGTCGGCGCCGTCGAGCACGGCGGCCAGCACCTTGATGCCGTTCACATCGACGGCTTGCGTGACCAGCTCGTCGCCCTGGCCGGAAGCCAGTTTCGATTTCAGCGCGGCCAGTTCCTTCTCCAGCGCCTTCACATGGTCCTGCACCTGTCCGATGCGGGCGGTCAGCTCTTCCGGCTGCGCCTTCAGCGCTTGCGCTGCTTCGACCAGGCGGCGGTTGATGGTTTGCACCAGCGCCAGCGCGCCCTCGCCCGTCACCGCTTCCACGCGGCGAATGCCGGCGGCCACGCCGCTTTCGGCGATGATCTTGAACAGGCCGATATCGCCCGTGCGCTGCACGTGGACGCCGCCGCACAGCTCTTTCGAGCTGCCGATGTCGAGCACGCGCACTTCGTCGCCGTATTTCTCACCGAACAGGGCCATCGCGCCATGCTTGACAGCATCGTCAAACGACATCAGGTGGGCCTGCGTGGCGCGGTTTTCCAGGATCTCTTTATTGACGATGGTTTCCACGGCGACGATTTGCTCCGCCGTCATCGGCGCATGGTGGCTGAAGTCGAAACGGGTTTTGTCCGGATCGACCAGCGAGCCCTTTTGCGCCACGTGGCTGCCCAGCACTTCGCGCAAGGCCTTGTGCATCAAGTGCGTGGCCGAGTGGTTACGGATCGTGCGCGCGCGCTTGGCCGTATCGACTTGCGCCGAGACGGCATCGCCCACTTTCAATACGCCGGACTCGAGCACGCCGTGGTGGCCAAACACGTCGGCCTGGATTTTCAAGGTGTCGCTGACGGCAAAGCTGCCGGCGCCCGAGGCGATCACGCCCTGGTCGCCCACCTGGCCGCCCGATTCCGCGTAGAACGGCGTGGTGTCGAGCACGACGATGCCCGCTTCACCGGCTTTCAGTTCCGTGACCGGCGTGCCGGCCGCGTACAGCGCCACGACCTTGCTGCTGAACGTCAATTGGTCGTAGCCGACGAAGGTGTTTTTCTCGCCCGTGTACTCGACCTTGCTGTCCTTGTGCGTCTTGCCGCCCTTGCGCGACAGTTCCTGACTTTCCTTCAGGGCCACGTCGTAGCCCTCCTGGTCGAACGTGATATTGCGTTCGCGGCAGATGTCGGCCGTCAGGTCCGGCGGGAAGCCATACGTTTCGTACAAAGTAAACGCGGTGGCGCCGTCGATGCCCGTGGCATCCTTGGCCAGCTGCGCTTCCAGCACTTTCATGCCCGTTTCCAGGGTTTCGCCGAAACGCTCTTCCTCGGCTTTGAGCATGTTGGCGACGTTGTCTTTCGCTTCTTCCAGCTCCGGATAGGCGCCGCCCATCTCGATGGCGAGATCCGCCACCAGCTTGTAGAAGAACGGTTTCGTCTGGCCCAGTTTGTGGCCATGGCGCAGGGCGCGGCGGATGATGCGGCGCAAGACATACGCGCGGCCTTCGCTGCCCGGAATGACGCCATCGACGATCATGAAGGCGGCGGCGCGGATGTGGTCGGCGATCACGCGCAGCGACTTGTTTTCCAGGTCGGTGGCGCCCGTTTCGCGCGCGGCGGCGCGGATCAAATGCTGGAACAGGTCGATTTCATAGTTCGAATGCACGTGCTGCAGCACGGCGGCCAGGCGCTCCATGCCCATGCCCGTGTCGACGCACGGCTTCGGCAACTTGTGCATGACGCCCGCTTCGTCGCGGTTGAACTGCATGAACACCAGGTTCCAGATTTCAATGAAACGGTCGCCGTCTTCGTCCGGCGAGCCCGGCGGACCGCCAGGAATGTCGGCGCCGTGGTCGTAGAAGATTTCCGTGCAAGGACCGCATGGGCCCGTGTCCGCCATCTGCCAGAAATTGTCCGAGGCGTAGCGCGCACCCTTGTTGTCGCCGATGCGGATGATGCGTTCGACAGGCACGCCGATTTCTTTTGCCCAGATGTCGTACGCTTCGTCATCTTCGATGTAGACGGTGACGGTCAGCTTGTCAGCCGGCAAGCCATACACCTTGGTCAGCAATTCCCACGCGTATTGAATCGCGTCGCGCTTGAAATAGTCGCCAAAGCTGAAGTTGCCCAGCATTTCAAAGAAGGTATGGTGGCGCGCCGTGTAACCGACGTTTTCCAGGTCGTTGTGCTTGCCGCCGGCGCGCACGCAGCGCTGCACGGACGTGGCACGCGTGTACGGACGGCTGTCCGTGCCCGTAAACACATCCTTGAATTGCACCATGCCGCTGTTCGTCAACAGCAAGGTCGGATCGTTGCCTGGCACCAGGGAGCTGGAACGGACGATGGAATGGCCCTTGGATTCGAAAAATTTGAGGAACTTGTCGCGGATTTCAGATGATTTCATGTTTTTTTGGCAAAAAGTGGCGGCAGCTTTAAAGGGAAGATTATACGTGATATGGGGTGCGGCAATGACGGCTGGCCAGGGCATTGTTGCGCCCGTGCCAACCTCGACAGCCTGCCAGCTCAGGCCGGGTCGTGGTGGCTGGCACAGGCGTGCACAGTGGTGGCAACGGCGGCGCCCCCCGCTGTGGCTGTGGCGCCGGCAGCGGCATTGCAGTCGGCGCAGCGGCCGTACAGGGTCAATTCGTGGCGCTCGACGACAAAGCCTTGCGGCGCCATGCGCTTCAAGTCGCCCGGGCAATCATGCACGTCGAACACGCGCTGACAGGTGGTGCACTGGAAATGGTGGTGATGGTGATTGGCGGCCGTGTTCGACTCATAGCGCGGGTTTTCGCCCGGCAAGGTCACCACGTGCACCTTTTCCTCCAGCACCAGGGACTTCAAGTTGCGGTAAACGGTGGCAATGCCCAGCTGCGTCACCTGCAAGCTGGCCTGTTCGAGAATTTCCTGCGCCGACAGGGGGCGCTGGGCCGACTCGATGGCGGCTTGAATAGCGGTTTTTTGACGTGTTGTGCGTTCCATAGCCGACAGAATACACCATCCGCCTGCATCTCCCGCCCGGAAAACTGTCACACAGTAATGATAATGGGTTATCATTATCATCTTCGGGCAGTCACTCCATCCGGCAAGCGCCTGCCCAAACCCCGCAAACACCGATCGCCGATAAAGGAACTCTTGCCCATGTCCGTCCGTCCTCACCAACCCACTCCCCTCGCGCTGGCCATCATGCTGGCCTTTGCCACCCCTGCCAGCGCCCTGGCGCAGCAAACAGCCACCTTGCCTGCCGTCACCGTTTCGGCCAGCGCCCTGGCCCTGGGCAGCGACGACATGAGCACGCCCGTGACCGTACTGGAAGGCGAAGCACTGGTGCTGGCAAGGGCTGCGACCCTGGGCGAGACCCTGGCGGGACAGCCCGGCATCACCTCCAGCCATTTCGGCGCCGGCGCCAGCCGTCCCATCATCCGCGGCATGGATGGCCCGCGCGTCAAGGTGCTGTCCGATGGTGCCGAGGTGCAGGATGCCTCGACCATCAGCCCCGACCATGCTGTCGCGGCCGAGCCGATGCTGTCGGAACAGATTGAAGTCTTGCGCGGCCCGTCCGCGCTGGCCTATGGCGGCGGCGCCGTCGGTGGCGTCGTCAATGTGATCGACAAGAAAATCCCCACGCGCGTGCCGGCCAAAGGTATCGAAGGCAGCGCGGAAGTGCGCGCCAATTCGGCCGCGCGCGAAAAAGCGGGCGCCTTTGAAGTCACTGGCGGCTCCGGCAACATCGCTGTCCATGCGGAAGGCGTCAAGCGCGATGCAAAAGAATACAAGGTCGGCAGCGGCTGGGAAGGCGGCTCCAGGGTGGCCGGCAGCTACAACAAGACGGACACGGGCAGCGTGGGCGTATCGTGGGTGGGTCAACGCGGCTTCCTGGGCCTGGCCTTCACGAGCCAGCATGCGGAATACGGCTTGCCCGGCCACAACCACGAATTCGAGAGCTGCCACCCGCACGGCGCGCACCTGCATTGCGGCGGCCACGACGGCCACGACCACGGTGCTGAAGAGGAACATGACCACGAGCACGGCAGCGTGCCCTACGTGAAGCTGAAAAGCGAGCGCTGGGATGTGCGCGGCGAATTGCGCGATCCCGTGCCCGGCTTCGCCAAGCTGCGCCTGCGCGCCGCGTTCACCGACTACAAACACGACGAAATCGAAGGCACGGCAATCGCCACCACGTTCAAGAACAAGGGCCACGATGCGCGCCTGGAAATGGAACACCATCCCGTCTTCGGCTGGCGCGGCGTAGTCGGCCTGCAAACGTCGAAGCGCGATTTCTCCGCCTTGGGCGAGGAAGCTTACGTGGCGCCGACGGTGACGAAGAAGCACGCGGCCTTCCTGGTCGAGGAATACAAGCTCGACCAATGGCGCTTCGAGGCAGGCTTGCGCCACGAATGGCAAGACATCACGGTCGACAGCGCCACCCTGCAGGACCGCAGCGCCAAGGGCACGTCCGTCTCGCTGGGCGCCGTGTGGAAATTTGCCCCCCAGTATTCGCTCGGTTCGACCATTTCGCGCACGCACCGCTTGCCCAGTGCCGAGGAACTGTATGCGCACGGCGTGCACATGGCCACGGCCACGTATGAGCTGGGCAATCAAAACCTGGGCAAGGAAACGTCGAACAATATCGACTTGACCTTGCGCAAATATGCGGGCGCCACGACCTTCTCGGCCAGCGCCTACCGCAACAAGGTCGACAACTACATCTTCGGCTCCACGCTGGACAACCACGAAGGCTTCCAGCTGATCCAGTACGCCCAGCGCGACGCCACGTTTACGGGCGTGGAAGGGCAAGTGCGCCAGCAGCTCAACCCCATGTTCGGCGCCAGCGTGTTCGGCGACTATGTGCGGGCCAAGCTGGCCGACGGTGGCGCAGGCAACAATAAAAACTTGTCGCGCATCCCGGCCCAGCGCATCGGTGTAAAAGTTGACGCCAACTGGCAGGCGTGGAGCGGCGTGGCCGAGTTCTACCGCGTGGGCAAGCAAGACAAGGTCGCCGCGTTCGAAACGGCAACCCCGGGCTACAACATGCTGAACCTGTCCGCCAACTACGACACGCGCATCGGCACGACGCCGGCCCAGTTCTACATCAAGGCGAACAACCTGACGAATGAACTGGCGTACAGCCATACCTCGTTCATCAAGAATGCGGCGCCGTTGATGGGGCGCAATGTCACGGTCGGCATGCGCGTGACTTTCTAAGCTGTTTGAAACGTAGGTCGGCTTAGCGCGCAAGCGCGTAAGCCGACAACACCAATAACGTCAACAATGTTGTCGGATTACGCGGGGCTTTGCCCCGCTAATCCGACCTACGCCATGGATGGAATAATATCTATCCTGTCCGTACAAAACCCGTCCACGCCCCAGGCCAGCAGCTCGCTGGCCCGTTCGGGCGTGTTGACGGTGTAGCAGAACAGCCCGTATCCCGCCGCCTTGACCTCTCGCGCCAGTTCCGGCGTCAGTTGCTGATGGTCGCAATGGATCGCCACCACGCCCAGTTCCTTCGCCATGCGCTCCCAGTCAGCGGGAATGGCTTCGACCAGCCAGCCGCGCGCCAGTTCCGGCGCCGCCTGACATGCCGCTTCCAGTGCGGCGATGCTGAACGACGATAGCAGCGGCAGCAATTCGCCGGCGGCGATTTCCTGCGCAAAATAATCGCGCGTGGCCCGCGCCACCGCCGCGCCCGTGGCCACGTCAACGCCGGGCGCCGGCTTGATTTCGATATTCATCCAGATGCGCTGCGCCTTGCAATACGCCACCACGGCGTCCAGCGTGGGCACGCCCTCGCCCGCAAACTGCGGGCCGAACCAGGCGCCCGCTTCCATCGCGCCCAGCTGCGCGGCCGTGTAATCATTGACATGGCCGCTGCCGGCCACCGTGCGGCCCAGTTCCGGGTCGTGCACGACGACGGGCACGCCGTCGGACGCCAGCATGACGTCGAACTCCACGGCGCGGTAGCCGTAGGCCAGGCCGCAGCGCAGGGCGGCCAGGGTGTTTTCAGGCGCCAGGGTGCCGCCGCCGCGGTGCGCCAGGGTGCGTGGATAGGGCCACATGCTGTTCCTTTATCGTGATGAGGTTGTCGATCCAGACGTCTTGCCATCATCGCGCGCAAGCGACCCTGTGTAAAGGACGCGATCCCGCGATTGGCGCCACATCCGCACGGTTTCGTCGCAGCGGCGTTGCGCCCGCGTGCGGAGCCGCCCATAATTGCCGCATTGCCAACCCGAGCGCACACCTGAAAGCAGTCCCGCATGCACACTACCGACGCAGCCCCCCGCAAGACGGGCTTTCCCTTCCGGCGCCTGCTGGCCGATGCCCGCTATGCGCTGCTGCTCAACGTCCTGTGTGCCCTCTTCGTCACCTTCGTGCTGAGCGGCGGGCAAAGCTTCTGGCTCAACCTGCTGGCCTCGATGTGCATCGGCGGCATCGTCTTCCTGCTCATCGACGGCATCCGCCTGGCGTGCTGGGGCGAACAGCGGCGCGCCCCGTTGTTGCCGTTCAGCATCCTCGTCATCGTCAGCGCCGCCGTGGCGCAGGTGGCCGGCACCATGCTGTTCGGCTGGCTCGCCAATATCGACGTTCCCGCGCCCGTGTCCATGTCGCCACGCAATGTCGGCATGACGGTGTTCACCTTGGCGGCGGCGGGAGCGGCCATCCTGTTCTTTGGCAGCCGCGAAAAGATTGCGCGCCTGCAAATGGAGGCAGCCCAGGAAAAGGCCCGCGCCGAATCCGTGGCGCGCCAGGCCATGCAAGCGCAACTGCAGTTGCTGCAGGCGCAGATCGAACCGCACATGCTGTTCAACACGCTGGCCAATCTGCAGGGCCTGATCAGCTTTGATCCGGAGCGTGCCCAGTTGCTGCTCGATCAATTGATCCAGTATCTGCGCGCCACCCTCTCTTCCTCGCGTGCCGGGTCCACCACCCTGGAGCAGGAGTTTTCCCTGATGCAAGCCTACCTGGGCCTGATGTCCACCCGCATGGGCGCGCGCCTGCGCTTTACCTTGAACTTGCCCGAGGCCTTGCGCGATATCAAAGTGCCACCCATGCTGCTGCAGCCACTGGTGGAAAACGCCATCCAGCACGGCCTCGAACCAAAGATCGAAGGCGGCCATATCCACGTGCAGGCGTCCACGGACGGCGGCGTGCTGATCCTGACGGTTGCCGACGATGGCCTGGGCCTCGACCATCCGGGCCAGACCAAGGGCACACACCTGGGCGTGGCGAATATCCGCGAACGCCTGCGCGGCATGCATGGCGATGCCGCCAGCCTGTCGCTGGCCGCCAACCATCCGGCAGGCGTCGTCGCCCGCCTGACACTCCCCCTTCCACCCACCATCACGAGTCCCCTCGCATGAGCCACCACACCCCGCGCGCCCTGATCGCCGAAGACGAACCCATCCTTGCCGCCGCCCTCGCGCACGCCTTGCAGCGGCTGTGGCCGGAGCTCGACATTGTCGCCACCTGCGCCAACGGTGTGGAAGCCTTGCGGCAAGGCCTGGCACTGCAGCCCGACATCCTCTTTCTCGACATCAAGATGCCAGGCAAGACGGGCCTGGAAGCGGCCGAAGAACTGGCGGAGCAGTGGCCCGACGGTATTGTGTTTCCCCGCATCGTGTTCGTCACCGCCTACGATGAATACGCACTGGCCGCCTTCGAACATGCGGCCGCCGATTACGTGTTAAAACCCGTCAACGATACACGCCTGGGCAAGACGGTGGAACGCCTGCAGCAGCGCCTGCGCGACAGCAGCGTTGGCAACGGCAACGCTACAACGACAGCAACCCCAGCGGCAACGGCAGCCACCACGACGGCACCCTTGGCGACGACGGAAACAGCGTCCGCCAGCGACGACAACCTGGCCCGACTGCTGAGCCAGCTGCAAGCCATGCTGCCGCCCGCGCCGCGCCTGCACATGATACGGGCCGCCGTCGGCAACAGCGTACGCATGATCGCCCTGGCCGACGTCGTGTATTTCGAAGCGCTGGACAAATACATCAACGTCGTGTGCCAGGACAGCGAAGCACTGATACGCACCAGCCTGAAGGAACTCTTGCCCCAACTGGACCCGCAACAATTCTGGCAAATCCACCGGGGCACCATCGTCAACGCCAGCGCCATCGCCACGGCCGTGCGCGACGACGCGGGCAAGCTGTCGCTGACCCTGCGCCAGCACCCGGCGCAGCTGCGCGTCAGTCCCTTATATGCCCATCTGTTCCGCCAGATGTAAAACGCTTACAACACCTGACAACACCTAGTGCAGCTGGTGCTTCAGGTCCGATAGTTCATCGTGCACCTTGAGCACGGCGCTCTTCATTTCGGGCGTCACGCTGGACGCCGTGCCACAGGCCCGCTTGGCGCGGTCGCCCAGCGACTCCATCTGGTCGACCGCCTGCCGGATGCGCGCATCGTCTTGCGTGTCGATGGCTTGCCGCACGGCACTCTTTTGCTGGTCCAGCTGGTTGATGCAATCTTTCAAGTCCATGGACATGCCCTGCTGTTTACCGCACAGCTGGGCCGCCTGACCGATCGCGTGTTCGATGGCGCCAAAGCGCCGTGCCACTTCCTTTACCTGCATCATGATGATCTCCTGTTCGCGTGGTATCCGAGTTGGATCGCCAAGCTGGCACAGGGTTCCCCGCTCACGGCCATGGCATCGAAATTTCCATGTGGAATTTTTTTGTAAGCACGTGTGACATTTTAGATAATTGTCAAATCCTTCAGATACATTGGCGTACCTGAACCTCCATGCCATCCATGACCTCGTTGCCACCCCTGCCCCGCCGCGCGCCCGGCCTGCTGCTGATCGTCCTGCTGCACGCGGGACTGGCCTATGTCATCGTGCAGTCGCGGCCGCGTCTTGCCACCGACGAGAACCTGCCGCAAGGTCCGGCCATCAGCTGGCTGCGCCACACGCTCCCGGCACCGCCCAAGCCCCTGCCCTTGCCCAGCATCAAACCAGCCGCCGCGCGCGTGCCAAGTCTGCCGAGTTTGCCCATCGTGGCGCCCGTCAGCCGCCCCCTGCCCGTCGCCAGCATGGCGCAGGCGCCAGCGCCGGCAACGCCGGAAGCGATCACGGCACCGCCAGCGCCCAGCGCGGCCGATATCCTGGCGCAAGCCAAACGCGACGTGGGCAAGATCGACAGGGAGTTGCGCAAGGAATTCCCGCAGCGGGGAGAGCAAAAACTCGACGACACGGGCTTCAAGCGCATGCAGCAGGGCTTTGCCGAGGCGTATGCCGCCGTACCGCCGAAATGGTATGAGGCGTCAAAAATCGAGGAAGTGGGCGCGAACGAGGCCAGGGGCAGCCGCACTTATAAAATCACCAGCGCGCTGGGCACCTTGTGCGTGACCACGGGCGCAGGCAGGAATGGGGAAACGATGATCGGCAACTGCCCCAAGTAGCCGTCTCAGCCCACCGCTTCGCGCGCGCCCAGCGGTTGCAAATGGCGCAAGCGCAAGGCGATCAGCACGCCGCCGCCCAGGCACAGGCCCAGCATGATGATGACGCCCGTCCAGCCGTCGAAGCCCCACATCATGCCCGAGACGGAACCGATCAGGCTCGAACCGAGGTAATAGAACAGCAGGTAGAAGGCCGAGGCCAGCGCCTGCGGCGCGCGCGCGCGGCGGCTGACCCAGCTGCTGGCGATCGAGTGCGAGGCGAAGAAGCCGAAGGTGGCCAGCGCCATGCCGATGACGATCAGCGGCAGGGAATCGAACAGGGTCAATACAATGCCGGACAGCATCACCGACAGCATGATCCACAGCACGCCGCGGCGCCCCAGGCGGTCCACCAGGCGGCCCGCCCAGACGGAGCTGAAGATACCGATCAGGTACAAAAAGGCCAGCAAGCCGACCGTGCTCTGGCGCAAGTTGAACGGCGCGGCCAGCAGGCGGTAACCGATGTAGTTATACAGGCTGACAAAACAGCCCATCAGCACGAACGCCAGGCAAAACAGCCACGGCAAGCCCCGGTCGGAAAAATGCTGGCCGATAGCGTGCGGCAAGGCATTCCAGCCACGGGTACTGGGCACGAAATTTTTCGATGCGGGCAGGCTGCGCCAGAATTCCGCCGCCGCCAGCACGCCGGCCACGCCCAGCACGCCCAGGGCCCAGCGCCACGAGAGGAAATCGCTGAGCATCGAAGCGATCAGGCGCCCCGACATGCCGCCAAAGGCGCTGCCGGCAATATACAGCCCCATCGACAGGCCCAAGGACGGCCCCTCGATTTCCTCGCCCAAATAAGCCATGGCCACGGCCGGCATGCCGCCCAAGGCTACCCCCAGCGCCGCGCGGATCGCCAGCAGCTGCGCGTAATCCTGCGCGAAGGCGGACAGAATCGTCAATATGGCGGCGGAAAACATCGACGCCACCATCAAGGGCTTGCGGCCGATGCGGTCCGAGACGGCGCTCAGCAGCACCAGGGAAATGGCCAGCAAGCCGCTCGACACGGACAGGGACCAGCTGCTCTGCGCCGGCGTCAGGTGGAACTGCTGCGACAACAGCGGAAACAGGGGCTGGATGCAGTACAGCAAGCTGAAAGTGGAAAAGCCGCCGAAGAACAGGGCGCGGTTACTGCGCTTGAATTCGATGGACCCCTTGGCGATGGCCGAACGGGGAGCGGGAGCAGAAACCGGGATGGCCGATGGGGCAGCGGGGGCAAAAGCGAGCGATGAATCAGACATGGCCGTGTTTCAAAAGAGAAGCGAATCTGCATGTTAGGATTGCCAACTCATATCGTCCAATATATATTTAAGGCCCAACTCATACTTTAAAACGATTACTGGACGAACATGGAACTGCGCCACCTGCGTTACTTTGTCGCCGTCGCCGAGGAACTGCACTTCACGCGCGCGGCCGAACGCCTGCACATCGGCCAGCCGCCGCTGAGCCAGCAAATCCAGGCGCTGGAAGCGGAACTGGGTGCGCAGTTGTTCGAGCGCAACAAGCGCTCCGTGCGCCTGACGCAGGCGGGCGCACTCTTTCTCGACGATGCGCGGCGCATCCTGGCCCTGGCGGAACAGGCGGCCGTGACGGCGCGCCGGGCACAGCGGGGCGAAGCGGGCGAATTGCGCATCGGTTTTACCTTTTCCACGCCATTTACGCCGTATTTCGCCACCGTCATCAACCGCTACCGCCAGCAATTCCCGCACGTCACCCTGACCTTGCATGAAATGGCCACACTGCATCAACTGGAAGCGATCTCGGGCAGGACGATGGACCTGGGTTTCGTGCGCCCACCGGAAACCACGTATCCGGACGACATCCGCCTGACGCAACTGCGGCAAGACCCGCTGTTCCTCGTGCTGCCCGTCGCCCACGCGCTGGCGGCCAAGAAGGCGATTGCCATTGCCGACATGGCGGGTGAAGGGTTTGTGATGTACCCGAAGGATGCGGGCACGGGGATTTATCCGCAGATCTTCCGCTTGTGCAAGGCGGCCGGCTTCGTGCCCCAGGTGACGCAGGAAGCGGGCGAGGCGTCGACCATCATCGGCCTGGTGGCGGCCGGCTGCGGCATTTCCGTGCTGCCCGCCTCGTTCGACCGCATCCGCATGGATGGCGTGTGCTACCGCCCGATCGCCGACCCGCAGGCGACCACCAGCCTGTTACTGGCCCAACGGGAAGAAGAGACGTCGCCGCTGGTGGCGGCGTTCGTGAAACTGGCCGAGGCAGCGGCGCTGGAAGGGGGAGCGTAGGTCGGATTAGCGGCGGCACGCCGCGTAATCCGACAACAGCATTGGATTACGAATAATCCGCGTCCAGCTCCGAACCCGCGTAATTTTCCAGGTCCTCGAACAGGCTCTTCATGCTGGCCCGCGTGAGGATTTTATGCACGACGGTGCAGCTGCGGCGATACGAGGCGATGCGGTCGAGCAACACGGGATGGTGCTGCACGGGTACCTTGGCCACCAGGGCGGCCCAGCCTTCCTCGAAGTCCGGCTTGTTCTTGCGCACGGAACGCACGAAGCGCTCGAACTCCTTTTGACCCGTGCGCGCCACGATGCGCCCGCCTCCTTCGATGGCGAAGATGATGGCCAGGGCGATGACGCCTTCGGCATTCAAGTCGCTGTCGCTGACGGGGCCGTTGTCATGGTGGCGGCGCAGCCAGCCGGCCAGGCGCACGACGGCTTGCACTTCCTTGCGTTGTTGCAACTGCAGCGCATACTTTTCATAGCCGGCCCAGTTCTGGTTCGGGTCGGCCTGGCAAATATCGATGAACAGCTCGCGCAAACGGCGCTCAAGGTAGACGGGGTCCTGGTCGTACTCGCCCACGAGGGCGTCTTCCGGCAGCTGCGACAATTCCTTGATCAGGCGAAAGCCCACCTGGAACGCGTGCTCGGCGCCGTGCTCGACGAGGAAATCGAGGGCGGCCTGGTCACCCTCATGCGTGACGGCCTGTTCCAGGCCCAAGGACACGCCGCCCACCGTCAAATACAACGCTTTCTGGATGCCGTCGGCCGTGCGTTCATTCGTGAACTTCTCGGCCACCATGGCCGTGATGCCCGTCAATTCATCGGCCAGGTCCAGCGCCGCATCCTCGCGCGGGTCGTTCGGCAACAGCTTGATGGCGCGCACCAGGCGCGGAAGATTTTCTACAACAATTGCTGGCAGCATTAGACGTTCCCTGCTTTCATTACGAGAAAATGCCGGTGCCCAGGCTGCGGCGCGTGCTGGAACGCGGCGCGCTGCGCGTGCTCGGCACTTGCTTGCGCAGGCGGTACAGCAATTCCTTGGTACTGCGCTGCAACATGGTCGGCTCTTCGTCCGGGTCGTCCGAATATTCGGCATCGGCCAGGTCGGCGCTGTGGCGGAAGTCGGGGAACAGTTCGAACAGCGAGCGGTCCCAGCCGTCTTCATTCGCTTGCGCCAGCTCGATGGCCAGCGGCACGACGTCGTTGTCGGACGAGGTCACGCCCGTCACGTACGGTCCCTTGATGACGATTTCGCCCGCCACTTCGAGGATTTCCTTCGGCGCCATCGAGAACAGGATGGCGAACGCGGTGGCGCCCCAGTCGGTGGCGGACGCTTCGAGCAGCAGCTCGCGGCGGCGCTCGGCGTCGTCGGTGGAAAACACCACGCCGTGGATGTGCGCGAACAGCGACTCGGCGATGCGTTCCGGATCATCCTCGATCTGGTCGTCGCTCCAGGTGGCGGCGATGAAGGCCAGGCTGTCGGCCCAGGCCTTCGGCGGCACCAGCAAGGTGGCCAGCGACATCTTGCCGCCGTCAAAGCCGGCCAGATGCAGGGCCGTCACTTGCGGCGGGATGGCATTGAGCACTTCCACCACGGCCAGATCGCCGTACTGGTCGGCCGCGTCGGCAAACGCCTGCTCGGCGTGGCCCAGCGAACCGGACAGCACCAATTCCATGACCTGTTTCGTCAGCGCGGGAAGATTACTCTTTTGATCATCCTTGTTATCGGCCATGGTCGTCTCCATCCTGGTCAAACATCTGGGCGAAATCGTCGGTGGCTTCGTCTTCATCGTGCTCGTCGTCGCCGTCGTCATTGGCCGCCAGCTGGTCGAGCGACTGGTCGTCGTCGTCCCACAGGCGCGGGTTCTTGTGCAAAAAGGCCGTGATGATGGCCTGGCGCGCCAGGTCGGGGAAGCTCTCTTCGATGGCGGCGTACATCTTCGCCGCTTCCGGCGCGGCGCAGGCGGCCATGGAAAACACGCGGGCCGGGTCGCCGAACTCGTAATCTTCGCTCTCGGCCAGCAAGCCTTTCGGGTCGCTGAAGGTGATGTGGTCGACCAGCGCGAAGGCCAGCATGTTCACGTCTTCGATGCCGCCGCCGCTGGCGTACTCGCTCACCAGCGCGTCGACCATGCTTTTATAGTTCTTGCGGTTTGGCGGGTCGCCGAGGATGCCATCGATCTGGCCTTCCAGCTCGCGCGACTGGTACGCGAATTCAGGGTGTACTCTTCTCATGCTGTGCTTTCCAATGTAATGCGCGGCGCTGTTATCGACATAAAAGCGCCGTTGTTGTTGTTTTCAAGTAATTCAAGCCGGCTCATGCTGGCCGCGTCGACTTAATCGGCAGGTAATACGGTCCCGTGAAGGCGGAACACGCCGCACCACAGGGCATAGGCTTCCGCTTCCGGATCGATGATGATGCGGTGGTTCACGCTCTGGTCGTATTCGGCGCGCTTGACCGGGTCGGCCAGGATTTCATACGCCTTGGTGACGCTCTTGAAGCGCGCCTCGGCGCCGGGGGCGTGGTTGCGGTCGGGGTGGAAGCGCATGGCCAGCGAACGGTAAACCTTCTTGATTTCATCGTCGCTGGCATTGGGCGCGACACCGAGGACGTTATATAAATTTTCCATACATGGCTCCGGGGTCACGTTTTTTTGCGAATTAAAGGCAGATTATCCTATAGAACGGCGCCCGCGTCGCTTGCATGCTGGGATATGGGGGCAAATACGTGCTTATAAAGCGCTTGCGGTACGGTAAAATGCTTTTTACTGTCACTCTTCCGCATTGATCAATGAGCAACGATAAACCGAATACCGCCGCACCAGCGCTGGCGCCCAATTTCTTGCGTAACATCATCGAAGCCGACCTGGCTGCCGGCACCCACGTGCGTCCCGGCCTGCCCCAGGTGATCACGCGTTTCCCGCCGGAGCCGAACGGCTACCTGCACGTGGGCCACGCCAAGTCGATCTGCGTCAACTTCGGCCTGGCACGCGATTACGCCGGCCAGTGCAACCTGCGCTTCGACGACACCAACCCGGCGAAGGAAGAGCAGGAATACGTCGACACCATCATGGACAGCGTGAAATGGCTGGGCTTTGACTGGGAACCGAAGCATGCCGATGGCCAGAGCCACCTGCACTACGCGAGCGATTATTTCGACCAGCTGTACGCGATGGCCGAGTACCTGATCACGGCCGGCTTTGCCTATGTGGACAGCCAGAGCGCCGAAGACATGGCCGCCAACCGGGGCAATTTCGGCCAGGCCGGCAAGAATTCGCCGTTCCGCGACCGTCCGCGCGACGAATCGCTGGCCCTGTTCCGCGCCATGAAGGCGGGCCAGTTCAAGGATGGCGAGCACATCCTGCGCGCGAAGATGAGCGAAGATGCCATGAGTTCGCCGAACATGAACTTGCGCGACCCGGCCATCTACCGCATCCGCCATGCGCATCACCACCGCACGGGCGACGCCTGGTGCATCTATCCGATGTACGACTACACGCACCCTATCTCGGACGCGCTGGAAAACATCACGCATTCGATCTGCACGCTGGAATTCCAGGACCACCGCCCGTTCTACGACTGGCTGCTGGAAACCCTGGCCGCCGGCGGCTTCTTCCAGCAACCGGTGCCGCGCCAGTTCGAATTCTCGCGCCTGAACCTGACCTACATCGTCACCAGCAAGCGCAAGCTGCGCCAGCTGGTGGAAGAGCACATCGTCGACGGCTGGGACGACCCGCGCATGCCGACCCTGGTGGGCATGCGCCGCCGCGGCTATACGCCGGAAGCGATTCAATTGATGTGCGAACGCACGGGCGTGACGAAGTCCGACGGCTGGATCGACTACAGCGTGCTCGAAGGCTGCCTGCGCGAAGACCTGGACCCGAAGGCGCCGCGCACGGTGGCCGTGCTGCGTCCGTTGAAACTGATCATCGACAATTTCCCTGAAAACGAGAGCGTGGAATGCACGGCGCCCGTGCACCCGCACTTCCCGGAACGGGGCTTGCGCACCTTCCCCATCTCGCGCGAGCTGTGGATCGAGGAAGACGATTTCATGGAAGTGCCGAACAAGGGCTATTTCCGCCTGTATCCGCCGATCGACGACAAGCCGGGCAGCAAGGTTCGCCTGCGCTACGGCTACGTGGTCGAATGCACGGGCTTTGACAAGGATGCAGACGGCAAGGTCATCGCCGTGCATTGCACCTACTTCCCGGACAGCAAGTCGGGCACGGAAGGCAGCTCCACCTACAAGGTCAAGGGCAATATGCACTGGGTCAGCGCGCCGACGGCGATTGCCGCCGAAGTACGCCTGTACGACCGCCTGTTTACCGACCCGCAGCCGGACGCGGGCGGCAAGGACTTCAAGCTGGCCCTGAACCCGCTGGCCAAGGACGTGGTGCAAGCGTGGCTGGAACCGGGCGCGGAACTGGCCCAGCCGGAACAGCGCTTCCAGTTCGAGCGCCACGGCTATTTCGCGGCCGACCGCGTCGACAGCCAGCCGGGCAAGCCCGTCTTCAACCGCATCGTCACCCTGAAAGACAGCTGGCAGCCGGCAAAATAAGCCGTCATGTTGCTCACAAAAAAACCGCTGCGGCGGTTTTTTTTCGTTCCCAACAGAAATATTGCCTGTTGACTATATTCACGATAATTTTGTATATTAGGCAGCTATTAAGCAATTTGCAATGTCGTTAGTGCTTGTGCAACTTGGTACAGCCTCCAGCACACAGGCGGCACCCGATTCCTCTTCCTGATGCGGATGGCGATGTCTACTACTGCCGGCAAACACTTATCTGCTGAAAAAAAACCGCTCTGGCTGCTCGGCGTCGTGATGTCGCTGATGGTGGGCCTGCTGTTCTACATGGCCGCCTCGCTGTCGATCGAAAACGATGCCAGCGAGCTGTTCAACAATCTGTCGCGCAATACCCAGAAAAACATCGCATCGCGCCTCAAGTCGTATACCAACTTGCTGCGCGGCACGGCCAGCCTGTTCCACGCCAACGAACACGTGAGCCGCGAGCAATTCCACCGCTACGTGGCGAACCTCGCCTTGCAACAGAACTACCCGGGCGTGATGAATCTCAATTACAGCCGGGAACTCGACGAGTCGCAGCGCGCCGCCTTCGAAACGGCCATGCAGCGCGACTATCCGCCCGGGCGCGACGACTATCCGGCGTTTGCCATCCATCCGCCCGCCCCGCGCGCCCGTTATTCCGTACTGGTGTACATCGCGCCGATCGCCAGCACCCCGGAAAAGTATGGCTATGACATCGCTTCGCGGCCCCTGATCGCCGAAGCGCTGGAACAGTCGCGCGATACCGGGCAGCTCAGCAATTCCGGCGTACCCGTGCCGATGGATGGCCGGCCGCAGCTGACGGGCATGGCCATGCGCCTGCCCGTGTACCGCTTCGGCATGCCGACCGGCACGGTGGAACAAAGGCGCGCGGCCTACCAGGGTTCCGTCGGCATCGGCTACGACCTGGTGACGATGATGCGCAGCGCGCTGGCCGACATGCCGGTACGCAATGTCCGCCTGACCCTGTTCGATATCGGCCCGCAGGCGCGCGAGCCGCTGGACTTGCCGCACGACATGCGCCCCATCTTCGACAGCACGACGGCGGGCATGCATGCGCCATGGTGGCTGCCCGGCAACTCGGGCCGCTACCTGAGCAGCACGATGCTGATCGAACACAATGGCCGCGTCTGGCAAGCGCTGTTCAGCGTGCGCAAGAGCGACCTGTACACGCGCTTCGACGCCTTCCTGCCGTGGCTGGCCCTGCTGATCGGTTTTGCCAGCACCATGCTGCTGTACCTGCTGTTCCACGCCCTGGCGTCGTCGCGCCGGCGCGCCATCCAGATGGCGACGGGCATGACGGAGGAATTGCGCGCCAGCCAGATCCGCCTGCAGCTGTCGCACCAGAAACTGCGCCGCCTGGCAGCCCACGCCGACCGGATCAAGGAAGAGGAGCGCAAGCGCATCGCGCGCGAAATCCACGACGACCTGGGACAGAACCTGCTGGTCTTGCGCATCGACGCCGACATGCTCGCCTCGCGCACGCAGCGCCGCCACCCGCGCCTGAACGCCCGCGCCCGCTCGACCCTGGAACAGATCGACGCCACGATTAAAAGCGTGCGGCAGATCATCAACGACTTGCGTCCCACCGTGCTGGACCTGGGCGTGAATGCGGCCGTCGAATGGCAGGTGGCGCAATTTCGCCAGCGCACGGGCATCGCCTGCGAAATCAGCGAGAGCCATGACGATATCTATTTGAGCGACCAGTGCGCCACGGCCCTGTTCCGCATCCTGCAAGAGTCACTCAGCAATATTTCCCAGCATGCGCATGCCAGCCGCGTGCAAGTCAAGCTGGAAAAGTGCCGCGACACCGTATCGATGAGCGTCAGCGACAACGGCGTGGGCGCGGCCATCGACGGACGCAACAAGCTGGGCTCATTTGGCCTGGTGGGCATCGAGGAGCGCATCAAGTTACTGGGTGGCACTTTCTACATCGAAAGCAGCCCCGGCGCAGGCATGCGCGTGCATGTCAGCGTGCCGCTGGGCGCGGACGCCACGGCGTTTCCCTACCAGGAAGATGGCCGGGCCAGCGCCTGACAGCCACATCCCGCATGAAACACGCTGCGCTTGCGTATTTTGTAATTAGATGCAGTATTGATGTAGAACAACTCAGCGCCAGCCCGCCATGGGCCAGGCATTCCTCGACTATTTACCAGGAGTACACACCCGCCGCTCTCCCTTGTTGCACTGTATTTCCCACAACGCTCTTTACCACAAGGACATTCATGGATACGAACGACAGTTTCAAGGCAATTGCCGATTTGAATTTGGACGCGATCAAAGTCAAGCTGATGCACCGGGAGTCAGGCGAAGGATGGAGCCTGGAGAAGGCCAATGCGGTGGAATTCGAATACCGGCGTTTCCTGATCCTGATGAAACAGTTTCCGCAAGAAGAAACGGCGCCGCTGATGGATGTCGATACCTTCTGGCACTACCACATCCTCGACACTCTGAAATATGCGGCGGACTGCGAACAGGTGTTCGGCTACTTCCTGCATCACTTTCCGTACATCGGCCTGCGCGGCGAAGACGACGAAGCGGCGCACCAGCGCGTGGGCGAGCGCATGAAACAGCTGTATGAGCAAACGTTCGGGGAAGATTATATCCGCGCAGAAACGGCGTATTCAGGGCGCGCCGTACAGGCGGCGTATTCAGGACGGGCCGTGCAGGCCGCGTATTCAGGGCGTGCGGTACAGGCGACGTCCTACTCGGGCCGGGCCGTGCAAACGGCGTTTTCCAGCGCGGCGGTGCAGGCGACGGCGTATTCAGGGCGCGCGACGGGCTCTGCCAGCACGGCATTTTCCAGCGCGCCCGCCACCTTGGCAGCAGCGCTGCTCAAGTCGTCTTCGAGCGGCCTGGAAATGGGGCGTTTCTATGTCGATCGTCCGGTGCTGAACCGCGACCCGCAATAGCAAAAACAGATGTGGCTGCCGCACGCGGCAAGCCTGACTTACCCAGACGGCACCTCTCAGTTTGCCGTCTGTCAGGCGCTCTTAGGCAGCCATCAACTCGCGCAGTTCACGAATGCTGAAATCGCTGATTTCATGCATCCGGATGAGGATCGTGGCGCCGATCGGCAAGGTGTTGTGACGAATCTTGCTGATGACCGGTGGCGCCACTTCCAGCGCTCGCGACAGGGCGGCATCGTTTTTCAGTTGCAGCTTGTCGATGATCGCATCGAGGACGCGATTCGGGTTGTAGGTAGGCAAAGAGGTAATTTGTTTGAGAGACATGATCGAAAATCCGTACTTGTTGTATTAAGGCAAAAAGAAACCGAATGTCTCTTCTGCAATAATTCAGGGTAAACACACTAAAAAGCGCCATCACTTATGCGGCTTTTAGGCCACAAACAATATAATACACGCTATTGTTGATTTTTGCGTAACTTAAAGCAAAATTGTGATAATTGAAGAGAATTGACGCACTTGGAATGTGCTAGAGGATAACTCAAATCGGAAAAATTTGCTGCACGTCATCAATTTTTACGATGAGCAACACCGCCGTGCATCAGCCAGGCTATGGCCATGAGGGTGCCCAGGCGGGCCATGTCGGCGGATAAATGCCAGCCTTGCGCGGCCAGGCCGGCCGGGGTGGCCGGAAGGCAAGTGCCGGGGAAGGCGTCCAGGCAGCACCAGGCCAGCTGCCGGCGAATTTCATCGGGCGGCGGTGGCGGCTGCAGCGCACGTTCGCGACGCCGCATATAGGCGCGCACCTGTTCCTTGCTGGGGTGACTCGTAGCTCGCATGGATCGCTCCTGCTGACGGAAACTGCGTCGCGCTAATTGTAGATGCCGAGCCCGCCACAACTAGCCAGGACGCGTGACGACATTGCTCACCATATCGCCAGCGCGCCATGATGCGTTTGCGTTGCATCAAATGGCAAGGCCCCGGTGTTGCGCCGAAGCCCGCACTGCGCCATGCTCCAGCGGCCTGGCGGCCAATAGCTGGCTCTTATTTCTTTTGCTGGCGCACGCGCTGTTGCTGTTTTTCCTGCGTTTGCTGGCGATTCTGCTTGCGCTCGAACAGGGTGACCGCATCTTTCTTGGCTTGCTCGGCGGTACGCATTTCCTCATGCGCATCGTGCGGAACAAAAAATTCGGCATCCTGCGCCGCCACGACCAGCTTGATGGCGGCGTCGTCGTCGAGGTCATACAGTTCCGTCAGGACGGTGGTGACCTCGTCCAGGTATTCTTCGTAAGTGAGGGTGGTCATGCTGTAGTCCTTAAGTGAATGGCGCGCCGCCGCAACGGCGCGCTGCGCACCGGTCCGGCAAAGTGCGCAGATAACCGGCCATTTTACCCGATGCCGGCCGTATCGGCAGACAGCGACTGCAAGGCATCGGCCACGCGCGCGTAGCGCAGGCGCACGCCCAGCTCGCGTTTGAGGCGCGTATTGTGCAGGCGGCGCGATTCGGACATGAACGACAACAGCATCGGCGTGACCACTTGCCGCAGCTCGGCACGCGGCAGGCGCGGCGGGCGCGGCAAGCCAAACGTATCGGCCACAGCATCGAAATATTCCGCCATCTTGAGTTCGCTGTCATCGCTGGCGTGATACACGCGTCCCGGTTTGCCGCGCCACAAGGCCCGTTCGATGATGCGCGCCAGATCATCGGCATGGATATGGTTGGTGTACACATCGTCGCCAGCGGCCAGGGCCGGCGTGCCTTCGCGCAGGCGCTTCAGGGGCAGGCGATCATCCGCATAGATGCCGGGCACGCGCAGGATGGCCACGCTGGCGCCGCGGCGCGCGCCCCAGCCCCGTAAAACCTGTTCCGCATCCACGCGCCGCTTCGCCCGCGCATTCGCCGGCGCAACCTGCCGCGTTTCATCGACCCAGGCGCCGCCGCAATCGCCATATACGCCGCTGGTACTCACATACACCAGGCGCGCATGCTCGGGTAAAATGGCGACCAGATTGCGCGTGCGCCGGTCCAGCAAGCCCGACGACAGGGGCGGCGCCAGGTGCACGATCGTCGGCGCCAGTCCCGCCAGCCGTTTCAGGCTGGCGCGGTCGTCGAGGTTGGCCACGATGGGCACGGCGCCGGCTGCCCGCAGCTGCGCGCAACGCGCCGGCTGGCTGGTGACGGCAAAGACGCGAAAACGCGCCGCTAGCTGCGGCAGCAGCCGCAGGCCGACGTCGCCGCAGCCGAGGATCAGCAGGCGCGGCAAGCCCACCGGCTTGCGCAAAGAGTGCATTAACATATTTTTCATCTCAAGGATTGTATGACTTTTCAAATTACTGTTCAGCCCAGCGGCCACCAATTCAGCTGTGAAGCGGACGAAACCGTCCTGTCGGCGGCGATCCGCGCCGGCGTGGGCTTGCCATACAGCTGCAAGAGTGGCGCCTGCAGCTCCTGCAAGGGCAAGATCGTGTCCGGCAATGTACAGCATAAGCCATACCAGGCCCGCTCCCTGACGGAAGAGGAAGCGGCCGCCGGCTACTCGCTGCTGTGCTGCGCCGTGCCACAGGGCGACCTGGTGGTGCAGGCGCGCGAAGTGGCGGGCAGCAGCGACTATCCGATCAAGAAAATGCCGTCGCGCGTGACCACCATCGAAAAAGTCGCGCCCGACGTCGTCGTGCTGACCCTGCAGCTGCCGGCCAGCGAGCGCCTGCACTACCGCGCCGGACAGTATATCGAAATCATGCTGCGCGACAACAAACGCCGCAGCTACAGCATGGCCAGCGCGCCCGTCGACGGCGGCCCCGTGAGCCTGCACATCCGCCACATGCCGGGCGGGCTGTTCACCGATCAGGTGTTCGGCAGCATGAAAGAGCGCGACATCCTGCGCTTCGAAGGCCCGATGGGCACCTTCTTCCTGCGCGAAGATTCCGACAAGCCCGTCGTGCTGCTGGCCTCGGGCACGGGCTTTGCCCCCTTGAAAGCCATCGTCGAGCACATGATCAACGAGCAATCGCCGCGCCCGATCACCCTGTACTGGGGCGCACGCCGTCCGCACGACCTGTACATGGATGCGCTGTGCCGCCAGTGGGCCGCCGACTTGCCGCAGTTCACCTATGTGCCCGTCGTCTCGGAAGCGCTGCCGGAAGACGCCTGGAGCGGCCGCACGGGCTTCGTGCACCAGGCCGTCATGGCCGACCTGCCCGACATGTCCGCGTATCAGGTGTATGCCTGCGGCGCACCGATCGTCGTCGAGTCGGCCAACCGCGATTTCGTGCAATTGTGTCAACTTCCAGCCGACGAGTTCTACGCGGACGCCTTCACCACCGAAGCCGACCTGGCCAAGTAAGCGTCACCTTCCAGACAGCGGGGCGCGGCTGGCGCGGCGCCCGCTGCCGCCCCCTCCCCGCTGTTCCCTGGAAATCTCATGTCCCTCGCGTCCGCCGGCAACGGCTTCAGTATCCTGCGTCACCGCAACTTCGCCTGTTATCTTTCCGCCCGCGTGCTGGGCACCGTGGCCGTGCAGATGCAAAGCGTGGCCATCGGCTGGCAGGTGTACCAGATCACGGGCAGCCTGTTCGACTTGGGCCTGATCGGCCTGGCGCAGTTCGCGCCCTTCCTCGTGCTGATCTTGCCGGCCGGCCACGTGGCCGACCGCTACAACCGCCGCAACATCATCGCCTGGTGCCTGGCGGCGCAGCTCGCTTGCGCGCTGGCCTTGCTGGCGTTTACGTTAAGCAGTATTTCCATCGTCTGGCCCGTGTTTGCCGTGCTGGTGCTGTTCGGCAGCGCGCGCGCCTTCATGATGCCGGCCACGCAAGCCGTGCTGGTGAACATGGTGCCCACGCAACACTTCAGCCGCGCCGTCGCGCTCAGCTCGTCGAGCTCGCACGTGGCCATCATCCTGGGCCCTACCCTGGGCGGCCTGCTGTATTACTTCGGCCCCAAGGTGGTGTATTTGATTTCGTCCGCGCTGCTGGTGCTGTCAGTGCTGCTGATGCGCGCCACCACACCGGCGCCGCAAGTGGTGCAGCGCGCCCCAGTCAGCTGGCATACCCTGCTCGAAGGCTTGCGCTTCGTCTGGTCGAAACCCATCGTGCTGGGCGCCATTTCGCTCGACCTGTTTGCCGTGCTGTTCGGCGGCGCCACGGCCCTGTTGCCGGCGCTCGCGCATGACGTGCTGCATATCGGCCCAAGCGGCCTGGGCTTGCTGCGCACGGCGCCGGGCGCCGGTGCCGCCCTGTGCTCGATCGTGCTGGCCATCTTCCCCATCACGCGCCGCGTGGGCGCGTGGATGTTCGGCGGCGTGGCCGTCTTTGGCCTGGGCACCCTGGTACTGGGCAGCACCAGCTATTTCCCGCTGGCGCTGGCGGCGCTGTTCCTGATGGGCGCCGGCGACATGGTCAGCGTCTACATCCGTCACCTGCTGGTGCAGTTCGAGACGCCCGACGAGATCCGCGGCCGGGTCAGCGCCGTGAATGCCGTCTTCATCGGCGCATCGAACGAACTGGGCGAATTCGAATCGGGCCTGACGGCCGGCTGGTTCGGCCTGGTGCGCGCCGTGCTCTTCGGCGGCGCCGCCACCCTGGCCGTGACGGGCGTGTGGGCCGTGCTATTCCCCGTGCTGTCGCGCATGGACCGCTTCCCCCACCACGAAAAGGAAACGGCCGCCAGGACGGCCACCGCGGCAAGCGCATAAGCTATAAGATGCGCTATTGCTACTGACGACACGGCACCATGAAAATCACGTTTCCCTTGCACAGCTTCATCCGCAGCCGCCCCCACCTGAGCATGGCCACGGCCATCGGCGTGGCGGCCGGCCTGCTGCTGCCCTCGTCCTGGCAACAGATGACGCGTTTGCTGACGGCGTGGAACGTCGCCGTCTGGTTCTACCTGGCGACGATGGCCTGGATGATGATGCGCGCCAACCATCACAAGGTCAAAGCCATGGCGGCGCGCCAGGATGAGCGGGCCGCCACGGTCCTGTCGGCCCTGTCCGTCGCCTCCGTGATGAGCCTGGTGGCCATCGTCTCGCAGCTGTCCTCGATGAAAGACATGGCGCCGGACGAGCGCGCGCTGCATTACGGCTTGACGATCCTCACCCTGGTCGGTTCCTGGTTTCTCGTCGGCACCCTGTTCTGCTTTCATTATGCCCACCTGTATTACCAGGCCGACCCCGCGCTGCGCCCCCTGAAGTTTCCCGACGATGAGCAAAACCCCGATTACTGGGATTTTCTGTATTTCGCCTTCACCATCGCCGTGGCCGTGCAAACGTCGGATGTCTGCGTGCAGACGCGGCTGATGCGGCAGATCGTGCTGGGGCAATCCGTGCTGAGCTTTTTCTTCAACCTGGTCGTGCTGGGGCTGTCGATCAATATCGCCGCCGGGCTCATCAATGGCTGAAAAATAATTTCGTAGCGGAAACTTGACCTGACTGAAGGGTTAAGCTCATCTTAATCGTGCGACCCCTCTTGAAATACTGGAAAGAGGAGTAAGATAAGTTCCATGCACAGAGGTCATGTGCATGAGGCAGCAACCAGGCCGCAGCACGCCTGAGATGGGTTTTTTTTGAATTGACAGGAGTAAGCATATGCAAATCAATATTCATACCGACAGCACCATCGCCAACACCGCTGGACTGAACGAACATGTGCAATCCGTACTTGAAAGCGCACTGAACCGCTTCCGCGACAACCTGACCCGCATCGAAGTCCACATCAGCGACACGAATGGCCCGAAAGGCGGTGCCGACGATATCCGCTGCGTCATGGAAGCACGCGTTGCTGGCTATCAACCGATTGCCGTGACCGAACAGAACGCCACCGTGCATCAATCCGTTGCCGGCGCCACCGACAAACTGAAACGCGCCATCGATAGTGCCCTGGGCCGCCTGCAAGACAGCAAGCGCCACGCCACCGGCAAGAATGCCGTGATCGATACGGCCGAAGCGGAAGAAACCGCCGAGTAATTCCCCACCCGCAGGATTTCCAGAGACTGAGGCAGCCGTTCAAGGCTGCCTTTGCACATCTGGCCCGCCTTTCGCGCGCGGCAACAACAATAGTCAAACCAGCATTGCTCCAGCGTATTGACGCCGCAATGAAATAATTGTCGTATTTCTCACAGTAAGTGACATCAAGCAAGCCTTTGCCGTGACGGCCAAGGCCGCTTTACGCTATCATGAAGCTACCGGCCCTCTGCTCGCGCGCGCCGGCTTTTTGAAAGTATGATTGTGGAACAGATCGGCAACTTCGGCGCTTCAGGCTGCAACATCGGCGATTTACAGCTATTTAGCGATGCTGCGGATAGCCAGACGGCCGCCATGCTGGCGCCCTGCCCCGTGATGCGCCTCGAAGCGGGCGAAGCCATTGCCGACAGCCAGGGCACCAGCCTGTACATCGTCCTGCGCGGCTCGCTGGCCGTGGCGGCCGACACCCACACGGGCATGGATGACGGCACCGTCAGCAAGGTCTTGCCCGGCGAAAGCGTGGGCGAACAATCGGTGCTCGATGAAGCGAGCAACCTGGCCGCCATTTCCGCCCTGGAAGAAACCGATTTGCTGGTGATCGACGCGGCCGTCGTCTGGGAATTGATCGAACAATCGAACGGCCTGGCGCGCAATCTGCTGCGCTTGCTGTCCTTCCGCATCCGCGCCGCCAATGCCCTGCTGCGCCGGCGCCAGAAACTGGGCGAATTCTACCGCCAGCTGTCGATGGTCGACAGCCTGACGGGCCTGTACAACCGTGCCTGGCTGACCGATTTACTGCCCAACATGATCATCACCGCCCACGCCAGCGGCTCGCCGCTGTCGCTGGTGATGATAGACCTCGACCATTTCAAGCGCTTCAACGACACGCACGGCCACCAGGCGGGCGACCAGGCGCTGCGCATCGCCGCGCAAGTGCTGGGCGCAGCCCTGCGGCCCACGGATTTTGCCGTGCGCTATGGTGGCGAGGAAATGATGGTGATCTTGCCCGATACCAACGAACACGTGGCCCTGCGGGTGGCCGAGCGCCTGTGCGAACGCATGCAGCACGCCGTCATCTTCGCCGACATGCGCAGCGCGCTGCCGCACATCACGGGCTCCTTCGGCGTGGCCAGCCTGGCGGCGGAACAGGACGACGAGGCACTGATCGCGGCCGCCGACGCGGCGTTATATCGCGCCAAGGCAAGCGGACGCAACCGCGTAAGCACCTGAAATTCTCAGGCGCTTCCGGCGCATTCAGTAATAATGATCAGGCAGCCTTGCTGTCGGCCGGCTTGGCCGCGTCATCCTTCTTGCTGCTGTGTGCGGCGATGAAATCCGCATAGCCCTTCTGCACCAGCTCGTACGTCTTGTCGATATTGCTGGCGATATCGCCATTCAGCACTTTCAAGCCGCCCAGGATGTCGCGCGCTTCCTTGAAGCCTTTTTCCATGCCGCCGCTGATGGTGTCCATGAACTTGGTCAGGGCCGCATCGTCGTCCATGCCGGGATTCTGTTTTTTGAACGCATCAAAAAACCCCGTCGACAGCGACACGATGCGGCTCGCCGTCGCTTCGGCGCTATTATCCTGCGAGGCAGCGTTCTGGATCGCATCGTCGCCGTACTGGCCCTTCAGCGCTTCATTGATATTCGTGATGGCCGTCTTGTACAGCAGCGCCAGCGGCTCGTTTTCCGAACCGATCGAGACATTCAGCGACGCCTGCATGATGGACGCGTTCAACTGCAGCTTGCTGCGCTCGTTCACGCTCATTTCAGTGTTGGCGCCGTCCTTTTTCTGGACTTTATCGTCCTTGCCGGCAACGCCCGTACTGACGGAAGTCACGGAAGGGGTGGAATTGCCGCTTGCGGCGATGGGAATTGACACGATAGACCTCCTTGAACGGGCAATATATGCCACCATGCGGGAAACGCCATGATGACCATCCTCTCGTGTAGTATCGGCAGGTTTTCAGAAAACTGTAGCCGCGACGCTTTGAGCGGCCCAGATAACCAATTCAGCAACGACCATCAATGACTACCCAGACTTTCCTTTGGCACGACTACGAAACCTTTGGCGCCCAGCCGCGCCGCGACCGCCCGGCCCAGTTCGCAGCCATCCGCACGGATGCCGAACTCAACGAGATCGGCGAGCCGATCATGCTGTATTGCCAGCCGGCAAATGATTTCCTGCCCGACCCACAAGCGTGCCTGATCACGGGCATCACGCCGCAGCAATGCTTGCAGCTGGGCGTGCCCGAGCACCAGTTCGCCGCCACCATCGAAGCGGCCTTTTCGGAACCGGGCACCATCGGCGTAGGCTACAACACCATCCGTTTCGACGATGAAGTCACGCGTTTCCTGTTCTGGCGCAACCTGATCGACCCGTATGCGCGCGAATGGAAAAACCATTGCGGCCGCTGGGACATCCTCGACGTGGTGCGCATGACGCACGCGCTGCGCCCGGAAGGCATGCAATGGCCGAAGCGCGACGATGGCCAGACCAGTTTTAAACTGGAACACTTGAGCAAGGCCAATGGCCTGGTGCACGAAGCGGCGCACGATGCGCTGTCCGACGTGCGCGCCACCATCGCCCTGGCCCGCCTGATCCGCGAAAAGCAGCCGAAACTGTTCGAATTCTGCCTGGCCCTGCACAAGAAGGACAGGGTCGCCAGCGAAATGGGCATGCACCTGGCCGCCGCCGAGCGCCAGCCCTTCCTGCACGTGTCGGGCATGTTCCCCGCCGAACGCGGCTGCCTGGGCGTCGTCTGGCCGCTGGCCACGCATCCGAGCAATAAAAATGAAATTCTCGTCTGGGATTGCGCCTACGACCCGCGCGAACTGTTCTCGCTGGACGCCGACACCATCCGCACGCGTTTGTTTACGCGCAGTGACGCCATGCCGGAAGGCATGACGCGCCTGCCCGTGAAAAGCGTGCACCTGAACAAGTCACCCATGCTGGTCGGCAATTTAAAGACCCTATCGCCGGCCATGGCCGCGCAGTGGGGCATCGATGTGGATGCGGCGAAGGTCAACGCCCAGCTGGCCGCCACGGCGCCGAACATGGATGCCATCTGGGCCGAAGTGTTTCAGCGCCCGGGCGCGAACGTCGCGCTGGACGTGGATGAGGATTTGTACAACGGTTTCGTCAGCAACGACGACCGCCGCCTGCTCGAATCCTTGCGCCGCGACACGCCGGCCAAGCTGGCCACGGCCCGCCCCTCGTTTGCCGATGAGCGCCTGCAGGAATTGCTGTTCCGCTACCGCGCCCGCAATTTCCCGCAAACCCTGAGCGAAGCGGAAAGCCTGCGCTGGGAACAGCACCGCGCCGCCCGCCTGTTCGACGGCGACGGCGGCGCCCGCACCATCGAGATGCTGTTTACGGAAATCGACGTGCTGTCGGAATCGGTGGATGAGCGGGGAGAAGAGATACTGGGCGAGCTGTACGACTATGCGGAGATGGTGGCGCCCATGCGCGACTGAAGGACCAGGCCGGGTAGGTCGGATTAGCGGGGCAAAGCCCCGCGTAATCCGACAACATTGTTGACGTTACCGGTGTTGTCGGGTTACGGCCGCTGGCCTAACCCGACCTACATCTTTTATGGGTGATGTTTATACCGAACGATGTTGATTGATCGCATCGCGCGTTTCAATGGCCACGCGGCGCGCCGCGTCGGCGAAATCTTCGCCCGCTTGCGGCGTGGCGTAGATGATGGCGCGCGAGGAGCTGATCATCATGCCCATGCCGTTCGCCGTCTGGCCCGCGCCGACGGTCGCGGCGATGTCTCCGCCCTGGGCGCCGATGCCGGGCACCAGCAGCGGCATGTCGCCGACGATGGCACGCACCTGCGCCAGTTCTTCAGGGAAAGTGGCGCCGACGACGAGCGCGCACTGGCCGTTCTTGTTCCACTTCTCGGCCACCAGGCGCGCCACGCGCTGGTACAGGGGCACGCCGTCCGTGTCGAGAAATTGCAGGTCCGAGCCGCCCGGGTTCGAGGTGCGGCACAGGATGATCACGCCGCGGTCCTTCCACGCCAGGTAGGGATCGAGCGAATCTTCACCCATGTAGGGGTTCACGGTGACGGCGTCGGCGCCGTAGCGCTCGAACGCTTCGCGCGCGTATTGCGTGGCTGTCGCGCCGATGTCGCCGCGTTTCGCGTCGAGGATCAGGGGGATGTGCGGGTAGTTCTCGCGCACGTAGCGGCAGATGTCTTCCAGCTGTTTTTCCGCGCCCAGCGCGGCAAAGTACGCGATCTGCGGCTTGAAGGCGCAGGCCAGGTCGGCCGTGGCGTCGATGATGCGCGTGCAAAAGGTGGTGATTCCATCGGGCAGATCGCGCAGGTCGGCCGGCAGTTTCGCCAGGTCGGGGTCGAGTCCCACGCACAGCAGGGAATTATTGGCCGTCCATGCGGCGGATAATTTATTGATGAAATTCACGGCACACCTTCTCTATATTCAGTTGCAAACCCCGTATTGTAACGCGGCGCGGTCCTGTCAAGTCAGCCGGTGGCGGCGGCCGGCGCTTATTAAACCGACATTGCGGGCCGTTTCAGGTATATTTGCCGCATCCCTTTTACTCTGCACGGAACCCATCATGCAAATCACCAAACAATTCACCCAATGGCTGCGCCTGACACTGAGCGTCACCGTCCTGGCCGGCATCCTGACGGGCTGCGGCTACAACGACTTCCAGAGCAAGGATGAAGCCACCAAGGCCGCCTGGGGCGAAGTGGTCAACCAGTACCAGCGCCGCGCCGACCTGATCCCCAACCTGGTCAATACCGTCAAAGGCTACGCCACGCACGAGCGCGAAACGCTGGAAGCGGTGACCAAGGCGCGCTCTGCCGCCACCAGCTTCCAGATCACGCCCGAAGTGCTGAACGACCCGGCCGCGTTTGAAAAGTTCCAGCAAGTGCAGGGACAGCTGTCGTCGGCCCTGTCGCGCCTGATGGTGGTGGCTGAAAAATACCCGGACCTGAAGGCCGATACGAGCTTTCGCGACTTGCAGTCGCAGCTGGAAGGCACGGAAAACCGCATCACCGTGGCGCGCCAGCGTTACATCGTCGCCGTACAGGATTACAACGTGCATGCGCGCAGCTTCCCGAACAACCTGACGGCCATGATCTTCGGCTACAAGGTCAAGCCGTCGTTCACGGTGGAAAACGAAAAAGCCATCTCGACCGCACCGACCGTCAACTTTGGCAAATAAGATGAAAGCCTGGTCCTACCTCGCGGCGCTGGCGACGGCGCTGCTGCTGTGGACGATGGCGCCGGCCGGCGCACAGGGCTTGCAGCCCGTGCCGCCGCTGGCGGCGCGCGTGACGGACAACGCCGGCATGCTCGACGCGAAGCAAAAGGCGGCGCTGGAAGGCGTGCTGGCCGATTACGAAGCCAAGACGGGCAGCCAGATTGCCGTGCTGCTGGTCAAGAGCACGGAACCGGAAGCCATCGAGCAATACAGCATCCGCGTGACGGATGCCTGGAAGCTGGGCCGCAAGGGCGTCGATGACGGCGTGCTGCTGATGGTGGCGAAAGACAATCCATCGTCCCTGCGCCGCCTGCGCATCGAGGCGGGCCGCGGCGTGCAGGGCGTGCTGACGGATGCGCAATCGAAACGCATCCTGCAAGACGTCATCGCCCCGCATTTCAAGCAAAACGACTATTACGGCGGCCTGGTCGCTGGCGTGGGGTCGATTGCCACCTTGCTGAACCAGGAGCAATTCCCCGCGCCCGCCCGGCAAAAGGCGCCGGCCAGCGTGGAAGCGGGCGGCCTGAGCTTCTGGCTGCCGCTGCTGTTCTTCGGCTTTCTCGTCGTGCTGACCGTGTTCCGTTCGCGCGGCGGGCCTAACAGGCTGCAGCGCGGCAGCAACTGGTCGAGCGGCGCCACCGGTGTCGTGCTGGGCAGCATTTTGAGCCAGGCGCTGAACAACCGCGGTGGCGGCGGAGGCTTCGGCGGCGGCGGTGGTTTTGGCGGTGGCGGCGGTGGTTTCGGTGGCGGCGGCGGCGGTTTTGACGGCGGCGGCGCCTCGGGAGATTGGTAATGACGAAACAACTGACATTCGGACAACGCTGCGGACGCGCTTTAAAACATTTGCGCGGCACGCCGGCGACGGCGCGCCAGGCGTTTCCAGAACGCACCCTGAAAGCCATCGAGACGACGATTGCCGACGGTGAAGCGATGCACCAGGCGGAAGTGCGCCTGATCGTCGAGGCGGCCCTGACGCCTGGCATGGCCTACCAGGGCGTGAGCAACCGCGAGCGGGCGCGCGAACTGTTCGCCCAGTATGGCGTGTGGGATACGGAAGATAACGTCGGCGTGCTGATCTATATCAACCTGGCCGAACACCAGGTCGATATCGTCGCCGACCGCAACGTGGGCCGGCGCATCACGCCGGAACAGTGGCAAGGCGTATGCCGCACCATGACGGGCGGCTTCAAGGAGGGCAATTTCCACGACAGCACGCTCGATGCCTTGCAGCAGTTAAATACCCTGCTGCAAAGCCACTTTCCCGCTGATGGCACGCGCGGCAACCAGTTGCCGAACGAACCTATCCTCCTCTGATTCCTTCCCGCCGAGGCGATTACATGAAACTAGTCAATAAAACCGCCATCGTCACGGGCGCCACGCAAGGCATCGGCCTGGCTTGCGCCACCCGCCTGATCGCCGAAGGGGCGCAGGTGATGTTGGTCGACATCAAGGAAGAAGGCGCGCAGGCGGCCGCCGCGCTCGGCCCGCAGGCGCGCTTCTTTTGCGCCGACGTCAGCCAGAAGGCGGACGTGGACGCCATGCTGAAGGAAACCCTGGCCCAGTTCGGCCACGTCGATATCCTCGTCAACAATGCGGGCGTGACGCACGCGGCCGATTTCCTCGACGTATGCGAAGACGATTTCGACCGGGTCATGCGCATCAACCTGAAATCGATGTTCCTGTGCGGTCAGGCCGTGGCGCGCGAGATGGTCAAGCGCAACAGCGGCTGCATCATCAATATGTCCAGCGTGAATGCGGAGCTGGCGATCCCGAACCAGGTGCCGTACGTGGTGTCGAAAGGCGCCATCAACCAGCTGACCAAGGTCATGGCCTTGAACCTGGCCACGCACGGCGTGCGCGTGAACGGCATCGGCCCGGGCACCATCCTGACGGAACTGGCCAAGCAGGCGGTGCTGTCGAGCCCGGAGGCGCGCCACACGATCCTGTCGCGCACGCCGCTGGGGCGCTGCGGCGAACCGGAAGAAGTGGCCGGCATCGCCGCCTTCCTGGCCAGCGACGACGCCACCTACATGACGGGCCAGACCATCTATGTCGATGGCGGACGCATGGCGCTCAACTACACGGTGCCCGTGAAAGAGTGAAACAGGCGAGTTATATAAAAAAATAATAATGCATATCTAAAAAGATCATTAGACACATATCGTGCGACGCAGCATAATGCACCTGTCTCCACTATTCTCCTCCAAGAAAATAGTTTTAAGCCCGCTTTCACCAGCGGGCTTTTTTTTTGCTGTCACTCCTGAAACATGGCCATTCTTGCCACGATATCCAATCTTCCCGGTCATTCTGCCGGCCGAAAAAAATGTTGCGGCGTGTCATCAGCCCGTCATGTTGGCTCCTTATACTTGCTTCATCTGCTGTACAGGCAACCGATATGCCTGACTACAGACAGGTGTGCCGCGATGGCACACCACTCCCCTTTCATGACTGTGGCGGGCGCCGGCAAGGCGCGCGACATGGTGAGTACCGAGCAACTCTCAACTCTTGACCCATTTCATTTGGGTTTTTGGCCCGCGTCCTCGCGGGCCTTTTTTTTGCCTGATCGGCAAGCTCTTGCGCAAAAACATGGTGACCCGCCACGCACATGATATTGTGACTGCCTTTCCACCGTCCTGACGCACCATGCCTGCACCCTTGCTCGAACTCTGTTTTGCCGACCGCCACGCACGCCTGCGCTACCGCACGGCCCTGGTGTTGTATGCCCTGGTGATTTTGATCGGCGACATACCGGGCGTGCGCGCGGACGTGGGCCAATATGCGTCAGGCGGCGTGCTGCATTCCTTCGGCTATGGCGTGCTGGCCCTGATCCTGTTCAGCGGCACAGGCGGCGGCATGGCGCGCCGGGCGCTGCTGTCGGTGCTGATGGTGGCGGCCATGGGCGCGCTGGACGAGTTCATCCAGAGTTTCCTGCCTTACCGCCGTGGGGCCGTGAGCGACTGGGTGGTCGATATCACGGCCGCCACGGCGGTCTGCTTGCCGCTGTGTTTCCTCTGGCCCAAAATGGTCGCCGCTGCCCTCGGCAAGGGTACGCCGCAATCGAATGCCTGAATGGGACATGACCGCCCGTCAGGCGCGGTCCGCTTCGCTATCCTGCAATGCCAGGGGCAACTGCCCCTGACTGCGCGCACCAAGGCGCCGCATCAGCGCGCGCGTCTCGCGCCGGCTGCCGGCCCCCATGGCGCGAGCCGCATCGCGCTGCATGTCGAGCAACTGCTCCGAGCGCGCCAGCCGCACCAGGCCATGCAAGGCCTGCGCCAGCACATGGCGCGCACGGGCATCGCGCGCGGTGCCGCCGACGGCCTGCACCAGTTCATCGATCAGTTTTTCGGTAGGACCAGATGACATTTTTTCTCCCGATTCAACAGTGAGGAATCGTGCGGCCGCACGACCTAGTGATTACCAGCATCGTTTATACCAAGCACGGTAATTCAACGCTTGATCTGGCTCAATCGCTGATGACGGCGACAGAACATCCCGGCGCCACCATGCTCTTACATGCAGCAATCGCTGCTATCCGCATCACCGCGGGTGCCGATCCTGAGTGTTCGACCATGAGGAGACCAAGATGAGATCGAAAAAAACCCTGCTGCTGGCCGGCCTGGCCTGTACCTTGCTGGTAGCCTGTCATTCCACGGACAGTACCAGCCTGGCGCGCAGCAATAGCGGCGAAACCTACGCCGCACCGGCCGGCACGACGCCGCAAAGCAGCATGCCGGCCAGTAGCATGCGCAGCGATATGGATCAGTCCGGCATGAACATCAGTTCAGCGACGGTGCAGTCGATAGAAACCGTGCCACGCGGCATGGATCAAGGCAGTGCCGACATGCAGGCGGGCACATCGGGTACCGCCGGCAGCACCTCGGGTGCGGCAGGCAATATGCTGTACCGCGTCACCTTGCGGCTGGACGACGGCACGACGCGCACCTTCATGCAAAATACCCAGCCCGTCTTCCAGATCGGCGAGCGGGTCAGCGTGCAAAAAGGCGTGATGCAGCGCTATTGACAGGTGCCGGGGCTTGCCGCTGCCTGACGATGGCCGCTGCACAGGGCCGCATCAGGCCAAGGCCAGGGTCAGCGGGCGGCTGCGCCCCTGCACCATGGCCGAGGGCCAGGCCGGGTCATGCGTCAGGTTGTGCAATTGGTTGCCATCGAGCAGAAAGGTGTCTTCCACCGTGCTGCCGGGCAGACTCGGGTGGAAGGCCAGCGCCATGCCCCGCTTGAGGAGGATTTCCGTGTGCGCGCCGGCCGCCACTTCGGGCGCCAGGTAGCCATGGATGCCGCCCTGCCGTCTGGTACGCACCGTATCGGGCTGGCCTGCGAACGCGTAAGCGCTGTCGAGCGCGTGATACACCATGCTCAGCGCGTGGCCCGTTTCGCAAGCGTCGAGCGCCACCGCTTCCAGCGCCAGCATGGCGGCATCGGCATCGTCCATGGCCACCGCCGCGCCATCGGCGCGATGCTGCGCCGGGCCGAAGCGGCGTTGACGACTGAGGCTGGCGCACAGGCCGAAACGCCGCGCGCACAGGGCCAAGACGACTTGCGTACCCAGCACCACCTGGGCCGGCGGCGCGCGCCGATACCGCTGCTGGCGCTCCGCGCCGCTGACCAGCACGTGCACGGCCTGCAAGCCCCGCAGCCACAGCGCACGCACGCAAGCGGCAGCCAGTTCCTGCTCGCTCCAGTCGGGACGGGCCTGGCGCAGCGCATCGGCGGCCGCGCCGGCGGCCAGTTGCCCCACCTGCCGATAACGCAGTTGCTCCGATTCCAGCAGCACCAGCCGCTCTTCGCGCAAGGCCACGGGCAGGCTGCGCTCGTGCAAGCCGGGCCGGTCGGACAGCACCGGCGCACCACCGGCCGCATGCTGCACGAAATGCTCGCGCAACTCATACAGCTGCGGCTGCATCCAGGGCGACACTTGCCACGTCCATGGCCCGCGCACTTCTTCCTCGCGCATGCGCATGGCTTCGGCTTCGTCCGTCAGGATATAGGCCGCGTCGCGCGTCACCAGCACTTCCGCGCAGCCGCACTCGGCCGTATGGCAATGGCTGTTCGATGCGCCCGCCGTGGCCCACGCAAACCAGTCCACGCCGCGCAGGCGCACGGCGCCGGCACGTTCCTGTTCCAGCCAGCCCCGCATCTGCGCCAGCTTATGCGCCACTTCCAGTTCCAGCGGCCAGTTCATGACCGCCCCTCGTTCGGGTTCAGGCGCGGCACCACCCCGCCTGCCTTGCCTGGCGCCAGCCGGGCCTCCTGTTGCTCATGCATAGCTGCTCCCTTCCTATATGGAAACATCAGACCCGCATGCGCATAAAAAGTTCGGCGCCCGGATTCGTCTCAGGCTTGCAGTCTATGACTTCCCTCTAATTTTGCAAGCGGCTATTTCGCCGGCTCGCTCAAGACAGCCGTGTACATTTGCAGAGGCAGCAGCAGCTGCTGTTCCGTGATGAACGCGTGTTCGGAATGCCGAGTTTTTTACCGATCAGTACGCAAATTCCCGATTCGCATTATCATGTGTCCAGCCTGTCTTCCCCGCCGCGCCGTCATGGGTGACCCTGCCAGCGTCAGGGGATAGACAAATCGTCCATTGTGATTTTCCACCACGTCCCGATATCGCTACCATGATTCCATTTTCCATACTCGACCTCGCGCCCATCGCTGAAGGCAGCAACGCCAGCGAGTCGTTCAAGAACACGCTCGACCTGGCGCAGCACGGCGAACGCTGGGGCTACAACCGCTACTGGCTGGCCGAACACCACGGCATGCCCGGCATCGCCAGCGCCGCCACGGCCGTCGTCATCGCCCATGTGGCGGCCGGCACGACAACCATCCGCGTGGGTGCGGGCGGCGTCATGCTGCCGAACCATTCGCCGCTGGTCATCGCGGAACAGTTCGGCACGCTGGAAGCGCTGCACCCGGGCCGCATCGACCTGGGCCTGGGCCGCGCGCCCGGCTCCGACCAGACCACGGCGCGCGCGCTGCGCCGCGACCTGCAATCGGACGCGGAACAGTTTCCGCAGGACGTGCTGGAATTGATCGACTACATGTCCGACGAGCCGCGCCAGCGCGTGCTGGCCGTGCCCGGCAAGGGCGCAAAAGTGCCCGTGTGGATACTGGGGTCGAGCCTGTTCGGCGCCCAGCTGGCCGCCCACCTGGGCTTGCCGTATGCGTTCGCCTCACACTTCGCACCGCAGATGATGCTGCAAGCGGTGGCGTATTACCGCGAACACTTCAAGCCGTCAAAACAGTTGGCGAAACCGTACGTGATGCTGGGCTTTAATGTGTTCGCCGCCGACACGGATGCGGAAGCGCATCTGCGCGCCACCTCGATGCAGCAGGCATTCGTCAACCTGCGCACGGGCCGCCCGTCGCGCCTGCAGCCGCCCGTGCCCGGTTATCTGGAACAGCTGGGGCCACAGGAACGCGCCATGCTCGACTCCGTCCTGTCGTGCACGGCCATCGGCGCGCCGGACACCGTCAAGGCAAAGATGGCTTCCTTCATCGCCGAAACGGGCGCCGACGAGCTGATGATCACCTCGCAGATTTTCGAGCACCAGCACCGCCTGCGCTCGTATGAAATCACGGCGCAGGTGCATGCGGAGCTGGCCCGGCAACAGTAACTGACAGTTTTCCTCCCTCGGTATTTCCCCAAATACCCTTTTCCCGGCCGTCGGCAACGATCGCCGGGATTTTTTTGCCTGCCGTTTGGCCTGCACGGTTTCCTTCCACCCCGCCGCAAAATCGGCCCTGCCCGGCAGGATATGCGCCACCCCGCTATCATGCTCGTCCAAAAGCATCATTCCAAGAAAGTTGTATCGCATGAAATCAACACCATCCACTATCGACGCCAGCGCCTTGCTGACGTCGACGCGCATCCTGTTGTTCGCCCTGTCCGCCGGCGTGCTCGTCGCCAGCCTGTACTACGTGCAGCCGCTCACCTCGATGCTGGCCGCCTCGTTTGGCGTGAGCGTGCCGCAAGCGGGCTACCTGGTCACGGCCACGCAGATCGGCTATGTGCTGGGCATCGTCTTTTTAGTCCCCCTCAGCGACGTGCTGAACCGCCGCCAGTTGCTGACGTGGATGCTGATCGCCAAGATCGGCGCGCTGCTGCTGGCTGCCACCAGCCAGAACATCATCGTCTTCGCCATCGCCAGCGTCTTGATGGGCATCACATCCAGCGCCTTGATGGTGGTGACGGCCATGGTGGCCTCGTATGCGCCCGACCACAGCCGGGGCCGCATGGTAGGCACCGTCATGACGGGCTTGTTGTTGGGCATCTTGCTGGCGCGTACCGTGTCCGGCACGGTGTCGCAGATCAGCGGCGGCTGGCGCAGCGTCTACGTGCTGGCCGCCGTCGTCGTGGCGGCCCTGCTCGTCATGCTGCGCCGCATCCTGCCGAACGAGACGCCACGTGGCAAGCTGCAATACGGCAAGCTGATGGCCTCCTTGGCCGACATCATCCGCCAGGAACCGTTGCTGCGCCAGCGCGCCCTGTTCTCGGGCCTGGGCCTGGGCACCTTCAGCGTGTTCTGGACGGGCCTGACCTTTTTGCTCAGCGGCGCGCCGTATCACTATTCGGAAATGCAGATCGGCCTGTTCGGCCTGGCAGGCGCCACGGGCGCCTTTGCCGCGAATACGGCGGGCCGCATGGCCGACCGCGGCTATGCGCGCCAGGCCACCTGGCTGCTGGCAGTCGCCTCGATCGCGGGCTGGGCCCTGATCGGCTTCGGCGCCCATTCGCTGGTGCTATTGCTGATCGGCATCGTCCTGCTGGACATGGGCGTGATGGGCCTGCAAGTGACGCACCAGTCCATCATCTATAAACTGGCGCCGCATGCGCGGGCAAGAGTCACCACCGTGTTCATCGCGGGCGGCTTCATCGGCGCGTCGGCCGGCTCGGCGCTGGCCAGCGCCAGCTTTGCCGCTGGCGGCTGGCCCGCCCTGTGCATGGTGGGCGGCGCCATGCCGCTGTTGCTGCTGCTGGTGTGGAGCAAGTACCGATTCGAGCAGCGAAGGCTGGGGTCAGACCCCCGGGGAAGTTAACGCTAATCTTGCTGTTGGCGGTGTTGAGGGTCTGAGCCCGGGTTTATTTTGCGGCCTGGTCACGCGCCTTGCCAAACGCATCGCCCGCCTTCCACGCCGGCATTTTCGCGGCGTTGGCCACAGCTTGCCCCAGGTTCAGCGTAAATTGCGCCTGCTGCGTCATGCCGGACAAATCCCAGCTGGCATCGTACTCATCGGTGACTTGATGGTAACGGGGGCCGTAGGCGGCCGCCTTGGCTTTCGACTCTGCCACGTCCTTGATGTACTCGCGGCCGCCATTGATGGAAAACGCGGGCACGCCTGCCTTGGCAAAGCTGAAATGGTCGCTGCGGAAATAGCCACCGGCCAGGTCGGGACGCGCCTGGGCGATGTGCATGTCCATGGATTTCGCCACCGTGGCAGCCATGGCGCCCAGGTCCGTGCGCTCGCTACCCTGCGCGCCGATGTCATGCGTGGCACCGATGAAATTCAAGCTGTCGAGGTTCAGCGCGGCCGCCGTCTTGTTCAAGGGCCACAGCGGGTCGGCCGCATACGCGGCGCTGCCCAATAAACCCTGCTCTTCGGCCGCCACCCACAGGAAGATCTGCGTGCGCTTCGCCGGTTTTTTCACGGCTTCCTGCGCCATGGCCAGCAAGCCGGCCGTGCCCGAGGCGTTGTCGACGGCGCCGTTGTAGATGGTGTCGCCCGCTTTTTCGTCATTCTTACCTTGCTTGCCCAGGTGGTCCCAGTGGCCGCTGTAGATGACGGCTTCATCCTTCAATGCCGGGTCGGTGCCTGGCACCATGCCGGCGATATTGAATTGTTCCACCTTGCGCACGATGGACTTCATGTCGCCCGACAACTTGGCGTTCAAGGCGACGGCCTTGAAGTCCTTGCTTTCCGCTTGCGCGCGCAAGGCGTCCAGATCCTGGCCACCGGCCGCGAACAGACGGCGCGCGGCCTCTTCCGCGATCCAGCCCTGCAGCGGAGTGCCGGCAGTGCGGTCCGCCAACTGGAAGCGTTCGCTGCCGCTCCAACTGTTCTGCACCACGCTCCAGTCGTACGAGGCCGACGGTTTCGTGTGGATCAGCAACACGCCGGTCGCGCCCTGGCGCCTGGCTTCCTCGAATTTATACGTCCAGCGGCCATAATAAGTCAGCGCCTTGCCGGCAAAGCGGTTCGGATCAAGAGCAGTGGGCTGCGGGTCGTTGACCATCATGACGACGATCTTGTTTTTGACATCGACACCCTTGAAATCGTTCCAGCCCTCTTCCGGCGCCGTGATGCCATAGCCGACGAACACCAGCGGCGCATCGAAGGTGTGGGCGGCAACGGAGTCGCCCGTGGCCCAGACCCAGTCCGGGCCGAACGCCAGCGGCACGGCCTTGCCACCGGCCAGCGCCTGCAGGCTGCTCTCGGCAGGCAGCGACTTCACGCCGGCGATTTGCACGCTCTGGCGGTAGCTGTTGCCGCGCACGGGGCGCAAACCGGCCATCTGCGCCTGGGTTTCCAGATACGCCACCGTCAGGTCGGCGCCCCGTTGGCCCGTGCCCCGGCCTTCCAGCAAATCGTTGGACAGGAAGGCCAGATGGGCGCGCAGCGGCGCTTCCAGTACCACGGGCAAACCGGTGGCGGCGTGCGCGGAAAACGCCAGCGCAGTCAAGGCGATGGAAGAAAACAGCTTCTGCATAAGATCCTTTGGGTAAGAGGAGGAAAGCGGTCCGGCGGATAGCCGGGCCGGCGATTGTATGCCATGGGGAAAGATGGATCAAAATGCGGACGAAAAAAATCCCCGCAACAAGGGCGGGGATAGACGATGGGGAAGCGTCAGACCAGCAGGGCCGCCGCCAGCGATTCGATCTCTTCGGCCGATTCCTCGAGTATCGTGTGCAAGGTGCTGCCGCCAATTCCAAAATCGATCTTCGCCGCCGCCAGGCGCCGCTCGGCGCTTTCCGGCGGATGCAGGGGTGAGCCGACAGGCGACAGATCGTTGGCCAGCACCAGGGTCGCGCCCAGGGTACGGGGCGGGAACGGGCTGCCGCCATGCCACATGCCTTCCACGGCTTGCAAGACCATGTCGGGCACTTGCAGCTGGCGCAGCACGCCGCGGCCGATCAGTTTTTCGCCGTATTCGATCCAGTCTTCCGTGTTGTCGTCGAGCAAGCCCGGATATTCCTCGGCGCGCGACAGCAGATAAAAGCCGCCCACCTCGTGCACGATGGCGGCGAACATGGCCGTTTCCACATCCACATGCGTGACTTTGCGCGCGATCACCTGGCTCAATGCCGCCACGTGGGCCGTGTGCTCCCACAGCTTGGCCCCCTTGGCGCGCAATTGCGGGTCGGTGATCTGACTGCCCAGCTGGCGCACGATGACGGACGCCACCATCGACTTTAATGTGGCAAAGCCCAGGCGCGAGACGGCTGCGCGCACATTGGCGATTTCATTGCCGGAACGGTTGTAGGCGGCCGAGTTGGCCAAGGCCACGACCCGCGCCGACAGCAGCGGCTCGGCCATGACCATGCGGGCGGCCGCCTCGATATGGCAATCGGGGTCGTCCAGCGCTTCCTGCAGCTTCAAGGTGGCCTTGACGTTGGCGGGGAACGTCAGCTCGCCCTTGCTCGCTTGCAGCGCGATAATCTTGAATACTTCCAGTCTGTCCATGGGTCGATCTCCGGTACGGGCCTATGCAGGCTCTGCTATGTGGATGGGCCGGGAATGCGCATGTATCCCCGGCCTTGCTCCCGTTTCCGGCAATATTACAGCAAGTTTAAAATCAAACCTATTACTTTCCGGAAACTTTCCCTGCCACGCCTTCGACAAAATAATCCATCTTCGTCAGCGCCGCATCGTCCAGCGCGCCTTTCTCCAGGCGCACCTTGCCATCGTTATCCTTGATCGGCGCGCTGAAAGGATTGAGCTTGCCAGCCACCATGTCTTTCTCGCGCGCCAATACAAACTGTTTCACATCAGCGGGCACGGCGGCGTTGATGCCTTCCAGCTTGACCATGCCATCCTTGATGCCGCCCCAGGTGCTGCTGGACTTCCACGTACCGTCCAGCACAGCTTGCGCCTGCTTCGTATAGTACTCGCCCCAATGGTGGGTGACGGCAGCCAGTTGCGCCTTCGGCCCGTACTTTTTCATGTCCGAGTGGTAGGCGATCGCATACTTGCCCTTCTCTTCCGCCGCCTGCACCACGGCGGTCGAGTCCGTATGGTGGGTGACCACATCGGCGCCCTGGCCGATCAGGGTGATGGCCGCGTCGCGCTCCTTGCCCGGGTCGAACCAGCTATTGACCCACACCACTTTCACTTCCGCCTTCGGGTCGACGCTGCGCATGCCGCGCGTGAAGGCGTTAACGCCCTGCAACACTTCCGGGATGGGAAACGCCGCCACGTAACCGGCCACATGCGTCTTGCTCATCTTGCCTGCCAACACGCCCGCCAGATAGCGGCCTTCGTAGAAACGGGCATTCGTGTTGGCCACGTTGACGGCCGTCTTGTAGCCAGTCAGGTGGATGAACTTCACATTAGGAAATTGCTTCGCCACTTTCAAGGTGGGATTCATGTAACCGAACGAAGTCGTGATGACCAGCTTGCTGCCCGTTTGCGCCAGATCGCGGATCACCCGTTCCGCATCGGCGCTCTCCGGCACGTTTTCCACGAACCTGGTGGTGATCTTGTTGCCCAGCGCCTTTTCCATTTCCTTGCGCGCCTGGTCATGCTGGGTGGTCCAGCCCGCGTCGCCGATGGGGCTGATGTAAACAAAACCGACATTCAATGGAGCGGCGGCGGGCGCGGCGGCCATGGCAGGCATCAGAATGGCACTGCAAACGGCGGCGCACAGTAATTTCTTGGACATGGTTTTCCTTGTGGTGAGTGATTAATTTCCGGGATTGAAATTTTTCCCCAGCGAAGCGGGCATGTTGAGCTTGATGTAATTGGCATTGCTGGAAATGAGCACGAGCACGACGATGGCCGCCAGATACGGCAGCATCGACAGCAGTTGCGAAGCGATGGGCACGCCCAGCGCCTGCGCATGGAAGGTCAGAATGGTGATGCCGCCAAACAGGTAGGCGCCGCCCACCACACGCGCGGGGCGCCAGGTGGCAAACGTGGTCAGCGCCAGCGCGATCCATCCGCGCCCCGCCACCATGCCCTCGACCCACAGCGGCGTGTACACGAGCGACAAGAACGCGCCGGCCAGGCCGCAGCAGGCGCCGCCGAACAGCACGGCCGCCAGGCGGATGCGGCGCACGGGATAACCGAGCGCATGCGCGGATGCGGGCGACTCGCCCACGGCGCGCAGCACCAGTCCCGCCCGCGTGCGGTACAAGAACCAGGCGATGGCCACGCACAGCAGCAGCGACAGATACACCATCGGATGCTGGCGGAACAGGGCCGGGCCCAGCACGGGAATGTCTTCCAGGAACGGGATGCCGAAGCGGCCGTTCTGCAAGCTGTTGCCCACGTACTTCAGGCCGATGTAGGTGGAGGCGCCCGCGCCGAACAGAGATAAAGCCAGGCCCGTCGCGTACTGGTTCGTGCCCAGCCATACGGTCAGCCAGGCAAAGAAGCCGGACAGCAGCATGCTGGCGCCCGCCCCGGCCAGGAAGCCCAGAGTGGGGCTGCCCGTGTTGACGGCCACGGCAAAGCCCGTGATGGCCGACACCAGCATCATGCCTTCCGCGCCCAGGTTCACCACGCCCGCCTTTTCATTGACCAATAAACCGAGCGCGGCGAGCATCAGCGGCGTGCCCGCATTGATGCTGGCGGCGATCAAGGGCGCTATCGTCAGGGCCAGGTTATCCATGTTTTCTCCAGCGCAATTTATATTGGATCAGCACGTCGCAGGCGAGCAAGGCAAACAGCAAGATGCCCTGGAACACGCCCGTAATCGCGCTGGGCAGCCCCAGGCGCGATTGCGCCAGTTCGCCGCCGATATAGAACAGGGCCATGACGAAGCTGGAAAAGAGGACGCCGACCGGATGCAGCCGCCCCACGAAGGCGACGATGATGGCGGCAAAGCCGTAGCCGGGCGAGACCGTGGGCGTGAGCTGCCCCATCGGTCCCAGCACTTCGCAGGCGCCCGCCAGGCCGGACAGGGCGCCGCAGATCAGCAGGGACGACCATAAAGTCTTGCGCGAAGAAAAGCCCGCATACCGCGCGGCGGCCGGCGCCATGCCGCCCACGCGCAGGCGAAAACCCGCAATGCTTCTGGATAAGTACAGCCAGCCGCCCAAGGAGGCGAGCAAGGCGAAGATGATGCCCACATGCAAGCGCGTGTCGCTGATCACCATCGGCAACAGCAAGCCGTCGGACAGCAGTTTCGATTGCGGAAAATTGAAGCCTTCCGGGTCGCGCAGCACGCCATACACGAGATAGCTGAGCAGCAATTGGGCGATGTAGACCAGCATCAGCGAAACGAGAATTTCGCTGGCGTTGTAGCGGTCGCGCAGCCACGCCACCAGGCCCGCCCACGCCATGCCGCCCGCCATGCCGGCCAGCAGGGACACGCCGATGACGGTCGCGCCGCCGACGCCATCGTCCAGGTACAGGGCCGCCGCGCCGCCGCAGATGGCGCCCAGGGTCAGTTGCCCTTCCGCGCCGATGTTATAGATATTGGCGCGAAAGCAGATGGCCAAACCCACGGCGATCAACAGCAGCGGCGCCACCTTGATGCCCAGCTCGGACCAGCCGTGCGCGTCGCGCAAGGGTTCCACGAAGAAGACGGCCAGTCCGGCCAACGGATCGTGTCCCAGCGCCAGAAACAGCAAAGCGCCGCACAGCACGGTCAGCAGCACGGCCAGCACGGGCGACAGCCACGACATCAGCCGCGACGGTGTCGGACGGGCCTCCAGGCGCAAGGCAAACTTAGCCATGGGCTACCTCCTGCGGCCACAGCCCGCTCATCCATTGCCCCACCTGGGCCACGCTGGCCTCGCCCACGTCCAGCGAAGGTGAAATCTTTCCTTTCGCCATTACCAGCAAGCGGTCGCTGATCTCGAACAATTCATCGAGTTCCTCCGACACGACGAGCAGCGCGCAACCGGCGTCGCGCAGCGCCAGCAATTCGGCGCGGATTTGCGCGGCCGCGCCCACGTCCACGCCCCAGGTCGGCTGCGCCACCACCAGCACGGTGGGTTCGCGCATGACTTCGCGTCCGACTATGTATTTCTGCAAATTGCCTCCAGACAAGCTGCGCGCCAGCGACTGCGGCCCGCCCGCCTTCACCTGGAAGCGGGCGATGATGGCGGCCGCCCGCTGCGCGATGACGTGATGACGCACGAAGCCGTGGCGGATGGTGGCGGGGGTCTGCAAGCTCAACAACACATTGTCGGCCAGCCCCATGTCGGGCACGGCGCCGCGTCCCAGCCGCTCTTCCGGCACGAAGCCGAAGCCCAGGGCGCGCCGGCGTCCCGGCGGCAAGCGTCCCGCCGGCGTGCCGTTCAGCACGATGCTGGCGGGGGCCGCGCGCATGTCCTCGCCCGACAGGGCGGCCAGCAATTCCTGCTGGCCATTGCCGGACACGCCAGCGATGCCGACGATCTCGCCCGCGCGCACGTCGAAATTGATGTCCGTCAACTGCGTGGCAAAAGGGTGGCTCTTCGGCAAGTCCAGCTGCCGCACGCTCAGCATGACGGCACCGGGCGTGCGCGCCACGCGCGTGACGGCGGGCGGTTCGGCGCCGATCATCATGCGCGACAGGCTGGCCGCCGATTCCTGGGTGGGATCGCACACGCCCGCGTTCTTGCCGGCGCGCACCACCGTGCAGGTATGGCACAGGGCGCGGATTTCGTCGAGCTTGTGGCTGATGTACAGGATGCTGCAGCCTTCGGCCGCCAGCTGGCGCAAGGTAGTAAACAGTTTCTCCACGGCGCCCGGCGTCAGCACGGAAGTCGGTTCATCGAGGATCAACAGTTGCGGTTTGGCCAGCAGGGCGCGCACGATTTCCACGCGCTGGCATTCGCCCACCGACAAGGTGTGCACGTGGCGCTGCGGTTCCAGGTCCAGGCCGTACTGGCGCGCCGTCGCCTCGATGCGCTGCGCCAGTTCCGCCATGTTGGTGCCGGCGGGCAAACCGAGGGCGATGTTTTCCGTCACGGTGAGCGTGTCGAACAGGGAAAAGTGCTGGAACACCATGGCGATGCCCAGCGCGCGCGCGGCCGACGGGTTGGCGATCTCGACCTCGCGGCCATTCCACAGGATGCGCCCGCCATCGGGTTGCACGGCGCCATAGATGATTTTCATCAAGGTCGATTTGCCGGCACCGTTTTCGCCGAGCACGGCGTGAATCTGTCCGGGCGCCACGGTGAGGTGGATGCCGTCATTGGCCACCACGGACGGATAGCGCTTGCTGATGTCGTGTAATTCGAGACGTGCCGTCATTGTTTTTTTCGTGCCTCGCTAAGTTGTCCGTCTATCGATCGGTGCGGCGTCAAGCCATCGCGATAGCTATCGTATCGGCATCCGCGGATGCTGGGGGGCTGGCGTTTGGCAGTCCATTTCTATTTCTGCAAAAAAACAACACCTGTATACAATTTTGAAAAAAATTAGCTGCTTTGCAGCCCCCGCCTTGCCCCACAAGGGCTGGAAGATGCGATGATTATATGCAAGAAATGATAGTAGGTATGTAAATACTGCATATTATCTGATGCCGCGCCTCTCGCATCATGGATTGAACGGCGCGCATTCTGCGGCAACGCAGCGCATCATGCGCCCTACGCGCCCCGCCATCCCTTGTATCCGTTTTCCAACACCGCCATCAGGAGCCGAAAGTGCCAAAAATCTTACCGTGTCTGTTGCCTTGCCTGTGCCTTGCCACGACCCTGGGCCTGGGAGCGACCGCCCAGGCTGCCGAATGGAGCGACACCGCGCTCAGCTGGCGCGCCGGCAGTGACTACCGCGAGCCGTTCAATCCCGATGACATCAAGAAAAACATCTTTGCCATCACGCACGCCAGCGGCTACAAATACGGCAGCAACTTCGTCAACCTCGATTTCCTCATGTCCGACAGCAAGGACCCTGGCGCGCTGGGCAAGACGTCCGGCGCGCAAGAGGCGTATCTGGTGTACCGCAACACCATCGACATCGGCAAGGTGCGCGGCAGCGACATCAAGTTCGGCCCCGTGCGCGGCGTCGGCGTCACCCTGGGTTTCGACGTCAACACGAAAAATGACGTCGGCTACAACTCGCGCAAGCGCATGCTGGTGGCCGGCCCGACCTTGATGTGGGACGTGCCCGGCTTCTTCAATACCAGCCTGCTGTTGCTGCGTGAAAGCAATGCCCCCAGCGGCGCCTTCCCGCCCATCTCGCAAGTGACGGGCCGCTACACGTATAAAACGCACGCCATGCTGACGGGCGCCTGGGGCATTCCCCTGTCGCCGCTGTTCTCGTTCGAAGGCTTCTTTAACCTCATCGATTCAAAAGGCAACGATGAAGTGGGACGCAAGACGGCGGTGGAAACGAATATCGACATGCAGGTGATGTTCGACGTGGGCGCGGCCCTGGGCAGTCCGAAAAATACCTTCCGCGTGGGCCTGGAATACCAGTACTGGAAAAACAAGTTCGGCAACTCGGCCGCCACCACGGGCAACGTGGGCCAGACGGCGAAGACGCCGATGATACGCGCGGAGTACCATTTCTAAGAATCATTGTCACGCATCAACATCCACCTTCGCGCCTGATGCCAGCATGAAGCTTTCCAGCTGGCGGAGAGCGCGACCGTGGAACAACTGCTGCCGTATTACGAGCGTGAGCTGGGCTTGTTTCGCCAGTACACGCGCGAGTTTTCCAGCCGCTATCCGAAAGCGGCCGGGCGCCTGCTGATCGCCGGCGACACCTGCGAAGATCCGCATGTCGAACGCCTGATCCAGTCCGTCGCCCTGCTCACGGCCAGGGTCGCCAAGCGCCTCGACGACGCCTATCCGCAATTCACCCATGCCCTGCTCGACACCCTGTACCCGCACTATCTGCGGCCGTTTCCCTCGTGCTCCATCGTGCGCATCGCCGCCGACGAGGCGCCCGGTGGCGGCCAGCTGGCCCAGCTTGTGCATGTCCCGCGCGGCACCGTGCTGCGCTCGCAGCCGGTGCAAGGCGTGGCCTGCAAGTTCACCAGCGCGTATGACGTGACCCTGGCGCCGCTGGCCATTTCTCGCCTGCATTTTTCTGCCATCATCGACGCGCCGCCCGGCCTGCGCCTGCCCGACGGCGCCAGCGCCTTGCTCAGCATTCAATTCACCAGCGGCAGCGACAACTACCACTTGGATCAGCCGGGTTTTTCCAGCCTGCGCCTGTTTGCCGATGGCGAACCGTCCGTGCGCGCGGCCCTGCTCGACGCCCTGTTCCTGCGCGGCGCGGGCGCGTACGTGGCGCTGGATGACCACAGCCCGTGGCTGGCCGTCGATGGCACGCCGCTGGCGCCGGCCGGTTACGAAGAAAACGATGCGCTGATCCCCTTCTCGTCCCGTTCGCACCCGGCGCTGCGCCTGCTGACCGAGTATTTCGCCTTTCCGGAAAAATTCCATTTCATCGATATCGCCTGGTCGCGGCTGGCGGCCCTGTTGCCGAAGCAATGCCGCCAGTTCACCTTGCACCTGCCCCTCAAGGGCGTGCGCAGCGACAGCCACGAGGCGCGGCTCTTGTCCGGCGTCAGCCGCGACAACCTCTTGCCGGGATGCACGCCTGTCGTCAACCTGTTTGCCAAGTCCGGCGTGCCGATCCGCCTCACACATACCGAGCCCGACTACGCCCTGGTAGCCGATGCCACGCATGCGTTCGCCTACGACATCCACAGCATCGAGGCCGTCACCGTGGTGCGCAAGGACGAGGCCGGCGACCGCCTGAGCACCTTCTTGCCGCTGTATGCCTCGCTGCAAGGTGCCCAGGCAGAGCAGGGACAGTATTGGTTGGCGCGCCGCGACGAAGCCGTGGCGGCCATCAGCCCCGGCCATGAAATGCGCCTGAGCCTGATCGACCCGCAGTTTTCCCCGGACAGCACGGCCTGCGCCACCGTCTCGACACAGCTGCTGTGCAGCAACCGCGACTTGCCCACGCAGTTGCATTACGGCTTGTCCGGCGGCGACCTGCTGGCCGAAGACGTGCCCGACGGCATCCCCGCGCGCTTCCTGCGCAAGCCCACGCCCGGCATGCGCTTCCTGGCGGACACGCACTGGCGACTGATTGCGCACCTGTCGCTCAACTACGCCAGCCTGACGCAAGCGGGCCTGGGCGAATTCCAGAAAATGCTCAGCCTGTACGACCTGCCCCGCTCACCCACCACGCAGCGCCTGATCCAGGGCATCGTCACGCTCGACCACGGCATCACGCGCGCGTGGATGCCAACCGTGCCGTTCCCCACCCTGATGCCCGGCATCGCCATCCGCCTGGGCATCGACGAACAAGCCTTCGTCGGCAGCAGCATCTATATTTTCGCCCAGGTGCTGCAGCGCTATTTCGCCCTGAACAGCCAGCTCAACTGCTTTAGCCAACTGACGCTGCTATCCCATCGCAGCGGCGAGGAAATCCTACGATGCACGGAACGCAGCGCCGACGCCACCCCAGCGTGATCCAGCAATTGCTCGACGTGCCGCAGCGCTTCGAGTGCTTCCAGGCGCTGCGCCTGCTGCTGGCGTGGCTGGCCGAACACGGCATCGATGAGCACGCGGCGCTGGCAAAGATCCTGCGCTTCGACAACAGCGTCTCGCTGCGCTTTCCCGTCAGCCAGATCGAGGCGCTGGCGACCAACGGCATCGCCGATGCCGAAGCCTTGCTGCAGGCGCTGCTATCGGGTCATTTACAACATATCCACCTCACGCCCGCCTTCATGGGCTTGCTGGGTTGCCAGGGCAGCTTGCCCAGCCACTATTCGGAGCGCATCACCGCGCACCAGCATAGCGAGCGCGACACCAGCGCGCGCGCTTTTCTCGACCTGTTTTCCAGCCGTGCCGTCACCCTGTTTTACCAGGCGTGGCAAAAATACCGCATCGAGCAGGCCGGCCACAGCGGCACCTTCCTGTCGCGCCTGCTGGACCTGGCCGCGTGCCAGCCTGGCCAGGACGAGGTGGCGATCGGCCTGTACAGCGGCTTGCTGCAGCAACGCAACATCTCGTCCATCGTCATGGCGCGCATCCTCGGCGACCACTTTGGCGTGCCCTGCCACATCGACGAAGCGACGGGCGCCATGGACGCGCTGGCGCCGCGCGAACAAACGGCGCTGGGCATGGCCAATGCCGTGCTGGGCCAGCGCGCCACCATCGGCGAGCGCTGCCGCCGCCCCGACCTGGCCGTACGCCTGCGCCTCGGTCCGCTCACGGCGCAGCAGCACGCCAGCTTTCTGCCGCGCGCCCCTGCTAGCCAAGCGCTGCGGCAGATGCTGATGCTGTTCGGCCAGCCGCTCGTGCGCTACGAGATCGTGCTGGTGCTGCACGCCAGCGAGGTGCGGGGACTGGCATTGACGAGCGCGCCACAAGGCGGACTCGGCTGCAACAGTTTCCTCGGCAACGACGCCACACCGCGCCACCGCGACGACATGCATTACGAAATGCAATTGATGCCCTCGTTCAAAGATTGAACCTTGCGGCGGCGCAAAACGCCTGTGTTCGCTATTGCTACAGTCCGTCAACGATTCCTACCGTGAAGCGATGCGCGATGAGCCAGTTCCCCGATACGACGGCGGCATGGACGGCATTACTGGACGACATGCAGGGCCAGCGCCTGCTGCGCCTGCACTTCCCGCATGGCGACGGCCCTGCCGGCATCCAGTTGCTGGCCAACAGCCTGGATGCCAGCGAAAGCCTGTCGCGCGATTTTTCCCATGTGGTGGAAGTGCTGTCCGACGACGCCGCCATCGCGCTCGACAAGGTGATGGGCAAGATGGTGACCATCGAACTGGTGCGCGAAGACGGTACCTTGCGCTACTTCAATGGTTACGTGTTCGAGTTCCGCTTCCTGCGCACGGACGGTGGCTTCGCCTTTTATGAAATGGTGCTGGAGCCGTGGCTGGCACATCTGCACTTGCGGCAAAACAATGTAGCCTTCCACGGCTTGACGGTGGCAGCGCTGACGGACAAGGTCTTCGATGACTACCTGATGCGCGACTACAAGCTGGCAGCCAGCGGCCTGGACCCCGCCATCACCTACACGTGCCAGCACAACGAGAGCGACCACAACCTGCTGCACCGGCATTGGGAACAGCTGGGCTGGCACTACCGCTACGAACACCGCCTTGACGGCCACACCTTGTGGCTGGACGACGACAGCACTACCGGCAAGCCCATCGATGGAGAATCGAACGCCATGCCCTTCCAGCACCAGGCCGGTTCCCTGGAGGACGATGGCGTGCATCAATGGAGCGCGGTGCGGCGCATGGCCCCGGCCCAGATGACGGTGGCCAGTTTCAACTTCAAGAATCCGCGCAGCGCCCGCGCCAGCCGCGACTCGCTGAACCGGCAAGGCGCCGTGCCGTCCCTGGAAGTGTATGAAAACACGGGCAGTTACGGTTTTAAAAACATCGACGATGGCGAAGCCCTGGCCCAGCGCCGCATGGAAGAGGTTGATGCCCAGGGCCAGCTGTTCGAGGCGCAGGGCAATGACCGCACGGCGCAGCCGGGACGCTGGTTCACCCTGGACGGGCATTTCGACAGCGCAGCTGGCGAATACCTGATCCTGTCCGTGCACCACTACGCCAGCAACAACTACCAGCAAGGGCACGGCGCCACCTCGCACTACAGCAACACATTTACCTGCATCCCCCGCGCCACTCCCTGGCGCCCCGGCCGCAATTTTCATAGCCGCGAACCGAAGATCTACGGCGTGCAGACGGCGACCGTCGTCGGGCCGCCCGGCGAGGAAATCCATACGGACGGTTATGGACGGGTGAAGGTGCAATTCCACTGGGACCGCCTGGGCACCTTCGACGACAAAAGTTCGCCGTGGATAAGAGTGATATCGAACTGGGCCGGCCCGAATTTCGGCCACATCAGCCTGCCCCGGGTGGGCATGGAAGTGGCCGTCCAATTTCTCGACGGTAACGTCGCCATGCCCATCATCATCGGCTGCGTCTACAACGCGCGCAATATGCCGCCGTGGGAGCTACCGGCCAACAAGACGCAAAGCGGCATGCTGAGCCGCTCCTCGAAAAAAGGTTCCACCGCGCACGCCAACGCCTTGCGCTTCGAAGACCGCAAGGACGCGGAAGAGCTGTGGCTGCATGCGGAAAAAGACCAGCGCATCGAAGTCGAGCATGACGAATCGCACTGGGTGGGCAATGACCGCAGGAAAACCGTCGACCGCGATGAAACCGTGCACGTCAAGCGCGACCGCACGGAAACGGTGGACCACGATGAAGACATCACCGTGCACAACAACCGCCGTGAGCGCGTCGACCATGACGAACACATCGACATCGGCGACAACCGCCGCGAACACGTGGGCGGCAACGAGCAGGTGCAAATCGACGGCCACCGTTCGGAACGGGTGACCCTGGCCAAGGACGAAACCATCGGCCTGGCCAAGGTGCTGACCATCGGCGCGGCCTACCAGACCACCGTCATCGGCGCCATGAACACCACCGTGGTGCTGGCGCAGGCCGAGCAGATCGGCCTGACGAAAAGCGTCATCGTCGGCGCCGACAGCACGCTCACGGCCACCGATTCGCACACGATGACGGTAGGCACGTCCAGCATCACCATCACGCCGGGACGCATCGAACTCGTTGCCGATGAAATCATCATCCGCGGCAGATCGAAGGTGCAGATCCATGGCGACGACATCGACAACAACCCGGGCTGACGATGAACGACGCCGGCACAGCCCATTTCAACATCCCCAACCTGCTGTTCGACAACCGCACGCCGCACGCGGCCAGCCAGTTCGACATGGTCGATCAATTCGGCGAGGCCTTTCACGTCGTGGTGGCGCGCATGGGCTACGCGCTTGGCCCCTGCGGCGCGGACGGCCTGGCCAGCCTGCTGCCCATAGTGCGTCAGTCGCCGCTGGCCACTGAAGACCGGCACCTGGACGGCGACACGCAGGCGGGCACCGTTCAGGAAAGCGACTTCGCGCCCTATAAACCGCGCTGCGACGTGATCGTCAATGGCGTGGCGCACGCGCCGCGCGGGCAGGCGATGCCGCAATTTCTCGTCAATATCAAGGTGAAGTCGGAAAAGAAGATTCTGGTCGACAAGACCCTGCAAGTGAGTGGCGAGCGCGCCTTCCGCAAGAAAGCCATCCTCACGCGCCTGGCGCAGGGCTGCGCCCGCATCGCCACGGTGGGTTTGCTGCGGCCCAATCCGTGGCAGCTATCCGCACCGGTAGCGTTCCTGCAACTGCCGCTGCGCTACGCCTACGCGTATGGCGGCCAATGCCGCATCGAGGCCGATGACTGCAACGCGGCGGCGCACGATTCCTGCCAGTCCAACCCGCTGGGACGCGGTTTCGCGCGGCACTGGTACCTGGATGCGAAACATATCGACGAGGTGCCCGCACCGCGCATCACGGATGCATCTCTGCCATGCACGGCCGCCCAGTTCTGGCAAGGCGCCGGCGGCAAGGAGCTGCCCGCGCCGGCGGGGCTGGCCGTGATCGGCCGTGGCTGGTTGCCGCGCCGCGCACTGGCCGGCAGCATCGTCGTCAAGGATCAATGGGATGCCGACGAAGTCCCTGCCCTGCCGGAAGACTTCGATTTCGCGTACTGGAACAGCACGCCACCCGACCAGCAATGTCCGTACCTGGCGGGACGGGAGCAATTTACGCTGACCAATCTGTGCCGCCACGACCATCGCTCGGCCCGCATCGACCCGCGCGGCAACACCGTGCTGCGCTTCGCCTTGCCCGAACAAGTAATGTGCCTGCTGCTGGCGGACAAGAACGATCAGTTGCTCGTCTGGCGCCTGGCCATCGATACGGTGCTGATCGATCCTGAGGCGGCCACCATGGAACTGGTCTGGCGCGCCATCGTGCCGGCCGACGCGGGCCAGGTCGCCTCGCGCCTGCTGCACCTGATGGAGCCGGCGCAGATCGCCCGCATCGAACTGCTGGAACAGGCGCAGGAAGCACTAAGCGAAGCCGCCAGGCAGGGCAAGAAACCATGACGAATGAAACCGTCACCAAAGCCTCGCGCTTCTATTGCGTCAGCCTCAGCCCCGACATTTGCAAGACGCCAGTCGGCTCCAGCACGCCACCTATTCCCTACAACATCATCGGCGAATTTTCAGAGGCGCAGAACGCCTCGCCCAACGTCAAGTCGCACAGCGAACCCGTCATCCTGCATCAGCGCAGCACCATTCCCACCGTCAGGGGCGACGCGGCCGGCAAGGCGGGTGGCGTCAAGAGCGGCACCGTCGGCAAGCAGGTCGACACCAAGGTCGCCAGCGCCATCCACCGCGCCAACGGCGCCAGCTTAGTACAGATGGGGCGCGAAGTATGGATGAATTCGCGCAATACCGTGGGCAAGATTTATGAACGGGGCGGAGAGGCGGCCAAGCCCGTGCTCAAGGAACTGAAGGCGGCGATACGGGAAGCGGCACAAGACTACAAGGATCATGGTTCGAAGAGCATGCATGGCGCCGCCGAAGACCTCGTGGATGCGGGCGGCGCAGTCCTGACAGGCAGCGCCGTGCTGGGTGTCGCCGGACTGGGCGCTGCGGCAACCGGCGTTGGCCTGCCGGCAGCTGCCGCGATGGAAACAGCGGCAGCAACCGGCGCGGTTGCCGGCACGGCGACCCTTGCGACAGGCACGGCAATGGAAGCGTCGGCCACGGTGCTCGACCAGGCGGCCGATTACCTATTGACAGGCAAGACACCAGATTTGCTCAATACCGCCTCGGACATGGTCATGAATGCGGCAGGCACATTATTGCAAACGGCGGTGTTCGGCAAGGTTCCTGGCGGAAAAATACTGAGCAAGTTCCTCGGCAAGAAAGCGGCACCGACCATCAACAAGGTCAAGGAAAAGATTGTCGGCAAAAAACCGGACAAGCCGCCCCCAAAACTCGACAAACCTCCCCCAAAAAACGGCGGCGACGACGGCAAGAGCCGCGGCAAGAAGGAGCCGAAATCGGAGCCGCCATCCGACTGCTGCCCCAAGGATAGCGGCCCCGCAAAAAAACCCGTCAAGGGCCGCAAGCCCGTGCATTTCGGCACGGGACAGGAAATCCTGTACCAGACGGATTTCGCGCTCGAACGCAGCATCCCCATCGCCTGGACGCGCTGCTACCGTTCCGGCGCCGAATGCGAGGACTGGGGCTTGCTGGGCGCGCGCTGGTCTACGCCCTACACCACCAGCCTGTCGCTGTGCGATGCGGGCATCGTGTTGCACGATGACAGCGGCCGCGCCCTGCGCCTGCCTGGCCTGGAACCGGGCCAGCAACACGACAGCCGCAAGGAAGGTTTTACGCTGACGCGCGACGGCGCCGACACTTTTACCGTGCTGTGGCGCGACGGCAGCGTCGACCGCTACGCGCACGCTGAAGGCGGCTGGCTGCCGCACGGCTACGACGGCGTCAACGCCATGCTGGCCCCGTCCGCTCCCGTCGCAACGCAACGCTTTGCACTCGTGCGTAGCGAAGGGCGCGATGGGCGCGGCATCAGCATCGAACGGTTGATCGATGCAAAACCGGGCGAAGTAGTGCTGCGCCTGCGCAGCGACGATGGCGCCGTGCTCGAAGCCATGCGCGGGGAGTCGGAAAAGACCATCCACATAGGAAGAGTCGACGAGGTGTTGCCAGACGGCAGCCGCCTCTGCCACGTCCGCTACGCCTATGCCGTCGAGACGAACGATACCCTGGCGCCCTTCGCGCCGCGCCACAACCTGATCAGCCAGTCGAATGCGCTCGGTGACACGCGTTGCTACAGCTATCGTCACCACCTGCTCACGTCGTGCAGCAGCTACACGGGTTTTAGTTACGAGCTGGAATGGATCAGCCTGGACGCGCTGCGCGCCCGCTGGAGCGGTTCCCCCTTGAGCGAGCAGGAGCTGGTCGAACGTTTCCCCGTCACCGTGGCCAACAGCTACCAGGCGCGCGCCATCGCCACCCGGGCGTGCGATGGCAGCGAGCACACGCGCATCGATTACGTGGACAACGACACCAGCCGCGTCGCGGAAAACGGCGGCGTCCTCGAATACACCTTCGACGCCAACTGGCTGGTCACCGAAGTGCGCCGCGTCATCGATGGCAAAACCGCCTCGCTGGGCCGGCGCGAGTGGGACCGCGACGGCATGCTGCTGGCCGATATCGACGCCAACGGCGCCGCTATCCACTACACCTACGATGCGGCCGGCAACCTGACCCGCAGCATCGATGCCAAGGGAAACGGCAGCAACATCGCATACGATGGCCAGAACCAGCCCGTCGCCTTCACGGATGCGCTGGGCAACACCGCACGCCGCGAATACGATGCGGCAGGTCGTCCCGTCAGCATCACGGATGCGCTGGGCCACGTCACGCGCTACCGCTACGACCAGCGCGGCCAACTGGTGGAACTGATCGACGCCAGGGGCGGCAGCAAGCATTTTCAGTACAACCGACAGGGCTTGCTTACCAGCTACACGGACTGTTCTGGCCACAGCAGCGAATACAGCTACGACAAGCAGGGAAGATTGACGGCTGCGCGCGATGCCATGGGCCACGTCAGCAGCTATGAGTACGATGGCCTCGGCCGCCTGACCGGGCTCATCGCACCAGACAAAACACGGGAACACTACGCCTACGATGCAGACGGCAATCTGGTCTTGCACGTGGATGGCGCCGGCCAGCAGACGCGCTACCGCTACAACGGCCAGGGCTTGCCGGTGGAACGCACGGACGCCATTGGCCAGTCTTTACAGTATCGCTACGATAGCGCGCTGCAACTGACGGAATTGATCAACGCCAAGGGCGAAAGTTATCAACTCGCGTATCACGCGGAAGGCTGGCTGACGTCGGAAACGGGCTTCGATGGCAAGCGCACGCAATACAGCTATGACCAGGCCGGCAACCTGACCGCCAGCGAGTGCGGCAGCCAGCGCACGCAGCTGCTGCGCGACGCGCTCGGCTTGTTGCAAGTCAAGACCACGGCGGACGGCGTGGTGCGCTACGCCTACGATGCACTGGGCCGCCTGACGGCCGTCTCCGCGCCGCAAGCCGAACAGCGCTTTGTCCACGACGCCCTGGGCCAGCTGATCGAAGAGCGCAGCGCCTGCTTTTTGCAAACGCTGCCCGAGATGGCCAGGTTGCCGAATGCCCCGCGCGTGCCGGATGCCAGCTTTGTCATGACGCATGCCTATGATGAGCTGGGCAACCGCATCCAGACGGTCTTGCCGAACGGACGCCGCATCGATACCTTGCGCTATGGTTCCGGCCACTGGCATGGCGTGCTGTGGCAAGGCAAGGCCGTGGTCGATGTCGAGCGCGACAAGCTGCACCGCGAAAAGCAGCGGCAGCTGGGCAGCAGCGGTTTGCTCGCCACGCGCCAGTACGACCCGCAATCGCGGCTCACGCAGCTGACCCTGGCGCGTGGCGCCGATGCGCCCGTCCCCGTGCGCGAACGCCGCTTCGACTACGATGCGCAGGGCAACCTGACCACCATTTTTCAAACAGGCGCCACCGCTACCGGCCCGCTCGGCAAACTCAGCTACACCTACGACCCCGTCGGCCAACTGCTGGCCGCCGTGCAACCGGGCCTGGCCGAACACTTCGCCTTCGATCCGGCAGGCAATCTGCTCGACACGGCTCCCGCCACCGGCAACGTACTGACACGCTACGGCGATACTGAATACGATTACGACGAGCAAGGCAATGCCACCGGCAAGCGCTTCCATCCGCCGGGCAGGGAGTCGACGTGGAGCGATCTGGCGCTCGAATACGACGCCGAAAACCGCCTCAGCCAAGCCACCAGGACGGAACGCCAATCGCGCCACCGCGCCCACTATTTCTATGACGCCTTCAGCCGCCGCATCGCCAAACGGGTAGAAGAAGCACGCTGGAGCAATCGGCAGGACATCACCAAAGACCAGCCCGCACGCACGAGCTCCGCCACCACCTTCTTCGTCTGGGATGGCGACACGCTGGCACAGGAACTTGGGCAGGAAGACACGGTCACATACCTGTACGAGCCGGACAGCTTCGTGCCGCTGGCCAGGATCGCTTCGCCAGCCTGCCGCCAGACCAGCACGGTCCACCTGCCGCGCGTGGCCCAATGGGATTTGCCTGCCACCAGGCACGACGCCGAACTGCAGGCCGCCATTGAGCAAGAACAAGCGGACACCGAAACGCTGCAGGTATCGGCATGGCAAGGTATCCAAGCGGCAGCCGATGACGCGGCAACACACGACCGCATCACCCACTACCACTGCGATCACCTGGGCACGCCACGCGAGCTGACGGATGCGCAAGGGAACGTGATCTGGAGCGGACGCTACAAAGCTTGGGGACGCTTGCTGCACGTCGAAGGAGAAATCAAGCAGCCGCTGCGGTTTCAGGGGCAGTATGAGGATGGGGAAACGGGGCTGTTTTACAATCGCTATAGGTATTATGACCCAGAGCCAGGACGTTACCTGACGCAAGATCCAATAGGTCTATTAGGCGGTATCAACAGTTACTTCTATTCACCAAGTCCTACCATGATGACCGATCCATTAGGTCTAGTATGTGGTAAAGCAAATCCCTCAAAAGTTGACAAAGATCATAACGGTAGATTTAGAGATCAGTATGGCAGGTTTGCTGCTGATCCAGGCTGGCCGACAAATCGTGGCTTCAATGATATACCTAATAAATTTTCACTATTACCAATGACAAGCATAGATCGATTCGGGTATCCCGGTGGAACTTTTGTATCCCCTCAAGGAGTAAAATTTTCACATAGAGCACTACCCCAATCATACCAGAATGGAAAACCTTATCATGTATATCAAGTCTTAAAACCAATCCAAGTGGACGCTGGGTTAGCAGCGCCGTGGTTCAACCAGGTTGGCATGGGAATGCAATATGAGCTACCTGTCCCTGTCGACGATTTAATTAAAAATGGATCCTTAATAGAAGTTTTGCCATGCGGGCCAATACCTTGAAAGACGCTATGAAAATTCCAGAAATGCTAAATATCATAAAAAGCAAAAATATCCCGGACGATGCATATTCAATAAATAGAAAATTACAGGATGAAAGTTTGTGCATGCAAAAAAATGACAACCTTTGGGAAATTTTCTATTATGAACGTGGCATAAAGACCTCATTTCATACATTTGAAAATGAAGATAATGCCTGTGAATATTTCATGAAAGAATTAAATGAATGGTTCTAAAAAAATAATCAACAATCATATTCATAAAAAAGCAATAATTTCTCAAGGGCCGACATAGATATTGCGAAATCCAAGGGAATAGGGAAATTTAAATATAAAGGTTATTTAGGCACTACGAGTGGAGCATTAAAATGATACAACTCGAAAAATGAAAATATTTACAATTTATAAAAAGACAATTTTTATCTTAATTGTTGTTTTCACACACATCACCAGCACAAAATATTGAGTCCAACAATGAAATTAAAGGAGAAAAATTATGGAAAAGGTCCGACAATTTGATGACGAAATTTCTGGGAAATATTTTAGATATACAACAATTGCATATATTGATTTTGAAAAAAAACAAAAAAATATTGAGGATTTTAAAATATTAATTAGGGACGACAATCAACAAGTCGAAATAATTTTTATGCCCAATCTTGCCCCAGGAGAACACCAAAGTTTAGGAGGAGAAACATCCTTAGGATACGCAGTAACATATTTTATTTCAAAAAAAGACTACATCATTATCAGATCATATCGTCATAGATAGCCAAATTTTAAAAATTAAATAAATATCAATTGCATAACGAGTGTTTAAGCTATCAATAAATTCAAAAAATATTGATATAACACAACGCGTACATACCGTCTCAAAAAAACTATAAAATAAAAAATGGAAAACTCAGAAAATGTGAATTATATGATATTAGGAAAATATTTTATATATTCCATTATAGCCTATGAGGATTTTGAAAAAAAACAAAAAAATATTGAAGATTTCATTATCTACATAAAAGATGAGGATAATAAAATAGAATTAACATTCCACCCAAACCTTGCAAAGGGAGAGAATCCAATACTAGGAGGGAAAACCTCGCTGGGTCGAACGGTGGTCTATCTTATATCAAAAAAAGACAAGAAAATAATTAAAATCAATTATCAAAAATGAATTTCATTAAATTACATTAAAGCAAGTTATCAAAGTCCTGCAAACGCAGCCATGTTAAAAATTGCACAAAATATCATCGTCATCAATGTATCTGCCGACGACGACAATGTTTTCAATGGCCATATTGAACCTATATTTAGTTACTACCTACACAACTCACCAAACTATGAACAAGAGAAAATTCTTGATCGCTTCGAAAAAAGCAAATCCCTGAGATTGCGCATGATTGTGGCCGAATTCCACATGTGGAAAAATCATGTTTTGAAAGGCTTGCACATGATGGCAAAAATACTTGATGAGGAAAATATAGATCATGCTATCGCTGATTCTATTTGCATGTGGATCGCGCAAAAGAGAACTCCGGAACTACGGAACTCTTTTCTTCATGAAGCGGCGCAGGAACGAAAAAAAGGAAATATTTCCTATGCCAAGACTCTGGAGTGGATATGCGAAAATCTCATCCGTTAGCGGTCAAGGCATAGTGTCCGGTTGGAGATTATCGTATTACCACTCCGTACCAGGTCATCCGGAAAGGTTTCAAAAAAATGAAAAAAATATCTTTTGATACAAAAAATGGTTATCTCCTATTGGACGGCATCATGATGGCACCACTTAACGAATCTGAGTTTATTAAAATTGCAAAAGAAAATGACATTGAAATAGAAGACAACGAAACAAATACCTATGTGCATAATTTATCAACGTGCGGAAGCTTGAATGAATTTGAATTTGGCATAAATTTTACTTTTGAAAATTATTGTATGAAAAGCGTTTGGCTATCGTGGGATGGGGGAAACACAAAAAAATATGGATATAACACGACAGAGTACCAATTAATATCCGACAAAAACAGGCTGGCCAAATTACTTGCTAAAGTCTTGGAAAAAGGTCCTGATGAGATAAAGAAAACATTCTCCGCATTTAATTTTTCATGGGGCAACATTTCAGCTTCAGCATCTCTTCAATCAACGATGGATTCAATTGGAATATCCTGGAATATGCACTATTTTCATACGCAATAAATCAAAGGACAAAAATGAAAATTCTTATTTATCCACATAAGGAATTTTTGTCAAGTATGAAGTTTGAAATTGGAAATGGAACTGATATCCAAATTAAGCTATCGAAGGCTTGGAATGCCAAACTAATAACGCCAGAAATAATAAATCTACTGATCGATGAAAATTCAGAGGGAAAGAGTTGGAAATATGTGTTTTGCATTTTTTTAAATCCGAGTTTCTTCTCCGCTTATTTTTATGCCCAATCAGAAAACTATAGGGTAAGCCTGGTTGATGAAAAAAATAAACTGATAAAATTTCATAAAATTAAAACTATTGATCATGGATACATTTCCTGATATTAAACTTAAAAATGGATATTTTTCCGCAAACGAATCGATCATTCTATTTAGAGGAATGAAAAGAAAAAATCTACACTCGATGGATCAAGACTGGGAAGCATGGATAAAGTATGAGGAGGAGGTAATCGCCTACAAAACAAGTTTCAAACGAAAAAAATTGAGAATAATTGTTATTTGTTTTTTTGAGAAAGATGATGGACCCATAAAATACTGGGATTTTGGTCCGGAAAATTGCATGGATGGTTTTCAGTCTAAACCCGAAGGAAAATATACAAGAAGATTGAGACGCTGGTTTCTGGATGAGTTTGGCATCATTCTGCCGCAAGCAGGGCCATGGGGGGAAATAGACGCCTGTCACGATCCACATAATCAAACCACATCCGTTTTTTGTGCCTATCAATAAAATCAATATCGAATTCAGATTACCATATAGATGAATATTTCAGATATTGCACACGAGATGGCAATTTTAAGCATTCCATCAAATGCTTTCTCGATTGGCGATCCGACTCAGGATGAGAGTCTGTGCATCAGAGAAAAAAATGGATGTTGGGAAGTTTTTTACTATGAACGAGGAATAAAGACAGGTCTTCGCGTTTTCAAAGAAGAACATGAAGCCTGTGAAGATTTTTTATTCATAATAAAATCCTGGTTTATGTAATTTGAAAAATATTCTTCGTATTTATCCTCTCTCCCAAGAGATAACCATGAAATCCAGAAAAAATTGCATGTTAAATACAATCAATATAGGAATACTTTGCCTGAATTTTGACGAAGCAAAAAAATTTTACATTGATAATCTCGGATTTTTTATTACGATGGATAGCACCATTCAGTGTGATTCAGGTACCAGTCGCCGCCTCACGATGGCTCACGAGTCCAACAAAAAATTCTCAATAGAATTCATGCATCCTTCAAACATTGAACAAGCACATCGCGTAGGCAGCAAAGGTGGCACGATCAATCTATTCACTTTACCAACGAAGAATATTGACACGCTCAAGGAGCGACTGGAGAAAACTGCTTTTTCCGTCAGTTACGTAGAGACTCCCTACGCAAGTTTTCTGAACGTCGAAGATCCGATGGGGAACAATATTTGCCTCTACGAACCGTGCTGAATCACTGCAATAATTCATACGAGATGCCTCATTCGAAATTCCGCATAACAGAATGAAAAAATTTGAAATCCCAGGCTATATTTTTGATTTCATTGATGGATTACTGCTCGTCAATGGAGAGATTGTATTATCGAAAAAAACGCCAGCAAACGATTTCATAAATAGCATTATCAATATATTCCATACCAAACCCACAACAACAGGGACTGGGATGTATATTTTTGATATCAACGGATGGGTAGGCGATTACGTTGTCGAGTTAATTATTGTAAAAGAAAATTTCCCAGTAATAGATTACATAATAATGCATTACTTTGAAAATAATTCCGTAGGCAACGGCGTGAGTGACTCATCGCTAGTCAAACAAATTCAAAAAAAGTCTGGCATTTCCGGCCAAGTGAAAGGCCTATCAGAAATAGTATTTCAATTTTCATGGGGGAGCATCGTCGTACAGCATGACATAAAACTATCTTCCTCATGCATAATATTGCAGTACAAAGTAGCCAGAAAATCACCCATCCGATTGAAAATGAACGATCATTGTGAATCGTATACCAACATAGATAAATCTATAGAAGTGCAGCAACGAATAGTAGCATCCATCAAAAATAGTGATACATTTTTCCCAAAAGCAAGTGAGATACATTGGCTGAATTTATTGAAGAAGCTACCTCGAAAATTAAAAATCTGTCTTCTCGATGAAATTTCTTTTGAAAATACATTGATAGCATTGTATTCTTCAGACTGGCCAGATGAGGGGAGCGTTGTAGCACTGCTCAGTAACAAGTTCAGAACGAAGGAATTCGACAAGGATTTACATTTCAGAGAACTGAATGACGCGCATTACTGCAAGGAAGAAATTTCATATGTTGAAGATAACGTTACGCATTTAATTATTAATTAGGCAGCCCGCGAACAACCCAGGATTTGACTTGCCCATCGCCCTGCACGATACTTGCCGCTGTCGCCAAAGCTCCCCACCCTGAGCAATAAACCATCAGCGCCTGTCACCACCGCCTACACTCACAGCATGCCGTCTCCGAACTCTCCCACCGCCCCCTACATCGGCCGCTTCGCCCCCTCTCCCTCCGGCCCTCTGCACATGGGCTCGCTCGTTGCCGCCATGGCCAGCTATCTCGATGCGAAGGTGCATCGCGGCACGTGGCTGCTGCGCATCGAGGATCTGGACTATGACCGCAATGTCGAGGGCGCCGATATGGCGATCCTGGCTACCCTGCAACGCTGCGGCATGACGTGGGATGGCGAGGCGACATGGCAGAGCCGCAGGCTGCCGCTGTATGAGGCGGCGCTGAAGCGCTTGCAGGACGCTGGCCTCGTGTATGCGTGCGGCTGTTCGCGCAAGGAGATCCACGATTCGGTGTTGCAGGCGGGTGTCCCCAAGGGCGGGGCCGCCGTGTATCCGGGCAACTGCCGCCACGGCCTGGCGCCGGGCAAGGCGGCGCGGGCCTTGCGGTTGCGCGTGCCAGAGGGGCCGCAAGCCGTGTATGGCTTCACCGACCGCTGGCATGGTCCGCAGCGGCAGGACCTGGCCGGCGAGGTGGGCGACTTCGTCGTGCTGCGCGGCGATGGTTACTGGGCGTACCAGCTGGCCGTGGTGGTTGACGATGGCGTGCAGGGCATCACGCAGGTGGTGCGCGGGGCGGATTTGCTCGATTCCACGCCGCGCCAGCTGTATCTGCAGGACGTGCTGGGCTTGCCGCATCCGGGCTTTCTGCACGTGCCTGTCGTCAACAATGCCAGCGGCGAGAAACTGTCGAAGCAGACGGGCGCCCTCGCCTTCGATACTGGCACGCATGCCGGCGAACTGCTGGCGTCGGCGCTGCTGCTGGCCGCCCGCTTCCTCGGTCTCGACGTGCGCGCCGACGACGTGGAAGACTTCTGGCGGCAAGCCATTCCCGCCTGGGCGCAGCGGCTGGCGCGCCTTCCCGAGCGCACATAAAAAAACCCGCCGCGGCGCAAACCGGGCAGGTTGAAGCAGGCGCTGGCCGCAAGGGCCGGCGCCTCGTATCAGGCAATTAGAAGTTGCCTTTAAACTGCACACCAAATTGACGTGGCTCATTGATGAAGCCCGTGCGGTTGTTGAAGTCGATGGCGCCCGTGATGCGGCGGGTATCGGTGATGTTGCGGCCAAACGCGGCCACTTCATACTTGCCGGCATCCCAGATGTAGCCTACGCGCAAGCCGCCTTCCAGCAACGATTTGCCCGTGTATTCGGCCGCTTCGTACAGGAAGAAGTTGATCTTGCTGCGGTATGCCCAGTCCGTGAACAGGAACAGTTCGCCGTTTTCCAGCGGGATCGAATAGCGGCCGGTGGCCGTGACGATCCATTTTGGCGCCTGTGGCAGCGGATTGCCGTTGATGACGACGTTGCCGGCGGCATTGATCGGATCAAGAATGGTGCAGGAAGCAAAACCGCATTTGCTGACGGCCAGGCCAGCGTCATTGATCTGGGTGAAGTTGTAGCTGCCACCCAGGGACATTTTCAGGCTAGGCGTCACGAAGCCTTCCAGGTCCAGCTCAACGCCACGGCCGCTGGTCTTGGCAGCATTGATCAGCCGGTTGACGTTCGCGCTGCCGCCAACCACGGTCAGTTGCTGGTTCTTGATCTCGTAATCGTAAATGCTGAAGGCGACGCGGGCGCGGCGGTTGAACAAGTCAGCCTTGATGCCGGCCTCGTAGGACAGGATGGTTTCCGCATCAGCGATGGTGACAGGCACCTTGTCGCCAGCTGGTGCGATACTCGGCGCGCGGAAGCCGGTGGCGATGCGGGCGTAGAAGTTCACGTCCTTATTGTATTTATAGGTGCCGCTCAAGTCCCAGTTGACCTTGCCCTTGCTGACATCGGCGCTGGTGGGGGAGATTTGCTTCACGCGATCCGCTTCGACCGTGTTGAAATCCTTCTTGTCCTTGGTATAGCGCAAGCCGCCGCGCAACATGAAATCTTCGTTGACGGCGTAGTTGACGGAACCGAAGGCGGCCCAGGCCTTGTTTTTCTGATGGCTGGCCACGTGCGAGGTCAGCGCACCCGTGTCGCTGTTGAAGTTGTCGGTGAAACCGTTGGCATCTTCATCGAAGAAGTACAGGCCCGACTGCCAGTTCAAAGGACCGGCGTTTTTCGATTCGACGCGGAACTCCTGGCTGTACTGGGTGACGCCGCTGATGCCGCCAGCCGTCTCTACCTGGAATGGCAAATTATTCGAAGGGCCAGGTACGCCGCCGTCGATGTCGCCATGGCTCAGGTAATTGTTGACCTTTTCATAGCCGGTGATCGAGAACAGCTTGACGCTGTCCAGGTCCCAGCTCAGGCGGGCGCTGGCGCCGCTGGTGCGCAGGCGCTGGAAGTTCTGACCATTGGTGTACGATTTTTGCGGGTCGAAACCATCGACCAGGTCATTCGTGCCCTTCTTGATTGCATTGGCGAAGAACAGGCGCGCGCTGCCGGTCGTGGTGCGCTGATGCACATTGAACAGGGCGTTGAACGTGGTGTTCGGTGCGTACAGCAGTTGCACGCGTTCGGCGTGTTCGTTGTAGCCGTCCAGCGCATCTTTCTTGCCCGTAAACGTGTTGTCGACATAATTGTCGCGGTGCTGGCGCAGGGTCGAGACACGCAGCGCCCATTCTTTGCTCAGCGGCACGTTGACGGCGCCATCGACATTGCTGGTGTTGTGCGTGGCCATGGAAACGTTGTAATAGCCTTCAACCTTCTCCAGCTTCGGCTTGGCCGATTCGAATTTCACCACGCCGGCCGGCGTGTTGCGGCCGAACAGGGTGCCTTGCGGGCCGCGCAGCACTTCCACGCCGGCCACGTCAAAAATCGGATAGCCCTTGAGGATCGGATTTTCTTGCACGACATCGTCGTAAATCAGGGAAACAGGCTGCGATGCAAAGATGTTGAAGTCGGTATTGCCGTAGCCGCGGATGTAGAAGCGGGGGAAGGTGCGGCCGTTCGACGATTCCACGTTCAGGCTAGGCACTTTGCCGGCCAGCACGCGGATATCTTGTCCGCCGGATACCAGCACGTCGAGCTTCTCGTCGCGCAGCAGCGATACGGAAACGGGCACGTCGCGGATATTTTCCTTGCGGCGCTGCGCCGTCACGGTCACGGTTTCCAGCTGGCTGGCGGCAGGGGTCGTATCAGCAGCGACTTCATCAGCATAGGCCGAGCCGATAGGCAAGGCAGCGGACAGTGCCAGCATGGCGGCGCTTTTGGCGCACAAACGCTGGTGCATCTTGGACATCTTGATCATGTTGTTTCCCAGAAGTTTAAAAAAGTATTGCGAAACCTGTCTCCGGCTTATGTACGGCGCTGGATGATCGTTTGCACCATCTCGGTGCAGCAGCGCAAGCGGATGTTTCTCCGCTCCTGGCGTCACTGGCTCTGCCCTGGCTGTCGTCCAAGCTGACAGCGGTGGCGGCCGCATCTCTGGGATGTCTGATGAACACCAACTTTTAAATAAGGCGCCAATTTAATTCACGCGCCTGATGCGCTGCAAGAATATTGTTATGTAAAATATTCATTCATCAACATAACGGGCCGACTAGTGGTTATTCAGCCACAATAGCGCCCCTGTTTTGCTATTTCCTTGCCATTTCCCCCGCTGACTGGCTGGATGGCGCGCCTTTTTCTCGTGGGCTGCAGAAAGTAGAATTGGCGTCCTGCAAGACAGCCCAGAGCGTAAAAATAGTTGTAATATCGCCAGAATTGAACTGCCATGCCGCCCCATCCCAGTGCGGCGGCGGTACCCCGCACCATCGTCGATCGCCTCCATGCCAGAACCGAGCCAGCCCAGCAACGCCGTCCCGTCCTCCATCGCCGCCGCCCAGGCCGCCCATTCACTGCTGCGCGCCCATTGCGACATCGTCTGGAGCACGAAGACCTTCGGCCAGTTCGATGCCGACCAGCCCTCCTGGCGCGCCTTCACGGGCCAGACCGAAGCCGAACTGCTGGGCCGCGGCTGGCTCAATGCACTGCATCCGGACGACCGCAACTTGCCTTACGTCATGCCGTCACATCTGACGAGCGTGTTCGAAGCGGAATACCGGCTGCGCCACGTCAGCGGCACCTACCGCAATATGGTCGTGCGCATGCTGCCTGTGCTGGCGCCCGACGGCAGCATCGTTGAATGGCTGGGTTCGCATTGCGACGTGACGCAGCAACGGCAGACGGAACAGCGGCTGCGCCTGGCCATGCAGGGCGGCCGCATGGGCACGTGGGAGATCGACCTGGGCAGCGGCAGCATGGCCGGCTCCGACGCGTTCAAGGCCAATCTGGGCCTGCCACCTGCCAGCCACGTCGACTACGCGCAGCTGACGGGCGCCATGCTCGACGGCGAGCTGCAGCACTGGCAAACGGTGGTGCATGCCGCCATCGCCAGCGCCAGCGATTTCGAGATCGACATCCGCGTGCGCTGGCCCGATGGATCGCTGCACTGGGCGCACATGCGCGGCACCTGCACCAGCGACGGCGCCGGCAACGTGATCGCCCTGTCCGGCATCTCGCTCGACCTGACGACCAGCAAGCAGAACGAGGAAACCCTGCGCCTGACCCTGGAGGCCGGTGAAGTGGCCACCTGGAACTGGGACATCGTGGCCGACCGGGTCACGGCCGACAGCAATATGGCGCGCTTGTTCTCCGTCCATGCCGATGCGCCCCCGGTGGCGCCGCTGGCACACTACCTGGCGCTCATCCATCCCGATGAGCGCGAGCAAGTCAGCGCGCAGATAAGCCAGGCGGTGCACGCGCACACGCCGTTCGAGGCCAGCTACCGCATCGGCGCCGGCGATGGCCAGTACCGTTCGGTCATCGCGCGGGGCCGCGCGGAGTATGCGCCCGATGGCACACCCTTGCAATTTCCCGGCGTCCTGCTCGACATCACGCGCCAGAAACAGGTGGAAGATGCGCTGCGCCGCAGCGAGGAACGCTACCGCACCTTGATCGAGCTGATGGACCAGGGCTTTTGCGTGATCGAAATGCTGTACGACGAGCAGGGCCGCCCTATCGATTTCCGCTACCTGGAAGGCAACGCCGCCTTCGTCAAGCAGTCGGGGCTGGTCAATGCCATCGGCAAGACCATTCGCAGCTTCGTGCCCGACCACGACCAGCACTGGTTCGACCTGTACGACCAGGTCGTCAAGACGGGCGAACCCGTGCGCTACGAAAACGAAGCCGTGGCCATGGAGCGCTGGTTCGAGGTCTTCGCTGCGCGCCTGGGCGGCCCCGGCAGCCGCCTGCTGACGGTGCTGTTCAGCGACATCAGCGAGCGCAAGCGCTCGGAGCAGCAATTGCGCCAGTTGGCCGACAACCTGTCCGAGATGGACCGGCGCAAGACGGAATTCCTGGCCACCCTGGCGCACGAATTGCGCAACCCGCTCGCGCCCATCCGCAACGGCTTGCAGATCATGCGCCTGGCCGCCGACAAGCCCGCCACCATGGCGCGCGTGCGCGACGTGATGGAGCGGCAAGTCAATCAGATGGTGCATCTGGTCAATGATTTGCTGGACGTGGCCCGCATCACGCGGGGCCAGATCGAACTCAGGCTGGAACGCGCGGACTTGAAAACCATCATCGCGGGCGCCGTGGAAACGAGCATGCCGCTGATCGAAGCGGGCCGCCACCAGTTGCAGGTAACGCTCGATGAGCAGGCGCTGCCGCTCGAGGCCGACCCCACGCGGCTGGCGCAAGTGCTGGGCAATTTGCTCAACAATGCCGCCAAGTACACGCCCGCCGGCGGCCATATCAGCTTGCGCGCGGTACGCGATGGCGACGAGGCGCTGATCGAGGTGCAGGACAGCGGCGTGGGCATCCCCGCCGAGTCGATCGCCACCGTCTTCGACATGTTTACCCAGGTGGGACAGAACATGGGCCGCGCGCAGGGCGGTCTGGGCATCGGCCTGTCGCTGGTGCGGCGCCTGGCCGAGCTGCATGGCGGCAGCGCCACGGCGGCCAGTCCCGGCGCCGGCCTGGGCAGCACCTTCAGCGTGCGCCTGCCCCTGCTGCTGGCGGAAGCGCAAGCGCCCGCCGCACCGGCCGCGCCGCTCCGCAGCGCCAGCGGCCCGCACTTCCGCGTGCTGGTGGTCGACGACAATATCGATGCGGCCGATACCCTCGCCGCCGTGCTCGACATGATGGGCCATGCCACGCAAGTGGCCCACGATGGCGCGCAGGCGCTGGAAGTGGCGCCGCAGTTCTTGCCAGACGTTATCTTCCTCGACATCGGCTTGCCTGGCATGAACGGCTACGAGGTGGCGCGCGCGCTGCGCCGGATACCGGCCGGCGCCAACGTCGTGCTCGTCGCATTGACGGGCTGGGGCGCCGAAAACGACCGCAGCCAATCGAGCGCGGCCGGCTTCGACCACCATCTGACCAAACCGGCCAACCTGCTCGCCATCGGCGAATTGCTGGCCACCCTTTCCACACCAACAATACCGACAAACCATGACTGAATCCCTGAACCACGTCCGCCGCCACCTCCTGCTGGCCAGTGGCGCCGCCATGCTGTGCCCGGCACCGCTGCTGTTTGCCGCGCCCGCCACCAGCATCGCCGCCGCCCACACGCAGCTGGCCGCGCTGGAACAGGCCGCAGGCGGACGCCTCGGCGTTACCGCCTGGCGCCACGGCAGCGAGCTGCGCGTGGCCTACCGCGCCGACGAACGTTTCCCCCTGGCCAGCACCTTCAAGGCGATGCTGGCGGCCGCCGTACTGGCGCGCAGCGTCAGCCAGCCGGGCTTGCTGGACCAGCACGTGCGTTACGAGAAAAAGGAACTGGTCACCTATTCGCCCATCACGGAAAAGCATCTGGCCGATGGCATGAGCGTGGCCGACCTGTGCGCCGCCACCTTGCAGTACAGCGACAATAGCGCAGCCAATTTCTTGATGACATTATTAGGCGGGCCGCAAGCCGTGACGGCGTTTGCGCGCAGCATCGGCAATACGGTGTTCCAGCTGGAACGCTGGGAAACGGAACTCAATAGCGCCATCCCCGGCGACGTGCGCGACACGGCCAGCCCTGCGTCGATGGCGCACAGCTTGCAGCAGTTGTTATTGGGAAATAGCTTGCCGGCGCCGCAGCGCCAGCAACTGGACGCCTGGATGCGCGGCAACACGACGGGCGACAAGCGCATCCGCGCCGGCGTGCCTGCCGGCTGGCAGGTGGCCGATAAAACGGGCTCGGGCGCGTATGGCAGCGTCAACGATATCGGCGTGGCCTACCCGCCCAGCGGCGCGCCGCTGGTGATCGCCGTGTACTACACGCGCGAACAGAAAAACGCGGACACCAACCAGGACATCATCACGGCCGCCACGCGCATCGTGGCGGCCGCGCTGACCTGATTAGATCCAACCCTGATAAAACCGTCGCGAGCGGAAGAGAGCTGTCGCCGAGAGCGGAACTGTGCTTTAGCACAGTGAGCATCGCAGGTGGCAGATCACGACGCGCAGCAGGTTTGATCAGGTCGTTGGGGGTAAGGCCGCCATGAAACCCGCGTAAGTCGACCAGGCGGGGTCGGCCGCGCTGCGGATTTCAATCGGGAATTTCGGGCGCGGCGCCAGCGCGGTGTTGAGGCGGTTGAAAAATTCTTCGCCCGACTGCGTGTAATAAATCCATTCGCGCAGGTTTTCACCGGTCGACACCAGCGCCAGCGTGGCGAAGCCGCCCTCTTCCACCACGGGCGCCAGCGCCGCTTCCAGCTCTTCCATGTGCTCGCGCTCGTTCGGCGCGGGCATGCCTGTTTCATCTTCATAACGCCAGGCGATGATGATGCGGTCCGGTTGCGACGACAGGTCCCAGTCGTCATGGAAGGCCTCGACATAGCGGTAGATGATGGCCATCTCGTCGCTATGCGTGACGATGGTGCCCCAGCTGCGGGCGGAAGTGGAATTTTCGTTCATGGTTGCAACAGTCAAAAAATAAATCGAAGAGGCGCAGCTTACAGCACTGGCGGGCAAGTCACATTCCAGGCGTCATACTGGGCGCCGCTCTTGCGCAGCCAGACGCGCGCGTAGCTGTCGCGGTCGCTCTTGAACACCAGTGCATAACGCTCTTCGGCCCTCGGCGCGGCGGCGCCCACGTCAACGGCCGCCAGCGCAAACTTCAGCGCACGCAGCGGCGCGCAGGCCGTGTTACCTGCCATCAATAACCGCGCCCGCTCCAGCAGCGGCTTCTGGTACAGCAACACGCCTTCCAGTTCCACATCGGGGACGCGTTGCAGCATGCGCACGGGTTCGGCCACGGGGCGGCAGGTGCCACGGTCGAGCCAGGCAAAATATTCCATGCCCGCCTCCTGCCAGCGCGCCTGCTTGCCTTCGCCGTGCAGCACGAACTTGGTGCGCTGCGTGCGGCACAGCGCGCCATGGCCACGGTACGGCGACGTTTCCACGCTGCCCACCACTTCGCTGCCATTGCCACCGACCACGGGCACGCTCTCGAACACGGTGCGCGCAGCGGGCTCGCCCGGATATTGCTGCGCATAAAATTCCAGCAAGGACGCGCGCTGCTGCGCATCCACCACCACCGCCTCGGCGGCGCTGGCTGAGATGCACACGGCCGATACGGTAAAGAGCGCTACAGAGCGCATGAAATATCCTGGCATGGCATTCCTTCAATCGACGTTCAGGGGCGGGTATCGCCCAAGCGCAGATTATATAGTTACCAGGAAATACCAGGAGCGCGCCGCGTCAGGCCGTGCGCAAGGTGGCGCCGCCAGCGAGCAGCTTGGCGCCGCAAGTGGTGGTGTCGCCCTCAAAGGCGATGGCGATGCCGTTGATGCTGTGCCGGGACGAGCCGCTGGCAATCTTGCAGCCCTGATGTCCCTTGATGGGGCAGCTGCACAAGTCCCCGACGCAGGCGACCGCAATCCCATTGACCGTGAAGTGCGTGGCGGCACAACTGAGCACCTTGCCGCCGTGCGACGTGGCGTCGCCCAAACGGATGACTTTGCGCATGCTGCCTCCCGAATTATTGTCCCGCCGAGCTTTCCAGGATGGCGTCCACCGATGGCGCCGCATAGTTGGCTGGATCGACGGCGGGCGTGACGCGGCTGCGGAAGATATCGCCGCCGGCATCCTGCTTCTTGCGGGTTGCGTCCGATGGCGGCGTGATGAAGATGATGCTGGCCTCGTTGCTGTCGCGCAGATTGATCGCCGCACTGGCGCCACCATCGCGATAGCTGCCCATCACGCCGATGGCCATCTGCATGAACCAGGTGGCTGCACCCGTATTGCCCAGGCGAAGATCGGTATTGATGAACTGCGCGCTCTTGCCGCTGTCGATTTCCGGCCCGCCCTGTGCCGTGTAGTCATGCAGCAGGCTTTCCAACATCAGCAACTGTTCCGGCTGATTTCCCGTGCCGGCCACGATGCGCGCCGGCCCCTTGCCGCGCTGCGCCTCCGACAAGGTCTGCAGTGCCTGCTGCCAGCCTGCATTGAATATCTTCTGGCGCGCGTCGCGCCGCGTGACGGGCTTGCCTTCTTCATCCGCGAACTTGACGAATACAGGCCGGTGCACGAAACCGAACGAGGGCAGGCGGTCAAAGGTTTCCATCTGTTCCCGGTTCCAGGGAATGGGGAACCACGGCGTCGGCTTCCAGTCACGCGGGGGGCGATTTTCCCAGGGATTGAGCTTGTCGAACGTATGCAAGCCCACGCCACGGATATCGGGCCGCTGGGCAAAAGCGGCGGCAGCGGCGAGCCATTCGGCGACGGTGGGTTGACGAGGCATGCTAAGACTGGACCATATTGATTTGACTGGCCTGGCCAATGAACTCTTCAAATCGTAATACATGGCCTTGAAGTGCCCCTGTACAAACTTATTCTCGGGATCCTCCCATACGTAAGGGCGCAAAGGATCTATTCTTTCGCGGCGCGCCAACACAAACACGGCGGTGGCATCGGGCATCTCGGGGATGTAATAGCCATCCTTTAGTCTCATCGCATCACCCGGCTTGCGACCTCCATCGCGCGTACCCACACTATCTTCGGAATGTACGACAACATAAGGCAGCTCTGGATGTTGGTCGAAAAATTCAAAGGCTTCAATCAACAAGCGATCCGGTCTCTCATCCAATTTCCAAGGACCTATCGAAAATAAATGCGCCGGCAGGCCAATTGTCGACGCACCCGCTACCAGTCCAGCCATCGGCTCGTACAAACTGGGTTGCTCGTCAGGATCAAGAATGGGAGAACCAGCATACAACGATGGCAAGCCCCAATACATGGGTGTGAAATTAACGCCGTTTTCCAATGCGTCGCAGGCTCGGCCTCCCCCCTGCCCATCCTTATCCATCCCTTTCCACGGATACTTCGTCGGATCCTGCTCACGTATGCTGGTATAAGCACTTCCTTTTTGTAAGATATCCCACAGCTTTCCTTGTCGATACTTATCCAGGGTAACGCCAAGTCCAATCACCTCCAGTACATACTCCCGCACCGGTTCCACAGGCACCTTTGGCTGTTTCGCCTGCAACTGTGACGCAATTTCACGTGCCTGACTCTTAGATGCGGCGCCTAGCCATAACCAGCCAGCAAATAAAATTACAACAACTATCGATATCCCCAACCAACGAAGCATCATCATAGTTCTCACCTTTTGGGTCAGCAATTCTGAAGGAAGCACAATCAGTCCCAATAACCTGTTATCGATGCGTCTTGGACACGCTACTTATCTTTTTTTCAGCCACTATTTTCATATTTTTTGTTTGTGATACGACAATCTTCCATAAAGCGCCCGACAATAATGGTAGTCCTGCAGGCAAATTTCCGCTGTTGTAATAGCCAATATTTCCTTCAATAATTGATTGCCGCCATGCTGGCTCAACATCCAGATAAGAAGAATACAAAGCACGAAATCGATGCATTAATAGTATTCCGTCTCTCGGTTGCTCACCTTTCTTCAGCATCTTCACCCGCCAATCCGCCACCGCACATAAATACGCATAGAACTGCGGATCGGATGACGCCTTGCCGCTACCAATCGCCACGTCATACGCGGTCACCTGGCTATGATTTTTCGCGCTACCGATAATGGAACTGTGGAAAGACTTGGCACTGACTTCCCGCTGCCAGCGCAAGCGCGCCTCGTTCGGGCTTTCCTGAATTTTCGCCACGACCTTGCTGTCAGGGTAGCGTTGCGCCGATACAATTTCGCGTTGATCCAGCTTGTCTTTCACGTCCAGTCCTTTTTCCTTGTTGTAGCTTGCCGTCATCAATGCCAGCTCTCGTGGAGTGAGGTGTTCCACCCGTTCGGGAAACTTTTGATAACCACCAGGATCAGGACGATATTCGCTGCGTAATTGCATGCCGCTCCCGCTGGTCGGTGCGACCGACGCATCGCAGGGATCGACTTCGTCCGCAGGCCCCTGATCGGCAACAGGACGGTTTCTCATCATGGACGTTGCCGGGATATTTACCGGATCGATTTGCGATGTGCCGCGCAAGTCGGCGGCTACGGGCTGCTTCAATGCTTCGCCCGTGATAGTACGAATGCCATTGCGCTGCTCCGTCTTGCTCAACCGGGTATTGACAGGCCAGGCCACCGCTTGATGTTGTGCACGGTGTTTTCGCAAAGAAACCTCCACGTGCGATTGCTCCGTTTCCGTCGACAGACGCAACGGAAAGTCAAACGGTGGCGGCTTGCCCACCAACGACACCGTGGTCTTTCCCGTGGCCGGATCGAGCCGGGTCTTGTTGCTGAATACCCGCTGATAAAATCTGCCACCCAGTTCCGCCAGCGCGCTCCGCACCTTTTGATGTTCCACTATCTTGGTGTGCCCGGAGGAGATACTGTAGCCATCAAGACTCGATGTCTCTTCCTCTTCCACCAATTCACTTCCCGATGCATGATCGGGCACACCATCCCACCCTATGCCCTGAATGTTATCGAGTGCCACCGTCATGTCTTCAGGGCAGAAATACAGATAAACCTTGCGGCGATTGTCGCGGTCGTCGGCACTCTGCCAGCGGCTGCCAACCATGCCGCGATGCTCGTCCTTTTTCAAGTCGGCAAACGACGGCTGGCAGGCCTGGCCACTGCCTTTTGCCACCCCGGCCACGATGTTTACCAATGTCTGCAGGCGCGCGCCCATGGTCTGCGCACCACTGAGCAAATGGTAATAGGGCTTCATCGCCGCATCCTCGCCGCCATCGAACCAGGCGGCACCTCGCATCAACAGAGGCAGGCTGTCCACCAGGCTGTATGGCGGATGCGTGAGTATCAAATTATCGGCCGGCGCCAACCCCTTTTCCATCAGCATGGCTTGCGCCAGCAGCGACAGCAGGCAGCCCTGGCTGTGCGCGACGATGCTGACGGTGTCCTGGGCATCATAATCGCGGATCATGGAAATGAGCGCGGCCAGGCGCTGCGCCGCCAGCACCATGTACATGCGGCCGGGCGCCGTCCTCAGCGGACGCAAGGCATCGCCCATGGGGTCCGCCGGCGCATACATGCCCGGACGCCACATGTCGGGCAAGCTGCTGGTGGCGTTGCCAAAGGGGCCGCCTTCCTTCGACAGATCCTTGTCCAGCCGGTTGCCGTAGCGATCGACGAACTGACCGTTGACGGTAGTCGTCTTACCCTCAACTTCGCGGTAGCCCCAGTAAAACGGAATCACGGGGCTGTTGGTGTCCTTGGCGATCGTGCGCTTGAAGAAGACGGCGTCGGGATCATCTTCCAGCTTGTCCTTGTCCGCCGCCACGGGCATGCGGTATGACGCGGGCGTAAAGCCGCGCCCCAGCCTTTGCGTCAAGCCCTCGCACAAGCCGTGCTCCACCGCCTTGTAGCTGACGCCCACATCGTTGACGCCATGGATGACGATGATATTACCCGGCAGGTTGCGGCGTATCTTGACCTTCTTGCAGACGGTGCGTTCGCAATGCAGGAGCGCCACGTCATCGCCCACCACGTACGGCACTTTCGGATAGCTGCCCATCGCACTCTCCTGGCGTCATCAATCCTTGTTGTTGAACACTTCGATGGCGGCCAGGTGCATCGCCGCGCGCTCCAGCACGTCCGTCTTGCCGCCTCCATCGCTGCGGCCATCAGCCGACGAGCCATCCTCCAGCTTCACGGCAAAGTGCGCCTGCGGCGCCAGTTGGGGAGCTGGCGGCACACCATCGACAGGGCTGTCGTCGCCCTCGTATTGAAAAATGAATTGCTGGTCGGCCTTGCCCTCGGCAAAGCTTGGCAACTCCACCGCCATGCTCTGCGGGTCGTTGAAAACAAAATTGGGCGCATTGAAGTTCAGCGGCGACTGGCTGCCGAAGGTGATGCCGTCGGCGATGCGGATGAATGCGCCATGCTTGGAGATCAACACGATTTCATCGGCCATGCCCGTCAGCTTGCCTTCGCTGGCGGTGAGCTTCAGGTTTTTCCCGGCATTGAGTTCCATGTCGTCATGCTGGCTTTGCAGCAAGAACTTGCCATGGTGGGCGATGGCGCGGATGCCATCCGCATGGGCAAACAGCGAAATGCCCTTGCCCGCGTTGACGCTGTAGCGCTGGCCTGCCACCGCTTGCAGGTGCTGCTGCGCCACCGTATCGATATTGCTGACGGCATAGCTGACGATGGCCTTCGAACTGGCAAAGCTGATGCCGGCCGGCGCCGTGACGGCAATCGCCGCCGCACCGCCCAATTCGGCACGCGGCTGCGTATTGCTGCCGCCTTCCCAGCTTTTCAAGCTTTGCTGCAACTCCTGCTGCGCTTCGTCCGCGTTCTCCAGCGCCTGATGCGTGGCGGCATAACTGCCCAGCGAGCGAAACAATTCCAGACAGTTCTCCATCAGGCCCAGATATTCGCTGCGCGCCATGTGGCCGCCATCGCCGTTCAGCCGCTTCCAGGCCGAGAGCAGCATGCCCTTGCCCGCACGCATGGCCAGTTGCTCATCGGTGCGCAGCTCGGCCCCCTCGCCGCGCGCGTCGCCTTGGCCATTGCGCCGGTCCTGCGTCAGCCAGCCCAGGTTGAGCTGGCTGGAACCGTGATCGCTGGCAAGCTGGGCGTTGATTTGCCCATGCACATCGTCAAAGCGCAGCTGATTGCCACGCGTGCCCTTGATCTCGCGGCTCTTGATGCCGGACAAATAACGGTTGCCAGGCAGGTCGCCCACCTTGCTCAAGGCCACCGGCCGCGCATTATGGTTGTACAACTGGCCCACGATAATGGGCCGGTCCGGATCGCCGCCCAGGAAAGCCAGCAAAACTTCGCTGCCGACGCGGGGCAAGCCCAGATAGCCGCATTGCTGCATGCTGCCAGGTCCGTTTCCCGCCCAGCTCGACGCGACGCGCACCCAGGCCGAATCGGCATCCGTGTCGGAGGCGCCCGTGCCGCCTGCATGCTCATGGTCCAGCTTGCGCGTGGCGGGAAAGCGCACCTTGACCCGGCCCATCGCATCGCAATGGACCTCCTCGTTGGCCGGCCCCACCACCACGGCGCTTTGCATGGTGACTGGCGGCAAATCACTGCGCGTGTCGTAGGCCGGCACGATGGCCACGCCGCGCCGTACTGCCGTCAGTTCGATCTGCATGCGCAAGGGGCCACCGTCCACGGCAGCCGCCAGTTCGCGCTGCGGCAGCGATGCCTCATCGGCCAGCCAACGGTTACGCGCGAACAAACGCGCCACCCGGGCGGCCAGCTCCCTGGGTAAATTGTTTTGCGCCGCCACGTGCAGCGACGTGACGACAAAATCGCGCGCGGCCGCTGGCAAGGCGTCAATGTCCGGATGCTCGGCCAGCGTAAAATATTCACCCGGACACAGGTCGCGTACGCTGCCTTCGGCATGAAAGCAATGGCTCTCGTAATCGTGCTGCTGCATGGCCAGCATGCCCAGCTGACACAAGGCATCATGATCGATGCCCGCGCGCGGCGGCAGCACGCGATAATCATCAAGGGTGGCGGCAATGGCATTGCCATGCATGCCTTGTGCACCCTGCCCCAAGGCATCGGCGGTCATGAACGGCCGCGCGCGCGGGTGTTCCTCATTCCAGCTATGGCGCGTCACCTTGCCCGCCTGCAGCTTGCGCACTTCGTTCCACGACGTCAGGGTGTCGCGCTCTTCAGTTGCCCGGTCCGCGTGATAGCGCACCGTGTCGGCCATGTTCTTTCGCAAGCCATCGGCGTGGTTGAATAACACCAGGGTATGCGCCGGCTCGGCATATGCATTCGTCTTGCCCTCGGCACGAAAAAACCAGGCGACGCCGCTGCGCTTGAGCAGGCGCCGCACGAACGCCGCATCGGATTCATTGTGTTGCATGACAAACTCGCGCTGCGGATACGTCTGCGCCTCGAAGAAATCGGCAAACGCATACTGGAAGGCATGCGCCATTACCGTATTGCTGCGTATCCACTCATCGAGCAGGGTCTTGACGATCTCGATATCCGTCAGACGCCGGAAGACGCGCGTATTGCAGCGTTTTTCCATGATGGCGAATGCGTCCGTCAGCACCAGCTGGTAGCTGGCGAGCGCGCCATCGCTGTCACCGGCGCTCGCTTGCGTGACGAGGCCGCAGATGCTGCGCAGCTGCCCCTGGTCGGTGACTATATCGATAGCGGCCGGCAAGGCAATCAAACTACTGAGCGGCAAGTCGGCATGCGTCGAAACGCACAGCACGCGGTATTCGATCCCGCCGCAGATGGCCTCGCTGCCGGCGATACGCTGCGGCATCAGCACACCGGCAGGTATCTTGGGCGACACCCCCAGGCGCAGGCGCAAGGGACGTTCGCCACCCAACATCGATTCAACACCGTCCATGGCGCTCTCCCCGTTCCTACATCAAGCTGGAGAACCGACAATGCCACGGGATGGCAAGGAAATACTTGATATTTAGTAAGAACCTGCCAAGGTTCCCATCACTTCCGTCAGCCTTTGCCGCCTGGCCAGCACGACGGGGCCCAATCGCTGCGCCCCGGAAGCTGCAAGTTCATCAACGCATCAGCGCTGGTATTGCTTGAAGAAATTCCAGCTGATCACGGTGGCGTCCGGTCCCAGCTCATCGCTGAAGGGCCAGCCGCGAGGACCGCCGCTCCACGCATGGTTCATGCCCTCGACCGTGTACTTTTGCGCGATGACGGCGCCGTTGTGCAGGTAGGTGTCGATGGAGTAGCTGCGGCCGTACGGCACCGTCTGGCGCACGATGCTGTCGGCACGGTAGCGCACGCTGTCATTGTCGAGGCCATCGTCGCCAACATCGCTGGTCTGCAGGAATTGCTCGATGGTTTGCTCGCCGTTGAGCGGGTTGACGACGATGTCGGCCGTGCCGTGGAACACCATCGTCGGCATCAGCCGGCGCGGCGAACCGGAGCAGCGCCAGGCATCCTTGCCGCGCACTTTCGGGTCGAACGAGCTGCCGTTGAACAACGAATCGGCGGCCGTGAGCATGCCGATGGCGCCCTTGTACATGCCGCCCGAATGCACCATCACGGCGGCGAACACGTCGGAATAGCAGGCGGCCATGATGGAAGCCATGGCGCCGCCCGCCGAGATACCCGTCACGTACACGCGGCTGTCCTGCACCGCATACTTGCTCTTGACCTTGTTCAAGATACCCATCAGCACGGCAGGCTCGCCCGTACCCCGCTCCTGGTTCAGCGGCAACATGAAATTCCAGCAGCGCATGGGGTTGGCCGTGACGTTCTGGCGCGGATAGACGACGATGAAATTCTCGCTGTCGGCCAGCTGGTTGTAGCGGCTGACGGCGGCCATGCTGTTCGGCTCGGAACCGCAGCCGTGCAGCATCAGCACGACGGGCAGCGGCGTGTTCGGATTGTAGTTGCTCGGTAGCCAGACCTGGTACTCGCGCGTGCCCCACAGACTCGCGTACAGGCCGAAGTCCCACTGGCCAGCGGCCGCCGGCAGCGCGGCCAGCAAGCCGCAAGCGGCGATGATTGCAGATAACAAGTGACGCAGTTTAGATGCCATGCCAGTCTCCTGATTCATTAAGGACGAAAACAGCGACATGGGCCGGCTTGATCCAACGCAAACCGGCCACTCCTACAAGCTCTTAAAATTTATAGCCTGCCTTGGCGATGATCTGGCGCGGCGGGCCATAGAAACCGTCGAGGATGAAGACGGCGGGAATATTGTAGCCATCCGTGCGGTAGCGCTTGTTGCCCAGGTTGCTGCCATGCAGGCTGAAGGTCCAGTGCTTCGGTGCTTCCCACACGACGCCGGCCGTCCAGATGCTGTAGCCGCCCTGCGCCAGGGTTTCGCTCAAGTCCGTGGTCGGATACACCTTGCTGCGGTAGCCATAGCCGACCATGCTGCGCAGGGCGCCGCCGAAGACGTCGCGGTCCGTGCGCGTCACATTCAAGCCCACTTGCCGCGCTGGCGTATTGCTGAACTTCTGCGTATCCGCAATGTTCTTGCCGCCGCTCATGAACTCGTCATAGTTGGCATCGAGCAAGGCGAGAAAGCCGTTGACTTCCCACTGGCGGTTCGGGCGCCACGAGAATTCGAATTCCGCGCCTTTCACCGTCGCCTTGCCCGCATTCGTGAAGTCGCCATAGAAGCCCGGCACGCCGCCCGGCTGCACGTAGCTGGTAAACACGGACAACTGAATATCCTTGTAGCGGTTGTAAAACAGGGCCACGTTGGCGTCAAACGTGTCGTCGGGCGCCGCGTATTTCATGCCCACTTCCAGCGCGTCGAGTTTTTCATCCTTGTAGGGGCGCGCGGAATCGGGCACCACCAGGTTGTTGGCACGCACGTTGTAGCCGCCCGATTTGAAACCGCGCGACAGGTTGCTGTAGAAATTCGTCGTCTTCGACGCTTCATAGCGCACGGAGATTTTCGGCGAGGTATTGCTGACTGACAAGGACTTGTCGAAGTCGGCCGCCGTCTGGATGGGCCGCGTAAAACCCACGTCGGCAAAGGCGCGGTTAAGCACGATGGCGCGCTTTTCCTCGCGCGTGTGGCGCAAGCCCGCATTGATGCTCCACACCTTGCCCAGCGGCCAGGTCCAGTCCGTGTACAGCGCCGTACTGTCCGTCTCCACCGTGCTGACGGCGGCCGTGAACTGGCGCCCCAGGAAATTGTTGTAGATGCCGCCGCCGGCCGTGCCTTCGAAGCGGTACAGGCCGATCACGCCGGCGCCGTAGTCGCCGCTGTACGAGGCTTGCAATTCCAGGCTTTTCTGCTCGTCGCGCGAGTCGCCAAACACGTCGGCGATCGGTTGCGGCAAGCCGTCGAAGTCGATGGTTTGCTCGGACGTGCTGCGCCGCTTGGCGCCGATCACTTTCACGGACCAGTCGTTCGACAAGGTGTAATTGGCCACCAGCGAACCGCCACGATTATGCGTGAAGTTGTTGCCCGGCATGCCGCTCTGGATGTCATACGCATCCGTGCTGGCGGGACGCTTGAGCGGGTCAAACGCGCTCACGCCCATGCGCTGGAAACCGCGCACGCCCGACTTGTCGTCCGTGGCGTCCAGGCTCAGCACGACGGTCAAAGGGATGTCTTGTGGAAAGTAACCGACGGACAGGCGCGCGGCCGTGCTGTCCTGGTCGCTGACCTGTTCGCCATTGAAGGTGTTGCGGCCGAAACCGTCGCGGTCCAGCTTGGCAGCGGCCAGGCGTGCGCGCCAGGTGCCGTTCTCGTTGGCCAGGTTGAAGGCGGCCTTGAAGTTGCGCTGGTTGTAATTACCGATACCCACTTCCGCCGAGGCGCCGTTTTCCTTCGCCAGCGGACGCGAAATGTACTTGATGGCGCCGCCGATGGTGTTCTTGCCGTACAGGGTGCCTTGCGGGCCGCGCAGCACTTCGATGCGCTGCACGTCGAACACGTCGAGCAGCGCGCCTTGCGGACGGGCCATGTAGACGTCGTCAAAATAGATGCCCACGCCCGGGTCCACTCCCCAGACGGGGTCGGCCTGGCCCACGCCGCGAATGAAGGCCGTCAGCGTGGTATTCGTGCCGCGCGAAGCGTACACGGTCAGGTTCGGCACGCGTTCCTGCAAGTCGGCCAGGTTCTGGATATTCGCCCGTTCCAGGGCCTTGGCGGAAAACGCCGTGACGGCCAGCGGCACGTCCTGCAGCCGCTCTTCGCGGCGGCGGGCCGAGACCGTCACGGTGTCCATGCGTTCTTTCGCATCGCTGGCTTCCTGGGCCGTGCTGGCAGCAGCGGGAGTGGCTTCCTGCGCCTGGGCCTGGGTGGCAAAGGCACCGGCAACGGCGAGGGCGGCGGGCATCAATTTCAAAGCAAGTTTCATAGCGTCTCCAATGTCAGGCTTGCTTGCCACCAGGGAAGACGGCCGGATTCCAGAATCGCAAGACGTCACGGTACCGGCGCGCGCAATGCGAGCACCTGCCCTGCGATGACTGTTTCCGGCCCTCGGCCCGTGCGGCGAGTGGCCTGTTTATTTTGAATGTAGAGTAAGGAAGGACTGCAACAAGGTATTCACACGCTGCGCCTGGTCCAGGGGCGTGGCGTGGCGCGAGTTCGCGATGATCTCGATCTCGCACTGCTGAAACTGTGCGGCAAAGGCCCGCTTGCTGGCGACGGGCGTGTAATCCTGGTCGGCCGCCATGATGAAGACGGGCATGGCCAGGGCCTGGAAGTGAAGTTCGATATCCCAGTGGAAAATGGCGTCCAGCGCGGCCAGATAGGCGCGCTTGTCCATGCCTGCCATCTGCGTGGCGAAGCGCTCGACGAGCGCTTGCTGGGATGGATCGGGAAACAGTTTCTTGCCGATGATCTTGCCCATGGCTTTCAGGCCGAAGGTGGCAATCACCGTGCGGCGCAGCCAGTAGGCAAACAGCAACGACGCCGGCTTGCTGCCCTGGAACGGTTGCGAGTTGATCAGGCACAAACTGGCTACCCGGCCCGGCGCGCGGTTGGCCATTTCCAGGCCCACCATGCCGCCCAGGGAAAAGCCGACGACGTGCGCGCGCGGCACGTCGAGCTGGTCCATCAAATTGAAAAGATCGTTGGCGAAGTCGCCGATCTGCCAGTCGCCGCCCGGTGCGGGACTGCGGCCATGGCCGCGCATATCGGGCACGATCAGGCGGTGTGAACTGCCGAGGGCGTCGATCTGCGGGCGCCAGTCTTCGGCGCAGGAACCGAGGCCGTGCAGCAAAAACACGGGATCGCCCTGCCCTGTCTGTGTGCCGGGATCGAGGTCGAGGTAATGCAATGGAACATCGGATGTCGTGTGACGCCGCATTCTGTCTCCTTGCTGTTGAACATGCTTTGTGTTCAGGTGCAGGAATATGTTTTCCTGCTGTTGGAAAACATAATACGGAATCCGAATTCCGATTTCAAGTTAAATCGCTAAATATCTCAAGTCAGGTAATTTAAAGCAACACGCACCAGTTCATCTTCCAGTGCCGCGCCCGACAAAAAGGACAGCGAACCCGTCAGGGTATGCTGGTTCAGGATACCGAGCAGCACGGGCGGCACCACCATCATCGCCTGCGTGGGGTTCGGGTGGCGGATACTGGACGACTTGCTGGCCAGCACGGCGACCGTGCGTTGCGAAATCAAGTGATTGATCTGATGCACCCTGTCGCGAAATTGCGCATCCTGCGACGCGCGCGTGATCAAGGCGCGCAAGACGCCGCTGCGCCCGCCATTCACGGCCACGAACATCGCCACCATGGCGCGGATGAAGTCTTCCAGGCTGCGCCCTTCCCACTGGCGCAGCTCCGTCAGGGTCTCGACCTTTTCCACCATGTCGAAAAAAAAGCGCTGCAGCAGCAAGCGGCTCAGGGTGTCCTTGTCGCCCAATAAACGGTAAAAGGTGCCGACCGAGGTTTCCGCCAGTTTTGCCAGATCGGCCACGCCGATTTCATCGAAACGGTTTTCCGCCAGCAACTGTTCGCCCACCAGCAGCAGGCGCTCGAACGCTTGCTTGCTGCGCGCCTGGGTGGGCTCCGGTGGAACGATCATCTGCGGGAAGGGCATCGGGAAGGAAGGCATGCGGCGTCGGCGTCTCGAATAGTGGAACCTGAGTTCCGTTATGGGTGCGCGTATTGTAACGCGGGAGACGGCCGCTGGGGAGCGCCGCGTGGCGCCCTCGCGTGTGCTACCTGCCCTGCCACTCCATGTAGACGTCGGCACGCTGGTAATGCGCGTCGCCGGCGGGCCGCGCCACGTGGCTAAAACCGCTGCTTTCGTACAGGCGGATGGCGGGCGCCAGCTTGCTGTTCGACTCCAGGAACAGGAGCTTGGCGCCGCTGGCCTCGAAGGCGTCGAAAGCCCGTTCGATCAGGCGGCGCGCGATGCCCAGGCCCTGGCACTCTGGCGTGACGGCCATTTTCGACAGCTCGATGCTGGCGTCGCCGGCGCGTATCAGCGCGCAGGTGCCGACGATCTTGCCGTCCAAACGCGCGAGGAAAATCTGCCCGCCAGCGTCGAGGATGGAACTTTGCGGATCGGACAGCACCTTGTCGTCGAGCGCCTCGACATAGAAATAGCGTTCCAGCCAGGCGATATTCAGGCGCTTGAAATCGGCCGCGTATTGGGCCGCGTAATCGATGATTTCCACCGCGGCCCGCTCGCGCTGGCGCCGGCAGGCGGCGATCGTCTCGCCGAAGCCTTGCGATTGCAGGCGCGCTTCCGCCCGGTCCAGGCTGGCCATCAGCTGCGGCGTGCCTTGCTCGAACACCGCATCGACGGCGGCGCGCACATCGTCCCACAGGGGCGCCATGGTGCGCAGCAAGGCTTGCCCGGCGTCGGACAGCGCCAGCAGGCGGCGCCGCTCGTCCTTGGCGTCCGGCAGCTCCGTCACCATACCAGCGTCGAGCAGCTTGCGCCCCAGTTGCACCACCACCGGATGCGTCTGTCCGATCTGCGCGGCCAGGGCCGTGATCGCCGTGGGACCGTTGTCGCGCAGCAGCAATAACAAGGGGAAACAACGCGACGTCAGCTCGACGCCGGCGGCCAGATAGCTGGTATCGACACCCGCATACAGTTGATCGGAAAGACGGCGCAGGCGGCTGGCCAGCATCAGGGAGCCGTAGGTTTGCAAGTTGGAGGACATGAGATCAGGATATATGTAAGTAGTTACGTATACCCTAACGTAAACCGGCTTTCCAAGTCAAGCACAGGCTTGCCTAGTCCTCATCATCGGCCAGCGCCGCTTGCAGCCTGGCTTGAAACACGGTCTCGACCAGCTCTTCCAGAGTCGGCCACACCTGCGTCAGCCAGCGCTTGCCCTCCTCGCTGGGCGCCACATACGGCGTGTCGCGCATGGCGCAGTCCAGGCCGATGGCGATGACTTGTTCCGCATGGTCCAGGCCACCCGCGATCATGGCATCGATGGGGAAAGCGATCAGCTCTGCGGTCAGATGCGGACGCAGCAGGCAGGCGGGCGCGATGATGGCGAACGACGCCTCCATGTAACTCCAGCAGTTGGTGGGCCAGTGGGCAGCCTTGACGGCGTCGAGGAAGGCAGCGTCGCTGAAGGCATCCGGATGCGCTTGCGCTTGCGCATAAAAGGCGGCCAGGGCAACGAGTTGAGGCGGGGAAGTCCAGGTGGGCATCGGTCATTAATCCATGCAAAGCCGCGCCGGGCTGGCGGCAGTGGCGGACTGTAACATGTTCAATTAACACGCTGAAACACCAATGGCCGGGCATAATCATGTCCGCCGCCACTCTCGCCAGTCACAGCCATGCCAACCGCCTTTGAACTATGGAAAGCCGAATTACTAATTGTGGGCAACATCGTCCAGGATGACGATACCAGCACGCCGCCCGATGAAGCGCAGCGGCGCTTCCAGCGCTACTGCGCCATGCTCGACGCGCTGACGGGCGCGGAAGGCGCGCACTACGCGCTGGCCATTGTTCAGTCCGTGCAAGCCGGGCACGATTACGGCGCCTACCAGACGGCCAACCACGCCGCCTGGCGCTTCGGCGAGACGGCGTATTGCGCCGCCCTGCTGCAGGAATTGCCGCGCCTGATCGCCAGCTTGCCAGACTGGGCCGGTGACTTTCTCGTCGGTATCGCCAACGGCGCGGGCACGCCCCACGCCTCGACCATCACCTGCTTCAACACCCTGCTGGCCGCCGCGCCGACCGCGCAGCAGGCGCTGATCGCGGATTTTATTGCACAGGAAGAAGACGATGGCTGGTTCGAGCATTGCCCTGGCGTGCTGGGGCATCCGTAAGACCCGTCTGTTTGCGCATGCGCGCCAACACTCATTACCTGTTTATATCAGGAGGAAGACAATGCTGCTATCACTCGACGACCCCATCTGGCCCACCCTGGAAGGCGGCTACCGCATGCCCTACGACGTGGCCGCAGCGCTCAAGGCCATGCAGGCGGGCGAAGACGTCTGGCATGAACTGTGGGAAGAGCTGCACCACCAGGGCGACGTGGGCATCGCCTCGTATGCGGCCGTGCCCCAGCTCGTCCACCTGCTGGGCAACGCGCAATCGCGCGAGGAAGATTTTTATGCGCTCATCGCCCTGATCGAGCTGGAGCGCCACCGCAAGCACAATCCGCCCCTGCCGGAGTGGCTGGCCGGCAGCTACCAGGCAGCCTGGGCGCAGCTGCCCGCCATCGCCGCGCGCGACCTGCAGGGCCAGCTGGACCCCGTCATGCTGGAATCCGTGTTTGCCGTGCTGGCCCTTGCCAAGGGCAAGCTGCGGCTGGGCGCCCTGCTCCTGCAGATGGACTCGTCCGAAGTGGATGAATGGCTGGAAGAGCGGCTGGGCTGGACCGAGGTCTACGGCGAAGATACCTGACAGTCAGAAACGCTCGTCGCGCAGCGCCGGCAGCACCAGTTCGCGCACGAACGAGGCATTCGACAGGCTCAGCAGCATGCGCACGACGGCAACGACATCATGCACGGGGATCAGCTCGCCTTCGCCCCGTGCGGCGGCGTCCGCCAGCGGCACGGACAAGCCATCGTAGGTATTCAAATAGCCCAGCTGCAGCGCCGTGACGGCCAGTCCCTGTGCGCGGAAACCTTCGCGCAAGGCGTCGGCGATGCCGTTCAGGGCAAATTTCGAGGCGCTGAACGTCACTTCCGGGCGGCCGCTCTGGCGCAGACCCGACGTCGACCCCGTGAGTATCAACTGCGGTTTGCTGCTGGCCAGCAAACGCGGCACCAGGCGCTTGAGCAGCAATATCGTCGCCGTAATATTCGTATTGACCATGTCGACGATGGCCTCGTCCGCATCGCCGAGGAAAGCATAGTCATCGCTGAAGGCTTTTTCTTCCCACACGCCCAGGTTGTAGATCACCGCGTCCAGCACGGCGGGCGCGACACGCGCGATGCGTTCGACGGCCTCGGCCGGCGCGGCCAGGTCCGCCGCGATCCATTGCAGCTGGGTGCCCTGGCCGGCAGGCAAGTCGGCGGGTTGCTGGCGCGATACGCCGATGACGGTATGTCCGTCAGCGAGCAAACCGTCCACCAGCGCGCGTCCCAGGCCCCGGCTGGCGCCCACGATCATGATGTGCATTGTGTGTCCTTTCCAATGAAGTCAACGCTGATGATAGCGGCGTTGTATTAAGCACAGCTGAGGCTATTCCCCATACGCACCGCATTTACTCACACGGCGGAAATGCGTATGCTAGGTCCGGCAATCTCCGATAACACACAAGAACGAGACACATGCCTACTTCCAATACCGCCGCAATCAACGCCGCAAGCCGTCCCCTCACCAAACAAGACTACAAGACCCTGTCACTGGCCGCCCTCGGCGGCGCGCTGGAATTCTACGATTTCATCATCTTCGTCTTCTTTGCCAACGCCATCGGCCAATTGTTCTTCCCGCCGGAAATGCCGGAATGGCTGCGCTTGCTGCAAACCTTCGGCATCTTCGCCGCCGGCTACGTGGTGCGTCCGCTGGGCGGCATCGTCATGGCCCACTTCGGCGACTTGCTCGGCCGCAAGCGCATGTTCACCCTGTCCATCCTGATGATGGCCGTGCCGACCCTGCTGATCGGCCTGCTGCCGACCTACGCCACCATCGGCCTGGCCGCCCCGCTGCTACTGCTGCTGATGCGCGTCTTCCAGGGCGCGGCCGTGGGCGGCGAAGTGCCGGGAGCCTGGGTGTTTGTGTCCGAACACGTGCCGAGCCGTTTCACGGGCTTTGCCTGCGGCGTGCTGACGGCCGGCCTGACGGTGGGCATTCTGCTCGGCTCGCTCGTCGCGACGGGCTTGAACACCGTCTACACGCCGGCAGAAATCACCAATGGCGCCTGGCGCTATCCGTTCCTGCTGGGCGGCCTCTTCGGCTTTGGCGCCATGTATTTGCGCCGCTGGCTGCATGAAACCCCGGTCTTCGCGGAAATGCAGCAACGCAAGGCGCTGTCGACGGAAATGCCGTTGAAATCCGTGCTGCGCAGCCACCGCGGCGCCGTCGCCGTGTCGATGCTGCTGACCTGGATGCTGTCAGCCGGCATCGTCGTCGTCATTTTGATGACGCCTGCCCTGCTGCAAAAGATCCACCACATCGCGCCGCGCACCACCCTGGTGGCCAATACCGTGGCCACCCTGTGCCTGGCCTTCGGCTGCATCATCGCCGGCATGCTGGCCGACCGCCTGGGCGGCAAGCGCGTGATCTTCGTCGGCTCCGTGCTGCTGGCCATCAGTACATATATCTTCTACACCACCGTCGGCAGCCGTCCCGACCTGCTGCTGCCCCTGTACGCGATGACGGGCCTGTTCGTCGGCGTCGTCGGCGCCGTGCCCTACGTGCTGGTGCAGGCGTTCCCGGCCCAGGTGCGCTTCTCGGGACTGTCGTTTTCCTACAACTTGTCGTACGCGATTTTCGGCGGCCTGACGCCCGTGGTCGTGACGTTGATGCTGAAGAACAACGTGCTGGGCCCCGCCTATTACGTGATCGGCGTGTGCGTAATCGGCATGCTGACGGCGCTGTTCATCAAGGACCAGCGGCAGACCGTGGGACGCTAAACGCGCCCCTGCGCCCCAAGCCGCCTTCGGGCGGTTTTTTTTCGCGCCGATTTGTCGCGCTGCACCAAATTCTGAAAAGGCGTTTCACATCGCGGAATCTAAACCACCAGACTCAGCCATAAATTCTCTCACTTTTTGAAAATTCATTTCATATCCTGAAAAATCATAATTAAGTCATTGAAAAACAAAGACTTAATTTAAGTTATATGTCTTATATAAGACTTGAACATCGACGCGAATCAGCCTACTATTTAGTCATGCAGTTTGCTTCGACAAGACGTTGTGGCGCACTCGGCGATTTTCTCAAACATAGCTTTTCTTTTTAGGAGATTCACATGTCCCAATATCAAGACGACATCAAAGCTGTTGCTGGTTTGAAAGAGCAACAAGGCAGCGCCTGGAACGCCATCAATCCCGAGTCCGCCGCCCGCATGCGCGCCCAGAACAAGTTCAAGACCGGCCTGGACATCGCCCGCTACACGGCGAAGATCATGCGCAACGACATGGCTGCCTACGATGCGGACCCATCCAAGTACACCCAGTCGCTCGGTTGCTGGCACGGTTTCATCGGTCAACAGAAGATGATCTCGATCAAGAAGCACTTCAACAGCACCGACCGCCGCTACCTCTACCTGTCGGGCTGGATGGTCGCCGCCCTGCGCTCCGAGTTCGGCCCGCTGCCAGACCAGTCGATGCATGAAAAGACCGCCGTCTCGGCCTTGATCAAGGAACTCTATACCTTCCTGCGCCAGGCTGATGCCCGCGAACTGGGCGGCCTGTTCCGCCAGCTGGACGCGGCCCAAGGTGCTGAGAAGCAAGCGATCCAGGCCAAGATCGACGGCCACATCACCCACGTCGTGCCCATCATCGCCGACATCGACGCCGGTTTCGGCAATGCGGAAGCGACGTACCTGCTGGCGAAACAGTTCATCGAAGCGGGCGCCTGCTGCATCCAGATCGAAAACCAGGTGTCCGACGAGAAACAATGCGGCCACCAGGACGGTAAAGTCACGGTGCCACATGAAGACTTCCTGGCCAAGATCCGCGCCATCCGCTACGCCTTCCTGGAACTGGGCGTGGACGACGGCATCATCGTCGCCCGCACGGACTCCTTGGGCGCCGGCCTGACCAAGCAGATCGCCGTCACCAATGAACCAGGCGACCTGGGCGACCAATACAACTCCTTCCTCGACTGCGAAGAAGTGTCGGCCGACGCGCTGGGCAATGGCGACGTCATCATCAAGCGCGAAGGCAAGCTGCTGCGTCCAAAACGCCTGCCAAGCAACCTGTTCCAGTTCCGCGCCGGCACCGGAGAAGAGCGTTGCGTGCTCGACTGCATCACCTCGCTGCAAAACGGCGCCGACCTGCTGTGGATCGAAACAGAAAAACCGCATATCGCGCAAATCGGCGGCATGGTCAGCGAAATCCGCAAAGTCATCCCGAACGCCAAGCTGGTGTACAACAACAGCCCATCGTTCAACTGGACCCTGAACTTCCGCCAGCAGGTGTATGACATCATGAAGGCCGACGGCAAGGACGTGTCCGCCTACGAACGCGCCCAACTGATGAGCGTGGAATACGACCAGACGGAATTGGCGATCACGGCCGACGAGAAAATCCGCACCTTCCAGGCCGACTCGGCCCGCGAAGCCGGCATCTTCCATCACCTGATCACCCTGCCGACCTACCACACGGCCGCCTTGTCGACCGACAACTTGGCCAAGGAATACTTCGGCGACCAAGGCATGCTGGGCTACGTGGCCGGCGTGCAGCGCAAGGAAATCCGCCAGGGCATCGCCTGCGTGAAACATCAAAACATGTCCGGCTCGGACATCGGCGACGATCACAAGGATTACTTCAGCGGCGAAGCGGCGCTGAAAGCGGCTGGCAAAGACAATACCATGAACCAGTTCTGAGTTTTTGGTTTGGCTGTAGAGTGAAAAACCCGCTTCGGCGGGTTTTTTTGCGTCTGCGCTGCGGGCAGGTGGCAATTTCGTAGGTCGGCTTAGCGAACGCGTAAGCCGACATGCACAGCCGCAGGCGCGGCTTGGTGGGGTTGTTTATTGAGTACAAAAACGCTTCCGCTATCTTTATTGCGTTTGACCCCTTGCAGCGCAGCGACTATGCTGAAATACACGCTCAGCTCAATCACAGGGAGCGGCCATGTATATCCCCGTTGTCATTTTCAAAGATGCAGCCAGCATGTACGGTGTGAACGTCCCCGACATCCAAGGCGTCCACTCATGCGGCGACAGCGTGGAAGACGCGCTCGACAACGTCCGGGCAGCCATCACCAGCCACATCGAGACATTGATGGAACTGGGCGAACCCGTGGATATCAGGCAATCGAAGCCCTGCAGGACTATCCTGAACATGCGGGTGGCATCTGGGCATTGGTGCACCTCGACCTTGAAAAACTCGACAGCAAGCCCGAACGCATCAACATCAGCCTGCCACGCTTTGTGCTGAGCAAGATCGACCGCTATGCGGCGGCGCGGCACGAGACGCGCAGCGGCCTGCTGTCGCGTGCGGCGCTCAGCTTGATCGAGGCCGAAGCCAAGGGCGGCGGAGCGCGGTGATACCAAAATGCCTTAATGGCAATCGATATCGATCTCGTTCTGCCCAGCCTTGCTGCCTTTCCTGTAGGTAAATTCGCACAGGCTGATACTGTCGTCCATCCTTCTCGACAGCGTTACTTCACCATGCACGCCGTAGCTGCATTGCAGCCACTTGCCATCTGGATAGCGGCCTTCCAGACGGTAGCTGAGCGTCGTTTGCCCTTTCTTCTTGCGCTCCCCGCTGGGCACCAGCTGCCCCCTGCGCTCCGGTGCGCCATCGATAGGCGCTGCGGCGCTCAGGTAGAGGGGGCTGCCGATATGCGGCGTCCAGCCAGCCGGTACGCCGGTCAGGCTGATCGATGCCGCAGGCACGCTCTCGGGGCAAGCATATGAGGCGGCCATGGCTGCCTGCGCGAGCACCGGGAAAAGGCAGCAGGCGGCGCAGGTCAACAAACGTCTAGGTTGCATGGATACTCCCCTATTCGATGACGAAAAAAGCATCGGCATTGTTGCTGGGGTCGATATGCAAGCCATTCTTGTACTGGCCTTTGGAACGCACGGTGCGCGAAGTCACGATACCTGGGCGCTTGCCCGACCGCTGATCCATGACAATAATCCCATCCAGCGCCTGCCCCATATACAGGGCTGCGTGATTACCTTGTTGATGATTCGCATACTTCCCATTGATGAACGTGGCAATGGCCGTGCCTTTGCGCAGAAAGCGATTTCCCAGCACTGCCTCCCCCTGCTTCCAGCCCATTGGGGCAGGCGCGCCCGCGTAGTGGCGGACCAGCGCAACGCATTGATGGTTGCCGACCATGGTGGTTTTTTCCAGGTCGTCGACTTTGGTGTAGGTGTAGGACATGGGACTCTCTTGACTTTGTGGGAGAGGCTTACGATATATGGGGGAAACTATGGGGGAGTTGAGAAGGGACAAGGTTTGCGGGGGAGTAAGGGTTACGCAAATTTGATTGCGCATCTGTATTCGAATGAATACAATGTTTTCATGAAGACGGTCAAAAAAAACAAGTACTTCAGCAACTGGTTGTCCGATATCAAGGACGACAAGACCCCAGCACATCATCCGGCTGGAAAATGGGCTGGGTGACGTGAAGGCAGTTGGTGGCGGCGTGCGTGAATTGCGCATTGATGTAGGGCCAGGCTGGCGTGTCTACTTCATCGAAGTTGAAGGCTACGTGATCGTGTTGCTAGCAGGAGGTAACAAGAGTACCCAGACTGCCGACATCAAGAAGGCTAGGCAGATGGTCACAGAATTGAAGAAGTCTGCTGCAGCGAAATCCGCCGCAAAACCGAAAAATTAATAGCGACCCGAAGCAATACAGGAGGTGCATCATGACTGAGCACAACATCACATTGTCCGACCTTGAAGGGCTGGATCTGGAAGACTTCGACCCAGCGGAATACATCACCAGCGATGAAGCGGCAGCCGCCTACATCACGCAAGCGCTGGCAACGAACGACGCCGCCATATTTGCCGCCGCCATTGGCGATATCGCCCGTGCGCGCGGCATGAGCGAAATCGCCAAGGCGGCTGGCTTGGGGCGCGAGAGTTTGTACAAGGCACTGCGCCCGAATAGTCAGCCGCGCATGGAAACCATGACCCGCGTTCTTGGTGCGCTTGGGGTGCGGCTGGTGGCGGAGGTTATTGGGGCTGGGAAGGGGGAGGCAGCTTCGGCCGATAGCGTTGCAAGGACTAGTCTGCCGGCCATGCCTGCTGCGAAATAGGCAGTGGCTGGGAAACCGCGGTTGCGGGGCGAGTCGGTTTGGGTCTAGCCGACGGCAGCGAAGGCCGGAGGTACAAAGGCCGCTGCGCATCGGCCACGAGTACTGCTCGGTTAATTGTCTTGTTAGTTCACTAAATCGTATGCGGCCTAGGGCAGGTCTGCCATTTGGACACGGACTGATGCGCTGGGCGTCGTAGAAGCGTGCTTAGTAAAAATCCTGATTAGAACCACCAACGTGCGCCGGAGGCGCACGGGGCTGCCGCAGCGGTAGCCGTTGGTCGGTTCGGAGAGAGAGGGGCTCGACACTTCGCGTCTCCGCGCAGGGCGCAGGCCTGGAGGGTAATTCCTATCATAGAAAGAAACCCTTACCTGCCAAGAACCTTTTACTGTTCCGCGCGCAGCGTTCCCCTAAGCACGCCCTATTGTGGTGCTACGGGAATGCACAGCCCTCTTCACTTGACTTGTAGAAAAAACCAAGATCATTACGAATTCCGCCATTCTGATGAGCGTCGAGCGCACTGGTCCAGATATAACATGAACCTAACAACTCTGAATCAACAGCACTTTTTTCGCGAATACAGTGGAAAATTCTTAGATAATAACAATATCAAAGTCAAGAAGCTTCCGAGAACATCGATAATATTACCGTGGTGAATTAGGTATAAAAGAAGGGGAAGAAGACCGCTCATAAACGTATCTCTTCGCAGGGACGTACTCCTCTCTTCTCATAAGATTAACCACCCTTACCGACTTATTATATTTCAAGAATTTATAAATGAAGTATCTTGAGACCTTATCCTCATGAGTCGAAAGAATTATCTGCCTGTCACTAAAATCATTTCTCAACAATTCCACCAAAGATGACATGTTAATGTCATCCATTGTCTGCACGGGATCATCAATCAAAATTGTTTTGAAATTTTTAGAATAAACCTTATTTAGAGCGAGTGTCAGCGATATAACTACAGCAGATATTTGCCCAGAACTCATAGTGTTTAACACATCATGATCACCTTCTAAATTAGCAACGAACCGTACATTCTTAAGTTGATCACCTCCAGTGGGGTCTTTTATAAATATTCCGTGACCTACACCCACTTGATGAGTCTGAAGAATTTTTCCAGAATAAATAAAAAATGGAATTTCGATATCTGTTATTAGGCGTTTTCGGTATTGACTAATCTGAGTCCGAACCACACCAATTATTTCAGCCAGTTGCGCCTTCTTGTGGTCAAGTTTTATCATCCTTGCCTCACCCACCTTTCTCCTTTTCAATACAGAGTCTAGCGATTTAGAGTATTGGATTCGCAAGTAATTTACTTTATCAGAAATACTATTTCCACTAAATGAATTAACCAATGAAGCATCCTGCATAAAGAAAATTCTGTGTATACGCTCGAATTGCCCATTAGCGTTTGCATCAGAAAATTCATCACTCTGCGCCGGTGAATTTTCTCTTATCCTAGCAGATAATCTGCGAACAGCATTTTCTATTTCATCAGAATCTCGTTTAGATGGCAACTTCTTTTCAACTAGATCATCACTTATAATATTTTCACTATTTAGCCAAGCACTAAGACGATGCAACCTCTCTTCCAATTGCTTTGCCGCAACCAATCCTGTTAATTCGTCATCACCTAGATAGGATACTTTCGAAATATTTTCCGACACTAGTTCGACCAGCGGAGTTAAATGCTCCGTTCTAAACATATCTCGCATAAGGACAAGCCTCCGCTGCTGCCCATCAAGTAGGCCCCGAAGAAATTGTCCCTGCTTTATAACATACGACATTAAAACTTCATGAGAATCATAGTTATTACCACACAGAGGACAGTCGCAAATTTCGGCAGCCTTATCCAAGTGGTTTATAAGTAACTCTCTATGCTTGATCAGATCGCTATATTCGGCACTGGCACCAGTTTGCTCTTTTTCAGCCGAAATCAAATCATTCAACTTATCCATAAATTCTTTGGATGATCCAATATTGATCGATTCAAACAGCGCACCAATATCAAGACGAGCGATACTTAACAAGTCTCCTTGAGAAAGAACAATTAAAGACTGCCGTAAAAGTCGACCAAGCGCATTAAGTTCAATGTAATGATCTACATCGTTCAAAACATTAAAAAATTTTATATAGCTCTTCAATAAATCGACTTGCTGCGAACTCCTTACATAAACACGATCTTTTAAAAACTCGCTCCTAAATTCGACAAAAGTACTTATACTCGCAAGTTCGTCAAGAAAGTAGTTTAGCTTATCTTTACTCCAATCTTTTACAGTCAAATTATCCCACTCGGGTCTATCTGATTCATTTATCCATGGCAAAATATATTCGTGGTGTATAGTCTCAGCCTCCTGTAAACCGAGGCTCTGTATATCATTTTCTGCGTTGATTTCTCCGATCTGGCGACGGGTTTCCATTCGCAAAGAATCCACCTTCTTTTGAAGAGACAATAATTTATTTAATTTCTCTTCTACCACCTCAGTGCCACCAAATAATCCAGCTAGAGCTTCGGCACGCTGATTTTCATTATTTGTTTTCAGAAATCGCGCACTTTCTTCTTGTTGAATATAATGAAATAGATGATAATCTCTCAAGAATTTGCGATTATTTAAGATACGATCAATTTCATTTGGATTAATCTGAATCCATTTATCATCACATTTTTCAAAAGTATCCCATAATTCCTGAAACTTAGAAATCTTTGTTGCATCTTTTGGCAATGGGCTTTTTAGCTTGCGTAATATTGAAACATTTTTTTTACCACCTAGTTCCAACTGAATTTCCACGTCAGCTGCGCTGTTATGTGCAACTACGACGTCATTTGGGATTTGACGATTTTCTAAAGGTATAAGTCTGCCGATATTGCCTGTGAAAGCAAGCTCCAAGGCATCAAACACAGAGGTCTTTCCATAACCATTAGGACCATCCATTAAAACCAGATCACTTCCTTCAAAGCCGATGGAATAATCTTCTGGACCAAATAACTTGAAATTCCTAAACGTGATTTTCTTTATTGAAATCATTTTTAACCTACGGTTGATCCAGCCAAACATCGAACTTCTTGTCAGAATTGAGCAATTCCTCTGAAATAGAACTTTCGTACATCGCCACTTGTTGTTTAGTCATGGATGTACTAATCGCACCCTCCAAATCATGAAGCGATTTCACTGGCGGAATATAATTTATGAGTGGAAGCTTAGAAACAATTTTCATTAAAAGAGAATAATAGTTCCTGGATGCGCCGCCACTAGACTTAAATGCCCGAAATAAGTCACCACCCCCCTCATTTATAATATTATTTATATATTCATTGGTCAATTTAAGAACACCATCCTCTGATTTAACCTTATCCGCTATACTATCAATCTCCGCAGCTACGTAAGAGATCACGTTTTTCTTGAAATTATAATGATCTTCTTCGATAGACAAGGCTAAGCCAACTGGACAAGCTGTTTCTTCACAGCAAATTATTAAAGTACTATTTTTCTGAAAATAATCGGCCATATTTTTTTGCGCTGAAAGTTCATCAAATAGCTGATCTGCTTTCTCATTAAAAATGAGAGCCAATGATAATTCTGTTTGCACAAGGCTTTCCAAAACAACAAAATACTCTTCTTTTGATGAGCGATCTACTGTTTCGAATACGTAAAATTTATACCCCTCTAATGTAACATCACTTAAACACTGAACATAACCATTGTTTGTCAATATATTGGATATATAGTCAATCAGCATTTAGTTCGCTCTTAGCTAATGTAGTTGGAATTAGGCGCAAATTTTCACAAATATACATTCTTTTTTGACGATGATCTTCTGACGCAGTATCCGGTGCGACAGTATGGTTTCGCCCCCGCTGCCCAAGGTCATTGATCAACGCTCCTTCATATATTAAATTATTGATTTCAAATAGTGATTCAATTAAACCTGGATTTTCAAATATTCTTCGCGCAATCATCGACGGTGTAAGGTCGGGTCTTATTGTTGTGGGCAGATAGACAGCCTTTGGCCTTAGAGGAGATCTATAGGTCAGCCTTGCAGCAGATAAATCATAGTCGATTTTTCCACAATCAATCTCATGAAATATTTTCAACAGCACCAAGAGGATAGCATCAAGTTCTACCACACTCATTGCTGCACCAAGATTATTAACGGTATGAAAAATCATTTGCGGAGAAAAACGCTCGTACAATCTCCACAAAAACTCCGGCCGCATTGGCGACAATAAATTGCGAATTTCAGTCAAATTACAGAGCGCTCCAGTATCTAAAACTGGCTGCACATACAAATCTGGCTCCCCCATAAATTCATCGAATTTATCAAAAAATGCAGACTTGAATTCAAAATGTAAATACTGAGCGCTTACATCCTCAAAATCTTTCGCCAATACCTCCAAAATCTTATCGAACTCTATAGGCAATATGATCGGAGATCCAAGAGCCAAGTGTCGGGAAATTATATATTCATCAATCTCACCGAGAAAAAAACGGAAGGCGTTATCTATCTGCTTTCCGCTATTAAATATGGCACGCGCCGTGAAGGCTTTAGATAACTCTTCTTTAATTTTATTATTTACCTCCAACAGATCACAAAAATAATTTCCATCTGGATACCTATAACAAGACAGCCTCGATATAGATGAATTTATATCAAGCCTAATATTATTAATAATACTAAGCAATTCACTCTCGGTCTTTGCTGGGAACGCATTACGAATAATAGCCGACTGTTTAGGTATCTTTTTATCTACGCTGGCAGCTCTACCTATAATCGTGTTTTTTGGACATGGAGACATTAGATAATCGGAAACAACTCCTGAAAATTCATCACGAAGTAAGTCTTGAATACTCTTATGTGGCTTAGAGTTTATTTTTTTCCAGGTATGAATAAATCCATCGGAAGATGTATTTTTCTCTAGCTCTAAGACCAGACCAAAAAGAGCATTTTTATAACTACTAAATTCGGCGTCTTGATACGCTTTAACTTGGTGGATTGTATTGCTATTACCATTTATTTGAATTTCAAAGTCTTCCGTATTCTCAAGAATAAGTTTATATCCAGAAAAATCAAAATTCGGGTCGATTGAAAGCTTTCCATTAATTATAAATAACGCATGAAATAATGCTACTTTTCCTTGGTAATTAAAACCGCTCCAGGAAGGGGAGGCGTCATATGCCATTTTAAGATCTTTCTATCGCCACAGATTCAGGTGACTCTCCGCGATTGTCGTCTCCGCTATTGCGATTCTCTGACAACGGGCTCACAAAAGAGTGTTAAGCGATATCTTGCTACACTAAGGACAGGATACCATGTTGCCAAATTGAAAAATACTCACATTCTCACACCTATCCCTACTAGCAGTCGGGTTAGAGAAATGAGCTCCGGCATATTGCCGGCCATAGACGTATACACTTCATGGATTGGCCCAATTCCTCACGCATATGGAATGCCGTCACAGGATGCCTCCCCCCATTGATCGATGCTGTGGTTGGACACGGACTAGGTTGAACACGGACTGATGCGCTGGGCGCCGTAGAGGCTTGCTCAGTCGAAACCTAATTAGAACCACGAACGCGCGCCGCAGGCGCGCGGGGCTGCCGCGCAGCGGCAGCAGTCAGTGGATTCGGAGAGGGCCGGGCCGGTAGGCCCGACCCTTCGAATCTCCCGCGCACGCCCCGCAGGGGGCGTGCTTCTCTCCACCTACAGACGAAAAAAAAGCTACCCGAGGGTAGCTTTTTCTTTTTCGTCTTTGGCGGAGAGAGGGGGATTCGAACCCCCGATAGAGTATTACCCTATACACGCTTTCCAGGCGTGCGCCTTCAGCCGCTCAGCCATCTCTCCTGAAGGCAATGCGCGCGTCTTGCTTGCTCACATTGTGTACTGCATATCGCTTGTCGCGAAGCCGCAGATTATAGCAAAGATTCTACAGACTGCCAAAGTTATTTACCCTGGGGTAAAAGTTTGGCCAGGCCCGCCGGAAGGATGCGCCCCAGCGGTGCGCACTGCCCTTCCGGCGGGACTGGCCTGTCTGTTAAGACGTTTCTTTCAACTGATCCAGAATCGCCGGGTTTTCCAGGGTCGACACGTCTTGCGTGATCGTCTCGCCCTTGGCCAGCACGCGCAGCAGGCGGCGCATGATTTTGCCGGAGCGGGTTTTTGGCAGGTTGTCGCCGAAACGGATTTCCTTCGGTTTCGCGATCGGGCCGATTTCCTTGCCGACCCAGTTGCGCAGCTCCAGCGCCAGTCGTTTCGCTTCCTCGCCTGTCGGACGCGCTTGCTTGAGCACCACGAAGGCGCAGATCGATTCGCCTGTCGTGTCGTCCGGACGGCCCACCACGGCCGCCTCGGCCACCAGCGGGTTGGCGACCAGGGCCGATTCGATTTCCATCGTGCCCATGCGGTGGCCCGACACGTTCAGCACGTCATCGATGCGGCCCGTGATGGTGAAGTAGCCCGTTTCCTTGTTGCGGATGGCGCCGTCGCCTGCCAGGTACATCTTGCCGCCCAGTTCTTCCGGGAAGTAGCTGGACTTGAAACGCTCGGGATTGTTCCAGATCGTGCGGATCATCGATGGCCATGGACGCTTCACCACCAGAATGCCGCCCTGGCCGTTCGGCACGTCCTGGCCCGCTTCGTCGACGATGGCGGCCATGATGCCCGGCAATGGCAGGGTGCAGGAACCGGGGACCATCGGCGTCGCGCCTGGCAACGGGGTGATCATGTGGCCACCCGTTTCCGTTTGCCAGAAGGTATCGACGATCGGGCATTTCTCGCCGCCGATGTGCTTGTAGTACCACATCCACGCTTCCGGATTGATCGGCTCGCCAACCGTGCCCAGCAGGCGCAGGCTGGTCAGGTCGTAGTTGCTTGGATGGACTTTCGGGTCCACGTCGGCCGCCTTGATCAGCGAACGGATGGCCGTGGGGGCTGTGTAGAAAATGCTGACGTTGTGTTTCTTGATGGTTTCCCAGAAGCGGCCCGCGTTCGGGTAGGTCGGGATGCCTTCGAACACCACTTGCGTGGCGCCCACGGCCATCGGGCCGTACGCGATGTAGCTGTGGCCCGTCACCCAGCCGATGTCGGCCGTGCACCAGAACACGTCGTCGGGCTTGATGTCGAAACTCCACTTCATCGTCAGCGCGGCCCACAGCAGGTAGCCGCCGCTCGAATGCTGCACGCCCTTCGGCGTGCCCGTCGAACCGGAGGTGTACAAAATGAACAGTGGATGCTCGGCATCGACCCATTCCGGCTCGCATTGCGCGCTCTGGCCTTCGACCAGGTCGTGCAGCCAGGTGTCGCGGCCGGCCACCATCGGCAGGTCGCTGCCCGTGCGCTTGTAGACGATGACGTTTTTCACGCACTCGCAGCCGCCCAGCGCCAGCGCTTCGTCGACGATGGATTTCAATGGCAGCTTCTTGCCGCCGCGCAATTGCTCGTCGCCCGTGATGACGGCCACGGCGCCCGCGTCGATGATGCGTTCCTGCAAGGACTTTGCCGAGAAGCCGCCGAACACGACGGAGTGCGTGGCGCCGATGCGCGCGCAGGCTTGCATGGCAGCAACGCCTTCGACGGACATCGACATATAGATGATGACGCGGTCGCCCTTGGCGATGCCCTTGGCTTTCAGGCCGTTGGCGAACTTGCAGACTTTTTCGTGCAGTTCTGTATACGTTGCCTTGGTGACGGTGCCGTCATCGGCTTCGAAGATGATGGCCGTCTTGTCGCCCAGGCCATTTTCAATGTTGCGGTCCAGGCAGTTGTAGGACACGTTCAGCAGGCCGTCTTCGAACCACTTGTAGAACGGCGCGTTGTCTTCGTTCAGGGTGCGGGTAAACGGCTTCTTCCAGCTCAGGTTTTCGCGCGCCAGCTTGGCCCAGAAGCCTTCGTAGTCGCGTTCGGCATCGGCCACCATGGCGCGGTAGGCGTCCATGCCGGAAATCGTTGCCTGTGCAGCAAATGCTGCCGACGGTTCAAATACGCGCGACTCTTCCGGTCCCTGCTGCTCAGTGCCCTGCCCTTGGTTCTCTATAGCGGCCATGCTAGTCTCCAGTGTAGTAATTGTTTGTTAACACAATATTCCTGCTGTCTTACGGACGCCTTACATGCAACGTTTTCCTCGATCCATTCTAACCATAATCGCCACCGGCGACGGGCGTCAAGCGTACGCCGCCCAGCATTCTGGATGGAAAAACGGATATCAAGTCAATTAGCTGGCGTCGCTTTGTGTTTCATCAAGGCCAAGAATCCAAATCGAGGGCATGCGCAGTGATCAGCAGCGAGTGTAAAATGTCGGGCATACCAAAAATTGGTATTTACCCCCAGGAAACTCCAGATGATCGACCACTCACAAAAGCCCTCCCATAGCAAACTGCATCCCCTGTCCGCCTTCATCTTCATGTCGCGCTGGCTGCAGCTGCCGCTGTACCTGGGCCTGATCCTTGCCCAATGCGTCTACGTATTTCATTTCTGGGTGGAACTGTCGGACCTGATCGGCGCCGTGTTCGGCAATGACGCGGCCCTGCAGCACGTCTTGACGGCCGTTGCCGTACCGGGCGGCACCCTGCCGACCAAGCTCAATGAAGCGACCATCATGCTGGTGGTGCTGGGCTTGATCGATGTGGTCATGATCTCGAATCTGTTGATCATGGTCATCATCGGCGGCTATGAAACGTTTGTCTCGCGCATGCACCTCGATGACCATCCGGACCAGCCGGAATGGCTGTCGCATGTGAATGCGTCCGTGCTGAAGACGAAACTGGCGATGGCCATCATCGGCATCTCGTCCATCCACCTGCTGAAGACCTTCATCAACGCCAACTCGTACAAGATCGAAGTGATCATCGCGCAAACGGTGATCCATATGGTCTTCATCCTGTCGGCGATGGCGATTGCGTACACGGACCGCATCATGACCGTCACGCAAAATCAAGCCAGAGCACCACACTAAAGAAAAGAAGCCCATGGCTGCCAGCGGCGGCCATGGGCTTTCAGCAAAGAGTCCTACCCTTCTTATCCACCGCGAGAACACCATGACTGTCATAAAGCAAGAAGACCTGATCGAATCCGTCGCCGCAGCGTTGCAGTACATTAGCTACTACCACCCTGCTGATTACATCGAGCACCTGGCGCGCGCCTACGCGGCCGAGCAAAGCCCGGCGGCAAAAGATGCGATCGCGCAAATCCTGACCAACTCGCGCATGTGCGCGGAAGGCAAGCGTCCTATCTGCCAGGACACGGGTATCGTCAACGTCTTCCTGAAAATCGGCATGGGCGTGCGCTTCGAAGGCTTCTCCGGCACGGTCACCGACGCCGTCAACGAAGGCGTGCGCCGCGCGTACAACTTCGACGACAACAAGCTGCGCGCCTCCATCGTGGCCGACCCGCATTTCGACCGCAAGAACACCAAGGACAACACGCCCGCCGTGGTGCACATGGAACTGGTCGAAGGCAATACCGTCGACGTGAAAGTCGCTGCCAAGGGCGGTGGCTCGGAAAACAAATCCAAGATGATCATGATGAACCCGTCCGATTCGCTGGTGGACTGGGTCATGAAGACCGTGCCAACGATGGGCGCCGGCTGGTGCCCGCCTGGCATGCTGGGCATCGGCATCGGCGGCACGGCCGAGAAAGCCATGTTGATGGCAAAAGAAGTGTTGATGGAAGACATCGACATGTTTGAGCTGAAACAGCGCGGCCCGCAGAACAAGCTGGAAGAACTGCGTATCGAGCTGTGCGACAAGATCAACTCGCTGGGCATCGGCGCGCAAGGCCTGGGCGGCCTGACGACCGTGCTCGACGTGAAAATCATGATGCACCCGACGCACGCCGCATCGAAACCGGTCGCCATGATCCCGAACTGCGCCGCCACGCGCCACGGCCACTTCGTGCTGGACGGCTCCGGCCCTGCCTACATGACGCCGCCGTCGCTGTCGTCGTGGCCGGAAGTGCACTGGACGCCGGACACGGAAAAATCCAAGCGCGTCGACCTCAATACCCTGACGAAAGAAGAAGTCGCTTCGTGGACGCCGGGCCAGACCCTGCTGTTGAACGGCAAGATGCTGACGGGCCGCGACGCCGCGCACAAGCGCATCCAGGACATGCTGGCCAAGGGTGAAGAGTTGCCGGTCGACTTCAAGAACCGCGTGATCTACTACGTGGGGCCAGTCGACCCCGTGCGCGACGAAGCCGTCGGCCCGGCCGGTCCGACGACCGCCACGCGCATGGACAAGTTCACCGACATGATGCTGGAAAAAACGGGCCTGATCGCCATGATCGGCAAGGCTGAACGTGGCCCGATCGCCATCGAATCGATCCAGCGCCACCAGTCGGCCTACCTGATGGCTGTGGGCGGCGCCGCCTACCTGGTATCGAAAGCCATCAAGCACGCCAAGGTGCTGGGCTTTGCCGACATGGGCATGGAAGCGATCTACGAATTCGACGTCGTCGACATGCCGGTGACGGTGGCCGTGGATGCGAAAGGCACGTCGGTGCACAACACGGGTCCGAAAGAGTGGCAGGCGAAGATCGAGCAACTCAATAGCGTCAGCAAGATTCCCGTGACGGTCGCTTAAACAAGCTCTACCATAGACGCCGCGCGGCAACATCAGCGCGGCGTTTTTTTATCTTCAACGGTTCCCTATGACTTTTACTGCAAGCATTGCCCGCCCGGACGCGCCCATCGGCATTTTTGATTCCGGCGTGGGCGGCCTGTCGGTGCTGCGCCATATCCGCGCGCAGCTGCCGCAGGAAGATTTGATGTACTTTGCCGATTCCGCCTATGCGCCATATGGCGACAAGACGGAACAGCAAGTGGTCGACCGTTCGCTGGCCATCACCGCCTTTTTATTGCAGCAAGGCGCGAAGGCGCTGGTGGTGGCGTGCAACACGGCCACCATCGCCGCCATCAAGGCGCTGCGCGCGCGCTACCCGGACCTGCCCATCGTCGGCGTCGAACCGGGCCTCAAACCAGCGGCCAGCATCAGCCGCAACGGCAAGATCGCCGTGCTGGCCACGGAACGCGCCTTGCGCGGCGACAAGCTGCTGGCCCTGCGCGAACAGGTGAGCGCCGCCACGGGCGCCACGTTCATCTTGCAGCCCTGCATCGGCCTGGCCGACCGCATCGAGCAGTGCGAGCTGGGCAATGATCCCCAGGACGCCACCAGCGCCATGCTGGAACGCTACATCGCGCCCATGCTGGCGCAAGGCGTCGACACCCTGGTGCTCGGCTGCACCCACTACCCCTTCGTGCAGGACGCCATCGTCCGCACGGTGCGCGCGCATACGCAGGAAACGATTACCCTGGTGGACACGGGCGACGCCGTGGCGCGCCAGCTGGCCCGCTTGCTCGACGCGGCAAGCCTGCGCCGCATCGACAACGAGGCCCCGCGACTGCAGGGCTACACGACGGCCAAGGTCGAAGCCTTGGCGAAAGCCTTCGCCGGTTTGCTGGACTTGCAGCCGCCCGTCACCCACCTGTCAGTGTGAGCGGCGTGAGCAAAAGCGACCGTTTTCATGCAATCTTTCGATTCTTTAAAAAAGACTGCATTTAGATTTGCCACTTCGCCGAGTTCTTTGTATAATTCGGCACCTGTTCAGCAAAACAGCTAAACAGGTAAGTAAGACAGTGGTGGCTGTAGCTCAGTTGGTAGAGTCCAGGATTGTGATTCCTGTTGTCGTGGGTTCGAGCCCCATCAGCCACCCCACAGAATTAGTGGTAAATTAAAGGGTTACATGCTTCGGCTTGTAACCCTTTTTTCATTCCAGCGCACATGCATGAGGCAACATCAGCCTTCCTCTCCCGCAACATGTCCGGCGAAGGCAATCCGAGCTTCGACACCATTTTGAAGGTGACGCATGCACTCGGCTTGCAATTTCGCGCCGCAGCGCTGAACACCTGACTACTCATCAGATGTGGCAGCGGAAAACCTACCCCGCCAGCACCGACTGCACCGTCGTCACCAGGTCTTCCAGGCGCACGGGTTTGACGAGGAAGTGGCGGAAGCCCACGGCCAGCGCATCGTCCATGTACATGGGCAGGCTGTGGCCGGTGACGGCGATCAGGACGGCGTTGGCCGTCTCGGGATTGTGGTGCAGGCGGCGGCCGATTTCGATGCCGCTGATGCCGGGCATTTCGATGTCGAGGTAGACGGCGTCGGGCACGCACAACTTGACTTGCTCGACGGCCATCTGCCAGTTGCGCACCACCACCGCGTGGTGGCCCAGCGCTTCGAGCAGCATGGCCAGCGATTCGCCCACTTCCTGGTTGTCGTCGACCACCAGCAGATTGAGTTTGCGCGCAGCGCTTGCCGGCTGGTCGCCCTGGCGGCGTTCCGAGGAGGAACTACCTGGTGTCGTTTCAGTTGTCTGGCTCATTGTACCTTCACGTCTGACGGCTGCAAAAACGGCAGTATACAAGAAGCGCGCGCAATGCCGTCGCACCCCAGCAATGCTGCCAAGCAGCAATCCAGGCGCCCCGCTGTACCGCGCCAGCAACACTTCCCCACCCCGCGCGGAGAAAGCCAGCCCTACGCAGTTTGCGCAATTGACGGATAAAATGAGAATCATTATCATTCTTATCCCCTTGCGCCGGATGTCCACGCCACGCTGTTGTCGCGCCGCCTGCTTGCCCGCGCAAACATTGTCACTACGGAGATCCATGCATGGCCGCCACACTTTCCACACTGCCGTTTTCGCTGCGCCCCTGCGCGCTGGCCATCGCCCTCGCCTGCCTGGGCACTTCCCTTGCCGCGCAGGCACAGCAAGCCAATACGGCCAGCACGGCCGATAACGCCGGCCCCATCCTGGAATCGATTCAGGTCAGCAGCAACCTGCTGGGCACCAGCATGGCCGCCAGCACGAAGAATTTCGCGGGCGCACGCACGGTGGTGCAAAAGGACGATATCGACAACTCGGGCGCGACCAGCCTCAGCGATGTGATGCGCCGCATTCCCGGCGTGCAGATCAGCGACAACTCGGGCAGCGCCGGCAGCGCCATCGCCCTGAACATCGGCGTGCGCGGCCTGGCCGGACGCTATTCGCCGCGCAGCACGGTGTTGCTCGACGGCATCCCGATGTCGGTGGCGCCATATGGCCAGCCGCAACTGTCGTTCGCGCCCGTCAGCCTGGCCAATGTCGAGACGGTCGACGTGGTGCGCGGCGGCGGCGCCGTGCGCTTCGGCCCGCAAAACGTGGGCGGCATCATCAACTTCAAGACGCGCCGCGTGCCCACCACGCCAGGCATCACGGGCGACGCCAGCGTGCGCTACAACGCTTACAGCGAAGTGGGCCACAACACGCAGGCCAGCGTCTTTGCCGGCACCCAGCTCGACAGCGGCCTGGGCCTGGCGGTGCTGTACTCGGGCATCCGCGGCAGCGACTGGCGCGTCGGCAGCGACGAGAAGGTCAACGACTTCGCCCTGAAATTGCGCTACGACCTGAGTCCCACGGCCGAGGTCTACGCCAAGCTGTCCTACTACGACGTGACGTCGCGCACGCCGGGTGGCCTGACCGCGGCGCAATACAAGGCGGACCCGTTCCAGAACACGCGCCCGACCGACTTCTGGAGCGGCGAGCGCAAGGCCTTCGACATCGGCTACCTGAATGCCCTGTCCGGCACGCAGGAATTCGAGGTGCGCAGCTACTATTACAAGAGCTCGCGCGAAAGCACACTGATCAGCGGAAAGAACCTGGGCCACCAGCCGCGCAACTATGAAACGACGGCCATCGAGCCGCGCTACACGCAGCGCTTTACCACCGGCAAGGTCTCGCAGGACGTCACCGTCGGCTACCGCTACCTGGCCGAGCGGGCCGACGAAACCATCTACAACGTGCTCATCGCCAGCGGCGTGCAACAAAAGCCGACGCGCTTCGCCAACAACTCGACTGATGCGCAAGCCGTGTACATCGACGACAAGATCGCCATCGACGCCTGGCGCATCACGCCGGGCGTGCGCTACGAGCACATCAAGACGGAACGCTACAACCACTTGCCGGTCGACCAGAAGATCGAGTTGCTCAACAACAAGGCCCTGCCCTCGCTGAACGTGGCCTACTTGCTGAGCAACAACGTGACCCTGTTCGGCAACTACAACAGCTCGTTTGGCGCCGTGCAAAACACGCAGCTCAATGCGCAATCGAGCAAGAATCCGCTGCAGCCGGAACTGGCGAAAACAGCCGAGCTGGGCGCGCGCTGGAAGAGCGGCCAGCTGTCGGCCGAGGCGACCTTGTTCAACATCAAGTTCGACAACCAGATCCAATCCGTTGGCAGCGGCGAGAACGCCGTCTTCTACAACGTGGGCGCCACGCATCACCGGGGCCTGGAAACGGCCATCGATTACCATTTCGACCAATCCGGCCCGCTGGCCGGCGTGAACGCCTACGCCACCTACACTTACACCAAGGCGACCTTGCAGGATGGCGCGAACGCGGGCAATGACGTGCCCTTCTATTCGCGCAACACCGATACCGTCGGCGCCCACTACCAGCTGGGCGCCTGGGGCTTCGATTTATCGAGCAGCCACCAGAGCCGCCAGTTCGCCGACGAGGCCAACACCGTGGCGGAAAATGCGGCCGGCAACCTGGGCGTGATCCCCGGCTTTCGCACCTGGAACACGCAAGTGAAATGGAAAGTGCCGGGCCAGAAGGGCATGGAACTGGTCGCCGGTGTCAACAACCTCGCCGACAAGCGCTACTTCACGCGCACTTCGGACGGCAACCTGGGCAAGCTGGTGGGCGCGCCGCGCATGGTCTATCTGCAGGGCCGCCTGGCGTTCTGACCATTGCATGCGGCAGTGCCTATCGAATCGATATGCCGCCGCAGCCGCACCTGCCCTCCAAAAAACCTGCCTCGTTGTTGTTACGATGCAGGTTTTTTTACGCCCTGATGTGACAAAAATACTTCCATGCAAGAAGGTTCATAGTCGCGCTCGCCTTGCATCACGGCAGTAATTGCTTCGCCATCGAAATTAATTGCATTACAAACACAAATAATTTCACAATTGCAAATATTTTTAGCCGGCCCTGGTGTTTGGTGTGAGTTTTGGTGATATCATTTAAATGTCATTTGAGAAATTGAATTATCCTATAATCAACTAAATTGGAACACCATGACAATGCCAGCCACCCTCCTGAAGATTGCCGCATTGGCCGCCCTGGCCACCGCTGGCACAGCCAACGCCGCGACCGAACTGGTGGTCAATGGCAGTTTTGAAAACAATGTCATCTCCTCATCCTTCGCTACGCTCAGCAGCGTGACAGGCTGGACCTCGTCAGCCAACGGCAACTCGGCCTTTGAAATCCAGAAAGGCGCCACGCAAGGCGGCCTGATCGGCTTCAACCCCGTCGCCGCCGCCGGCACGCAATACCTGGAACTCAACGCCGCGCGCCTGACGTCCGTATCGCAATCGATCGCCACCACGGCTGGCGGCACGTATTCGCTGTCGTTTGCCTATTCGGGCCGCCCGGATACGCCAGGCGGCGCGAGCAGCCTGATGAATGTCTACTGGGGTTCCACCCTGCTCACGCCAACGGCCCTGATCGGCACCACGAGCGGCGTGTGGCAAACCTACAGCCAGAACGTGTCCGCGCTCGGCTCGTCCACCCTGCTGCGCTTCGAATCGATCGGCCCGGTCTCCGCACCGAGCTATGGTTCCTACCTGGACAATGTCTCGGTGATGACTGCCGTGCCGGAACCGGAAAGCTACGCCATGATGCTGCTGGGCCTGGGCTTGCTGGGTTTCATGGCACGCCGCAAGACTGCCGCCTGAATCCACGGTCGTTGCACAACAGCCGCTCCGCCACCTGGCCGGGCGGCTTTTTCATGGGAAAACGGGTGCATTAGCTCAGGAAATGTTGCAAGGAAGAATTAAATTGGCGCTACAATAGCGGGGCATCAAGCAATGCCAAGCATCGCACCGCCAGGGCCCCTACCCCGCCCTGATTATCAGCACGCATTTTTTGAACAGGATGACTGGCGCTGCCGGGCCCGATTGCGCTCCCGGTACGGCCACCACACACGCACCATGTCTGCAGAGAAACCCATTACCGAAACCAGCTCCTACGGCAAGGATACGCCCGTGGGACGTCCCGACATCGATGGCCGCGCCGGCATTTTCGTGCCCACCGCGGAATTTGACCTCGACAACACCACCACCATCCGCAAGGGCGCGGGCATCGTCGGCTTCGGCAACCTCGATGGCACCCTGACCGTGTATTTCGAAGCGAACCGCTTCGACGAAAGCAATCTGCACAAGTGGGAACACAAGGCGCGCAAGGCGTATGACCGCATGGTCATGGGCGCACCCACCGTGTCAAAGGCAAAGATCGATGCGCGCATGCTGGAACAGGTCGGCATCATCGATGGCATGGGCATCAATCTCAAGCATCCGGAACGCCTGACGCACTGGCTGGCGATCTCGAACGTGCCGGACACGGCGCCGGAAGAGCCCGTGGTACGCTGGAAAAACCGCTAAGTAATCCTCAGGCGGGAGAGCGAGGCGGGGCGCCCGGCACGAGGTGTTGTCCTACATCGCGGCGGACATTCATCCGATGCCCGAGAGCATCAATTCAACCTATGATGAAAGCCTGACCACACATTCCCCACCACTCAGGAGTACGACATGTCCCGCCTCATCCCGATCAGCTTTGGCGCCTTGCAAATAGGTCTGGCAGCGGCGGCGATGTATATCCTGTGCTCGGCGGACGTGCTGCACCAGAATTCGGTTTATTTCCACTAGCAAAATGACAAAGCCGGGCAAGCAACGCTTGTCCGGCTTTGTCCTGCATGCAAGCGCGCCAGATTAGCGGCGGCCGTGGTAGCGACCATGCCCGCCCCAGCCGCCACGGTGTCCACCGTGGCGTCCAAAACCAAACATGAAGTCCAGCCCGATCGATACGGGTGGATTGTAATAATACGGTTGTGGCGCGTACACGGGCGCCGGCACATACACAGGTTGCTGCACGTACACAGGTTGCTGCTGCACGTAGACGGGCTCATTCGTGTATTCCACGCGCGGTGCGCTCATCACGCGGCCGGACTGCACCGGCTCGGACGAGACCGTATGCCATTCATAAGGATTGTAGGCTCCCTGCGGCGCGCGCGAACCGTAATACGCGGGACCGGGGGGCGCCACGGCGCAGCCACCCAAGGCGGCCAGCGAGATTACTGCCAACAGGGTTTTCATCGCAATTCTCCTAATCTGTATTACCAGTACTATAAGAAATTACGCCGGGCTTTGCTGCGCTTTTACCGATTGTTACACGCCGACGCACGCCGCAACATGCAATGTGGCAAAGCCGCTACAAGCGGGCCAGACGGCATGTTTCCTCAAATAAACGGAATCGCGCAGGTGTCGATGGCCTTGCCAGCGGCATCGTAGCGCTGCACGCACACCTGGTAGCGCACGCCGTAATCGAGTTCGACTTGCTCGACCTTGCCATACTTCAATTTCCAGCTGGGCTGCACGCGCTGCCTGCCCGCCAGCGCGGCCACATCCTGCGGAATCGCCATCGCCGTTTGCGTCTCGCCCTGACGCGCATCCTGGCGCCGCGCCACGTCGATCGCTACGCTCACGGCCAGGTCGACCCCGCCGTCCACATAGGCCAGCGTGGGCACGCCGCGCTGCGCCCGCATCACGCCCCAGGCGCAAGGCTTGCCGTCCGCATCGCATTGCTTCAATTGCGCCAGGGGAAAATACTCAGGGGCAATCTTGCCATCCTTGATGGGCCAGCTGGTGCGCACGCCGTCGCGCTTGCCCGTCAGGGGATTGTCCCAGCTCAGGCTATTCACGACGGCCACGGTCTGCCCCGCCTGCAAGCCCGCAGGCGTGCCCAGCGATGCGCAAGCGGAAAGCAGCAAGCCGCTGGCGGCCAGGGAGGAAAGTGTCAGGATGCGCTGCATGGTAAGCCTCTTGTGATGGGATGTCCCGAAGGTATGTTTCGAGGGTAACAGAATCGGCAGCGACGGTGCCGTTGGCTGGCGCACATAACAGAACGGGCGGCACCGTTGCAGGCGCCGCCCGTAGCGGAGTCGGCCATGCCGGGAGACGCGCTCCCGGCTGCAGGTGGATCAGTCCAGCTTCCAGGCGTAATCGACCTTGGTCCAGGTTTGCGCTGCGGCGCCATCCTTGGTGCCCGGCTTGAACTTGCATGCGGTCAGGGCCTTGATGGCGGCCTTGTCCAGGTTCTTGAAGCCGCTGCTCTTGTCGAGTTTCGAATCGGCAACGCTGCCATCGGCATTGACCAGGAAGGACATCGACACGGTGCCCTGCTCTTCGTTCATCAGCGACGCTTTTGGATAGTCGGCCTTGCAGTTCTTGGCATCGAACGACGCCGGTACCTCGGCCGCGAAGGCGGCGGAAGAAACGGACACCAGCAAGGCTGCTGCAACACTCATCAAACGCTTATTCTCAAACATGTGCTTCCCCATGATTATCAGATACGGTAATTACAACTTCTTGAGCGCTGTTGGTCGCGCTTAAAACTCTTCCCACTCGTCATTGCTGCCGGCGCCTGCCGCCTTGCGTGGCGCAGGAGCGGCCACGGGAGCGGCCGCTTCCGGCTTGCGGGTCAGCGACTTGACCGGGCGCAATGCCGGCGCCGGCTTGCGCACGGCGACGGGCGCGGCGGCCACCGGGGCCGGCACATACGCTGCCGGCTTGTCTTCGCCTTCGACCAGTTTGAAGATGCTGACCACATGGGCCAGTTCGGCCGCCTGGTCTTGCAAGCTTTGCGCCGCAGCGGCCGCCTGTTCCACCAGGGCCGCATTTTGCTGCGTCATGCCATCCATCTCGATGATCGACAGGTTGACCTGTTCGATGCCGGCGCTTTGCTCCTGGCTGGCACTGGCGATCTCGCTCATGATGTCGGTGACGCGGCGCACGCTGTCGACCACTTCGCCCATCGTCACGCCAGCCTGGCCTACCAGGCGCGTGCCGCGTTCCGTCTTCTCGGCCGAATCGTCGATGAGGATCTTGATTTCTTTCGCGGCGCCAGCGGAGCGCTGGGCCAGGTTGCGTACTTCCGAGGCCACCACGGCAAAGCCGCGGCCTTGCTCGCCGGCACGCGCCGCCTCCACGGCCGCATTCAGCGCCAGGATGTTGGTCTGGAAGGCGATGCCATCGATGACGCCGATGATGTCGACAATTTTCTTCGCCGATTCATTGATCGAGCTCATGGTGTCAACCACTTGCGACACCACGGAGCCGCCCTTGATGGCCACGTCCGAGGCGGTGGCGGCCAGCTTGTTGGCTTCACGCGCATTGTCCGCATTCTGTTTCACGGTCGAGGTCAGCTCTTCCATGGCGGAGGCGGTTTTTTCCAGGGCGCTGGCCTGCATTTCGGTGCGCGAGGACAGGTCGATAATGCCGTCGGCGATTTCATGCGAGGCCGTGCCGATGGTTTCCGTACCGACGCGTACCTGACCGACGACGCCGACCAGGCTATTGCGCATCTCTTTCATTTCCGCCAGCAGGCTGGAATTGTCCGAGCTTTGCGTATGGATGCCGATCGACAGATCGCCCTTGGCGATGCTGCCGGCAATCGAAGCCGTGTAGTCGGGCTCGCCGCCGAGCTGCTTGAGCAGGCCACGGGTAATGATCAGTGCCGCCGCCACGCCCATCGCCACGGCCAGTACGCCGAGGATGATCATGAACAGGCGCGCGCTGTCAAACGCCTTGCGGGCATCCGATTGCATCTGCTCGTTCAACTTGTCTTCCAGGGTGGCCAATTGCTCCAGCGCATCGATCCATTTTTTCTGTACCGGGCGGATTTCCTTGATCATCACGCGCGTGGCGCCTTCCGCATCGTTGGCCATCCACAGCGCCGACGCCTTGGCGATGGCCGGCATGGCTGCCGCCTCGTATTCCTTGATCGAAGCGAGCAAGGTTTTTTCTTCGGTAGTCGACTCGACGGCGAATTTCTCTTCGAGCTTTTTCTGCGTTTCCTGATAGGTGCTGGTCTGCGTCTTGATACGCGCCATTTCCGGCTCCATATCGCTCGCGTCAGTCATCAGGGTGAGGATGCGCAGCGAGGTGATGCGGTCGCTGACGTTGCCACGCATGTCGATCACCAGGCGGGTGACGACATTGTTGACATTGATCACGTGATCGAGACGTTCCTGGATTTGCGCCATGCGCGCGATGCCGAGGACGGTCACGGCCACCAGCAGAACCAGTACCAGGGCGAATCCCAGGCCCAGGCGGGTACCAACCTTCATTTTTGCTAAATTCATTTCGGCTCTTCGTAAATGAAACTATTGATAAGAATTTTTGCCCGGCACGACAAGACGAAGGCCGCGAGACACCGGCATCCGCCCTTACCCATTGGTATGCTGGCGGTATCCGGCCGCACGCAGCCTGGGGTACTTCCTGGTCTACAACAGCCCTGAAAACGCCAGTGACTGCGAATGCAAATTTGTTCCACAGACTGAATTGTTGACACCGTTAATATGAAATCAACATCAAAAATTCACATGAGAAATATTTGTCTATAATCAATTATAGGTGTAAATTTTGCCTCAAAGCAAGCAATAAGTACCTGAATAAATGCCTGATTAACTTTCTTCGGGGAAATGGCAACAACGCCGTTTCTTGCCCCATAGAAATGCCCCACGACAGTGCGGGCGTGCGCCGAAACAGCGCATTTACAACACATGGCGTAGCCATATTGCATCGTTTGCGGAGAGGTGCTCAGAGGAAGGGGGAGTGCGGACAATACCACTGCGCAAGGGCAGCGGTATAGACAAGTTGGATCAGCGGTCCCAGCTGCAATGCATCACATAGGCGTGGCACTCTGTGCCAAAGACAAAGACGCTCCAGATGGCGCCCAATTGTCCGGCCAGGCTGCGCTGACCCGATGATACCAGTTGATACCAGTGCGGCTCGCTGCCCAGCAGTTCGGCCAGTTCGCGCTCGAAACCGTCGAACAGGCGCGCGTCGAGCGGCGCGCGGTCCGCCTCGCTGATCGGGTGCAAGCGCTCGAGCAGCCACTGGCGCGGCGTGCACAAGGCGCCGCTGCACACGACGGCTTCTATCGGCTGCAGGCGCAGGCCGTCCGGCGCGATTTCCAGCGCGCGGCACAACGCGTCAAAGGATGCCTGCGGCGGCAGCGCGCCCAGATAGGTACACGCGAAGAGGCTGCCATCATCCTTGAGCGCGCTGACGGCCAGCAGGTAGCCGTCGATCAGGCGCGCAAGGCTGTGGCAGTCAGCGCGCATCAGGCGGGCAGAGACAGGCGCGCCGCCGCTTCCAGCAGCAGGCGCGGGTCGCCCGAGGCCAGCTTCTTCGAGTCGGACAGGGTCTGGCGGAAACCGCGCGCGCCAGGCAGGTTTTGCATCAGGCCCAGCATGTGGCGCGTGATGCTGTTGAGCTTCAGCCGCCCCGCTTCCTTTTCCAGCTGCGCGCTAATATACGGAATCATCGCTTCGAGCACCTGTTCGCGCGTTTTCACGGGCGTGTCGTCGCCGTAGTAGCGCTGGTCGAACTGCGCCATCACATACGGGTTGTGATACGCCTCGCGGCCCAGCATCACGCCGTCGAGGTGCTGCAGATGCAGGTCGATCTCGTCCAGGGTCTTGATGCCGCCGTTGATGATGAACTCGAACTGGGGAAAATCGCGCTTCAGGCGGTAAGCATAGTCATATTTGAGGGGCGGCACTTCGCGGTTTTCCTTCGGGCTCAAGCCTTTCAGGATGGCATTGCGCGCATGCACGATAAACGTCTTGCAGCCGGCATCGGCCACGGTGCCGACGAAATCGCGCACGAAGTCATACGACTCGCTGTCATCGATGCCAATGCGGTGCTTCACCGTGACGTCGATATCGACCACGTCGCGCATCGCTTTCACGCAGTCGGCCACCAGTTGCGGCTCGGCCATCAGGCAGGCGCCAAACGCGCCCTTCTGTACGCGCTCGGACGGGCAGCCGCAGTTCAGGTTGATTTCGTCATAGCCCCATTGCTGGCCCAGCCTGGCGCTGGTGGCCAGGTCTGTCGGGTCGCTGCCGCCCAGCTGCAGCGCCACCGGGTGCTCTTCCTCGTTGAAGCGCAAGTGGCGTTCCACGTCGCCGTACACCAGCGCGCCCGTCGTCACCATCTCGGTGTAGAGCCAGGTGTGGCGCGTGATTTCGCGGTGGAACTTGCGGCAATGGCGGTCGCTCCAGTCCATCATCGGGGCAACGGACAGGCGGCGGGAAGGCAAAGAAGAGGAAGTCATGGTGTCTACAAAAAAAACAGGAGCTGCAAATGACAAACCCGCTGCGCGCCTCACCAGTGACGGTGACGCGGCGCAGCGGGCCGGAAGCGGCATGGCCCGCAGGCCATGCGCTACAACAGATTACGAATCACGCGACGCTTTTTTACGCTCGTGCTCTTTCAGGAAGCGCTTGCGCAGACGGATCGATTTAGGCGTGATTTCCACCAGTTCGTCGTCCTCGATGAATTCGACCGCGTATTCCAGCGACATCTGAATTGGCGGTACCAGGCGCACCGCTTCGTCGGTACCCGACGAACGCACGTTGGTCAGTTGCTTGCCCTTGATCGGGTTGACGACCAGGTCGTTGTCGCGCGAGTGGATACCGATGACCATGCCTTCGTAGACCGGGTCATTGTGCGACACGAACATGCGGCCGCGGTCTTGCAGTTTCCAGATGGCGTAGGCAACGGCGGCGCCGTCGTCTTGCGAGATCAGCACGCCGTTACGACGGCCAGCCATTTCGCCACGGGTGTTGTCGACTGGCGCGTATTCGTGGAATACGTGGCTCATCAGGCCGGTGCCGCGGGTCAGGGTCATGAATTCGCCCTGGAAGCCGATCAGGCCACGCGCCGGGATCAGGTACTCGAGACGCACGCGGCCCTTGCCATCCGATTCCATGTTTTGCAGGTCGCCACGACGACGGCCCAGTTCTTCCATGACGCCGCCCTGGTTGACTTCTTCCACGTCGACCGACAGGTTTTCAAACGGCTCGTGGCGCACGCCATCGACCATTTTGAAGACCACGCGCGGACGCGATACGGCCAGCTCGAAGCCTTCGCGACGCATGTTTTCGATCAGAATCGTCAGGTGCAGCTCGCCGCGGCCCGATACTTCAAAGATCGTGTCGTCGTCGGTTGGCGATACGCGCAGAGCAACGTTGGCTTTCAGTTCGCGGTCCAGACGGTCACGCAGTTGGCGCGAGGTAACGAACTTGCCTTCGCGGCCGGCCAGTGGCGAGTTGTTGACCATGAAGTTCATGGTCAGGGTAGGCTCGTCAACGGTCAGCATCGGCAGCGGGTCCGGGGTATCGACTGCGCACAGGGTCGAACCGATGCCGATTTCGTCGATACCATTGATCAGGCAGATGTCGCCGGCAACGGCTTCGTCTACCAGCACGCGCTCCAGGCCCTTGAAGTTCAGCACCTGGTTGATGCGGCCTTTGATCGGGGTCGCGCCTGGGCCATTGATGACCAGCACGTCTTGACCAACTTTAACGGTACCGCGGTTGACGCGGCCAATGCCGATCTTGCCGACGTACGACGAGTAGTCGAGCGAGGTGATCTGCATCTGCAGCGGGCCTTCCGGATTGTCGTCACGGACAGGCACGTGTTCCAGGATGGCGTCGAACATCGGCTTCATGTCGCCGCTGCGCACGTCTTCGGTCAGGCCGGCATAGCCGTTCAGGCCCGAAGCGTAAATGATAGGGAAATCGAGTTGCTCGTCGGTCGCACCCAGCTTGTCGAACAGTTCGAACGTCTGGTTGATGGCCCAGTCCGGGCGCGCGCCTGGACGGTCGACCTTGTTGACGATAACGATAGGCTTCAGACCCAGTGCCAGCGCTTTACGCGTGACGAAACGGGTTTGCGGCATCGGGCCTTCCTGTGCATCGACCAGCAGCAGAACCGAGTCGACCATCGACAGAACACGTTCCACTTCGCCGCCGAAGTCGGCGTGGCCTGGGGTGTCGACGATGTTGATGTGGGTGCCTTCGTACTCAACAGCGCAGTTCTTCGACAGAATCGTAATGCCGCGCTCCTTTTCCAGGTCGTTCGAGTCCATGACTCGGGTGTCGACCGCTTGGTTTTCACGGAAGGTGCCGGATTGGCGCAGCAGCTGATCCACCAGCGTGGTTTTGCCGTGGTCAACGTGGGCGATAATGGCGATATTACGAATTGCGCGTTTTGTATTTGACATGGTCGTAGTAGTTACTGAAAAACTGCGGAGTGCGTACAAGGTGTACGAGATACCCGAATGCTAATCTATTTCCGGAACCGCGTAGTATAGCATGTTGCGTTGCAACGCTATCTAAAAATGCTGGCGGCTCCCGCAGTCGGGGACGATTTGTTTAAAAAAGCGACACTGTTTGACGAGTGTCGCTGGGTAATATGACGTTGCTGTGACTTATTGATGCGCCGTGGCGATCAGACGCTCCGGCGCCAGGATGCTGTATTCCTGCAACTGGCCCGTGCCCAGCAGCTTGCTGTCGTGATACACGCGCACCCTGCCCGGTTCGGCTGGTACGGCGACCTCTTCCTTGCCCAGCGCGATGCGCTGGCCGTGCAGGAAACGCTTGGCCAATTCTTCGGTCAGCTGGATGGCGGGGAAACTCGACAATAATGCATCGACGGGCGCAAGCAAGCTCAGCGGCGTGGCATGCGCCGTCAGTTCGTCGAGCGTAACCACGCCATCGAGTGTCAGGCTGCCCACCTGCGTGCGGCGCAAGGCGTTCAAATGGCCGCCGCAACCGAGGGCATGGCCGATGTCTTCGCCCAGCACGCGGATATACGTGCCCTTGCTGCACATCACGGACAATTTCAGGAACGGCGCTTCGTAGCCGAGGAACTCGAGCTTGTGGATGGTCACCGGGCGCGCTTCGCGCTCCAGGGTGATGCCTGCCCTTGCATACTCATATAAGGGCTTGCCGTCGCGTTTCAAGGCCGAGTACATGGGCGGCGTCTGCAAAATCGGCCCGCGGAACTGCGCCAGCACGGCTTCGATCTGCTCTTCGGTGACGTTGACGTCGCGCGTTTCCAGCACCTCGCCCTCGGTATCGCCCGTATCCGTCGTCTGCCCCAGGTGCACCAGGGTTTCGTAGGTTTTATCGGCTTCCAGCAAGTCCTGCGAGAACTTCGTGGCCTCGCCAAAGCACAGCGGCAGCAAGCCCGTGGCGAACGGGTCCAGCGTACCCGTATGGCCCGCTTTTTTCGCATTCAGCACGCGCTTTGCCTTGATCAGGGCATCGTTGCTGGACCAGCCCACGGGCTTATCGAGCAGCAAGACGCCGTCGACCAGGTCGCGCACCCGCTTGATGCCCGGTGGTTTCTTCGGACCTGCCACTGTTATTGCTCGTCCGCTTTGTCTGCAGGCTTTTCGTCCGGCTCGGCGTCGGCCGCGCGCGTGGCGTTGGCCTTATCGATCAGCAAGGACATTTCCATGCCGCGCGACGTCGAGCTGTCGTGCACGAAATGCAGCATCGGCAGGGTATGGATGTGCAGGCGCTTGCCCAGCAAGCCACGGATGAAGCCCGACGCGGCCATCAGGCCTTCGGTGGTGTTCTTGATGGCTTCCTTGCTGTCTTTCAACATCGTGAAAAACACCTTGGCATGCGCGTAATCGGGCGTGATCTGCACTTCGGTGATGGTGATCATCGTGCCCACGCGCGGGTCTTTCAATTCGTAGGCGACGATTTCAGCCAGATCGCGCTGGATCTGGTCGGCCACGCGCAAGCCGCGCGCTGGCATGGTTTTGCTATGTTTAGCCATGATTTTATGCTGTCCTAAGTGCCGCAGGGCGCATGAGTCAAACGGTTGCCCGTTGACCAATGCGCCCCACGTGTTTGCGCGGACATCACTATGTCCGCGCCAATACTGCTGTGATTACAGGGTACGAGCGATTTCCTGGACTTCGAACACTTCCAGGGTGTCGCCAACCTGAATGTCGTTGTAGTTGCGCAGCGACAGGCCGCACTCCAGACCGGCGCGAACTTCTTTCGCATCGTCCTTGAAGCGTTTCAGGGAGTCGATCTCGCCGCTCCACACCACGATGTTGTTGCGCAACAGGCGGACGGAAGAAGCACGCTTGACCACGCCATCGGTGACCAGGCAACCGGCAATCGCGCCCACTTTCGAGACCAGGATAACCTGGCGGATCTCGACCTGGCCGATGACGGTTTCGCGTTTCTCTGGCGCCAACATGCCCGACAACGCCGATCGGATCTCGTCGATCGCATCGTAAATGATGTTGTAGTAGCGAATGTCCACGCCATTCGACTCGGCCAGCTTGCGTGCCTGGGCATCAGCACGGGCGTTGAAGCCGATGATGACCGCTTTCGAGGCGACTGCCAGGTTGACGTCCGATTCCGTGATGCCGCCGACTGCCGCGTGTACCACTTGTACGCGCACTTCGGAGGTCGACAGTTTCTGCAGCGAACCAACCAGCGCTTCTTGCGAACCTTGCACGTCGGTTTTGATGATCAGTGGCAAGTTTTTCACTTCGCCTTCGGCCATCTGGTCGAACATGTTTTCCAGTTTCGCGGCTTGCTGCTTGGCCAGTTTCACGTCGCGGAACTTACCTTGACGGAACAGACCGATTTCACGCGCCTTGCGCTCGTCCGCCATGACGACGACTTCTTCACCGGCAACCGGCACTTCCGTCAAGCCCTGGATTTCGACCGGAATCGAAGGACCGGCTTCAGCGATGGACTTGCCGTTCTCGTCCAGCATGGCGCGAACACGGCCATACGAAGAGCCAGCCAGAATCACGTCGCCGCGTTTCAAGGTACCGGACTGCACCAGGATCGTCGCGACAGGACCACGGCCCTTGTCCAGACGCGCCTCGACAACCAGGCCGCGCGCAGGCGCATCGACCGGTGCCGTCAGTTCCAGCACTTCGGCTTGCAACAGCACTTGTTCCAGCAGGTCGTCGATACCCTGACCCGTTTTGGCCGACACCGGCACGAATGGCGATTCGCCACCGTATTCTTCCGGCACAACTTGCTCGGCGACCAGTTCCTGCGTCACGCGGTCCACGTTGCCACCCGGTTTGTCGACCTTATTGATCGCCACCACCAGCGGTACGCCGGCTGCTTTCGCATGGGCAATCGCTTCTTTCGTTTGCGGCATCACGCCATCGTCGGCGGCAACCACCAGAATGACGATGTCGGTTGCCTTGGCGCCACGGGCACGCATGGCGGTAAACGCTTCGTGGCCCGGGGTGTCGAGGAAGGTGATCATGCCGCGTGGCGTATTGACGTGGTAAGCGCCGATATGCTGCGTAATGCCGCCCGCTTCGCCGGAGGCAACCTTGGCGCGACGGATGTAATCGAGCAGCGAGGTCTTGCCGTGGTCGACGTGACCCATGACGGTGACCACCGGTGCGCGTGGCTTCGACTCGAAGTGCGCGTGTTCGCCCACATCGGCCAGCAGCGCTTCCGGATCGTCCAGTTCGGCGGCGAACGCCTTGTGGCCCATTTCTTCCACCAGAATCATGGCGGTTTCCTGGTCCAGCACCTGGTTGATCGTGCACATCTGGCCCAATTTCATCAAATGCTTGATGACTTCGGATGCCTTGACGGACATTTTGTGTGCCAATTCGGCCACGGTGATCGTTTCCGGTACGTGCACGTCTTTGACGACGGCTTCCGTAGGAGCCTGGAAGTTCGATTCACGGTCGTCATGGTGCGTCGGGCGACGGCCCTTCGCGCCACCGCGCCAGCTGTCACGGCCGCCTGGGCCGCTATTGCCGCGTGGCTTGGGACCACCGGTGGTGCCGCGTTTTTTCGCGTCATCGGACCAGGTGGACGACACATTGGCCGACTTGATGGATTTCTTGTCTGCAACAGCAGGCTTCTTGTCGCCCGGCTTGTCGCCAGGTTTCTTGTCAGCAGGCTTGTGCAGGGTGCCTTCCGGCGCCTTCGGCTTGACCGGAACCGGTACGGGTTCCGGTGCCTTGATGGCGCGGCGTGGCGCGTTCATCATGGCCTTGATCTGGGCAACTTCGTCGGCAACAGCCTTGCGTGCGCGGTCCGTGGCTTCCGCTTTGTCAGCGGCTTCCTTGGCGGCAACAGCAGCGGCGGCAGCTTTCTTCTTCGCTTCTTCAGCGGCGGCAGCTTTTTTCGCTTCGGCAGCGGCGTCGTCAACGACAGGCGCAGCGGCGCTGACGGCAGGCGCAGCAGCAGCCTTGGCAGCGGCTTTCTTCGCTTCCGCTTCAGCTTCTTTCTTCGCAGCCAATTCAGCCTGTTGTGTGGCTTTCGCCTGGGCTTCTTTTTCCGCGTCGAGCTTGGCCAGACGTTCTTGCTTTTCGCGCAGATCAGCTTCCTGGCGGGCGATCAGTTCAGCCTGTTTACGGGCATCTTCTTCACGGCGCGCCACGTCGGCGGGATCGATCACCGGTGCGGCAGGCGCGACCGGTTCTGCTGCGACCGGCGCAGCTTCGTCACGCTGGACGAAAGTGCGTTTCTTGCGCACTTCCACCTGGATGGTGCGCGACTTGCCGGTGGCGTCAGCTTGCTTGATTTCAGTCGTTTCCTTGCGGGTCACGGTGATTTTTTTCTTTTCTGTGTCAGCCGCTGCGCCGTGTGTGCGGCGCAGATGATCCAAAAGCTTGTCCTTATCATCTTTCGACAATGGATCTGACGTCGAACTTTTCTCGACGCCGGCAGAACGCAGCTGCGTCAGCAGCAAATCTGCAGGCATCTTCAGTTCGGTGGCAAATTGGGCTACGTTGTTACTCGCCATTCAGTCCTCTTTTCTATGTGTCGCGGAGATGATAAAGATACTCAAATTAAGCCTTTGCGGATTCGGCCAGACTCCATGCCCTGGCTTGCAACGCCTTGGCACGATCGTCATATTTCGAGTCAACCAACTTCATCTCATCGTCGGTCACATCTTTAAATTCACTTGTAATCAGTTCACGCGCACGGTCCGCAGACAAGGCCAGGATTGCGCCAAATTCGTCGTATGCCAGTGCTGCAAATGCTTCAACGGTCTTGATACCAGCCAGACCCAGCTTGCCGGCGGTAATGCGGTCCATGCCTTCCAGACCGACCAACGCCTCGTCCATGCCTTCCAGACCCTCTTCCGAAGCAATCGCTTCGGTCACGAGCGCATCACGCGCACGGGTACGGAGTTCATTGACGGTATCTTCGTCAAACGATTCGATTTCCAGCATTTCGGAAATTGGCACGTAAGCGATTTCTTCCAGACTGGCGAAACCTTCTTCTACCAGAATATCGGCCACTTCCTGGTCGACATCGAGCTTTTCCATGAACAGGATGCGCACGGCAGCCGTTTCCTGGGCAGCTTTGTCAGCCGATTCTTCGGCCGTCATGATATTGATCTTCCAGCCGGTCAGGTCCGAGGCCAGGCGCACGTTCTGGCCGGAACGGCCGATCGCGATTGCCAGGTTTTCTTCATCCACGACGACATCCATCGCGTGTTTTTCTTCATCGACCATGATCGACGACACGTTCGCCGGCGCCAGGGCGCCGATGACGAACTGCGCCGGATCTTCCGACCACAGCACGATGTCGACACGTTCGCCACCGAGTTCGCCGGTGACAGCCTGCACGCGCGAACCGCGCATGCCGACGCAGGTACCGATCGGGTCGATGCGCTTGTCAGCCGTATAGACGGCGATCTTGGCGCGTACGCCGGCATCGCGGGCTGCGGATTTAATTTCCAGCATGCCTTGCTCGATTTCCGGCACTTCCAGTTCGAACAGCTTCATGATGAATTCTGGCGCGGTGCGCGACAGGATCACTTGCGGGCCGCGCATATTGCGGTCGATGCGCAAGATGTAGGCACGCACACGGTCGCCGATACGCAGATTTTCTTTCGGGATCATCTGGTCGCGTGGCAGACGCGCTTCGATCTTGCCCGATTCGACGATGGCGTCGCCGCGTTCCATGCGCTTGATGGTGCCGGTGACGAGCGAATCGCCGCGCTCCAGGAAGTCGACCAGGATCTGTTCACGTTCGGCGTCACGCACGCGCTGCAGGACGACCTGTTTGGTATCCTGGGCGAAACGGCGGCCGAATTCAACGGATTCGATCGGTTCTTCGATGTGGTCATCGACTTCGATATCGGGAATCTGTTCTTTTGCTTCGAAATGCAGGATCTCCTGATCCGGCAATTGCAGGCCCGCTTCATCAGGCACCACGTGCCAGCGGCGGAACGATTCGAATTCGCCCGTTTCGCGGTCGATCGAAACGCGGATGTCTACCTCACCCTCATACCGTTTCTTCGTGGCTTGCGCCAACGCGAATTCGAGGGCGCCGAAGACGACATCTTTATCGACGTTTTTTTCGCGCGCCAGCGCGTCAACCAATAATAAAACTTCGCGGCTCATGCTTTGCGTCCCTTAAAAACCACCTGCGGCACCAAGCGTGCCTTATCCACATCCGCGAGCGTAAACTCCAACATCGCCGGACCATCCTTACCTTCAAATTCCAACGACAATTTATCGCCCACGGGCTCTTGCAAGATCCCCTGGAACGATTTCCGGTTGTTCGTACCCGGCATCGCCACATTCAGCTTGACGATGATTTCCTGACCTGCGAAACGGACAAAGTCTTCCAGCTTGCGCACCGGACGATCCAGACCCGGGGAAGAAATCTCGAGACGCTCGTAAGGAACGTTCTCTACCGTCAACACATGCGATAACTGGTGACTCACCGTGGCACAGTCTTCGACCGTGATCGGACCTTTTTCAGCGGCATCGGCGGCGCTGAAATCAATAAAGACGCGCAGCATTCCGCGCTCGGCACGTTCGACATCAACGAGCTCATAGCCCAGACCTGTAACTGTCTTTTCAATTAATCCCAACTGCTGCAAGAAATTCTCCAGAAATAAGGCCCGTTTTCGGCATGACAGCGCCGCATTGAGCGCCGATAACATGCAAAAACACGCATTCAAGTCATATATGGCCCCTTGCGGAGCCATGACAAACGGTTCAACAAAAAAAAAATGGGCATCTGCCCATCTTCCTGTATTTCCCCAACCAGACAAGCACTCCCCGCCAAACAACCCTGCGGAGAACTTTTATTAGGCTGCAGATTATAACCTCTTATTAACTTCGCCGCAATGCCGCGCACAAGGAGAGGCCCGGCTTACAACAGTTACAAGAGCGCGCGCCCGCAGCAGATTAGCGGGCGCGCAAGAAGAAATCCCCTGATTTAACCTTTGCTACGACGGCGCGGCATGCCATCCATGCCGCCACGGTCCATGCCGCCACGCGGCTGACCACCGGAACGCGCCTGGCCACCGGCACCACCGCCCGCATTGCGGCGCGGACCCGTGTTGGCAAAGCCGAAGGTCGTTTGCAGCGGATCGGGCTGACGTGGACCGCGCTGCGGCGCGCGGCTTTCGCCACCGGCAGGACGCCCCTGACCCTGGCCTGCCGCACGCGGCGCACGGCCTTGCGGCGCACCGTCGAACGATGCCGACGAGCGCGGCTGGCCACCCTGGAACGGACCTTGCGGCTGGCCACGGCCAGGACCACGCGCTTCGCCTGGACGGCCGGCGCCGCCTGGGCGACCCTGGCCTTGCGGACGGGCAAACTGGCCTTGCGGCTGGCCACGGCGCGGCGCGACCGGGAATGGATCGGCGTTGCGGTTGCTGACATCGATGCGGTTGCCATTCGGCTCGTCATCGCGGTCTTTGCGCTCGACCTTGCGCGCTTCGCGGCCCTTGGCTGCGCCAGCGGCACGGGGATCGCCCGATGCCGGCATTTTCTTTTCAATGCCGTAGGCGGTCAACAGATCGCGCACGGTATTTTCTTCCATCTCTTCCCAACGGCCGCGTTTCAGGCCGCTCGGCAGGGTCATGGCGCCGTAGCGGGTACGGATCAGGCGCGAAACGGTCAGGCCGATCGCTTCGAACATGCGGCGCACTTCGCGGTTACGGCCTTCGCCGATCACCACGCGATACCACTTGTTGATGCCTTCGCCGCCGCCATCGGCGATCTTCGAAAACTGCGCCAGGCCGTCTTCCAGCTCGACGCCGGCCAGCAGCTTCTGGCGCATGCCCTCTTCCAGCTCGCCCAGGGTACGCACGGCGTACTCGCGGTCGATGCCGTAGCGCGGGTGCATCAGGCGGTTGGCCAGGTCACCGGAAGTGGTAAACAGCAGCAAGCCTTCCGTGTTGAAGTCGAGGCGACCAACGGCCAGCCATTTGCCCGCTTTCATGGTCGGCAGGCGGTCAAACACGGATGGACGGCCGTCCGGGTCGTTGTGGCTGACGATTTCGCCGGCCGGCTTGTGGTAGACCAAGACGCGTGGCGGCTTCTTGCTGACGCGGCGCTGGATCAACTTGCCATTGATGCGCACGTGGTCGCTTGGCAGGATGCGCTGGCCGATGTGGGCTGGCTCGCCATTCACGGACACGCGGCCCGACACGATCAGGTCTTCCATGTCGCGGCGCGAACCGAGACCGGCTTCGGCCAGCACCTTGTGCAACTTCGGCGCATCGTCGTCGGACGTCAGGTCGCGGCGCACGGCCACTTTCTGCACGCGGCCCGCGCCGCCTTCTTCGCTGTCGAACGCGTCGGAGGTGACGAACGAGAAGACCGCATCCGCGTCGCTGAGCTTACCTGGCGCAGCCTGGCGGCCCTTGCCCTTTTTACGGCTCTTGCCGGCATTCTTGCCGGCGCCCGGCACGTCGTTGCGCGGACCGCGCGGCAGGCGCGGACCGGACACGAGGTTGCCTTCGGCATCGAACACATCGGCGACAGGCGCGGCGGCTTGCTCGGCGGCAGGCGCTGCGGCAACGGCGTCGGCCGCCTGCGGCGCTTCGGCGCGCGGAGGCTGGCGCAGTGCGCGTTCCGCCTGCACGCCACGCATCTGGCGCGGACCACGGGTAGGGCGTGCTTCGGCCGGCTTGTCAGCGACGACTTCCGGCGCCGCTTCCGCCTCGGCGGCAGCGGCCTTGGCGGCGGCGCGGGCGCGCGGCGGACGCGGCGCCGGGGCGGCAACCGCCTCGGCAGCGGCTTCCGCGGCGTCGGCCACGGCCTTCAGGGCCGGCTTGGCGCGGGTTTTCTTGACGGCTGGTGCTGCTTCAGCAGCGGCGGCGACGGAGGACTCAGCAACTGAGTCGGCGGCCACGTCGGCTTTGGTGCGGCGCTTCGGCTTGGCGGCGACAGCGTCGCCAGCCGTGCCTGCGGCAGCCGCGTCGGCTTCGATCTGGGCCTTGGTGCGGCGCTTGGGCTTGGCAACGATGGCTTCGTCGCTGGCGATTACTGTCTCGGGTGTGTTCGGATTATTCATTCTTCGTTTCTTGGCTGTGCTGACCTGGCGCAGCGTCAACCGTTAGTTCTGGCGCAGGGTCGTGAGTGTAGGCTTCGTCCGTGGGCGAAGCATCGGGGCCGGTATCAAGGCTTGCTGTCACATCTACATCTGTCACAGCCGTATTGCTACCTGCACCAAGCTGGGGGACAAGCTCATTGCTTGCCTTGTCAAAATTTTCTTGCAGGGCCGCTTCCAGGGCTTCGAGCCCATTGCTCTGCATTTCACTGATTTGCTGCAAAGGCGGCAGCTGGGACAGCGAATGCAAACCCAGGTCATCCAAAAACTGCTTGGTGGTGGCCAGCAAGGCCGGCCGTCCCACCACGTCGCGGTAACCGATGGCATCAACCCAGCCACGGTCTTCCAGCATCTTGATCGTCTGCGAATTGACGGCAACGCCGCGGATTTCCTCGATATCGCCGCGCGTCACCGGCTGGCGGTAGGCGATGATGGCCAGGGTTTCCAGGGTCGCCCGCGAATACTTGGGCGGCCGCTCGGGCGTCATGCGGTCAAGATACATCTTCATTTCAGGGCGGCTTTGAAAGCGCCAGCCCGAAGCCAGACTGACGATCTCGATGCCGCGCCCTTCCCACTCCTGCCGCAATTCTTCCAGCAATTGCTTGATCGTGTCGGCGCCGACGCCGACGCCGCGCACGCGACCATTCTCGTCCGCATCGACGAACAGCTTTTTCAGGCTGTGGATCGTCAGCGATTCACGAGCGCACAGCAACGCGGTTTCGAGGACTTTTTTAGCCTCAATTGTATTCATAGCAATTCTGTGCGGATGTGTATTGCAATTCGTGTGCAGAGAAAGAAATCAAAAACGTTCATTTCAACGTAACAGATGGCAGACATCGATGATGACGCCGTGCTGGGTTACAAGTTGAGGCTGTTTTTCCGACGCCTTGGCCGATGCGCGCAAAGCGGGATTAAAGCGGATGCAGTGAAAGTCCTGCCATCCATGGTGCTGGCCTTAAATAACCAGCAATGAAACGAACTCCGGAGCGGCTGCTATTCCCGTGCTATTCCCGTGGCGAAGATTCAGCCAGACAGGAGAGCGACAGTCGTCGTTTCATCCAACGATGCCAATTGTACCTGATAAAAAGCGGAAAAGCGCAAAACCGGGTAAAACACGCGTTTTACCCGGCCCTGGCGCGACACATCGCCCGCTGCCCGCATCACAGGGAGGCGAGTTTCTCCGAGAGAATGGCCGATGCACCCAGGAAAGCCGGATACTGCGCCGTGATGACGAAGGTTGGCACCTGCGACACATAATTGGCAAAGCGGCCCTTGCGCTCGAAGCGGGCGCGGAAACCGGAGCGGTCGAAGCGCGCGCCCAGGCGTGGCACGATGCCGCCGCCGATATAAATACCGCCGAGCGCGCCCAGGGTGACGGCGACGTTGCCCGCCACGGTGCCCAGCATGCAGCAGAACGCTTCGATGACGTCGTCGCACAGCTGGGATTCGCCGGCCAGCGCGCGGCGCGTGATTTCCGCCGCCGGCAAGGCTTCGGCCGGCACGCCCGCGCGGTCGGCCAGCGCGCGGTAGATCAGCTCCAGGCCATCGCCGGAAATCAGGCGCTCGGCCGAGACGTGCTCGTATTCGCGCCAGGCAAATTGCAGGATGCTCACTTCCACTTCATTGAACGGCGCGAAGCTGACGTGGCCGCCTTCGCTTTGCAGGGCGATCCAGCCGCCGTGCGAGGGAATCAGGCCCGACACGCCCAGGCCCGTGCCGGCGCCGATCAGGCCGATGGCCGTGTTCGGACGGGCCGTGCCCGCGCCCACCTGGTGCTTTTGCTCGTTCGACAGCTGCGGCAAGGAACGCGCCAGGGCCGTGAAATCGTTGACCACGTCCAGCGTCGTGAAACCGCACTCTTCGCGCATGGCGCGGATCGAGAACGACCAGTGATGATTCGTCATGCTGAGGAAATCGCCGTCGACCGGGTTGGCGATGGCGATCACGGCATGGCGCACGGCTTGCCCGCCGGCGGCGGCGATGTGCGGCAGGGCCAGGTAGGCTTGCAGGGCGGCGGACAGGCTCGGGTAATCGGCACAGGGCAGCACTTCGACCAGGGTGATGTGGCCGGCGGCCACTTCCAGGGCGAAACGGGCATTGGTGCCGCCCACGTCGGCCAGCAGGCGCGGTCCATCGGCGAAGGCGGAAGTCGGCAGTACGGGAGAAGACGAAGCGCTCATGATTTTAAATGATGAAGTGGGACGCATGGGACGCCAAGCTTAAAGGATGAATGCGCCCGGAGGCAAGCAAAGTTTGTAGTTTAAGTACATCAAAACCAGCCTTTATTGGTAGTTCCACTCCAAATGCAACAGGCAGGGCCAAAATTACTCAAAAACAATGATTTATAGTAAGTACTTGCACTCGACAAGCGCGCGAAAAGCATGCTGCACAGCAGCAGGAATCGCCTTGAAAGCAAAGTATGCCGGAGTTTGCGCAAAGCCGCTTGGTACGGGACGGCGCAGGCTTGGCGCTGCCGTCCCGGCCGCCTGGGAAAGGGGTTTTCGTATTATTACTACCGGTTTTTACTGCTCAGGAGGGCATGCCTTCGCCGAGCAGGCTGGCAGGCGCCGGCTGGTCCGAGCGGTAGGCGGCATTCCACGCATCGAGGCCGCCATGCAGGGGCTTGGCCCGGTGAAAGCCGTGCTGGTGCAACAGCTTGGCCACTTGCGCGGCCGTCACGTCGTTGGGGCAACTGCAATACACGATGATGTGGCGGTCCTTGTCCATGGCGATCATGGCGGGCACGGGTTCCTTGCCATTGAAGAACAAGGCGCCCGGCACGGCCGGTTCCAGCGCCTGCGCCGTGGCGCTGCGGGCGTCGACCATCAGCGGCTCCTCGCCCTGCTCGATCAGTTCGAGCAATTCATCGATGCCGATGCGCTCGATCTGCAAGGCCTGGCGGAAACGCCGGCGCTCGAGGAATTTATACAGCAGGAACAGGCCCAGCAAGGTGGCCAGCATCAGCAAGGCGGTGCTGCCCATGGTGCTGAGCAAGTCGAGCACCTGCTGCACGCTGGCATGGAAAATCACGCCGACGGCGATGCCCGTGCCGCTCCACAGCAAGGCGCCCAGGCCCGCGTACAGGAAGAACAGTCCCGGCGGCGTGCCCAGCGCGCCCGACATGGGCGCGGCCACGGTATTGAATCCCGGCACGAACTTGGAGACGATCAGGGCTTTCGGCCCCCAGCGCTTGAATTTGTCTTCCGTCTGGCTGACGCAGTAATCGGGCGACAGCGAGATGCGGCACAGCAGGCGCAGGATGCGCTTGCCGAAATGGCGGCCCGCGCGGAACCACGTGAAGTCGCTGATCAGGCAAGCACCCAGCGCGGCGGCCAGCACCAGAGCCCCATTCATGTCACCATCGACGGCCAGCGCCCCCGCCACCACGAGGATGGGAAAGGCGGGAATCGGCAAGCCGAGCTGCTCCACCAGCACGATGCCAAAGACAATCAGGACACCGTAATGTTCGAGCAGATAAATGAGGTTGGGCATGGCCGCTATCTTACCGTAAAAATCCCCTTATACCTGGACGCCCTTGGGGATCGCACTCAATAAGGTGCGCGTGTACGGATGCACGGGATTGCGGTACAGCTCGTCCGAATCGGCCAGCTCCACCACCTGCCCCTTGTGCATCACCATCACCTGGTCGGCGATGTATTTGACCACCGACAAATCGTGCGAGATGAAGATGTAGGACAAGCCGAATTCATCCTGCAAGTCCTGCAGCAAGTTCAATACCTGCGCCTGCACCGACACGTCCAGCGCCGACACGGATTCGTCGCACACCAGAATTTCCGGCTGCATCGTCAGGCAGCGGGCAATGGCGATGCGCTGGCGTTGGCCGCCCGAGAACTCGTGCGGATAGCGGTGGAAAGCCTGTTCCGGCAAGCCCACCTTGTCGAGCAGCCAGTAGGCCTTGGCGATGCGCTCCTGATCGTTCGCGCCGATCTTGTGGATGCGCATCGGTTCCAGCAAGATCTGCCCCACCGTAAACCTGGGATTGAGCGAGGCATACGGATTCTGGAAGATGATCTGGATGCGGCGCTTGTAGGGCAAATACTCCTTGTTCGGCATGGCAATGAGGTCCTTGCCGTGGAACATGGCCGTGCCGCCCGTCGCCTGGTGCAGGCGCAGCAAGGTCAATCCCACCGTCGTCTTGCCGGAACCGGATTCGCCCACCACGCCCAGAGTTTTTCCGCGTGGCAAAGTGAACGACACGTCCTTGACGGCCTGGAATTCACGCTTGCCGAACAGGCCAACACGCGTGTAAAAGCTTTTACTTAAATTATTGACTACCAGCACCGGTTCATCGCCCGGCGTGTAGCCGCGCGTGCGCTGTTTGACTTCCACGCCGGGGCCGGCCTTGCCCTCCATGTAATCGGCGATGACAGGCAGGCGCCATGGGCGCTCGTCCAGCGAGGGACGGCAATGCAGCAGGGCTTTGGTATAACTGTCTTGCGGCGCCTCGAATACCTGGCGCACTTCGCCCGTCTCGCGCACTTCGCCGTGGCGCATGACGATGACCTGGTCGGCGATCTCTCCCACCAGGCCCAGGTCGTGGGTAATGAAGAGCACGGACATCTGGTGCTTCTTTTGCAGCGCCGCGATCAGGTCCATGATCTGCTTCTGGATCGTCACGTCGAGCGCCGTCGTCGGCTCGTCGGCGATCAGCAGTTTCGGTTCGCAGGCGATCGCCATGGCGATCATCACGCGCTGCTGCTGGCCGCCCGACATCTGGCTCGGGTAGGCGTCGATCTTGGTGGCGGGGTCGGGGATACCCACTTCGTCGAGCAATTCCAGGGTACGCGCGCGCGCCTGCTTGCGGTTCATGCCCATGTGCTGGCGCAACACTTCGGCGATCTGAAAACCCACCGTAAACACGGGGTTCAGCGACGACATCGGCTCCTGGAAGATCATCGAGATATCTTTGCCGCACATGGTGCGCCGCTCGGCGATCGACAGTTGCAGCAGGTCGCGCCCGCCGAAATGGATGCTGGAGGCGGGATCGATGATGGTGTTATCTGGCGGCAACAAGCCCATCACGGCCAAGGAGCTGACGGACTTGCCGCTGCCCGATTCGCCCACCAGCGCCACGGTGCTGTTGCGCGGCACGTTGAACGAGATGCCCTTGACGGCTTCGAACGTGGTCTTCTTGTCCAGGCGGAAGGTGACGCGCAGGTCGCGCACTTCCAACAGGTTATTCTGGTCCATGAGCAACTCCTATTTCACTTTGGGGTCGAGCGCATCGCGCAAGGCATCGGTAAACAGCGAGAACGCCGTCACCAGCACGGCCATCGCCGTGGCGGCGGCCGTCAGCTGCCACCATTTACCCAGGATCAGTTCATTTTGTGCCTCGTTGAGCATGCTGCCCCACGAGACGGTGCCCACCGGCACGCCAAAGCCGAGGAAGCTCAGAATCACTTCCGCCTTGATGAAGCCCACCACCAGAATCGACATTTGCACCAAGGCCACGTGACTCACGTTCGGGAAGATGTGGGAAAACATCTTGCGCCAGTGCGAGGCGCCGATGGCGTCGGCCGCCATCACGTATTCGCGCGCCTTGTGCTTGATGTATTCGGCGCGGATCAAGCGGTACGGCCCCGTCCAGCCCGTCAACCCCAGGATCAGCACGATGGTCAGCACGCCCTTCTGTTGCAGCACGGCCGCCACGGTGAGTATCATCAGGATCGACGGGATTGAGGTAAAAATGCTGTAGAACCAGTTGAAGAAATCGTCGACGATGCCGCCGAAGTAGCCGGACACGGCGCCAAAGAGCGTGCCCAGCACGACGGCCAGCAAGGCCGCCACCAGGCCCACCACGATCGACGTTTCGCCGCCCTTGATGGTTTTCTGCACGATGTCGTGGCCCCACTTGTCGGCGCCGAACGGCAAGGTTGCCGCCTTGTGCGCGATCAATTTCTTGGCCTTGCCCATGCCGGCGCGCAAGGCCGTCAAGTCGTCGGCCAGCGGGTCGGTGACGCCGTACATCTCCACGCCAGCTGATGGATTGCTGCCCATCTGCGCGCGCAGTTCGGCGATATCGTCGGCCAGCGGATCGAGCACGTTGACGGGTGTCGGCGCGCTGCGCTCGTCCGCCAGGGGAATGGCGCCGTCACCGGACGCGGACGCGTCCTTGTCGGCACCGATGAAGGTGGGCGGCGCATAACTGACCGCCACTTCGTCTTCCCAGTTCGCCGCCACCAGGCCGCTAGCGGAGGCCAGCACCAGCAGGAAAAAGGCGCCGACCACGGCCAGCGATACCATTGCAATCTTGTCGCCGCGCAAACGGCGCCACGCCAGGGCCCACAGGCCGGGCGATGTATGAGGTTTCGACATCGTCTCTTTCTACTTCAGTTGTACGCGAGGATCGACCGCCTGGTACAGCAGGTCGGTGAGCAGATTGAAGAGCATGGTGGCGGCGGCCACATACACGGTGATCGCCTTGATCACCGGAAAGTCGCTGCGCTCGACCGCCAGAATCACTTCACGCCCGATGCCGGGGATGCCGAAAAAGCGTTCCAGCAGGAAAGCGCCGATCAGCAGGGCCGGCAAGTTCGACATCACATAGGTGATGATGGGGATGCCGGCGTTGCGCAGCACGTGGACCCACATGATGCGGCCTTCCTTCAAGCCCTTGGCGCGCGCCGTGCGCACGTAATCCTGGTTCGCCTCGTCCAGCACGAAGGTGCGGAACAGGCGCAGGGTCGGCGCGATCGACACGGCCAGGCCGATCAGGATCGGCAGGGTCGAATAGCGCAGCAGGTTTTCCCAGAAGCTGTCGCCCCACCCCTGCACGGGGAACAGGCCCAGTTTATAAGCAAAGCCGTACTGGAAGACGATGATGTAGACGAGGATGGAAATCGACATGCCCACCGTGCAGGCGATCATCACCATGCGGTCCGTCAGCGAACCGCGCACGAAGGCGATGGCCAGCGCCAGCGCCACGCCAAAAAACGTTTCCAGCACGGTCAGCGGAATCAAGACCATCATCGACGGCCCCAGGCGCGAGGTGATGATGTGCGACACGGATTCCCCCGTGGCCCAGCTCTGGCCGAAATCGAACGTGACGATCTGCTTGATGAAGATCCACAGCTGCACGTAATACGGCTGGTCGACACCGAGCTGGCGGCGGATGTTGGCGATGCTTTCCGCACTCGACATCTTGCCGGCCAGGATGTAGGCGGGATCGCCGCCCACCCAGTTGAACAGGATAAACACCAGCAGGACGACGCCCAGCATGGTGGGCAGCATCTGCCACAAGCGGCGCAGGATATAAGCGAACATAATGATTCCTTGTTGTATATGTTGTTATAAGCGGCTGCGCTTATTTGGCAGCAGGGGCCGGGAGAGGGACCGGTGCGCCCGTGCTGTCGATATCCATATACGCCCACTCCTGGAACAGGATCGGGTGCTTCTTGTAGCCTTGCACCGTCTTTTGCGCCAGCATGTTGCGATAGCGCGCATAGCCGATCAGGGCGCCCGCGTTCACTTCCAGGCGGCGCGCCATCTTGTGGAACAGTTCATCGCGCTCGGGGCTGGCCGGCATGGCCTGGCTGGCCGCGTACCATTTATCGTACTCGGGGTCCTGGTAGCAGCCGTTGTTGTTCTGGTGCGTGTTCGGGCCGTAGAACAGCTGCATGAAGTTGTCGCCGTCCGGATAGTCGGCCAGCCATGGCGCCGTGCGCGTCTGCATCTTGCACTGCTTTTCCGTCTTTAAAATATCGGAAAAGATCATGCGGTCGTTTTCCATGCGGATGCCCAGCGAGTTGTACGTCTTGCGCCACATTTCCGCCTGCAGCACGCCGTTCGCCTCATTGCGCGAGGCGTAGCGGATCAGGAGCGGCTTGCCGTCCGGCAAGGTGCGCCAGCCGTCGGCGCCCTTCTTGTAGCCGAATTTATCGAGCAGTTTATTCGCCAGCACGGGATCGTATTGCAGCAGCGATTTGTAGTGCGGGTCGTAGCCGACCACGCCCGGCGGGATCGGATAGTCGAGGCGCTTGGCCTGGCCATTCCAGATGATGCGGATTTCCTCGTCGATATTGTGCGCCATGGCAATGGCACGGCGCAGGGCGATCTTTTCCTTGCTGAAGCCACCGAGGGTCGGGTCTTGCATATTCCAGTAGTAATAGCTGATCTCGGGATCAAGCAGGCGCGACAGTTGCACGCCCTTCTCCGCCAGCTCGGGACGCAGCTTGCCGTTCAGCAAAGCCTTCGGCGCCAGCGGGCCGTCGAGCCAGAACACGTCCGTGCCACCGCTCTGGAACGACAGCCAGCGCGACTGGTCTTCGATCATCACGGAAATTTCGATGCGGTCGATGGCGGGAATGCGCTTGCCCTGCATCTGGCGCACGATGCGCTGGTCGTCCGGGTCGTCGCCGGCCATGAAATTCCACGTCTCGGGCAAGTGCTGCGGATTGCGGTTCAGGACGATGCGGTTGCCGCGCGTCCATTCACCGAGCGTGTAGTAGCCGGTGCCGACAGGATTGGAACCCACTTCGCCCTTCACGTCGCCATACTTGTCCACCACTTCGCGCGCCACGGCGGCCGTCGGCACGTAGGCGAGGATCATGGGAAAGTTGAAATCGGTCTTGGTCAGCGTGATGCGCAAGGTGTACGGGTCGAGGATTTCCAGGCCCGCCACCTTCTTGTTGAAATCGAGTTTGTTCGACTTGCCTGCTTCCTTCGCCAGGTCGTCGAGGCCCACCACCTTGCCTTCGAACAGCCAGCTGTGCGGCGAGGCCAGGCGCGGGTCGAACAAGCGCTTCCACGAATACACATAATCGGCCATCGTCAGTTCGCGGCGCTTGCCGCCGAACGCGGCGTCGGGCGTAAACAGGATGCCTTTTTTCAGGCGGATGGTGTAAGTCTTGCCATCGGCGGACACTTCCGGCATGGCGGCGGCGGCGCCGGGCACCACCTTGACGGGGCGCGCCAGGTAGTCATACGTGTACAGGGTGTCGAAGACGGCCTGCGTGATGTGGTTCGAATACAGGTCGCGCGCGGTAGCCGGATCGAAGCCCGTCTCGGCGGCCGGCAGGATATAGCGCAAGGTTTTTACCGGCGCGGCCGCAGGGGCAGCGTCAACGGCAACGGCCGCCAGCGGCAGGGTGGCCAGGCAGGCGAGCAGCGCCACGCGCCGCATCCATGGTGACTTCATGTAATACCCTTCATCTCGATTATCTGTCGCACCGTATTGGTGCGCTTGTACTGGCTTCCCCCTGGGATACAGGAGTCCACCGCCAAAACCAGTCCATCCTCGCAAGATCTGTGCCTTGTTCGCAGCCGTCTCGACTGCCTGAAAAACGCGTAACGATAACGCAGTTTCCCCCTCGCCGACAAAGAGAAATGCAGGGCCCGCCACTCCCGGCCCGCTGCCCGTCCAATTTTGCTGCATTGCACCACACCCGGTTTTCATCGGCAAGGAAAAGACCGATCGGATATCTACGCTGCAGTACAGCATTGAGTGCCGCGGCGCACGTTACGCAGCAAAAAACAGTTTCAGCGGGGAATACATCACCAAACGAGGACACTTTGTTTCAAATCAATATCACTGAATGGAAGCCGTTGTTTAAAAACACAAAGTACAACACCCTGTTGACAAAGAGTTTTGTTAATCATTACATTCAATCAATTGAAAAGAGATAAATCATTTCGCATTTTCAATATTGTCGGACGTGCTTACCGGCGCGGCCGTTCTTGCCCTTTTAGCCAACCGCTTCATCAGGAGTCTTGAACATGATTAGAGAAATATGCCTGTCCCGCTCCATCCGTTTGATCTGCGCCGGCGGCCTCGCCGCCGGCATCCTCAGCCAGCCGGCACTGGCCCAGGAAACCGGTGAAACGGCCGGCATGCAGCGCGTAGAAGTCACCGGTTCTTCCATCAAGCGGCTGGTTTCGGAAACAGCCACCCCTCTCTCCATCTTCAAGGCTGAAGACTTTGCCAAACAGGGCCTGACGACAGCCCAGGAAGTGCTCAGCAAGATCCCCTCGAATTCCTCCAGCATGGGCAGCGGCAATGCCGTCGGCGGCAATACCAGCGGCTTGCCCACGGGCGGCCAGGCCAGCGCCGACTTGCGCGGCCTGGGCGGCGACAAGACCCTGGTGCTGCTCAATGGCCGGCGCATCGCCAACCATCCGTATGACGGCGCCAGCGTCGACCTGAACATCATTCCCATCGCCGCGCTGGAGCGCGTCGAAGTACTGCGCGACGGCGCCTCGGCCATCTACGGCACGGACGCCATCGGCGGCGTGATCAACTTCATCACCAAGCGCTCCGTCAACGTCACGAATATCACCGCCGAAGTCGTCGCGCCCGAGCACAAGGGGGCTGGCGAACACCGCATCAACCTGTCGACGGGCTTCGGCAAGCTCGATACGGACGGCTACAATATTTTCGGCGTGGTCGATTACCACAAGCAAAATGTGCTGACCTCGCAAGACCGCGCCTTCTCGGCAACGGGCATCATTCCCGAGCGCGGCCTGTCGCTCACCAGCGGCACCACGTTCCCCGGCAACTACTTCGATGCCGCGGCCAACGGCGGCAAGGGCCTGGCCGGCAATCCGTATGCGGCCACCGGCTGCAACCCGCCCCTGTCCGTGGCGGCTGCCAACGGCACCTGTCGCCAGGACTACACGCGGCAGATCGACGACCTGCCGGCACAGGAACAGGTGGCATTCTTCGGCAAGGGCGCCTTCAAGCTGGGCGGCGGCCACCTGGCCACCGTGGAATATCTGCATTCGGAAAACAAGGTGGAAGCGCGCACGGCGCCGCCGCCGCAAACGGGCTTGATCTTGCCCAATACCAGCAAATACTATCCGGGCAATGCGGGCGGCGTGCCGGCCCAGCCGGGACTGTCGGGCCAGCCCCTGAGCGTCAACTGGCGCCCCGTGGAAGCGGGCAAGCGGCAGATCGATTCCACCGGCAAGGCGGACCGCCTGGTGCTGGCCCTCGAAGGCGAACTGGCTGGCTGGGACTACAAGACGGGCCTGAGCCATGCGATCAGCAAGTCGTCCGAGAAATTTACGGGCGGCTACGTGCAGGATGCGGGTTTTGCCGCTGGCGTGCTCAATGGCATACTGAACCCGTTTGGCATGCAGGATGCGGCCGGCAAGACTTACCTCGACAGCACGGCCCTGCGCGGCGAAGTGCAGAGCGCCAAGGTCACCACCACGGGCTTCGACATCAAGGGCAGCCGCGAACTGATGCAACTGGCCGGCGGCCCGCTGGCCATCGCTCTCGGCGGTGAGTTGCGGCGCGAAAAAGCCGACTTCAATGTCAACCGCGAGATCGCCAGCCAGGCCACCAGTTCCGGCCTGTCCGGTTCGCTGTCCAAAAGCGGTTCGCGCACGATCCAGGCCGTCTTCGGTGAAATCAACTTGCCGCTGATCAAGGACCTGGAAGTGCAACTGGCCGCCCGCTTCGACCATTACAGCGACGTGGGCAGCACCACCAATCCCAAGCTGGCCCTGCGCTACCAGGCCAACAGCGCGCTGGTGCTGCGCGGTTCGGCCAGCACGGGTTTCCGCGCACCGACCTTGTTTGAAAAGAACGCGCCGCCGTCGAAGAACGATACCAACGATTCCTACGACGACCCGATTCTGTGCCCGGGCGGCGTACCGCAGCCCGGCGCCAATCCTCTGCGCGATTGCGACTTGCAGCAATTCAAGCTGCAAGGCGGGAATGCAAACCTGAAACCGGAAAAATCCACCACGTTCGCCTTCGGCCTGGTGCTCGAACCGGTCAAGGAAATCACGGTTGCCGTCGACTACTGGAACATCCACCTGAAAGACAAGATTTCCTCGCTGCCAGAACAATCGATCTATGGCAACTACGAGAAATACAAGGCCTTGTTCCTGCGCAATCCCGATGGCTCGCCTTTCGCCATCCTGGACTTGAACGACAACCTCGGTGAAGTGAAAACCGACGGCATCGACGTGAGCCTGAATGCGCGCCTGGGACGCAGCGCCTATGGCGATTTCAGCCTGTCGGTGGACGGCACCTGGACCCACAAGTACGACTACCAGAACGAGCGCGGCGGCGAATTCATTGCCAACGTGGGCCGCTATGCGGACAACAATCCCGTCTTCCGCTGGAAGCACACGGCCGCGCTGAACTGGCGCATGGGCAACTGGGGCGCCACCGTGTCGCAATCGTTCAAGTCCGGCTACACGGACCAGAACCAGGTCGATCCGCAATACCGCCACGATGTGCCCTCCTACAGCCTGCTCAACGTGTCGGGCAGCTACGTGTGGAAAGGCTTGCTGCTGACGGCCGGCGTGAAAAACCTGTTCGACAAGGAACCACCGTTCTCGAACCAGGGCACCCTGTTCCAGAAAGGCTATGACCCGCGCTACACGGATCCGATCGGGCGCGCGTATTACCTGCGCGGCAGCTATACGTTTTAAGGGGAATTTTCAGGTCGATACATAAAACAGGCAGCGCTGGCAACAGCGTGCCGGCAACAGAAAAGCGGCGCCGTCAGCGATGATGTGCGCCGTTTTATTTTACCCATCTGAGCACGCCTGACAAGGGTTCACGATATTTTATTACTGAAGGATTATAAAAAAAACAGGAATATGTTGCATTTCATCCAAAAAGTCCGCACGAAATTGACAATCTGAATCGTGAATGTTTTGATGAGGACCCTGAAAATTTACAGAATTTTCATTGGTGGATTTTGAAATAAACAAATAAATTGCTAGCAGACAACAAGTTATTTCAAAATAAATGCCATCTTTATCACAATACCAAGGAATTTCAGATGATGATAGAAAATGTAATGTCGCGCTCCTTGCGCCTGATGTTTGCTGGCGGCATGGCCTTGGGCATGCATGCCGCGTATGCGCAAGAAACAACAGATGGCACCATGCAGCGCGTGGAAGTCACCGGTTCTAGCATCAAGCGCATCGCTTCCGAAGCATCGCTGCCGGTGCAGACGTTCAATCAAAAAGATATCAAGAAAACCGGCGTCACCACGGTCACCGATTTCATCCAGCAAATCCCGGCGATGCAGGGCTTCTCCGTGGCCGCCGATTCGGTGGGCGGCGGCGGCGGTGGCGTCACCACGGCCTCGATCCACGATATTGGCGCAGCCTACACGCTGGTGCTGCTGAACGGCCGCCGTCTTGCGCCATCCAATTCGGGCACCACCATCGACCTCAATTCGATTCCACTGACCGCCATCGAGCGCGTGGAAGTGCTGACGGACGGCGCCTCGGCCCTGTATGGCGCCGACGCCATCGCTGGCGTGGTCAACTTCATCCTGAAAAAAGGCACATCGCCGCTGGAAATCAATGCCAAGTATTCGCGTCCTGAAGAAAAAGGCGGCGCCAGCAACTCGATTTCGATCAGCAAGGGCTTCGGCGACATCGACGAAGACGGCTACAGCATCTTCGTGTCGGCCAGCCATGACGAACAAAAATCGCTGAAAGCCTCGCAGCGCAGCTTCGCGAAAAGCGGCATCATCAATTTCAACGATCCGAAGACCGGCAAGGCGCTGCAATTCATCAACGGTTCGTCGCGTTCGGCACCGGCCAATGCCAGCGTCAACTACAACCGTACCGATGCGAACGGTAATGTGGTGATCAATCCAGAAACGAACAAACCGTTTGTCGACAGCGTCAACCTGGCCAATCCGTATGCACTGGCCCATGGCGGCAAGTGCGCACCTGGCAATATGGACTTCTACGGCGACGGTAACTGCTATTTCGACTCGCCGTCGACCATTGAAATCAATCCGGAATCGAAGCGCGACTCGCTGTTCAGCTCGGGCACCGTCAAGCTGGGCAAGACCGGCTGGCAGGGCTTCTATGACTTCGCCTACACCGAAGCGAGGATCAAGGCCAGCATCGCGCCTTACCCGGCCGATTTCTCCATTTCCCCGACTTCGCCACTGTTCAGCAAGTACCTCGCCTCGCAATTGACCCCGACGCAACTGGCCAATGCCGTGAGCGGCGTCGCCAAATACCGCCTGTCAGAAATGGGCAACCGCGTGTACGACTACGGCACCAAGGCCACCCACCTCGTCGGTGGAGTGGAAGGCAGTGCATTCGGCTGGGATGTCAACACGGCCGTGACGTACTCGAAAAACAAGCAAACACAGGACTACGTCAGCGGCTTCCCGCTGGCCGACAAGTTCGACGCGCAAATCGCCGCCGGCAATATCGACCCGTTCGCCTACCCTGTGGGCACCATGCCGGACGCCATGCGCCAGGCATTGATGGGCACCGGTTTCAGCGGCACCTACAACACGCAAACCGTGGAAATGAAGGGCATCGACGGCCGCGCTTCGCGTCCCGTGTTCTCGCTGCCGGGCGGCACCGCCATGCTGGGCGTGGGCGCCGACTACCGCAACACGTCGTACAAGGTGCAACAGGCGGACGTCGCCAAACAGGCGCAGATCCTGTTTGACAATGCGCAGGTCGACAGTGAATACGCGCGCGACAATGCCGGTGCATATGCCGAACTGATGCTGCCGATTTCGAAAAAACTGGAAGTGACCGGTTCGCTGCGTTATGACCAGATCAGCGCCATCGATGACAAGCTGACGGGCAAGACGGTAGGCAAGAAAGAAAACGCCACCACCTGGAAAATCAGCGGCAAATACTCGGCAACCAAGAACCTGATGTTCCGCGCCGCCGCGGGCACCGGCTTCCGCGCCGCCAGCATGCAGGAAATCGCCGGCCCACTGGAAGACTGGGGCGTCACGGGCGGTAACTACCAATGCCCATTGACAGCAGCGAACGGCATGGGCGGCCATCCGCTGGCCGGCTACTGCAGCGGCGTGGGACGCCAGCAGTTCGAAGCCTTCCAGGGCGGCAATCCGGAATTGAAACCGGAAACGTCGAAGCAATGGAGCATCGGTACCGTATTCGAGCCGATCGACAGCCTGTCGATGTCGTTCGACCTGTGGAACGTACAGATCAACGACCAGGTGACTGCGGTCTCCGAAGGCTTGATCTTCAACAATCCAGCCAAGTACGCCAACCTGTTCACCACCAAGCACATCACCTCGACGGGCCTCGACGTACTGGCCGTCAAACTGCTGCCTATCAACATCGGCAAAGTGGAAAACCGCGGTATCGACTACGACTTCACCCACAAGATGAAGCTGCTGGACGGCCGCCTGACGAGCCGACTGATGGGCACCTACCTGCTGCGTTCGCGCTACACGACGCCGGGCACCAACGATCAATGGGAAACCAGCCTGAATCGTTACGGTTCGAACGACAAGGTCAGCTTCCGCAACATCATCCGCGCCACCAGCACGTACGAGACGGCCAAGTTCACGCATACGCTGAGCGCCAGCTACCGCAATGGCTACACGGACAAGGAACAGACGGCCGACGATTGCGCCGTGATCGTCGCCGGCAGCCCTGGCGAATGCTATGGCATCCAGCTGGAAGTGCCGAGCTACACCACCTTCGACTTCCAGACGGCTTACCGTCCGCTGAAGAACGTGGAAATCACGGGCGGCATCCTGAACCTGTTCGACCGCAATCCGCCGTTCACCTTGCGTAACACGGGTTCGCATCAAGTGGGCTACAACCCATCGTACTCGAGCGCCCTGGGCCGCCAGTTCTACCTGAGCGGTTCTTACAAGTTCTAAGCTCAACGTGCGCTGAAAACTGAAAAAGCCCGGAAAGCGTTAGCTTTCCGGGCTTTTTTTCATGCTGCGCGCCACCTTATTCTGCGTCACCCTGCAGGCGGCGCAGCTTGACGGCTTGCGCCAGGTTTTCCAGCACGGCCACGCTGGCGCTCCAGTCGATGCAGCCATCCGTGACGGATTGGCCATAGATCAATTCCTTGCCCGGGATCAAATCCTGGCGCCCTGCCACCAGATGCGATTCCACCATCACGCCGACGATGCGGCTGTCGCCGCCGGCCACCTGGCTGGCGATGTCGGCACACACGGGGATCTGGTTTTCCGGTTTTTTCGAGCTGTTCGCATGCGAGGCGTCGATCATCAGGCGCGCCGCCAGGCCTTGTGCGGCGATGGCCTTGCAGGCCTCGTCCACGCTGGCCGCGTCATAGTTGGGCGTCTTGCCGCCGCGCAGAATGATGTGGCAATCCTCATTGCCGTTGGTCGAGACGATGGCCGAGTGGCCGCCCTTCGTGACGGAAAGGAAATGGTGCGGCTGCGAGGCGGCCTTGATGGCTTCCACGGCGATTTTCACATTGCCGTCCGTGCCATTCTTGAAGCCGACCGGGCACGACAGTCCCGAGGCCAGCTCGCGGTGCACCTGCGACTCCGTGGTGCGTGCGCCGATGGCACCCCAACTGATCAGGTCGGCGATATATTGCGGGCTGATGACGTCGAGGAACTCCGTGCCAGCCGGCAAGCCCAGCTCATTGATATCACGCAACAGTTCGCGCGCCATGCGCAAGCCGTCGTTGATGCGGAAGCTGTTGTCCATGTACGGGTCGTTGATCAGCCCCTTCCAGCCCACCGTGGTGCGCGGCTTTTCGAAGTAGACGCGCATGACGATTTCCAGTTCGCCAGAGAAACGCGCACGCTCCTTGACGAGCAGGCGCGCATATTCCATCGCCGCCTTGGTGTCGTGGATGGAGCACGGCCCGATCACCACCATCAGGCGGTCATCCTGGCCGTGCAGGATGCGGTGCAGGGCGATACGGGCGCTGGCAGCGGTCTGTTCGGCTTGCTCCGAGCAGGCGAATTCGCGGATCAGGTGGGACGGCGGGGTCAATTCCTTCATTTCGCGAATTCGCAAATCATCGGTGCGGGGCATCATTTTCTCCAAAATTTAAGGAAGGGTAAAACATCTGGGTAAAAAAAAACCGCCATCAGTGGCGGTTTTTTAGAATTTGCTGGGATCTCGTTTTTTGCTGCTACGTGAACCGACCGCTACTCCACCGCCTTTGGGTTGGAATTGCTAAAGTAAAAATAAGCGGTAAAAAAGTGGCGAGCGAACATGCGAGTCATCCATAAGTGATGAACGACTATAAACCTAAATTGCAACGGTTGGCAAGCATATTTGTCGGCAAAGCCGCATGCCGCTGCCGTTTTACACGGCAAAGCGCGTAAAAAAGCATAAAAAGTTGCGCGCCGTTAGACCGGCATGGTCAGTCCAGTCCAGTCCAGTCCAGTGCTGAGCCCGTCGTGGCGCGCACACCACACAACGCCCATTGCGGCGACGGCAAGCGACACACTACTGATCAAGATCTAATCCCGGGCAGACCGGACGGACAAGACTCAAGGACGCATCGACGACCTTTGATTGCCTGACCTTTTCCGGAGAACACAATGAGCGCTACCCCCTTGTTTCAGCCCGCTGCCTTTTCGCCACCACGCCTGGGCCTGGCACTGGCCAGTGCACTGCTGAGTCTACCCGTCCTGGCACAGGACAATGCCGCCCCCGCGCCCCTGCAGCGCGTGGAAATTACCGGCTCGAACATCCGCCGCGCCCAGGCCGAAACAGCCTCGGCCGTGCAAACCCTGAATGCGGCCGATATCGAGAAATCGGGCAAGGCCAGCGTGGCCGAACTGCTGCAAACCCTGGCCGTCGACAACCAGGGCTCGGTCCCTACCAGCTTCAGCGGCGGATTTGCCGCCGGCGCGTCGGGCATCTCGCTGCGCGGCCTGGGCACGGCGTCGACCCTGGTCTTGCTGAACGGGCGCCGCGTGGCGCCCTACGGCCTGGCCGACGACGGCCAGAAGGTATTTGCCGACCTGAACATCATCCCCCTGGAAGCGGTGGAGCGCGTGGAAATTCTCAAGGATGGCGCCTCGGCCATCTACGGCTCGGACGCCATCGCCGGCGTCGTCAACGTGATCCTGCGGCGCGATTACCAGGGCACGGCCGTGAAGGGCAATTACGGCAAGACGAAAGACTGGGACGGGCGCGAGGCGCGCGCATCCATCACGCACGGCTTCGGCGATATCGACAACGACCGCTACAATGTGCTGCTGAACCTGGAATACAGCGAAAAAGGGGCGATCTCGAACCGCGACCGGGCCGGCCGCGGCGCCGTCGGCCGCAGCGACTTGCGCGACCTGGGCTTCAGCGCGCAGGAAACCCTCAGCGGCGCGGGCGCCATCACGACCAACAACGCGGCCGGCAGCGCCGTCAACGGCAATGTGCGCAATCCCGACACCTTCGACTACTACAACCGCGGCAACCTGGCCGGCGTGGGTTTTACGCGCACCTTCCCCGGCGCCGCCTGCGGCAACTTCACAAACCACCCGCAAGGCGATCCGGGCGGCGGCTGCCTGACCGATGCCGCGCAGCAATATGGCCAGATCCAGCCCAGGCAAAAGAATATCAATTTCTTCGGCCGCGGCGCCTGGCAACTGACGCCGGCCCTGCAGACGTATGTGGAACTGAATCTGTATCACAGCGAATCGCGTTCCGTCACCACGCCGTCGACGGTCAGCGGCTCGGTGGGTTTTCCGGGCGGCCCCGTCAGCAATGCGGGCGTGGCGCTGGGCGCCGGCCATCCCGACAACCCGTATTTCGGTACGGCGGCGCGGCTGCGCTACCTGGCGGCCGATGTCGGCCCGCGCACCTCGGAAGTCGATTCCACCTTTGCGCGCTTCGTCGCCGGCATCAAGGGCAGCGTGGCGGGCTGGGACATCGACAGCGCCTTGCTGTACTCGCAAAACAAGGTCGCGAACGAGCAAGGCGGCTTCCTGCAGCGCGACGTGGCCTTTGCCCTGCTCAACCCGACCGCCACCAATGTGGCGCGGGCCAGCCTGAATCCCGCGTATGCGGCCCTGCCCGCCGGCAGCGTATGGCGCATCGCGGAAAATGCGGGGCTCAATTCGCCCGCCCTGTACGCGGCCCTGTCGCCGCGCATCTCGAACGACGCCAAGACGCATATCGCGCAGATCGACTTCAAGGCCAGCCGCGAGGTGGCCAAGCTCGACGGCGGCGGCCTGAGCGTGGCCGTGGGCGCCGAATTCCGCCACGAAGCGACGGAGCTCAAGCCGACCACGGGCACGGAACGGGGCAACATCATCGGCCTCGGCTATTCCGCCTACAAGGGCAGCCGCAACGCCTCGGCCCTGTATGCCGAGGTGCTGGCGCCCGTGCTGAAAAACGTGGAACTGTCGGGCGCCCTGCGCGCCGACCACTTCACCGACGTGGGCAATTCCTACACGCCGAAAGTGGGTGTGAAATGGACGCCGCTGCGCGAACTGGCCCTGCGCGGCACCTTCGCCAAGGGCTTCCGCGCACCCAGTGCGGCGGAAAACGGCGTCGGCGGCCTGGCCGCGTTTTCCACCGCCAGCGACCCGCTGCGTTGCGCGCTGGGCGTGGAGGTCGCTTGCGACCCGGCCTCCATCGCCGTCATCACCGCGCCCAATCCCAGGCTGTCGCCCGAGCGTTCGCGCAGCTATTCCGTGGGCGCCGTGTGGGACCCGCTGCCGCGCACCAGCCTCTCGGTCGATCTGTGGCAAATCCGCCGCAAGAATGAGATCAACCAGGAACAGACGGACACGGCGATTGCGCAAGGCCACGTGGCGCGCGACCCGTCCACGGCCACCGGCATCGCCGGCGATCCGGGCGCCATCACGGCCGTGCTGGCCAGCTATGTCAATTCCGCGCAAACGACGGTGCGCGGCATCGATATCGACGCGCGCCAGCGCTTCAACCTGGGCGGCGACTATGGCAACCTGGTGTTCGACCTGAAGTGGACGCACCTGTACAAATGGCTGCGCACGGAGCAGGACGGCACGCAGCGCGATTTCGCCGGCACGCACGGCAATTGCGACGTCTCCAACTGCATGGGCACGCCCGGTGACAGGGTCAACCTGAGCGCCACCTGGGAGCGTCAGAACTGGCGCGTCTCGGCCAATGTCAACTACCGCGCGCCGCTCGACAATATCAGTTTCAAGAACGATCCGGACGGCTGCGCCACGCACTTTGCCGACGGCACGGACGCGCCGCGCGGCTGCCGCATCGCCTCGTTCACGACGGTGGACCTGACGGCCCGCTGGCTGGCCACGCCCAAGCTGGAAGTGTTTGCAACGGTGCAAAACCTGTTCGACAAGATCGCCCCGCTCGATCCGCTCACGTATGGCGCCACGGGCTATAACCCGCTCGACTATGCGGGTGCGGCGGGACGTTTCTTCAGTGCCGGGCTGAAGTACAAATTCTGAGACATCCAGCAACCATGTTGGCACGGCCGGTGGTGTTGGCGTGATGGTGGTGTCGGGTTACGCGCCTTGCGCTAACCCGACCTACGCGCGCGCCATGTCAGAAAAAAGTAGGTCGAATTAGCCCGGAGGGCGTAATCCGACAACCGTGTTGGCCGCGCAGTATCCAAAAAATCAGGCTGTGCCGCCGACGGTGATGCCGTCGAGGCGCAGGGTCGGCTGCCCCACGCCCACGGGTACGCTCTGCCCTTCCTTGCCGCACACGCCCACGCCCGAATCGAGGCGCATGTCGTTGCCGATCATCGAAACGCGGTTGAGCACGTCCGGGCCATTGCCGATCAGGGTGGCGCCCTTCACCGGATAGCTGAGTTTGCCGTTTTCGATCATGTACGCTTCGCTGGCCGAGAAGACGAACTTGCCGTTGGTAATGTCGACCTGACCGCCGCCAAAGTTGACGGCATACAAACCATTTTTCACGGAAGCGAGAATCTCGCCCGGGTCCTTGTCGCCGCCCAGCATATACGTGTTCGTCATGCGCGGCATGGGCAGGTGGGCGAACGATTCGCGGCGCGCATTGCCCGTCACGGGCATCTTCATCAGGCGCGCATTCATCGTGTCCTGGATGTAACCCTTCAGGATGCCATCCTCGATCAGGGTCGTGCACTGCGTCGGGTTGCCCTCGTCGTCGATATTCAGGGAGCCGCGCCGGCCAGCCAGGGTGCCGTCGTCGACCACCGTGACGCCCTTGGCCGCCACGCGCTCGCCGATGCATCCGGAAAACGCGGACGAACCCTTGCGGTTGAAATCGCCTTCCAGGCCATGGCCAATCGCCTCGTGCAACAGGATGCCGGGCCAGCCCGGTCCCAGCACGATGGTCATGGGGCCGGCGGGCGCGGGGCGCGCTTCCAGGTTCACCAAGGCCGAGTTGACGGCGTCTGCCGCATATTGTTCCAGCACGGCATCACTGAAATAGTCATAGCTGTAACGCCCGCCGCCACCAGCCGAGCCCGTTTCGCGGCGGCCATGCTGTTCCGCGATCACGGTGAGCGAGACGCGCACCAGCGGGCGGATGTCGGCCGCCAGCACGCCGTCGCTGCGCAGCACCAGCACCACGTCGTACTCGCCGGCCAGGCCCGCCATCACCTGCACGACTCTGGGGTCTTTCGCCCGCGCCATCTTTTCCACGCGCTCGAGCAATTGCACCTTGGCCGTGGCATCCAGCGAGGCGAGCGGATCATTGGGCAGGTACAAGGAGCGCCCGCCCTGCGCCCGCATCTGGCCCGCGATCTTGACTCTGCCGGCGCCCGCGCGCGCAATCGTGCGCGTGGCCGCTGCCGCTTCCAGCAAGGCCCGCTCGGAAATATCGTCGGAATACGCAAAGGCCGTCTTGTCGCCGGACACGGCGCGCACGCCCACACCCTGGTCGATGGAAAAACTGCCCGTCTTGACGATGCCCTCTTCCAGGCTCCAGCCTTCGCTCCTGGTCGACTGGAAATACAGGTCGGCATAGTCGACCTTGTGCGTAAACATCGTGCCCAGGGCTTTGAGCAGCTTGTCTTCGTCCAGGCCAAACGGCGTGAGCAGGATCTCGCGCGCCACGGCCAGGCTGGACAGATTAGGTTCAAATGGCTTCATAGCTTTGCACTCGCTAATTATATTCAACTCATTCTCAGTACCTGACAGCAACTTATGTCAAGTCCTCCTCACATAGTGCGATGCGCCAGGGCCGGCAGCGATTCGCGCACGCCGGCCAAAAACTCCAGGTCGATCTCGCCGCTGACCACACCCTCGCCTTCGGGCAACACGACTTTCACTTCGCCCCACGGGTCGATCAGCATGCTGTGGCCCCAGGTACGCCGGCCGTTCGGATGCAAGCCGCCCTGCGCCGAGGCCAGCACATAGCACTGGTTTTCGATGGCGCGCGCGCGCAACAGCACTTCCCAGTGGGCGCTGCCCGTCGTATGGGTAAATGCGGCCGGCACGACGATCAGCGCGCAATCGCCCATGGCGCGGTACAGCTCGGGAAAGCGCAAGTCATAGCAGATGGACAGGCCGACGCGGCCGAACGGCGTCTCGATCGCGCGCACTTGCGCACCGGGCACGATGGTGCGCGATTCATTGTACGACTCGGTGCCGCGCGTAAAACCGAACAGGTGAATCTTGTCGTAGCGGCCGGCCGGCTCGCCCTGCGGGTCGTACACCAGCGTGGTATTCAAGACCTTGCCCTCCTCGCCGGAAATCAGGGGCAAGGTGCCGCCGATCAGCCAGATGCCGTGCTGGCGCGCCATCTGCGCCATGCCATCCTGGATCGGTCCGCTGCCGGGCTGTTCCGCATGGGCCAGCTTGTCCGTTTCCTGCTGGCCCATGATGGCCCAGTATTCGGGCAACACCACCAATTGCGCGCCAGCGGCGGCGGCCTGTGCCACCAGACGCCGCGCCGTGGCCAGGTTGTCTGCCACGGACGGCGAAGAAATCATTTGTACTGCTGCGACTGTATGCATCATTGCCACCTCTTTTCCATTCGAACGCCTCGCCTATTTCGCCACCGCCTCCCCGGCCGCGGCGGCAGGCACGGCGACAGGCTCCAATTTACCACCATCGAGCTTGGTCACGACGGGCGACTTCCACGGGCCGGCAATCTGCATGTGATAGGTGAGCGCCTTCATCACGGGGGCACGCAGGAACAATTGCGCCAGGAAACTACCGAGGCCGATGACGGGGTTGACGGCCAGCGCATACACGAGCGGCCCCGTGCCCAGGTTAAATTCGGGGATCACCACCACGTGCAAATTCGTCGTTTCATTGGCGATGTCGGCCTTGCCATCCATCAGCACGGTAGCCGCCACGCCATGCATCTTGAGGTTGTCGGTAGTCACCACGCCGCGCTTGATGCTGGCGTTGGCCGTGATGCCGTCGAAGGCCAGGCCTTCGGAAAACACATCGTGGAAATCGAGTTTCAGCAAGCGGGGCAAGGCTTGCAGGCTGAGCACGCCCAACAGCTTGGCCGCGCCCGGATCCTGCTTCAAGAACTGGCCCGATTCCACGTTCATCTCGATCTGTCCCGACAGGGTGGGAATGTCGAGCGAATACGGCAAGCCGTTCCAGGCGATGTCGCCGCTCAGGCGGCCCTTGCCGCGACGCACCGTATCGGCAAAGCCGAAGCGGTCGAGCAACTTGCCCGCATCGACGATATCGAGGCCGAAACGCAGGCTGGTCGTGCTTTGCCCATCCTTGATGACCCATTTGCCATTGCCGCTCAGCGCACCATCGGGATTCGACAATTGCAGCTTGCCCACGCGCCACTCGCGCCCGCCCGCCGCCATGGTGTTATAGGCCTGCAACTCCAGCCGGCCGATCTTCTTGTTGAACAGTTCAAATTGTTCGGCGACGATATCGAGCGAGGGGATCGACTGCGCGCCGCTCTTGCCTTCCAGCAAACTCTTCACATCGTTGGCGGCCGATTCCGGAATGATCAGCGACGACAGGCGCGCCGTCATCTTGCCCAGGCCGGACGGCGTTTCCAGCCACGTCACATAGCCCGACACTTGTTTCGCGTCAATATTGGCTTGCCACACATCCTTTTGATGCGTGGCGCCCACGACCACGTTTTCCAGCTTGCGCTCGCCCAGCATCAGTTCGCTGGCGCGCGCCGCCATCATGTCCGGCACCACATATTGCGCGATATCGGGTGCGTCGTCGGCGTTGCCACCGGCATCGGCTGGCGCCGTGGCGTTGCCGGCGATTTCACCGCCGACGGCGATCCAGCTGTCCACGTCCAGGGTTTTCATATTCACGTTGAGCATCATGCCGCTGTCCGGTTCCGGCGCCGGCACGTTCACGCCGATGCCGCCGCGCACCAGGCGCCAGGCATCCTTGCCCTGCTTCTGGCGCTGGTAACGCGCGGCGATGCCAGCGCCCAGCGCGATGCGGATATCGTCCGTGCGCAGGCCGGCGCCGTTCGCCGCATTGCCCGTCAGGGTGAATTTCACGGGCAGGCTGTCGCCGCTTGCCTTTTTCAGTGGCGCGGGGAAATCCAGGCCCAGTCCCGTCAGCGGTGACTCGACATTGACCACCACCTGGTGGTCGCGCGCCGTGATCAGGCCGCTGTAGCGTGCGCCGCCATTCAAATGTTTCGCCAGGCGCTGCAACACGGGCGCCGGGTACGTCTTGCGCAAGCCGTCGATGGTCATGTTGCCGGCAATTTTCACCTGGATGGAATTGTCCGCCTGCGTGCCGCCCGAGATGGCCAGCGGGCCGCCCAGCAGGCTGCCATTCAAGCCATTCAGGTTGACGCCCTTTTCGTTGAATTCGATCTTGCCCTGCGTGCCCAGCACGGGCGGCATGTCGTGGAACAGCACCACGTCATTGCCCGCCAGCTGCAAGCTGCCCTGCACCGTCGCCTCGAGCATGCGCTCGATCGGCAAGTGCAATTTGAGGGCCAGCCTGGCGTTGCCCGTCGCCGTCGTTTCATCCGTGAAATGCTCGATCCAGCCCAGCACGGGACTGGCCGTCACGTACTTGAGAAATTCCTGCATCGGGCCGGCCGCGTTGCCCTCGATATCGAGCAAGGTGTCGAACACGGTCAGGTCGGGGATCACGGCTTTGACATTCGTCAAAGCCACGCCGCCCGTGGTAGCCGTGTCGCCGCGAATTTCCATGCGTGCGCGCTCGAAAATAAAGCTGCCCTTGATTTTTTCCGCCTGCGGCCACAACGGCGCCTTGCCCGCCAGCGGGCCGTTTTCCGCAAATTCGCCCGGTGCATAATTGAGGATGCCGTTCTCGAGCTTGCCGGCCACGCGGAAGTCGCCACGGTTGCGCTGGGCCGGCGTATCCCCCTTGAAGGGGAAATGCTCGAGTTCGCCGCGCAGGCGCAGGCTGACATCGCGCGCCACGCCGCCTTCCAGCGCGCCCGTCAGCCAGTGGCGCAGGTGCTCGGGCGTTTGCAGCGGCAGATAGCGGCCGATGGTGTTGATCTGGAAATTGTCGATCGTGCCCGTCAAATCGACCTGGCCCAGATTCTTGCCGTCGAGCGGCATACGGTGCGTGCCTTGCAGGGCGACGCGCAAGCCTTGCTGATCGAAGTCCAGCTTGTCCAGCCCGACTTGCAGCATATTGCCCGCTTCAAAGGTCCAGCGCGCCTGCATGGCGAATTGTTCGAACGGCAAGGCCGGCTCGCTCAGGTAGGTGGGCAACTGCAACACCAGGTCTTGCGCGTCGATGGCAATGCTGCCGCCCTTGTCATTGGCGTCGATGCTGCCGGTCAGGTGGTCGAAGCCGGGAATGGCCGGTGCTGCTGCCTGTGCAGGGCTGCTCGCCGTCTTCGCCACGGCCAGGCGCGCCGGCTGCGCATTCAGGCCAAGATCGATGAGCTTGCCGCGCAAACGGTAGCTGGCGGGCGTGGCCATCTCGCCTTCCCATTGCGCTGAAAAATCCTGCAAACGCCCGCGCGGCGCCAGGGCGTCGAGGCGCTGGCGCTGCTGCTCGCCCAGCGGCAGCTTGTCGGCCAGCGCGGCCAGGGTGTGCAAATCGAGTGACTTGGCCGTGATTTCCGTGCGCGCCAGCTTGCGTCTGGTGGCAGCAATGTAGCGTTCGGACAGGGTCGTGGGCGGCAAGCTGAGGCCATCGCGCGTTTCCACCGCGAAATTCGTCAACTCGACCTGGTGCCCATTCGCGCCGAAGGTGGGTTTGCCGTCCGGCACCTGCGCCGACAGCTCTTCCTTTGCCGAAATGCGCCCGCTGACCGACAGCAAGTCGAGCGGCGCGATATGCTCGCCCAGCTGCGCCTGCACATCCGTCAGACCCACATCGGCCGTGAAGCCGGCAAGGCGCGCGTGATCCAGGCTCAGCCAGGCGCGCAGGGCGCCCTTGCCTTGGCTTAATTCAAACGGATAGTCGAGATAGCGGCGCCAGGCGGCCAGGTCGGCGTTTTTCAGGTCGGCGTACAACTCGCCCTTCCACATCGACACATCCGAGATGCGCGTGCTGAAAGGGGGATGACTGAAGTGAGCGCGCACATCGACAGGGGCGGCCAGGCTGGCAGGCGGGGTGGCCTGCAAGCCCAGCCGGTGGCTGCGCCAGTGGTTGCGCAGCAGCAAGTTGACCTGGGTTAAAGCCAGCTCCGGCGTGCCGCGCGCTTCGTCGGTCCAGCGCACCTTGCCGTCGCGAATGATGATCTCATGCTGCGACAGCAGCCAGTCGGCACCCTTGCCATCGCTGCCTTGCGTGCTGTCGACCAGCACGCCGGCCACATACAGCTTGCCATCCTTGCTGCGCCGTACATCCAGGTCGGGCCGCGTGATTTCCAGCGTATCGAAGCGCACGGAACCGAGCACGCTCCACCATGACACGGTGGCCGAGACGCTCGGCAGGCTCAGCGCCTGGCGGCCCGTCTTGTCGCGCAGGCTCACGTCGCCGAGGAAGAGATTCGGCCGCACGCCATGCCAGGAGGCATAAATACGCGCGATACTGACAGGGTTGCCCAGCGCGCGGCTGGCCGCCCGCTCGATATCGCCCTTGTAGTAATCGATATTCGGCAGGATGGCGTAGCGCAGGAACAAAAACAGCACGGCGAAGGCGAAATACGCCAGCAGCACCAGTTTGATGGTAAAACCCAACACATGGTGGGTGGCCAGATTGGCCATGCGATAGGCGGCACGCAGCCGCTGCCAGCGCAAGGCCAATGGCACATGTTCTGTCACGCTTGCTTCTGGCGGTTTTTGCATCAATAAGCTAATAAACTGGCCCGGCGTCAAATAATGGCAAAAATCGTCTGCATTCGTGGTGCGCGCCTGCATCCTTGCGCTTGCTTCTGAGCAAAGCCTCCCTTACCATCGTCCGGAAGAGCATGCACTGCCGGCGGCATTCGCGCCAGCGGCACAATTTTACCGCATCCCCCGCCGTTCACAGCCAAGTTAAACAAGAACCATGCACGCAGCATTCACGAGACCCTTACCGACACCATGAGCACACAGCCTTTGATCTCCGCCTCCCGTTTTTACCAGCGCTGGCTGAGCGCCGCCCCCGAGCGCGCCGCGCAGATAACGCAACTGGTGCGCGCACCGCTGGGTGGGCTCGATTTTGCCGCCGCGCTGGCCGAGCAGGCGAACGCCGCCACGCCGCCGCTGCCGGCCGAGCGGGCCATGCGCCGCCTGCGCAACCTGCTCGTGTGCGGCCTGATCGAGCGCGATCTTTGCGGCCAGGCCGACTTGAACGAAGTCGTCACGGCCATGACGGGCTTTGCCGATTTCGCCATCCGCACGCATGTGGACGCCATCATGGCCGAGATGGTGGCCTTGCACGGCATGCCCGTCGGCGAGGAATCGGGCGAGGAACAGGCATTGATGGTGCTGGCGATGGGCAAGCAGGGCGGCGGCGAGCTGAATGTCTCGTCGGACATCGACCTGATCTTTGTCTACCCGGAAGATGGCGACACGCAAGCTACCCAGCCGGGCCAGCGCAGCCTGTCGAATCACGAGTTTTTCATTCGCATGGGCAAGAAGCTGATCGCCGCCCTGGCCGAAATCACGCAAGACGGTTTTACTTTCCGCGTCGACATGGCCTTGCGTCCGAACGGCAACTCGGGTCCGCTGGCCGCCAGCCTCGGCATGGTGGAGCAATACCTGATCGTGCAGGGCCGCGAATGGGAACGCTACGCCTGGGTCAAGGCGCGCGCCGTGACGGGCAAGCCGGAAGATATCGCCTCGCTCGACGCCATCGTGCGCCCGTTTGTCTTCCGCCGCTACCTCGATTTCGGCGTCATCGATGCCATCCGCACCATGCACGGCCAGATCCGCGCCGAGGTCAACCGCCAGGAGCGGCTGCACCCGGACCGCAGCAACAACGTCAAGCTGGGCCGCGGCGGCATCCGCGAAATCGAATTCCTCGCGCAAGTGTTTCAATTGATACGCGGCGGGCGCGACGCGGAGCTGCGCGAACGTTCCACGCGCGCCACCCTGCGCACGGTGGCCGACAAGGGCTTGCTGGAACCGGCCATCGTGGAACAGTTGCTCGGTTCCTACACTTTCCTGCGCAACCTGGAACACCGGCTGCAATACCTGGACGATGCGCAAACCCATACCCTGCCCGCCAACGAGGCCGACCGCCTGGTGGTGGCGCAGATGATGGGCTTGCCCGACACGCCTACCCTGCTGGCCCAGCTCGAAGCGCACCGCGTGTTTGTCGCCGGCCAGTTCGACGAGATGTTCAGCGACAAGAGCAGCGGCGTGCCGCCGGCCGACACGGGCATCGACCCGCAGACGTCGAACGACTGCGCCGCCTCGGACCAGCAGGAAGCCATCGAGGCGCGCTTCGCCGCCCTCGGTTTCCACGAACCGGCCGCCTGCGCACGCCGTTTGCTGGCCACGTGGCAGGCGCCGCGGCTGCAATCGTTGCCTGAGGCGAGCCGCACGCGTTTGGTGGCTCTCGTCAATTCCGCCCTGCCCCTGATCACCGATTGCTCCGTTTCCAATGGTAACGCCAGCCAGCTGGCCACCCTGGGCCGCCTGCTGGACTTTCTGGAAGCCATCGCGCGCCGCTCGGCCTATTTGTCGCTGCTGACGGAATATCCCCATACGCTCGAGCGCGTCGTGCGCATGGTGTGCGCCAGCGGCTGGGCCGCCACCTTCCTCACGCAACATCCTATCCTGCTCGACGAACTATTGGATGAGCGCATCCGCAACACGGTGCCCGATCCAAACGCGCTGGCGCTGGACCTGCAGCGCCAGCTCGACGACGCGCCCGGCGACACGGAGCGGCAAATGGATATCCTGCGCGAAACACACCATGCGCAGCTGTTCCAGTGCCTGGCGCAAGACCTGGCGGGCGACCTGAGCGTGGAAAAGCTGGCCGACTACCTGTCGCAGCTGGCCGACATCATCGTCGCCGCCACCGTGCAAGCCGTGTGGCAAACGTTACCGACGCGCCACCGCGAGGTGCCGAAATTCGCCGTCATCGCATATGGCAAGCTGGGCGGCAAGGAACTCGGTTACGTCTCCGACCTGGACGTCATCTTCCTGTTCGACGACGACGACCAGGACGCGCCCGGCCTGTACGCCAAGCTGGCGCAGCGCTTCATCACCTGGATGACCTCGCACACCTCGGCCGGCATCCTGTTCGACATCGATATTGCCCTGCGCCCCGATGGCGCCTCGGGCATGCTGGTTTCCAGCGTGCAGGCATTCGAGCGCTACCAGGGCAGCGCGGCCTGGGTGTGGGAGCACCAGGCGCTCACGCGCGCGCGCTTCTGCGCCGGCGACGTCGCCATCGGCAAGCACTTCGAACGCATCCGCGACACGATCTTGCGCAAGGAGCGCCCGGAAAACGGCCCGCTCAAGGGCGAAGTGGTGGCCATGCGCAAGAAAATGCTGGACGCCCACCCGCCCCGCCCGGGCAGCTTTGATTTGAAACAGGATCCGGGCGGCATGATCGACATCGAGTTCATGGTGCAATACCTGGTGCTGCAGCATGCGGCGCAGTATCCGCAGCTGACGGCCAACTCGGGCAATATCGCCCTGCTGCGCCTGTGCGGCGAACTGGGGCTGATCGACGCGCAGCTGGCCGCTCTGGTGGCCGACGCCTACCGCGCGCTGCGCAAGCTGCAGCACCAGTTGCGCCTGCAGGGCCACGACCTGGCCCGGGTGGAGCCGGAAAGAGTGCGCGTGCATGCGGACAACGTGATGCGCCTGTGGCACACGATCTTTCCCGCAGCGATTGCATAAGCCCGGCGGCGGCGTATGATACGTACAGGCAATTCCATTTCCCAGTAGGGCCGTACAACAGGCCGCGCCGGGGTTGCCTATCATCCCAGGAGACAGCGTATGAAGACGAGTGTAAAAACGGGCATCCACGCCCTCGTTGCCAGTTTCATCCTCTGCGCCATGCCGGCAGCGGCATGGGCAGCCCCCAAGGGCAGCGCGGATGAAGCCATCGCCATGACCAAGCGCGCCGTGGCCATGATCAAGGCCGATGGCAAGGAAAAGGCCTTTGCCGCCATTGCCGATCCCGCCAACACCAGCTTTCATGACCGCGACCTGTATATTTATGTGTACGACATGAATGGTGTCACCCTGGCGCACGGCAACAATCCCAAGATGGTCGGCAAGAACCTGATCGACCTGAAGGACAATGAGGGCAAAGCCATCGTCAAGTCGCTGATCACCACGGCCAATACGCCGGCCGGACGGGGCTGGGTAGACTTCAAGTGGCCCAATCCGCTGACCAAGGTGGTCGAGCAAAAATCCGGCTACATCGAACGGGTCGACAATATGATCGTCGGTTCCGGCATCTATAAATAAGCCAGGGAAAGAGGAAACCACGCCCGCATGCCGCTCCATTACCTGTCCCGCCTGAGCGGATCGGCACGCGATACGCAAGCCAACCTGCAGCTCGGTTGCGTGCTGGCGCTGGTGGCAGGCGCCGTGAATGCGGGCGGCTTTCTCGCCATCGGCGGCTATACTTCGCACATGACGGGCATCGTTTCCGGCATGGCCGATGACCTGGCGCTGGGCAATATCACGCTGGCCCTGGCCGCGCTGGGCGCCTGGCTGGCCTTTGTCAGCGGTGCGGCCGTGACCGCCATCATGGTGAACTGGGGCAAGCGGCGCCGGCTGCACAGCCAGTTTGCCGCCAGCCTGCTGCTGGAAGCGGCCCTGTTATTGCTGTTCGGCCTGACGGGCAATTATCTGGCCACCATGCCCGACGTGCTGGGCCCCGTCACCATCTTGCTGTTGTGCTTTGTCATGGGCTTGCAAAACGCCATCATCACCAAGATTTCGGGCGCCGTCATCCGCACCACGCACGTGACGGGCCTGTCCACCGATATCGGCATCGAACTGGGCAAGATGGCGTATTACAACCGGCGCCACCTGCCGGACCGGATGGTCAAGGTCAACCGCGGCAAGCTGAGAACGCACAGTCTCTTGATCAGCTGCTTTTTCATCGGCGGCGTCAGCGGCGCCCTGGCCTTCAAGCACATCGGCTTTCCGGCCGCCACCATCCTGCTCGCCGGCGTGCTGACCCTGCTGTCCGGCGTGCCCGTGCTGCGCGACTTGCGCGTGCTGTGGCGCTTCTACCGGCGCCGCTTATGAAGGCAAAATGCCGTCCAGACCAGGTCTGGACGGCATCACCTCGCTACGCTGAATTACTGCTGCGCGGTCTTGTTGTCGGCAGCCGGACCAATATAGCGGTTAATGAAGCTGTACACGGCTTCGCCCCACTTGATATTGTTGCTTTCCTTGGACCAACCATGGCCCTCGCCTGTCATCACCATCCATTCGACCGCATTGCCCTGCTTGAGTAACTGGTCGCGCATTTTCTCGCCATGGATCAGGGGCACGCGGCGGTCTTCACTGCCGTAGGCCATCAGCACGGGCGCCTTGATCTTGTCCGCATGATCGATCGCCGATACCTTACGGAAATAGGCCTCGTCGGTCTTCGGATCGCCGTGCATTTTCGTGCCGATGTTATCCATCACCGGGCCCGATACATCGGACCAGTTGACGGTGAACAACATTTTCACGTCCGTCACGCCCACCCAGTTGATGCCGCATTTGTACAGGTCGGGATTTTTCACCAGGCCGTACATGGTGGCATAGCCGCCGTAGCTGGCGCCAATGATACAGACGCGGTTGCGGTCGACCACGCCCTGCTTGACCAGTTCCTCGATACCGTCCGTGATATCGTCCTGCATCGCCAGGCCCCATTGCTTCCAGCCCGCCGTATGGTGTTTCCAGCCCAAACCGGTCGACATGCGGAATTGCGGCTGCATCACGGCAAAGCCGCGCGAGGCCAGCATCTGCGTGATCGGATCGTAGCCAAAGCTGTCGCGCGCATGCGGACCACCGTGAATGTACGCCACCAGGGGCAGGGCCTTGGGCGTGCGCCCTTCCGGCAAGGTCAGGTAAGCCGGGATGGTCAGGCCATCGCGCGCCTTGTAGTGGATGACGGTCTGCTCAGAAAGCTTCTTGCCTTCCAGTGAGGGCTTGACGCTGTACAGCGGCTCCAACACCTTCTTCAACGTATCGAAGTAATACAGCTTGCCCACATTGTTGACGCCGGTGGTGACAACGACGGCGCGGTTGCCGCGCCACTGGAATTCCACGTGTTCGCCAGGCAGACTGGCGTCAAGCGAAGCTTGCAGGCGCGCATAGTCTTCATCAAAATAATACATTTCCGGCTTCATGCCGTTGACGGCCACGCCCACCACCTTCTTGCGCGCTTCGTCAAAGACCAGGCCGCCCGCGATGTCGACTTCCGCATGCTCGGCGATCAGCTCGCCCGCCGTATTGTTGGCACTGTTCCAGATATGCACGCCGGCCTTGTCGCGGCCATTGAAACGTCCCGCCACGAACAGGGTCTTGTTATCGAAATCAAACCCCAGCGGATTCATTTCCTTGCCTTCATCCAGATACGCCTTGTAGATCGCTTTCCATGGCGCCGTCTCGTCATCGCGCAGGTACACGTTTTGCACGATGCGCTTGCTGCCCTCTTCCACCGTCATGGCCGATGCCACGCGGATCACATTATTATGGTCCAGCACCCAGCCGCTGACGGCACCCGGGTTATTAAAGGTCAACAAGGCCATGCGGCCGTTTGTCGTATCCAGGCGGAACACATCGCTGGCGCCCAGGTCGGCATCGCGGCCCCGTTCATTGTTGACGACGATCAAGTCGTTGCTATCGCCGCCCACGCGCTGCAACACGGACACGGGCTTGTACGGCATACCCGAGCTCATCGATTCCTTCACGCTGATGACCAGCTTGCGAAAGCCGCTGCCGTCGCTGTTGACGGCGAACAAACCGCCACCGGTCTGCTTTTCCAGTACTTCTTCGCTGCCCTTGCTGATGCTGAACACCAGGCGCTTGTTGTTGACCCAGATGGGATTAGCCACGTTCCAGTCGGGATCGGAAGCCACCACGGTCGAGGCCCGGGTATCGAGATTGATGACCGCCAGCACGAAGCGGCCATTGCGCGGCGTCAACACCGCCATGCTTTGGCCATCGGGCGACAGGATGGGGCGGCCGCTGAATTCCGCCTTTTTGAAGAATTCGGCAATGGGAATGGATTCGTCGGCGCGCACGCTGGCGCTATACAGGCCGCTACTGAGTAACAAGGTGCTAAGCACGACAGGAATGATGCGTCGGTTCAAGACAGTCTCCTCGATAAAAACAATGACATTAATTTCCTTTAGGCAATCATGCGCCGCTTGCCCAGCAGGATAAAAAAAGCGCCGTCACCTCACGGTCACGGCGCCTTTTTTCATCACGCGCGATTACTTGAAGCTGTAATCCGCCGTGATCTGGAAGTAACGGCCCATCGCGCTATGCAGCGGCGCATAGTAGTTGGCCGTGTCGTTCGGATGGAAAGGCGGTTTGCGGTCGAAGGCATTCTGGATCGCAAAGCTCAGCTTGGTATTCTTGAAGCCGCTGTAGCTGCCGCCCAAGTTGACCACCGTGAACGATGGAATGCCCTTGCACAGTTCCGGGAAGCCTTCGGTTGCCAGCACGCATTCTTGCGTACGATCGCCTACCGATGCCATCTTGCTGGTAAATACAGTATCAGCCGACAGGGCATAGGCCGCCTTTTTCCAGGCCAGACCCAGAGTCGCCTGTACGGATGGCGTACCACGGGTGCCTGCATACTCAATCAGTTCGTCATTAGGCGACGGAGCGTTCAGGTAGGACTGCATGTGACTTACATTCAAGGTTGGCTGCAGCGTACCGTACTCACCCAGGTTGATGCGGCCAGCCAGTTTCAGATCCACGCCACGAATCTTGGTGACAGCCACATTGGTCAGCAACATCTTGATGTTGCTCACTTCACCAGCCATGGCGCCAGCGGCCTTGTCGGCGGCGGTCAAGGGATCGCGGACGATGGCGACAGCCGGGTCACCAGCGTAACGATCTGGATTCGCCAGTACTTGTGTCAAATCGTATGTGCTGATTTCATTGACCCGCTTGATCTGCCACAAGTCGACCGTCGCCAGGAACGAAGAACTCGGTTCCCATGCCAGGCCCAGCGTATAGCTCTTCGCCGTTTCCGGCTTCAGTTCCGGATTCGCGCCGCTTTGATAGGCGCTGGACGTGTTGCAACCCAATTTGTATTTGGCGTTGCAACGGAAGGGATCGCGGATCGACACGAAGGCATTGCGCACGTCGGTGGAGTTTTCCACCAGGGTCGGCGCGCGGAAGCCTTCAGCATACGTACCACGTACCATGAACGTTGGCGTCGCGCTCCATTTCAGCCCCACCTTGGGCGTGGTCGAGTTGCCATAGTCAGAGTAGTGGTCGTGGCGCACCGCCAACTGGGCTTCCACGGTCTTCAGCAAAGGCACGGTCGCTTCCGCATAGATGGAAGAAATATTGCGGCTGTTCGAGAAACCTGGTGGCAATTGTGCCTGATGGTAAATCTCGCCTGCCACCGCCTGTGGATCAGGAGTCGTATCCAGCGATTCACGGCGGAATTCCGTACCGATGGCCAGGCCGACGGCGCCGGCTGGCAAGTTGAACAGTTCGCCCGAAATCTTGCCATCCACCTGTGCCAGGCTCGACTTGAAGACGTTGACGGAACTCGTCGTGATCGAGTCATACAAGGCCTTGTTGGCATCGCCGCCGCCAAAGATGAAGGTGCCGTTCTTGTATGCATTCAGGAAAGGCGTCGTCAGGATGGCAGCGGTGTTGCGCGATGACACTTTACTGTTCGTGTACAGGGCAGCCGTTTCCCAATCCCAGTTCTTGAAGTCACCTTTGACGCCAACCAGATAGCGGCCGAAATCGGTGGTATTTTCCTTTCCCTGGCCTGGGAAGTCGCGCAGTTTGGCACGCACGCGCACGGTGCCGTTGCCGCCAGCAAGCGTCTTGCCATCCGGGCCAATCAGCTCCTTGGGATACTGCGGGTGCGTGATCGGCAGTGCCGGGATGATTTCGTTGTTTTGACCGGCGACAAAATGCAAGTTGCCCGTGACGACAGCTTTGTTGCGGTTGTACATCAGCTCACTGAAGACCGTGGTGCTGGCGGTCGGCTGCCAGGTTATGCGGCTGGTAATGCCGACGCGGTCGGTCTTGCCGGCCACGTTATACGTGCTGTCCTTGTAATCGTCGAACACGCACGCCTGGCCCAAGGCACCCGCGTTGAGCACGGTATCGGCAGGCACCAGACGGTCCGCCGGACAGTTCTTGTCCATCGTTTGTGATTTGAAAGTGCCGCTGGTCTTGTCGGTCCAGTACAGGTTACCCGGATAGGTGTACAGCGAGCGGCGATCCTTGTAGCCATACGCGCGCAGATCCTGCGTGCTCAGGTAATCGTCGCGATTGCTCATGTACATCGGCTTGCGCTGACGCACGTCGATAGTCGCGTAGGCATTGAAATGGTCCTTGACCAGGCTGCCCTTACCAAAGCTGATGGTGGCACGTTTCTGCTCGCCATCGCTACGGCTGGACTGGCCCAGCGAGCCGCTCACTTCAAGGCCTTCAAAACTGTCGCGCAGAATGATGTTGACCACGCCAGCCATGGCTTCCGAACCGTAAATGGCCGATGCGCCGTCTTTCAGGATTTCAATACGTTCCACTGCGCCGACGGGAATCGAGTTCAAGTCGACAAACGTGGTCTGGAATTCAGGCTGCGCATAGGGTGCCAGGCGGCGGCCATTGATCAGGGTCAGGGTTGCCTGGCTGCCGAAACCGCGCAGGTTCAGGCCGGCGGCGCCAGCGGTAAAACCGCTGGCGCGGTTTTCGTCAACACCGCCGACGTTCGACGAAATCGTACGCAGCACTTCATTGAGCGACGTCGCGCCGCCCCGTGTCAGCTCTTCACGCGTAATGATCTGCACCGGTGAAGCCGTTTCCAGCGCAATGCGGCGCACGTTGGAACCGGTCACGTAGACTTTTTGAACCGGGGTATTCTCGGCCTCGCCAGCGATCTTCGCCGGCGCGGCTTGAGATCCCATGCTCGCTTCCTGCGCATGAACGACTTGAGTCAACAAACTGGTACCAGCAATTACGCCGAGTGCCAGGCGAACCAAGACCACACTAGTTTTTTCTCTGATAAACATCTCTTCCCTTTGTGCGTTTTTATATAGTCAATTTTGTTATTGCAACTCAAATTCAAGCAGTCAGCGGCATTACATATTTCAAGCAATACGTATCCCAACATGGCAAGGCGTTGTCTGCATGAAACTTTATTATGCATGCAAGTTTTTTCATTTTGTTACAAATATTAATTTATGTTGTCATAAAACGACTTGATGGAATATTAAATAGCAATCTACAAATTACGCGACACTAAATTCGAAACTCATAGAAAAAACAGAATTAAATTTAACTGCATAAATAGTTTCCAGTTTGCTGTTTACATCCCTGTCAGAATCACGTAAGCGTCCGGAAAACTGGCTTTTATTTCAACCAAAAATGACAACGGCGGTCTGCGAGGCAAGCGGGATGGGATGCGGCAGCAGGACGCTGCGGCAGAATGGGGCGATGGTTTTTTTCCGGCATGTAACGCGAAAAAATGTAACCAATAGTAATCACGAAAAAAACATGCCATTGGAACGGTAAAACACTAGCGATGCCCGCACAGAGCGAACGCGCATAAAAAAACCGCCCTGTCAGACAGGGCGGTCTGGCACCCCACTGGGTGCGTTTACTGCTGCATTTCGGTGAATTACTTGGCCGACATCAGTGCGACGGTGGTGTCGAGCATGCGGTTCGAGAACCCCCACTCGTTGTCGTACCACGACGATACTTTCACCAGACGGCCCGATACCTTGGTCAGGGTCGAATCGAAGTTCGACGAAGCCGGGTTATGGTTGAAGTCGATCGATACCAGTGGTTCGGTCTGGTACGTCAGGATGCCTTCCAGGGCGCCTTCCGATGCGGTTTTCATCAGCGCGTTGACTTCTTCCACCGTGGTGTCGCGCTTGGCGATGAAGGTCAGGTCGACCAGCGAGACGTTGATGGTCGGCACGCGGATGGCGAAGCCGTCCAGCTTGCCATTCAGCTCAGGCAGCACCAGGCCAACGGCGGCAGCAGCGCCCGTCTTGGTCGGGATCATGCTCATGGTGGCCGAACGGGCGCGGCGCAGGTCTTCATGCATCACGTCGGACAGCACCTGATCGTTGGTGTAGGCGTGCACGGTGGTCATCAGGCCCGTTTCGATGCCGATGGCGTCGTTGAGTGGCTTGACCAGCGGTGCCAGGCAGTTGGTGGTGCACGATGCGTTCGAGATGACGGTGTCGGTCGATTTCAGTACCGAGTGGTTGACGCCGAACACGACGGTCGCATCGACGTCCTTGCCGCCTGGTGCCGAGATGATGACTTTTTTCGCGCCGCCCTTCAAGTGAGCCGAAGCTTTCTCTTTGGTGGTGAAGAAGCCCGTGCACTCCAGCACGACGTCCACGCCCAGCTCGCCCCATGGGATTTCAGCCGGATTGCGCTGTGCAAACACGCGGATCGGATCGCCATTGACGATCATGTTGTCGCCTTCGACGGTGACCGTGCCAGGGAACTTGCCGTGCGCGGTGTCGTAGCGGGTCAGGTGGGCGTTCGATTTGGCATCGCCCAGGTCGTTGATGGCAACGATCTGGATGTCCTGTTTCTTGCCGCCTTCGTAGAAAGCGCGCAACACATTACGGCCGATGCGGCCGTAGCCATTGATTGCAACTTTGATCGTCATACTCTGCTCCTGATTAAAAAAGAAGGTACATGCACGCCCCTGGCGAGCACATCGCCAGGACCGTTAAAAATCAATATTAGCCGGCGATAACGGCCTTCACCTTGGCGACAACGTTCTCGACCGTGAAACCGAAATGCTTGAACAGCACGCCGGCAGGCGCCGATTCGCCGAACGTGTCGATACCGACCACGGCGCCTTCCAGGCCCACGTATTTGTACCAGAAGCTGGTCACGCCCGCTTCGATGGCCACGCGCGGCACGCCCTTGGTCAGCACGCTGGCCTTGTAGGCGGCGTCCTGGCGGTCATACACGTCGGTCGACGGCATCGATACCACGCGCACGTTGATGCCTTCCGAGGCCAGCGCGCTGGCGGCAGCGACAGCCAGTTCCACTTCGGAACCGGTGGCGATCAGGATCGCCTTGGCGTCCGCCACGTCGTTCAGCACATAGCCGCCGCGGTAGATATTTTCAATTTGCTCGCTGGAACGCTCTTGGTATGGCAGGTTCTGGCGCGAGAAGATCAGCGTCGACGGGCCATCCTTGCGGCGCACGGCGGCGCCCCAGGCAGCAGCCGACTCGACGGTGTCGCATGGACGCCAGTTGTCCAGGTTCGGGATCAGACGCATCGACGAGACGTGCTCGACCGATTGGTGCGTTGGGCCGTCTTCGCCCAGGCCGATCGAATCGTGGGTGAACACGAAGATCGAACGCAGTTTCATCAGCGCGGCCATGCGCAGCGCATTGCGGCTGTAGTCGGAGAACGTCAGGAACGTGGCGCCGAACGGGATGTAGCCGCCGTGCAAGGTGATGCCGTTCATGATGGCGCTCATGCCGAATTCGCGCACGCCGTAGTTGATATGGTTGCCAGGCTGGCCCGAACGCACGGCCACGCACTCTTTCCAGTTGGTCAGGTTCGAACCGGTCAGGTCGGCCGAGCCGCCGAGGAATTCCGGCAGCGACGACGCCAGCGCCTGGATGGCGTTCTGGCTGGCCTTGCGGGTGGCGATGTTTTCTTTCTTTTCCACGCAGGAAGCGATGGCGGCGCTCAGGGCCGCTTCGAATGCCTGTGGCAACTCGCCTTGCATGCGGCGGGTCAGCTCAGCGGCTTGCTGCGGGAATTCACGGCCGTACGCGGCGAAGCGCTCGTTCCAGTCCGCTTCCAGCAGGGCGCCCTGTTGCTTCGCATCCCAGGCTGCGTACACGTCGGCCGGCATGTCGAATGGTGCGGCATCCCAGCCGATGTATTCGCGCACGGCAGCGATTTCCTTGTCGCCCAGCGCGGCGCCGTGGACCTTGTCGCCGCCTTGCAGGTTCGGCGAACCCTTGCCGATGATGGTCTTGCAGCAGATCAGGGTTGGCTTGCTGGCGGTCTTGGCGGCGGCGATGGCGGCAGCCACGGCGGCAACGTCGTGACCGTCGACAGCGCGGATGACGTTCCAGCCGTACGCTTCGAAGCGGGCCGGGGTGTCGTCCGTGAACCAGCCTTCGACTTTGCCGTCGATGGAAATGCCGTTGTCATCGTACAGGGCGATCAGTTTATTCAGGCCCAGGGTGCCGGCCAGCGCGCACACTTCGTGCGAAATACCTTCCATCAGGCAACCGTCGCCAACGAAGGCGTAGGTGTAGTGGTTGACGATGTCGTGGCCAGGCTTGTTGAATTCAGCGGCCAGCAATTGCTCCGACAGGGCCATGCCGACGGCGTTGGCGATGCCCTGGCCCAGCGGACCAGTGGTCGTTTCCACGCCTGGCGTGACATCGACTTCCGGGTGGCCCGGGGTTTTCGAATGCATCTGGCGGAAGGCCTTGATGTCATCCATCGACAGGTCGTAGCCCGTCAGGTGCAGCAGCGCGTAGTGCAGCATGGAGCCGTGGCCGTTCGACAACAGGAAACGGTCGCGGTTCTGCCATTTTGGATTCGCGGGATTGTGGCGATAGTGACCACTCCACAGGGCAACTGCGATCTCGGCCATGCCCATCGGCATGCCTGGATGGCCAGAGTTGGCCTTTTGTACAGCGTCCATTGCCAGTGCGCGGATCGCATTGGCCATTTTGGTAGTCGGGAGCGTAGTTGTCATGATGGTGTGGGTCAGTCGCGAGTTTGGGATTCGTTTGCAACAGCGCGGACAGGGAAGCCGGCTGCTTTCTGTAGTCAACTATTTTACCAGACTGGGGGGCTGCAAATTAGAATTGCGGCGTACTAGCCCGCCAAATGGCTATACTTTGACGTCTTTCCACCCCACTTACCCCCGTTGAGGATTTGCATGCCGCGTTTTTTCTGCCCCCAGCCGCTCGTCGCCGGCGCCACCGTCTCCCTGCCGGAGGCGGTCGCCCACCATATCCAGGTCGTGCGCCTGACGCCGGGCGACGTCATCACCCTGTTCAATGGCGAGGGCGGCGAAGTGCAGGCCAGCCTGGTAACGGTGGCCAAGCGCAGCGTGACGGCGGAAATACAGGCGCACGTGGCGCGCGAAGCGGAACTGCCGTATGCCGTGACCCTGGCGCAGGCGCTGCCGGAAGCATCGAAAATGGACTGGATCATCGAAAAAGCCATCGAACTGGGCGCGGCGGGCATCGTGCCGCTGGCGGCGCAGCGCTGCGTGGTGCGCTTGTCGAGCGAGCGGGCCGAGAAAAAGCTCGCGCATTGGCAAGGCATCATCGTTTCCGCTTCGGAACAATGCGGACGCAACCGACTGGCCCAGCTGGCGCCATTGCAGGATTTTAGTAGCTGGAGCAGCCAGCAAGATCTGCATAAGCGCATCATCCTGACGCCGCGCGCGGAGCAGTCGCTGGCCGACTGGGCGCGTCACCAGCCGCCGCAAGCGATCACCGTGATGGTGGGGCCGGAAGGCGGTTTTACCGAAGCGGAAGAAAAAGCCGCCATCGCGGCTGGCGCCATCGACCTGGCGATGGGGCCGCGCATCCTGCGCACGGAAACGGCGGGATTGACGGCGCTGGCCACCTTGGGCGCCCTCTGGGGCGGCATGTAGAAACACGCCAGCCGTCGGCGGGCTTGCGCCAGCGTATCTCCCTCCACCCACCGGCCGCATCTCGCCTGTGCACCGCAGTCCTCCACAAGTTTCCGCAAGTCAATATCTCCTACGCACATAAAAAAAACCCGCCAGGCGAACCTGGCGGGTTTTTTCAGACCTTCATCCCATGCTCCTTGCGGAGCGTGAAATTAGAAGGACTGGTTATAACGCACGTAGACGAAACGGTCGATAGGCGCGTTAGGATCGACGGCCGACGAGGACGAAACACCAACGCCTTGGCTCGTTGCTGCATACATCAGGCGTGGAGCGCGGTCAAACAGGTTGTTCGCGCCGACCGAGATCTGGCCTTTCCAAGGCGTTTTGTACGCCACGTTCAGGTCGATGTAGGTGGTCGAACCACGCTTGTTGTAGCCGCCGCCGTCATAGCTGACGCCTTGATCATCAGGATTCGAGCATTGGAGTTCGGAATCCAGGCACAGATCCTTCACGCCGCTGGTGTAACGCGCGGTCAGGGTCGAGCTCCAGTTACCCATCATCCAATCCAGGCTGATGTTCGACTTCAGACGGGCATAGGTAAACTCGCCTGCATACTCTTGCCAGTCGGTAGTAGCGCTAGCTTTTTGCTTGAACGAACGCAGGACAGTCGATTCAGTACGAATAGCGAAGTTACCGTATGCCGTACGTGGCAGGCGGTAGCCCAGGCCAATGTCGAAACCTTCGGTCGACAATTCACCCTTGTTGATCGTGCCGCGCGACAGGCCGGTGATGGCGCCAGTCGAGTTACGCACAATATCGCCGCAGTATTTCTGCAGACCTTCAACGACGCAATTGCTGATGACTTCAGCAGCGGTCCAACCAGAGATCTGGTTTTTCACGCTGATCTTGAACCAGTCCAGGCTAGCCGACAGGCCTGGCACGAACGAGGGGTTGTAAACGAAGCCCAAGGTCTTGGTTTTTGCCGTTTCTGGCGTCAGCGTATCGTTACCCACGCCGGTTTGGAAAGGCACGGTCGATTGTGCGCCAGCGGCTGGTACTGCAGCGCCGGATTGTGCCAACTGACGGTAGCCTGCCGGTACGCCGGTGGCGGAGCAACGTTGAGCAACGGCTGGGTTGCGTGCGGCCAGACCCCAACGGCTGTCGCATGGGTCGAGGTAGGAGTCGAAGCTTTGACCACCGCCACCGAAGGTATCGCCCAGCGCAGGTGCGCGGAAGCCTTCAGCCCAGGTACCACGGACCAGCAAGTCGTCAACTGGTTTCCACATGACGCTGGCTTTGCTGTTGGTCGTCGAACCAAAATTGTCATAGTCGGAGTAGCGCGAAGCCAGATCCAGCGACAGCAGCTTGGCGAAACTTTGACCTTTCAGCAGAGGGATGTTCGCTTCCAGGTAAACTTCTTTTACCGAGTAGCGGCCTTTGGTCGTGTTCGCAGCCAGATCGGTCGAATAACCGGACTGATCGAATTGGCCCGGACGGTCGTAGCCGCGCACGTCGCGCTTCTCGACACCGCCAGCGAAGCCAACCGCGCCAGCTGGCAAGGTGAACAGTTCACCAGAGACATCCGCCGTGATGCTGTTGACTGTACTGCCGTAGGTGCCTTGGCCGTTAGCCGAAACATATTTCCAGGCTTCCGGGTTCGACACGGATGGGCCGCCCAGAATGTTGAAAGGCGTACATTGCGAAAGTGGAATCGGGCTCGCTGCCGTACCGCACTGTACCTGGCCAGCGCCGTTCATGAACGATGGACCCAGGGCTTTCTTCAGGTTCAACAGATTCAGGTTGCCGGTGCTCAGGTTTTCGCCTTTGAGCGAATTGTGGTTGTAGCCAGCGCTCCAGTTCCATGGCAGGCCGCGCAGCGTGAATTGACCTTCCAGCGTTGCATCGATGTGCAAGGTCTGGTTGTTGTTTTCGGTGATACGCGGCTGCTCGGTCGTGCGGCGGGCGAAGAACAGGTCCTGGCCTTTGCCAGCACCGGCGACTTGGTTGCCGTATGGGTTGAAATAGCTATCTTTGTCGATATACACGCCAAAGTTAGGCTGCGACAGGCTGTTCATCGGATAGCCAGCGACCTGGCGCGTCGAGCTGCGCTCGGCGTACATGGCCGTCGTCGTGAAACGCAAGTCGCCTGGCAGTTCGATCGTACCCTTGGTAAAGATCGAGGTCAGCTTGGTCGGCGACTGGAACATCATCTGCTGCGACGAGTTGTATTTGTCGTCATTCGAGTTGGCGAAAGTATGATAGTTTGCCGGGTTGCGCGAGTCCGCGCCAACGCCACTACCATCAAAGCTGCCGGTATGGTTCAAGATCTTATTGAAACCGCCATTTGCAGCAACGGTATTGCTGGTGCCGGCAGCAGTAACTGGCGTGATGCGACCCCATGGCGCGGCGCCAAAGCCCTGACCGAAGAAGTCGCCCGTACCGTAGCTTTGCGAGGTGATGTCGCGCGTCTTGGCCCATATTGGCTCAGTCTTGCTATGCGAAATGCCAAACATCATCGAGGCTTTTTCGGCATTTGCGCCATACGACAGCGAATAGTCTTCGGTCTTGCCGTCGCCTTTTTCGTTGATGCCCTTGTAGACGCTCATCTCGGCGCCTTCAAGGCGTTTTTTCAGAATGATGTTGACCACGCCGGCGATTGCATCGGAGCCGTAGATCGACGATGCGCCATCTTTCAGGATATCGATGCGCTCGATCATGGAGGCAGGCACGGTCGACATGTCGGTGTAGCCATCAACCGACTGCGTCCAGCGCTTGCCATTGACCAGCACCAGCAGGCGGTTAGCGCCCAGATTGCGCATGTCGATGTATTGACCGCCTTGTTCGCGGTTCGAGGTCAGGACGGCGCCCTTGCTGAAGGCTGGCGTACCCGCCGATGTCATTTGGTTCAGGATATCGCCGACGGTGATCAGACCTGTCGCCTGAATTTGCTGAGCAGTAATTTTCTGAACAGGCTGCGCTGTTTCCAGGTCTACCTGGCGGATCCGCGATCCGGTAATTTCCACGCGCGTTGGCGCCTCAGCTGCAGCTTGCGCTTGGGCAAAAGCCGTCAGCGAGTTCAATGCCATTGCGACTGCAACTGCAATCTTGGTACGTTGGTGCATAAGTTCTCCGATGAAAATTATACCTACTGATCTAGTCAGGCTCTTGTAACTACAAAATTATGTTTAATGTCTTTCTTCCGGCGCCGTCGGCCATGTATCCAGCCGTTTATCGCTTTATGAGCGAGCTTGCGTCGTCGCTACGACATTACGCCATCAAACCATTTTCAAAGCTGCACTGTCAATAATACTCAAAAAGTAATTCGTCCAAGAAACAACACTTTTTTTGATGCCAGGGTTTTAATTTGCATCCCCGAAAAATATTGCTACACTACTTGAAAAACGCATATGCACCAGAGTGGTGCGACCAGAGCTTCCGCGTGTTTTGTCCGCTATTTCTTGGTGCGCCGTTATTGCATGCCGAAAATATGCCACAGCGCTGGCCGGGCCCCAAAAAAGCCGCCAGCGTTGACGGAAAATCGGCTATCGCGCCGCCAAGACACTCCTTGCGCACCAAACTGGCACACCGCAGAACCACCAGTCCTGTGCTTCTCCAGCAGGCGAAAACATGGCCACATCCGCTGGCGCCAGCGGCAGAAACTTAGGCGTTGGGGAAATACAACAAAAATGAACTAATCCTATCAAAAGCCAATTTTTTGTTCTACATTACTATCCTACTTTCAAAGAAATAGCGTCGCTGCAATGCAGCATGCGTGATTATTGGATGCATGTATTTACGCACATGAAAATTTAAAAAAAATACCTGAACCCTTTTCCATTTCCCGAAAATGCATCTGCGGATATTCAGGAAAATTTCATCCGACACCCTGCCCTCCCCCCTCTGCTTGCCATCTTCAATTAGCTCTGACATTACACAATTGCATATTCGCGCCATTTAATTCATTTGAATTGGCCGATAAGCTGCTATCGCTATGTAGCTGAATAGATAAATACTGTCCGGCAACGACACACAGCGTCCATCTTGTTCCTGCTGCACCGCCCAGGCCGCACCGGGTACCGTCCCTGCGCACAGTCGCGAGACCAACCGCGTCCTCCCAACGACAAGCCGTACTGCAGGTAAAATAGCGCCTTGTGGCAGCGCGCATGCGCTGCCTCACAGACTCTCCGCTAGATACGGAGCCCGGCCATTTATATAGACAGATATTATGTTGCGACTCAACGAAGTAAAACTCCCCCTCGAACACGACGATGCAGCCCTGCCTGCCGCCATCCTGGCGCGCCTCGGCATTGCCGCGGACGAGCTGCTCGGCTTTACTGTCTTCAAGCGCAGCTATGACGCGCGCAAGCGCAGCGCCGTGGTGTTGATTTACTCGCTGCATGTGGACGTCAAGAATGAAACGGCCGTGCTGGCGCGCCTGAGCCACGATATCCACCTGATGCCGGCGCCCGACACCGACTACAAATTCGTCGCTGGCGGCGAACAGCTGGCCGGCCACAGCAATCAGCCGCGCCCCATCGTCATCGGCACGGGCCCCTGCGGCCTGTTCGTGGCGCTGATCCTGGCGCAGATGGGCTTGCGCCCCCTCATCCTGGAACGCGGCAAGCAGGTGCGCGAACGCACGGTCGACACCTTCGGCTTCTGGCGCAAGCGCGAACTGAACCCGGAATCGAACGTGCAGTTCGGCGAAGGCGGCGCCGGCACCTTCTCGGACGGCAAGCTGTACAGCCAGATCAAGGATCCCAAGCACTACGGCCGCAAGGTATTGACGGAATTCGTCAAGGCCGGCGCGCCCGAGGAAATCATGTATGTGAGCAAGCCGCACATCGGCACCTTCCGCCTGGTCAAGATGGTGGAAGAAATGCGCGCCAATATCGAACAACTGGGCGGCGAATACCGCTTCAGCAGCAAAGTGGTCGATCTCGACATCGTGCCCGGCGCCGACGGCGGCCAGGTACGCGGCGTGGTGCTGGACAATGGCGAGACCATCGCCAGCAACCACGTGGTGCTGGCCATCGGCCACAGCGCGCGCGACACCTTCGAGATGCTGCACCGCCGCGGCGTGTACATCGAAGCCAAGCCGTTCTCGATCGGTTTCCGCGTGGAACACCCGCAATCGTTGATCGACAACTGCCGCTTCGGCCCCAGCGCCGGCCACCCGATTCTGGGTGCGGCCGACTACAAGCTGGTGCACCACGCCAGCAATGGCCGCTCCGTCTACAGCTTCTGCATGTGCCCGGGCGGCACGGTGGTGGCTGCCGCCTCGGAGCCAGGCCGCCTGGTGACGAACGGCATGAGCCAGTACTCGCGCAACGAGCGCAACGCCAACAGCGCCATCGTCGTCGGCATCACGCCAGCCGACTATCCGGGCGACCCGCTGGCCGGCATCGCGCTGCAGCGCGACCTGGAAGAGCGCGCGTTCGCCCTCGGCGGCGGCAACTACGATGCGCCTGGCCAATTGGTCGGCGATTTCGTGGCGGGCCGCGCCTCGACGGAGTTCGGCAGTGTGATTCCTTCGTACAAGCCGGCCGTGCACTTGACGGATCTGGCGCCGGCCCTGCCCGAGTACGCGATCACGGCCCTGCGTGAAGCGTTCCCGGCATTCAACAAGCAGATCAAGGGCTACTACAAGGCCGACGCCGTGCTGACGGGCGTGGAAACGCGCACTTCCTCGCCGATCCGCATCAAGCGCCGCGACGACAACCTGCAAAGCCTGAACACGCGGGGCCTGTTCCCGGCCGGCGAAGGCGCCGGCTATGCGGGCGGCATCCTGTCGGCGGCCGTCGATGGCATCAAGGTGGCAGAGGCGGTGGCGCTGTCGATGGCAGCCGCCTGAGGCCGGTACAGCAGATCAGGCTGCCAGCGGCAGTCTGATCTGTATGTGACAGCCGGGCGTGCAATCGATGGCGCACACCTGGCCGCCCAGTTGCTGCACGATGGTGTAGACGATGTGCATGCCCAGGCCGGAGCCGCCCTGGCCCCGCTTGGTGGTGAAGAACGGTTCAAACATATGCTCGCGCACGGCGGGCGCCAGGCCGACGCCATCGTCGGAAAACTCCAGCAGCAGCCAGCGCAAGGCCGCGTCATCCGCATCGGCCTCGATGCGCGCGCGTATCGTGATGCGCCCCGGCCCGCCCTGCGGATAGCCGTGGCGGGCGCTGTTCATCAGCAGGTTCGAGAGGATTTGCGACAATTTCCCGGCCGCCAGGCGCACCTGGCAATCGGGCGCGATATCGAGTTCCACGCCCAGCGCCGCCTTGCGCAGTTCCGGACTGTGCGCCGATACCAGGCCGTGCACATAGTCGTGCAGCGCCAGGTCGGCCACGTATTCGCTGACCTGGTCCACGGCCAGCTGCTTGAAATTGCCGATCAGGTCGGCCGCGCGCGCCAGGTTGCGCTCGATCAAGGCCGCCGCGCCTTTGAGCGATTCGGCAATGTCGATCAATTCGGCACGGCTGACCTTGGCACCGCCCAGCAGTTGCACCAGCTGGTCGGCATAGCTGCCCATGCTCGACGCGGCCGTCAGCGCCACGCCGATGGGCGTGTTGACTTCATGCGAGACACCGGCCACCAGCGAGCCGAGGGCCGCCATCTGTTCCTGCTCGATCAGGTTCGCTTGCGCCGCCAGCAGCGATTCGGTGCGCACGCGCACGATTTCTTCCAGCTGCTGGGTGCGCTCCTGGTGCTGCAGCTCGGCCGCGCCGCGGGCCGAGAAGATCGACAGCAGCAGCAAGGCCAGCAAACGCTTGTTTTCATCGATGGGACGCGTGTCGATGGCTGACAGGATGCCCAGGGTCTTGCCTTCGGTATCGATCAGCGGCATGCCGACATAGCTTTCCGCCTGCATGTCGACCAGCAGGCTATCGAATGGAAAGCGACGCTGGATATCGCTGCCATGAAAACACATGCTTTGGCACGTCACGTCCTGGCAGGGCGTGTGCTGCAGGCTGTATTCGATATTCGGCTGGTAGCCGTCGCCGCCCCACAGGGCCAGCGTGCGGATGCCTTCGCTGCCATCGTCCAGGCGCACCAGGCGCCCGGCGATCACATAGTGCACGTCGAGCGCTTCGGCCAGATCCTTGACGAGGATGCGCAGGAAGTCGTCGCCACGGGCGTGCGCCGTCGAGGCGGTAATCGAGCGCAGGGCCGCTTCCGCCAGGGTGCGTCGCTGCTCGGGATCGAACAGGGGTTCTTGCGAATTCACATCAAACAACGGAATACTCATGAATGCTCCTGCGCAGCATTGGAAGCGCCAGCCAACCTGCCGGCGTGGCAACCCTCAGCCATGGCCCGCCCGAGCGGACCTGCCGCGATTGTACCCCTGGCTATTGTTTAATAATACAGATACGCAGGAATTTTTTATAGCCAGCCGGAACGCTTGAACAAGTAATACATATAACCGCAGACACAACTCATCAGTCCCACGGCCACGGGATAGCCGTATTGCCAGTCCAGCTCCGGCATGAACTTGAAGTTCATGCCCCACACGCCGGCAAACGCGGTAAATACGGCGAAAATAGCCGCCCAGGCCGCCAACTGCTTGTTCACTTCGCTCTCATCGATGGCCACCATCGACAAATTCACCTGGATGGCCGTGCTGATGGTGTCGCGGATGGTGTCGAGCGTGCCGTTGATGCGCGCCAGGTGGTCGTGCACATCGCGGAAATACTCCTGGGTATCGTGGCACAGCGGCGGCACACGCCCGCCGTGCAGCTTGCCCACCGCTTCCATCAGGGGCGCCACCACGTGGCGCAAGACCATGACCTTGCGTTTCAATTGATACAGCCGTTCGATATTGTCGCGCTCAGTGCCACGGTCGAAGATGCGGTCCTCGATCAGTTCCAGTTCCGATTCGAGCGCGTCGAGCACGGGAAAGTAACGGTCGACGACGGCGTCCATCAGCGCGTACAGCACGAAGGCCGAGCCCTGGCGCAGCAAGTGTGGTTCGCGCTCGGCGCGCGCGCGCACGCCGAGAAAACCTTGCGAGCTGTTGCTGCGTGACGAGAGCACGTAATTGGCGCCGACGAAAATATCGACTTCGCCCAGCACCAGTTCGTTCTCGACCATTTCCACGGTTTTCACCACGGCAAACAGGGAATCGCCATATTCCTCGATCTTCGGACGCTGGTGGCCACGCTGCGCATCCTCGACGGCCAGTTCATGCAGGCAAAACTCGTGCTGCATCTGTTTCAGCTCGGCCGGCGTGGCGTCGAGCAGGGCTACCCAGACGAAGCAGTCGGGGCGCTCGACGTAATCGCTGATATCGTCAATCGGCAAGTCGGCCAGTTTTTTGCCATCCTGATAGGCCACGCAGTTAATCAGCATACAGTTCCACAATGAAAGTTAAGACCGGACGAAACAGTCCGGCAGGCGCCAGCTTACCTTATCGCCTGCTGTGGGTGTTGTGGCGTGCAAGAAACACCGGGAGGGAACGCGGACGGGACAGACGTCCCGTCCGGCAGATAGATCAATCGTCCTTGGCGCCGTCGATGCCCAGTTCGGAGATCTTGCGGGTGATGGTGTTGCGGCCGATGCCCAGGCGCACGGCGGCGTCGTTCTTGCGCCCGTGCGTATGCTTGAGCGCCGTCTTGATCAGGGCCGACTCGAATTGCCGCCCCAGCACGGCCATGACTTCCTGCTGCCCGGCGCCCAGCATGCCGGCCGCCTGTAATTCCAGCAGGCCGATCCAGCCCGGCGGCGCGCCATTGGCGGGCGCCGCCGCTTCGAAGACCTGGCCGCCATGCGGATGGGCCACGGCCGGCGGTACCGCCTCGCCCGCCGCAGCAGTGGGCGCGCCATCGCCCTGCCCCTGCGTCAATTCCAGCGGCAAGTCCTTGATTTCCACCGTCTGGCCCGGCGCCATCACGGTGATCCAGTTGCACAGGTTTTCCAGCTGACGCACATTGCCGGGCAAATCGAGGCCGCTGAGAAATTGCATCGTCGGTTCGCTCATGCGCTTGGCTTCCACGCCCAGCTGGCGCGCGCTTTGCACCAGGAAGTGGCGCACCAGGATGGGGATATCCTCGCGCCGCTCCCGCAAACTGGGCAGGCGCAGGCGAATCACGTTCAGGCGGTGATACAAGTCTTCACGGAACAGGCCGTCGCGCACGCGCTGCTCGAGGTTCTGGTGCGTGGCCGTAATGACGCGCACGTTGGCCTTCATGGGCTGGTGCCCGCCGACGCGATAGAAATGGCCATCGGACAGCACGCGCAGCAAGCGCGTCTGCAAGTCGAACGGCATGTCGCCGATTTCATCAAGGAACAAAGTGCCGTTCTCGGCTTGCTCGAAACGGCCCCGGCGCGTCGTCTGCGCGCCCGTAAATGCCCCGCGTTCATGGCCGAACAATTCGGACTCCAGCAAATCCTTCGGAATCGCCGCCGTATTGAGGGCAATGAAGGGCTGCGCCGCGCGCGGACTGTGCTTGTGCAGCGCACGCGCCACGAGTTCCTTGCCGGAACCCGATTCGCCCGTGATGAGCACCGTCACATTCGATTGCGACAGACGGCCGATGGCGCGGAACACTTCCTGCATCGCCGGCGCCTGGCCGAGGATTTCCGGCGTTTCCGACGGACCCGATTCGACGCTGGTCTCGCGCAGGCTCTCTTCCAGCGCGCGGCGGATCAGCTCGACAGCCTTGTCGATGTCAAACGGCTTGGCCAGGTATTCGAAGGCGCCGCCCTGGAAGGCCGCGACGGCCGAATCGAGGTCGGAAAAGGCCGTGATGATGATGACCGGCAAGCCGGGAAAGCGCGACTTGACCGTCTGCAGCAATTCCAGGCCGGAGGCGCCCGGCATGCGGATATCGGACACGAGCACTTGCGGCGTGTCAAATTCCAGTGCCGCGATGGCGTCGCGCGCATTGGCAAAACTCTTGGTGGCGAGGTTTTCCCGCGCCAGGGCTTTTTCCAGCACCCAGCGGATTGATTCGTCGTCGTCAACTATCCAGATTGGCTTCATTAGTGTGTGCGTCCCGCAATGGATTTCATGGGTGGGATACTTCCTCGCTTATGGCAAGGGGAGAACGATCCTGAAATCGGTGTATCCAGGCCGGCTTTCGCACTCGATCACGCCCAGGTGCTGTTGCACGAAGGTTTGCGCTAAGGTCAGTCCCAGCCCGCTGCCGCCCTCCCTGCCCGACACCAGCGGGTAGAAAATCCGGTCACGGATCTGGGGTGCGATGCCCGGTCCATTGTCAATGATATGCAAGTCTAATGCCAGGTTGTAGCGGACCTTGGCCAGGGTCACCTGGCGCGCCACGCGCGTCTTGAAAATGAGCTCCGCATCGCCCGCCTCGATGCGCTCAGCCAGCGCCTGCGCCGCGTTGTGCGCGATATTGAGCACGGTCTGTATCAATTGCTCCTTGTCGCCACGAAACTCGGGAATCGACGCATCGTAATCGCGCGAAATGGTCAGGCCGCTGGGAAACTCGGCCAGGATCAGGCTGCGCACGCGCTCGCACACTTCGTGGATATTCACGTCGCCCACGATGTGCGGGCGGCGGTGCGGCGCCAGCAGGCGGTCGACCAGCGTCTGCAGCCGGTCCGCTTCCTTGATGATGACTTGCGTGTATTCGCGCAGCTCGCTCAGATGCAGGGCCGGCAATTCCAGCTCCAGCAACTGGGCCGCGCCACGGATGCCGCCCAGCGGGTTCTTGATTTCATGCGCCAGGTTGCGGATCAGCTCCTTGTTGACCTGGCTCTGGTCGAGGATGCGCTCCTCGCGGTCGAGCTTTAATTGCTGCACGTTTTCGCGCAGCTCGATCAGCACGCCGTCGCGCGGCGCGTCGAGCGCGCTGACGATGCTGTGCACGCGCAGCGGCTCGCGCCCCAGGCGTTCCAGGCTCAGGTCCTGGCGCAAATCGGAAAACTTGTGTTCAAGCGCCTGCGCGCAGATGCCGGCCAGCTCCTCGGGATTGAGGAACAGCGCCGTCAGCTTTTGCCGCGACAAGGCCTTCAATGAGCTTTCCAGCAGGTTTTCCGCGGCCGCGTTGGCATAGCTGATGCGGCCGTCGCCATCGAGCAGGATCACAGCCGAAGCGAGCAAATCAAGGCCGGCCAGGTGGGCGGGACGGCTGGAATGGTTGTCTATTGTCATGTGCTTTACCGAATATTCGCAATCTCGCGTTTCAGGGCCTCGACGTTCTGCTGGGTCCGGTTGAGATTCTCTTTCAACTGCGCCGCTCTTTCCTGATACTTGGCATAGTTGCGTTCATTGCCCTGGCGTTCAGGCTGGCCCTCGTTGAATTCCAGGCGCTGGGCCGCCAGTTTCTGCTCTTCGCTGCGCAATTCGTCCTGCAGGATCTGGCGCCGGTCCAGGTCGCGCGCCCGTTGCTCGGCGCCATCGACCTTGGGAAACGCGCCGGCGGCAGGCGCCGCCGTGGCCACCGCCTGCGTGGCAGGCCGCGCAGGCGCACCGGCCAGCGGCGCCGTCTTGCGTGGCGGCTCCGTCATGGCGCCCGGTAAATCGAGCAGCTGGCAATGTGCGCCGGCCCGCTTGTCCGTGTACGTCTTGTGTCCTTGCGCATCGGCGCACACATACAACTGTCCGTGCGCCTGCGCCGCCGCGCCCAGCAATCCTGCCATCAGCGCCATTCTGTAATGCTTGGTCAATCTTCACTCCTGTCGGCTCGTGCCGCATCGTTCCTGGGCCGACTATACAACACCGCCCAGTGGCGCCATAACAAAAAACGCGGGCAAGACCATCGCCTCACCCGCGTTTTTTATTCACTACCGGCAAGTTGCCGGCATGGCGCCATTACAGCGAGTAGTACATGTCGAACTCGGCAGGATGCGTGGTCATGCGCATGCGCTGCACGTCCTGCATTTTCAGTTCCAGGTAAGCGTCGATCATGGAATCGCTGAACACGCCGCCACGGGTCAGGAACTCGCGGTCCTTGTCCAGGGCTTCCAGTGCTTCTTCCAGCGAAGCGCACACGGTAGGGATCAGTGCGTCTTCTTCTGGCGGCAGATGGTACAGATCTTTCGAGGCGGCTTCGCCCGGATGGATCTTGTTGGCAACGCCGTCCAGGCCGGCCATCAGCAGTGCGGCAAAGCACAGGTACGGGTTCGCCAGTGGATCCGGGAAGCGCGCTTCCACGCGGCGGCCTTTTGGATTGGCCACGTGCGGGATACGGATCGAGGCGGAACGGTTTTTCGCCGAGTACGCCAGTTTCACTGGAGCTTCGTAGCCTGGTACCAGACGCTTGTACGAATTGGTGCCCGGGTTGGTGATCGCGTTCAGTGCCTTGGCGTGCTTGATGATGCCGCCGATGTAGTACAGGGCGAAATCGGACAGGCCGGCATAGCCGTCGCCAGCGAACAGGTTTTTGCCATCTTTCCATACGGATTGATGCACGTGCATGCCCGAACCGTTGTCGCCAACGATAGGTTTCGGCATGAAGGTGGCGGTCTTGCCATAGCTGTGCGCCACGTTCCACACCACGTATTTCAGGTTTTGCGTCCAGTCGGCGCGCTCGACCAGGGTCGAGAAGCGGGTACCGATTTCATTCTGGCCGGCGCCGGCGACTTCGTGATGATGTACCTCAACCGGGATGCCCAAGGACTCCAGGATCAGGCACATTTCCGAACGCATGTCCTGGAAGCTGTCCACTGGTGGCACGGGGAAGTAGCCGCCCTTGACGGTAGGACGGTGGCCGCTGTTGCCGCCTTCGATGTCCTTGCCGGTCGACCACGAACCTTCGTCCGAACCGATCTTGACGAAGCAGCCCGACATGTCGATCTTCCAGCGCACGCTGTCGAAGATGAAGAATTCTGGCTCAGGGCCGAAGTAGGCGGTGTCTCCCATGCCCGACGATTTCAGGTAGGCTTCGGCGCGTTTCGCGATCGAGCGCGGGTCGCGGTCGTAGCCCTTGCCGTCCGACGGTTCGATCACGTCGCACTGCATGAACAAGGTCGTTTCTTCCATGAACGGGTCGATATTGGCCGTGTTTGGATCCGGCAGCAAGATCATGTCGGACGCTTCGATGCCTTTCCAGCCAGCGATCGAAGAACCGTCAAAGGCGTGGCCCGACTCGAATTTGTCCATGTCGAAGTGCGACACGGGAACCGTCACGTGCTGCTCTTTACCACGGGTATCAGCAAAGCGGAAATCAACGAATTTGACTTCGTTTTCTTCTACCATCTTCAAGACTTCTGCGGCTGTCATTGCCATGCGTATCTCCTAAATGAATGTGGGGTGAGCCGACCTTAATGCGTCTGGGCTGATGAAGCGAAGCAAACATTGCGTGCCACCAAAACTCATAAGGATCATAGCAGATTCCATGCCAGCTTCAGAAGCGCTCTGGCGCCGGCAACAAAATGACGGCCATCCCTGTGAAAGTTTTCCTGCCCGCGATTTTCCTGCTGAGTTTGAGTCATTCAATAATGCACTATGCAAGTGCAAAAAATGAATAACGCACCATTATCGTGCATTTTATGCGCATTTCCAAAAAATGCCTTCTTGTGGTGCATGCGTCGTGCAGCGTGACTTCCCGTTTGCGGGGCGCAGACGACGCACTATAATCGACCACACCACCCCACTTTCATCGAGGACGCCATGACTACCGCCGCCGACATCCTGACCACCGCCCGCAGCCGGGCCAATGAAGGTACGCCGTATGCCGGCGCCGTCACACCGCAGGAAGCCTATGCCTTGCTGCAAGGCGATGCCGCCGTCAAGCTCATCGATGTGCGCACGAATGCCGAGCGCGACTGGGTCGGCCGGGTCGACATCGCCGATACCCAGCATGGTGCGGTGCAATGGGCCACGTATCCGGGCGGCGTACCGAATCCCGACTTCCTCGCGCAACTGGCTGCCCAGGCCGGCAAAGACGAGGTGCTGCTGTTCCTGTGTCGCTCCGGCGTGCGGTCGCGCCATGCGGCCAAGCTGGCAACCGAGCACGGCTACGTGAACTGCTTCGACATCCTCGAAGGGTTTGAGGGCGACAAGGATGCCGACGGCCACCGCAAGCAGATCAGCGGCTGGTGCAAGGCGGGCCTGCCGTGGCTGGGCGCCTGACGCTGGCCGCTTGATTATCTGAACCGTGTTTGATCTGGCGGGCCACCCTGCGGCCCGCCATCGGCTACAACCATCCATGCGCGCCCGATTTTTTCAAGAGTGGCGCAGATTTACCTTGCGAACATGTACCTTATATAGTACAACGTAGAGGTGCGTCATGGATGCTTCCGGCTTGCGGCAGATTACCCTGCTGTTCTATGCGAACGGCAATGGCGGCGAACCCGTGCGCGACTGGCTCAAATCCTTGCCCATCGAAGAGCGTCATGTGATCGGGCAAGACTTGATGCACGCGCAATGGCGCTGGCCGGTCGGCATGCCCCTGTGCCGTCACTTGGGGCAGGGCTTGTCGGAGGTGCGCAGCAGCTTGCCCGGCAACCGCATCGCGCGCGTGCTGATCTGCCATCACGGCGATTGCCTGGTGGCGCTGCATGGCTTTATCAAGAAAACCCGGACGACGCCGGACGACGACCTGGCGCTGGCCCGCAAACGCCACAAGGAACTGACATGAACGCCACCGCTCCCCACCTCGGCAGCAGTCTCGACGACTTCCTCAAGGAAGAAGGCATCTTCGAGCACACGCAAACCCGCGCCATCAAGGAAGTGATCGCCTGGCAACTGACGCAGGCGATGCAGGAACAAGCGATGTCGAAGACGCGCATGGCGGCCCTGCTGCAGACCAGCCGCTCGCAGCTCGACCGCCTGCTCGACCCCAGCAGCGATGTGACCCTGTCCACCCTGGAGCGCGCCGCCGCACTGGTCGGGCGCAAGCTGTCGATCACCTTAGTTTGATTCCGCCGGCTGGTGCTCTCCCATCAAGGTCAAGATGCGCTTGCGCACGAAATTGATGTGGCTGCGCAAGCCGTACAGGCCGTCGGCAAATGACAGGGGAATCGAGATCTGGTTGACCATTTCCTCGATCTGGTCGAGCCGTATCAATTGCGCCGCATACACTTGCGCGCGCTGCTCTGGCGGCACATCTTCCAGCGCCTGCTCCACCGTGCGCAGCTGGCCATACCAGCGGTACACGCGCGAGCGGATGCGCCACACGTACAGTGGCGGCACCACGCGCGACAGCGGCAATATCAAGGCACCGAGCGCCACCACCAGCACCCACATGCGGTCGAAGAAATTGGCCAGCCAGAAACTCATATAGCGCTGCAGCACGGGCGCGCCATCCTTGTAGAACTTCAGCGCTTCGGGCGCGACGGGAATTTCCGTGTAGCGCGCGGACGGGAACTGTCCCTGTTGCTGGAACCAGCCCGTGCCGCCGTGAATACTGGCCGCCGCCTGCACGAACAGGTCGACCAGGGCCGGATGCAAGTCTTCGCGCGCGACCAGGGTGGCGGTCGGTGCGATCAGGTGGTAATCCTGCGCGGGGATGTTACGCCCCAGGTCGACGATACCGCGTGGCAAGACCACATGCGTGAGGAAAGGCAGGCGCCGCGTGTACGCTTCCGCTTGCGAAAAATCAAACAGCTTGATGCCCGGCGTTTGCAGCAGCATCTGGATCAGCGGCGCTTCCGGCGCCGAGCTGAACACGAGACCATCGATGCGCCCTTCCAGCAGCTCCACTGTGGCGGGCGTGTTCTGCAAGTCGCTGACGGTCAACTCGTTCGCTTCCACGCCATTCACGGACAGCAACTGCCGGAACAGGCTGGGCACGCCCGTGCCTTCCGGTCCCAGGTTGATCTTCATGCCCTTCAATTGCGTCAGTTCCGTCACCGCCTTGTCGTCGCGCAGGAACAGCCAGACGGGTTCCGTAAACAGGCTGCCCAGGGATATGAGGCCATGGCGCTCGGCATCGGCGTGCTCCGTCGAGCCGCTTTGCACGAAGGCGATATCCGTTTTGCCGCTATTGAGGCGCTGCAGGTTTTCCTGCGAGCCCAGCGACGGCTGCAAGGTCACCTTGATGCCGTGCCTGGCCAGGGTGGCCGCGTATTTCTTGCCGAATTCTTCATACGCGCTATTGTCCTGCCCCGTCGACAGGCTCACCTGGCGCGGCGGCGCCGGGTCGACCAGCCAGTAAGCGAGCGCGCAAAACGCGCCGACCAGCAGCAGGGTGGGACCGGCGGTGGCGAGGAAATCGCGCACGGAAAAGCGGCTGAACGCGAGGATTTTGGACATGTGGTGGCGCATAGGTTTCATGGGTGGCTACGATGCCAAGAAAACTGCAACTATGCAAGGCACTTTCACCGGCGCCGCGCGGCCAAATCCGCTACAGTGGCAGATCGATCACCTGCCCCATGGAGCCCCGCATGCTGAAAATTCTTGGAAAAGCCGCCTCGATCAATGTCCGCAAGGTCCTGTGGACGTGCGAGGAACTCGACCTGCCGTACGAACGCGAAGACTGGGGCAGCGGCTTTCGCAGTACCGATGACCCCGCCTTCCTGACCCTGAATCCGAACGCCATGGTGCCCGTGCTGATTGACGGCGACCTGGTGCTGTGGGAATCGAACACGATTTGCCGCTATCTGTGCGCCCAGGCGGGCCGCGACGACTTGCTGCCAAGCACACCCCGCGCCCGCGCGGAAGTGGAAAAATGGATGGACTGGCAAATGGGCGACCTCAACAACAGCTGGCGCTACGCCTTCCTGTCGCTGGTGCGCCACAGCCCCGCGCACCAGGATGCGGCGCAGCTGGCGGCCGGCATTGCCGGATGGAACAAGATGATGGGTATCCTTGAACAGCAGCTGCAGCGCACGGGCGCCTATGTGTGCGGCGAACAGTTCACCCTGGCCGATATCGTGCTGGGACTGTCCGTCAAGCGCTGGCTGATGGCGCCGATGCAACGCTCCGACTACCCTGCCATCGCCGCGTATCACGCGCGCCTGGCAGATAAAACCGCCGTGTTTGCCGGCTAATCGAGCTCGATTGCCTCGACCGTGCCGCCGATGACGTAGCAATCGCCATCGCGGCGCACCTCCTCCAAGGTCGCCGGGTCGTCACGCACATACGTGCCGTCGACGTCGACGCACCAGACGTCGCCGAAACGCAGCAACTTCACGCCGCAGCAGATGCGGTTGATGAAGTTGCCCGGCGTCTTGAGCAGCACTTCGCGCACCGCGCCCACCGTGATGGCGACCTGGCGCCAGACATTGCCATCCAGCGCGTGATTTCTTGCATACAAGACGATGCGCACGGCCTGCACGCCCCCGGGCTGATACTGCTGCTCGAAGGACACGAGCGCGCCATCGTCAAAGCGGTGATATTGCTGAAAAATCTGCTGCGTCTTGTCCAATTGCATTCCCTCAAAAAAAAACCGGCCCGTGAAGGCCGGCTTTCAGCTGCAACAATACCTTAATTCGTGCACTGCTTGGCCACGCCCTCGGCCGGCGCGGGTGGCTCGATCAGCGGCATCAGGCTCGGCGCCAGCGACACCAGCAGTTGCACGGGCAAGGCGCTGGTGAAATCGTAGTTTTTCGATTCCGGCCCGCGCACATACGCCGTCATGCTGCCGTAGAAGCGCTCGCCAATATTGAACACGAACGTGGCCGAACGGTTCACATAGCGCGACTCGATCAGGCGGCCACCGGCGCCATACACGTCGAAACGCTGGTCGCCCGTGCCGGTCTTGCCGCCCATCGGGATCGGCACGCCGTCGGCGCCGACAAACGCCGTCTTGGCTCGCTTGGCCGTGCCATCCGACACCACTTCGCGGATGGCCTTGGCCACGGCTTTCGCCACGTCCGGCGACAGCACTTGCTCCGCATCCACCTTCGTGCCCCGCTTGACCATGGTGTCATACGGCGTATTGGCGGCGAAATGCATGGAATCGATACGCACGCTCGGTTTGCGCACGCCATCGTTGATGATGATGCCCATCAACTCGGCCAGCGCGGCGGGACGGTCGGCCGACGCGCCCAGGGTCGTCGCATACGACGGCACCAGCGAATCGAACGGGTAGCCCATCTTCTTCCATTGGCGGTGAATTTCCAGGAATCCCTCCACTTCCAGCAAGTTGGCGATGCGGCGGTCCTGCGCATGCTTGCGGTGCGTATTGAACAGCCATTTGTAGACTTCCTGGCGTTCCTTCTCGCTGGCCGCCACCATCTGCGACAGGGTGGAGCCTTCATGCTGGCGCAGATACGCCACCATCCACAGTTCCAGCGGATGCACATTGGCCAGATAACCGCGGTCGGCCAAGGACCAGTTTTCCATCGCGTACTGCTGGTACAGCTTGGCGACGCGCTCGGGCGGCACTTCATTTTGCGATGGCAAGTTGGCGTTGAGGAAATCGCCGAATTCCGCCACCGTGCCCTTCGGATTGATGGTGCGGAAGATATTTGCCAGGCGCACGGGGGTCGGGCGGATGCTGGCCAACAAAATCTTTTCCTGCTCGTCGACGCTCTTGCCGCGGTACTTCTGATAGAAGCGCTGCAGGAATTCGCGCCCTTCCTTGTCGGCAAAACGGCTCAGGTACTGGGCGCGGCGCGGATCGTCCGCGTCCGCCAGCAGGGAGGCCGAGGAATCGGGACGCGAGAACATGTAGTAGCGGGCCACGTCGCGCATCAGCCGCACGAACACCAGGTTGGTCGACTGGCGCAGCGCCTGCTGCACCGTCATGATGCGGCTGTCGTCAAGCTTGGAGAAGTTGCCGAAATGGTGCAAGCCGCCGCCCGTGAAAAAGCCTTCACCCGGATTGCCCGAATACTGGCGTTGCATGGCGGCCGCCAGCATGGCGGGCAAGTTGCGCGCCTCGCCCAGCGGCAATGGTTTCAAGTAGGCAATTGCCCACTGCGACAGCATGTCCTTCGGATCGACGGCGATTTTACTCAGTTCGGCGGCGCCCATGCCGCTGTAGCGCTGATGCAGCTGGTCGATGATGTCCAGATACGTGACCAGGGTGCGCAGCTTGGCCGTGGAACCCAAGTCCAGCTTGGCGCCCTCGTTAATGTCGAGCGGCTGGTCAAAATTGTCCGTTTGCACGCGCAGCAAGTTGGCTTGATCGCCCTTTTGCAGCAGGGTAAAACTGTAGACCACGTTGGCCGGGTCGCCATTGCCCAGCATGCCCTTGCCCGTCAGCCCGGCCGCTTTCGCCACCTCCGGGTCGCGCAGCTCGCGCAAGACCTTGGTAACGGCGTTCTGCGCCTGCGCGTCGAGCGTGCTGACCACTTTCAGGTCCAGGCGGTCGAGGTTGTACAGGCGCGGGTCGCCGAGCATGCTGGCCAAATGGTTGCGCACGGCATTCGAGGCCTTGCGCGTGACGAACGAAGTCGATGCTTCCGATTGCACGCCCGAGGCCGACGACGGGCGCAGCTTCTCGGCGATGGCCGCATCGCGCAGTTGCGGCGAAATCACGCCCGCTTGCGCCAGCAGGCGCAGATGGCTGTTGGTCAATTCTTCCAGGTCGGCGCCGCCGGCCACCAGGTAATGCGAAGGACGGCGCTGCGCGATCAGCAAGCTCAGCGCCTGCTTGTAGGCCAGCGCACTGTCCGGCTGGTCCATATTACCCTTGAGCAAAGTTTTCACCTCGGCAAACGGCCGGCCATACCAGACCCACATGCCGTCGCCAATACCGTTGACTTCGCCAAAGCCGCTCTTGGCCGACAGCGGCACGGTATTGAGGTAATTGACGACGATCTTGCGCCGCGCTTCCATGGTGTTTTCGCCATCCTGGTACGAGCGCAGGCTGGCCGAAATCATCTGCAGCAATTTATCCTGCATGGAACTGGTGCGGCCGTCTTCCGAGTGGCGGTATTTTTCGATCTGCGTGGCCAGGGTGCTGCCGCCACCACCGCGGTGGCCGCCGAACAGGTTCAGCGCCTTGTCGAGGACGGCCTTGCTCAGGCGGTCCCATTCCACGGCCGGGTTACGCTCGGGCGTGCCCGGGTCGAGCAATTCGCGGTTTTCGATGAACAGCAGGCTTTGCACCAGCGCGGGTGGCGCGTCGGCAAAGCCGTCGAACATGCGCTCGGGATAGCTGGCCGCGAACAGGGGCGCGGCGCGGCAATCGAGGATGGTCAGTCCGGCGCGGTTTTTCTCGTGATACGTGGCAAAGATGCCCCGGTCGACCAGCTCCACCATCTTCGGCGACATGCGCGCCTGCGCCGTGACGGCATAGTCGCGCGCATTCAGCTTGCTAATAAAATCGGGCAGGCTCGCATAGCCGAGACGCTCGTCATACGGGCCGTGCTGCGGATAGCGGATGGCGCCCGCCGGCGCGGGGCCAGGCTCGACCTTGAACGTCAGCTGGCGGTCCAGGCGCGTGAAAAACTCGGCCTGCAGGGCTGAGGTGCGCACTTCGCGCATGACGAACCACGCCACGCCGGCGATCAGCGCCAGCACGATGATGGCAAAGATCGGCCAGATGCGCGAACGGCGCTTCTTCGGCGGGCTCGCCGGCGGCGGCGCCTCGGCAGCTGGATCAGAAGGAGGCCGCTCTTGCGCGGCCAGGTTGACGCCTGTGTCTGTCATGGGATGCTGGGGTAAGGTTGGGTTTGGACGGCGCGAAAAATACGGCAGCAATACCGCTCCGCGCAGGATAAGACGAGGGCCGGCCGGGGCCGGTCACTACAGAGCTTGCTTAACATGATGTCCATACCGGTGAATCAAAAAAACACGCTGCTGCACAGGCAGGCAACCCCGCGTTTGACACGCCAGGCTCCTGTTCACCATTCCACCACATCGGCATGAAAACGACTGGCGAGCGCACACAAAAATCTTGCTTCATCAAAGATTTTCGCAAAAAAACAACGTCCTGGAACGTACGCTTGCGCTTGCGTACATAAATGCAAGGCGGGCTGGACGCCAGCGAAAAAGCCGCCGGCGCCGGGCTGGCAGCCGCTCAGATGGCGGTGTATTCCGCCTGCAGGGCATCGAGCGCGGCGCGCATGTCCGCAAAGGCGGCCGCCGCCTGCGCGGGTTCGCCCTTCACGCCCAGTTCGATATGCCGGCGCGTCTGCGCATCGCCCACGCTGGGCAGGCTGAACACCTTAATTAGCGGAAACTCCGCTTCCAGACGCACCATCAGCGGCGTCAGCAGGGATTCGGCCGTTTCATACACGAGCAAGGCATGTTCAGCATGCGGCACCTGGTTGAACAAATGGGGGTAATGCGTGTCGAGCACCCATTCGATCATGGGCCAGGACATGACGGGAAAGCCCGGCACGAAATAATGTTCGCGCACGGCAAAGCCGGCAATCTTGTTGTACGGATTCGGAATCAGCTCGGCGCCTTCGACAAATTCCGCCATTTTCAGGCGGTGCAAGTTTTCCGGCGAGTTCAAGTCGGCCGGCACACCCGTTTCCACTCCCATTTCCGTGATGCGCTGCTCGATATTGAGCTTGCCTTGCGGATGCAGCACCAGCGGCAAGCCCAGCGCATCGGCAGCCGCCTGGCGCGTATGGTCGTCCGGCGTGGCGCCGATGCCGCCAAAGCTGAAAACGATGTCGCCGCTGGCAAAACTGCGCTTGAGCAAGGCGACCAGGCGGGCCGGTTCGTCGCCCACGTATTCCGCCCAGCTCAGCTGCAAGCCACGCTGCTTGAGCATGCTCACTACTTTCGGGAAATGCTGGTCAGTGCGCTTGCCTGACAGGATTTCGTCACCGATGATGATCAATCCGATAGCCATGGAACTTCCTCGTTCGATTCGATTAGTGAAGGTCAGGCGTCCGCCGGCGCCACGTCGGTCATGCCGCGTACGCCCCGCAAACGCGACAGTGCTTCCAGGCAGTAATACTGGAACCACAGACCCGTAAAGATAAAGATCAGCACATACAGCCAGATGGCGAACGCCGCCAGGAAGGGGAAAAATACCACCGCCATCACGCCGCCCATCCACAGCAGGCCCGGCACGGCGCCGGCCGCGCCGGACACCATGCCGATGGCCAGCAGCGGCCAGCGCTGCGTGCGCATGATGGCGTGGCGCTCTTCCACGCTGGCGTAGTCGGCCATGGCGTCATACGCCATCACGCGGTAGGTCAGCCAGCCCCACAGCACGGCCTGCCCCGCCAATGCGGCCGGCGGGAACGCGTACAAGGGCAGCATGAGCACCCAGACGACGATGAACAGCAGGAACGTGGCCAGGGAAGTGCCGACGCTGCCGAGCAGGCTGCCGCCGTGTTTCTTTTCCAGTTGCGGAAAGTGCCGCCCGCCCACATGGCGGCCGATGGCCGGCATGGCGAACAGGCCCATGAAAATGAGCGCCGTCAAGATCATCAGCGGCAGCAGCATGAACATGGCGATCAGCGGCACGATCACCGCCTTCAGCGTGCCCAGGCCGAAAGTGGCCAGCATCTGACCGCTGGTGCGGAAGAAATCGTACTGCGTAAACAGCGCATGCAGGCTGTCGATCAGCGGCTGCAAGCCCACATACAGCAGGGCGCCCCACAGGATCAGCGACAGAATGAATGGCGCCACGCTCAACAGCAGTATCTTGCCGTGCAATTGCGATAGCAAGGCGCGGCCATACGAATTCAACACATTACGCATCAACGGCGTCCTTTTCGTTTAACTCTTGCAAATTCCACCATCCGGCGCAGGCCCAGCCATTGCTGCTGCCAGAAGCCGCGGCCATACTCGCGTCCGGGGCGGCCCACGCCATCGCTATCGATGCGGGCCAGCTGGTCGCGCACGCCCGTGCGCGCATAGCCCGCCGAGAAATTCGCGGTGCCCAGCAGCATATCCCAAATCGGCAAGACCACGCCGAAGTTGCAACCGCCCATGCTGCCCTTGCCTTTCGACTCGTGCCCCACGCCGATCGCGTGGTGCGTGCGGTGGAAACGGGGCGAGATCAACAGCCGCTCGCCGATGCGGCCGAAGTGTATCCTCACATTCGCATGCTGCAAGCTTTGCAGAATGCGCGAAATCGACACCAGCAGCACATATTGCCCAGGCGGCACGCCGATACCGAGCGCCACCAGCGCCATCACCACGTCGCGCAGGAAATCATCGAGCAGGTGGTTGCGGTCATCGCTCCACAAGTTCATGTTTTGCTGGCTGTGATGCAGGCTGTGCAAGCCCCACCACCAGCCGAAATGGTGCGAAGCACGATGGTAGCAATAGTCGACGAAGTCCAGTATCACAAAATAGATGATAAAACTGAGCAAGGGACTGATGCCGGGCAACAGCGACTCCAGGTTCAGGGGATGGATATTGTCGAAACGCAAAGCGCCGGCCAATGCATCCATCAGCGGATCGAGCGTGAAGAAAACCAGCACGGAAAACAGGCCGATGCGGTGCAGCACGGTGTAGATAAAATCGTTCCAGCGGGCGCGCGGGTCGCTGATCTTTTGCGCGGGAATCAAGGCTTCGAGCGGACGCAGCACGAGAAACAGCAGCACCAGTTCGCACAGGCCGATCAGCAGCCATTCCGTGCCCTCGAACGCTTCTTCCGTGAATTCGCCAAAACCCAGGTGATACACGAGGGGATTCACCACAGTCTGGAACAGCCAGCCTTGCGCCACGCCAAAGGCGTCGACCACGGCGTCGATGGCGGGCGTGACGAGGCTGACGATGTCGGCGACGGTCATGGCTGGCCCTTCTTCTGCGCGTAGGCAGGATGCGCGCGCAAGGTGGCAAAGCAGAAGCCCTTGTTTTGCAAACCGGAAATCAAGGCATCCAGGTTGGCCGGTGCCCACGCATCCTTGCGCGACCAGATGCCCATGTGCGCAATGAAAATGTCACCGCTGCGCAGGTTCGCCAGCGCTTTTTTCAACAGCATGGCGTTCGGATACTTGTCGCTGGGCAGCTCATCGCCGGAATACCCCGCAGGCGCCCAACCCGCATGCTGGTAGCCGCAGGCGCTGCCGGCGGCCAGGGTGCGCGGCGAGGTGTAGCCGCCCGGCGCGCGCCAGAACGGATCGAGCTTGTGCCCGGTCAGCTCCTGGAAGCGCGTATCGACGCGGCGCAACTCCTCGCAGAACTGTTGATCAGTGAAGGAGGCCAGCTTGCCGCCGTCCTTGCCGAACTGAGGTTTGACCTGGATCAAGCCATTGGCCAGATCCCTCTTCCAGTACACGTGGTCAAACGTATGCGTGCCGAACGCATGGCCTTCGGCGACCCTGGCTTTCCAGTACGGCGCCCAGGATGGATCGAGCGAATAGTCGCCGCGCGTGGTTTTTTCATTGGCCAGGAAGAACGTCGCCTTCACATGGCGCTTGTTCAGCACGTCGGCAATAAGCTGCGCCTGCGACTGGCTGCCCGTGTCGAACGTCATGTAGAGAGTGCCCTTGCAGGCGGCCGGGGCGGCGGCAGTAGGGGTAGCAAAGGCGGTGGCAGATGCGGCCGGTACAGCTGCGGCAGGTGCGGCAGGTGCGGCAGGTGCGGCGGCATGCGCGGGCGACAGCATGGTGCTGGCGCACAGCAGCATGGCGGGCAAGCCGCCAGTCAGAATAAGACGCTGCATCATCACATGCGCGGCGAGTGGGTGGCGAAATACACGCCGTGGGGCGAGCGGCCCACCGGTATCATCTTGATCACCTTGCGCGTGGTCAGATCGATCACGGCCACTTTCTTGATCCAGCGCAAAGTCACCCACATGGTCTTGCCATCGGGCGTGATTTCCATGCAGTCCGGGCCACCGGGCACATTGATGGTGCCCACGTTTTCCAGCGTTTTCTGGTCGATGATGTTGATCGTGTTCGACACGCGGTTCGACACAAACGTCATGCGATTGTCACCGAGCGCGCGGAAATTATGCGTGCCGGCGCCCGCCTTGATGCGCTTGACGGTCTTTTGCGTGCGCCAGTCGATCACTTCCACGTAATCGCTGCCCATGATGCCCACCAGCAAATGCTTGCCGTCGGGCGTCATCGTGATGCCGGCCGGCGCCGGGCCGACGGGCATGGTCCATTTCACCGTCTGCGTGGCCAGGTCGATGGCGCTGACCTGGTTGCTGCCCTGCTGCGTAATGAAAGCCATGGTGCTGTCGGCCGTGAAAGCCATATGGCTGGGCAATTTTGGCAATGGGATGCGCTTGGCCAGGGTCAGGTTCTTGCCGTCGTAGCGGTACAGGTCGATGCGGTCCAGGCGCAGCGAATTCGAGATGAACCATTTCTGGTCCGGCGAAAAGCCGATCTGGTACGGGTCGAGGATATTGCTGATGCGGCGCTGGATCTGGCCCGACACGGGGTCGAGGAAAATCAGCTCATTGCCGACGGAACTGGCGACGATCAGCGACTTGCCGTCCGGCGTTTCCATCAGGTGATGCGGTTCCTTGCCGACGGCAAAGGTGGACAGGGGAGCATAGGTTTTCTGGTCCAGCAGTTGCACCGTAGCATCACGGGAATTGAGCACCACCACCACTTCGGCTTGCGCCGTCGATATTGCGGAAACCAGGCACAGCGAGGAAAAAACAAGGCGGCGTAGACTGCGGAACATGGAAGAAATCACTGTTAAATACAAAACAGGCATTTTACGTGGAACACTGTATTTATTGTGTGAAATCCCCCCTTAAATGCAAGCGGCAGCCACACATCGCCGTCATTTCCCCTTTTTCCCTGTCCTGCGCCTGGAATGGCGCTTTGCAACTCATTGCTCTACAATCTGTAGCTTTCATCGCCTACACAAGGATTATCATGACCACCACCACTACCGCTTCCGGCCTGCAATACATCGATACCGTCGTCGGCGAAGGCGCTGAAGCGCAAGCCGGCAACAATGTTGTCGTGCATTACACGGGCTGGCTGCAAAACGACGACGGCAGCGCCGGTTCGAAATTTGATTCGAGCAAGGACCGCAACGACCCATTCGAATTCCCGCTGGGCGCAGGCCGCGTCATTCAAGGCTGGGACGAAGGCGTGCAAGGCATGAAAGTGGGCGGCAAGCGCCAGCTGATCATCCCGGCAGCACTGGGCTATGGCGCACGCGGCGCCGGCGGCGCGATTCCCCCGAACGCCACCCTGATTTTCGACGTCGAACTGCTGGGCGTATAAAACTGCCAGGCAGTCCAGACACTGCCTGCCGCCAGACGCCGTCCTTGAGACGGCGTTTTTTTTGAGTATCCCCTCTAATGCACGGCGCGCTTTTTTCACTATGATGTCAGGCACTGCAGCACGCACGGTGGCCACTCCGCCGGGCCTGCCGCAATTTTCCAGCGATTCCATCAGCACACAGGAGCCATCATGAGTTTACAAGAGCAATTCGAACAAGCACAGCTCGATTCCAAGACCCTGTCCGAGCGTCCGGACAATATGACCTTGTTGAAAATCTACGCCTTGTTCAAGCAAGCCTCGAGCGGCGACGCCACGGGCGAGCGTCCTGGCATGACCGACTTCGTCAACCGCGCCAAGTTCGACGCCTGGGCGGCCCTGGCCGGCACCTCGAAGGAAGAGGCGCAACAGCAGTACATCGACTTGATCGAAGACTTGAAGGATTAAACGCAACGGACGCCTGTTTTTCAGAGAAATCAGCCAAAAACGGCTGAAAACTCACGAAACATCACCAGGCGAAAGCGGGGCGAAAACGCAAAAATGGCTACCAATACGGTAGCCATTTTTTTGCTGCTGAAACAGCTGGGGATTTACTTCTTGGCCGCCGCCAGCGCTTGCGCGATCCAGCCGTCAAACGTCTGCTGGTGGTACTTGATCCAGCCGGCCGTATGGCGCGCGATATCGGCTTGCGTGCTTTCGCCGCGGCGCATGCGCTCGTTCTGCGCATTGATATCGGCCACGGGCAGTTGCATCACCTCGAACAGCTTGGCCGCGGCCGGGTTCTTCTCCGCCCAGGCCTTGTTGGACACGATGCGCGCCGTGTTGACGGCAAAGCCGTAATCGCTGCCCTCGTCGAGGCGGGTATTTACCTTGTCCGGATTGGCCGAGAATGGCACTTTCAGCCAGACCACATCCTTGCCCGGCACCAGCACGCCACTGACCCAGTACGGCGTCCACGTGTAGTACAGGATCGGTTCGCCACGCTTGTAGCGGCCCAGGGTATCGGCGATCAGGGCCGCATAGCTGCCCTGCACGTGCGTCACCGTCTTGCGCAATTTGTACGCATCCATGTGCTTCTCGATCAGCGCTTCGCAGCCCCAGCCGGGGTTGCAGCCCGTCAAGTCGGCCTTGCCGTCGCCATCATGGTCGAACAGCTTGGCCAGGGTGGGATCGCGCAACTGGTCGATATTCGTGATGTTGTACTTTTCCGCAGTCGCCTTATCGATCAGATAACCTTGCGCGGCAGGCCCCGCATACTGGCCGGTGCGCAACAACTTGGCGTCGCCGCCCGCATTGTTATAGAAATCCTTGTGCATCGGGTCCCAGTGCACGGCCATGAAGGTGGCGTCGCCGTTGGCGATGGCGATATGCGCGGTCGGGTACTCCACTTCCTTGATCGGCTGCACTTCGTAGCCGAGCTTTTCCAGGGCCTTGTCGACCAGCATGGTCTGGAAGGTTTCTTCCGCGATCGAGCTTTGCAGCGGCTGCACCTTGACGCCCTTGCCGGGCAGCGCGTCGGCGGCGGCCGGCGTTTGCGCCATGGCCAGGCCGGTGGTCAGGGCCAGGGCGGCGATCGCCAGGGCCGAAAACAGCTGGAACTTGCGTTGCGATTTTTGCGTCACTTTAAAATTGTCAATTTGATGCATGTGGTTCCTTTATTGTGCGTTGGCCAGCGTTGCTTGCTGTTCAACATTATTTTTCCCCGTGTTGCCGCGCACCAGGCGCATCACGAAACCGGCAGGACCCGTCTGGTACCAATGGCGCACGCCACGGCGTGGCTGGCCCATCGCTTGCGTCAAACGGTCCAGGGTGATGGCCAGCAGCACGATGCCCAGGCCACCCACGGTTGCCAGGCCCATGTCCAGGCGACCGATACCGCGCAGCACCATCTGACCCAGGCCACCGACGGCGATCATCGAGGCGATCACGACCATCGACAGCGACAGCATCAGCGACTGGTTGATACCGGCCATGATGGATGGCATGGCCAGCGGAAACTGCACGCGGGTCAGCAACTGCCACGGCGATGCGCCATAGGCACGGGCCGCTTCGATCAGATCCGGACGCACCTGGCGGATACCGAGGTTGGTCAGGCGCACCAGCGGCGGCAGGGCAAAGATGATCGTCACGATCACGCCTGGCGCATTACCGATACCAAACAGCATCACCACCGGCACCAGGTAAACAAAGGCGGGCGTGGTCTGCATGGCGTCCAGCAGGGGGCGCAGGATATTCTGTGCGCGGTCGCTGCTGGCAAGGAAAATGCCCAGCGGCAAGCCGATAGCCAGACAGAACGCCAACGACGTCAACACCAGCGACAAGGTCGTCATGGCTTCAGGCCAGATGCCCAGCATCGACACGAGCAGCAGCGCCAGCACGGTGCCGATGGCCAGCGTGCGGCTGGTAAATTGCCATGCCAGCAAGCCGATGATGGCGATCACCGTCAGCGACGGAGCGGCCAGCAGCACGCCTTCCACGCCGGACAATACGCTATCGATCGGTGCGCGCACGGCCTGGAAGAAGGGGCGGAAATGCGCGACGACCCAGCCCAGGCCCTGGTTGATCCAGCTTTCCAGCGGCAGCGAGCCGTCGAAAATCTGTGTCAGGTGAAAGCCGGACGCCTGTTCCGGCTGCACGGCAGGCGCGGCGGCGTCGAGCCACGCGGTGCTGGCGTCGGTGGGCGGCGTCAGCGCCCAGGGATTGATCTGGGCGGCCTGTTCAACAACAGGTTCTACGGTAGAAACGGTGCTTGGGTTCATGCTTGTCCTTTCTGTTGTTGTTCGGCGATGGCTGGCGTGTCGCGGTCGAGGAACTTCAGCAAGGTTGTCTTGCTGATGGCGCCGCGGAAGCTGCCGTCATTGGCCACCACTGGGACGGCATAAGGCAGTTGCGCCACCTGGCCGAACAGGCCGGCGACTGGCTCATCTGCATTGATGGTCTGCACGTCGGGCAGATAGGCATGTGCCAGGCCCAGCGGGCCGACATGGCCGTCGAGCGCACTGCGCAACGAATCGACCGAGACGACGCCGAGGAACTTGCGCTGCGGATTGACGATATACGCAAACGCGCGATCCTGCTCTTCCAGCATCGACAGCGCGGCGCGCGAACCGCGGCTCGGCGATTCCGACACGACGATCTGGCTCTTGCGGGCAATATCGCTGGCCTTGAAGACGGCCGCCGCATCGACGCCGCGCACGAAGTTGCGCACATAATCGTTGGCCGGCTTGCGCAAAATTTCTTCCGGCGTGCCCACTTGCACCACGTGGCCGTCCTTCATGATGGCAACGCGATCGCCGATGCGCATGGCTTCGTCGAGGTCATGCGAAATGAAGACGATGGTGCGGCGCTTGATTTGCTGCAAACGCAGCAATTCAGATTGCATTTCCGTACGGATAATCGGATCGAGCGCGGAAAACGCTTCATCCATCAGCAAAATCGATGGATCGCACGCCAGCGCACGGGCCAAGCCCACACGCTGCTGCATGCCGCCCGACAATTCGTCGGGATAGCTGGCGCCGTAGCCGTCCAGGCCGACCTGCTCCAGCGCTTGCTGGGCCAGCGCATGGCGCTCGGCCTTGGGCATGCCGGCCAGTTCCATGCCGAAGGCAGTGTTGTCGAGCACGGTAATTTGCGGCAGCAGCGCGAACGACTGGAACACCATGCTGATGTCCTTGCGGCGCAGGGCGCGCAGCTGGGCGTCCGGCAAGGTATTGATGTCGTTGCCATCGATCAGGATGCGGCCGGCGGTCGGCTCGATCAGGCGGTTCAGCATGCGCACCAGGGTCGACTTGCCGGAACCGGACAGGCCCATGATGACGAAGATCTCGCCCGCTTCAATGGTAAAGGTGGCGTCGAAGACGCCGATGGTGCAGTCGGTCTTGGCCAGGATATCCTGCTTGCTGGCGCCCTTGCGGACGAGTTCAAGTGCTTCTTCTGGCTTGTCGCCGAACACTTTGAACACATGGTCGATAATGATTTGTTTTGCCACGATGTGGTTCTCCCTCGATTTGACGAATGGAATGAAACCCAGCAAGCTGCTAGCTTGCGGCGGGAATCAGCAAACCCTGTTGCGTCGGCTACGCCACGGCGCAAAAGCACACGGGAGCGACAGTAAACAGGGGGTGACACGCGTGTGACCAGCGGATGGCCAAAGCCGGTGCCGGGGTGCCGTGTGCGTGCTAAAAGAGGCTGTGGTTCAGGACTTTTAACAACGCTAGCGCCATGCAAATACATGGCACCAAATGTATTTGACCGAAAAAATCGACCAAGCTACTTTTAACTGGATGCGGGTGTAAAACCCGAAGAATTATTCACCACTCAGCGAGCGGAGAGTACTGCGAAGCAGAAGGTGAAACGCGGTGTAGCTGTTGTAAATATGACTCAAGTATAACGCAAAAAGCCACCAAAGTCCAATGGCTTTCCAAATGGAAATGTGCTAGCAATGTTCGCCAGCGTACAGTCAGACGCAAAAAAGGCGAAAAGCGACGTGTTGGCATCGTCTTTTCGCCCATCGCTGCGACGCGTGCCCTAGCACCAAACACGGTGCCAGACAAGCGGGTGGAACGTCATCAAGCTGCTTCGGTAAACACCTTGCGCATCTTCTCGGCAATCTTGCCTTCGATGGTGGAAGCAAAGGCGCTGAGCATGAAGCCCAGCTTGATTTGCAGCTGCGCCTGCTCTTTTTCCAGGGTCAGCGAACCATCGACGCCGCTGCGCTCGAAGCGCAGTACATCGCCATCCCAGGCGCACGCCAGGTCATATTCCTGGGCCAGCTTGTCGGCCACTTGCTGCGCCGCTTCGCGTGCCTTTGCTGCTGTCAGCTTATGTTGCTGAACTATATTTATATCCGCCATCAAACGATCCTTTTATTATAAAAACGGGGGCCATACGGCCAGCATCATACCAGCCGCCATGCGGCAGGCACGGCCGCAGCCGGCACTGGCCTGGCAAAAAAACGCCCGCCGTCCCGCATCTCGTTTGCGCGGGATCAAACCGGACGCACCGAAGCGGGACGACTATTCCAGTTCCAGTTGCGCGTGTCTTGGAGAGCTATCATGGACCAGAAAGTCATCGTGCCGGTCGAAGCCGTGCTGACCAAATGCGTGTCCTTGCCCGTCGGCTATGTCCCTACCCCCTCGGCGCCGTACCGCCAGCACCGCAAGAATGCGCAACTGACGCTGCAGCCGGGTCCGCCGCGCCTGATCGAGGCAACGGTTCGCAACCTGGCCGCCGTGCCCGTCGGTTCGCGCGTGCTGATCTGGAAACAAGACCCGTCCGTCAGCGACCTGGGCACGCGCAAGACCTTCCTGCCCGGCCTGATCCTGCAAGGCCCGCGCGACGCGCGCATCACGTTTGGCGAACCGGGCATCGCGCAGGTCAGCCCGAATGCCTTCGGCGACTTCATCGTCTCGCCCAACACCGACCAGTTCGATGCCGTGCACACCTTTGCCATCGTGCGCATGACGCTCACCATGTACCAGCGCGCGCTGGCCAGCAACGACACGGCGCCGCCCCTGCCCTGGCAATGGAATAGCGCCAGCAATACAGCGCCCCTGCGTGTGTTCCCGCACGGTTTGCCCAATGTCATGAACGCGTACTACAGCCGCAGCGACAAGGCCCTCAAGTTCGGCGATTTCATCCCCAGCGGCGCCACCGAGCGCGTCTACACCTGCCGTTCGCTCGACATCGTCTCGCACGAAACAGGGCACGCCATCCTCGATGGCCTGAAACCGAATTGGCTGCTCAACAATAATCCACCGCAGACGGGCGGCTTGCACGAATCGTTCGGCGACCTGACGGCCATCTTCCTGGCCCTGTCGCAGCTGGACCAGGTGGAAGCGGTGATCGCCCAAACCAAGTCCGACCTGCACGACAAGACCTTCCTGGCCGACCTGGCGGAACAGTTCGGCCTGGCACTGGGCCGGCCAAACGGCTTGCGCAATGCCGACAACGACATCAAATTATCGGAGGCGGGCACGGAAGTGCATGCCATCTCGCAAGTGTTTACAGGCGCCATCTATGACATCCTGGCCGACATCTTTGCCCACGAACGTCAGCCCCAGCTGGAAGACGACGCGGCCGTGCTGCACCGCTGTGGCGACTACCTGCGCAGCCTCGTCTTGCGCGCCCTGGTGGCGTCGCCCGAGCAAGCGGCCACGTATGCCGACGTGGCCGGCCACATGCTGACGATCGCCGAGGCCGATGGCAATGGCGCCTACCTGGACTACATCCGCAACAGCTTTACCGTGCGCGAAGTGCTCAAGGCCAATGCCATGACGGAGGATGGCCAGATGAGCTTTGCCGCCGACATCGTCGACGGGGACGGCGCCGTGCAAGACCGGCGCGCCTGCTGCGGTACCATGAACCATGCGGAATACAGCGAATCGGATCAATTGCTGGAAGCGGAGCGCGAAGCGCTGGCCACCTGGTGCCGCAGTTACGGCGCCCGCTAGACAGTACGACAGCGCAGTACAAGCGCAGTACCGCTGCGCACCAGCACACCCGCTTCAAACCTGCCGCACTGGCGGCAGGCCATAGCGCGCCACTACCATCGACAACAAGGAGCAGCATGAAAATTTCAGCCCGCAGCAGCGGCGGCTTTGCCGGCCTGAGTGAACAGTATGACATCGATACGCAAGCCCATCCGGCTGGCCCCGGGCTGGAAGCGGCACTGGCCAGCAGCGGCTTTTTCACGCATCAGCAAGCCACGGGAGAACAGCTGGGTGCCGATATTCCCCATTGGCAGATCACCGTCGACGCGCCCACCGCGCGCCGCACCATCACGTTTGCCGAGGATGGCAGTGCAGAAAATGCACGTTGGCAACAGTTGCTGACGCAAATACGTGCCAGCGCCTGATTTTTCTGGCATGTATTGGGTATCGATCTTGATTTGAGTAAAACAAAAACACCACACGGCCAGTCAGCACGCCGCCCGCCCTGCGCCCTGCCACTTCGGGCGACTGTCGCTTTCTTGCCGCGTTCGTCATGGCAACGTCCCGGATAGTCGCTGAATTGCACTCTCTGCACGGCAACGGCAACGCGAAAAAATGAATTTGCTTATACGTATTGTATATAAGCGGGATTTGTGAGAAATAGCGAATTGCCTTAAAATACAATGCTTTGCTTTAGTATGCGCCGCCGAGGTTCCTGCAGGCGCTACAGCACCTCCCCCAAAAATTGATAGGACTGTTATGACCCACGTTGTCACCGAATCCTGCATCGCCTGTCGCTACACCGACTGCGTCGATGTCTGCCCGGTAGATTGTTTCCGGGAAGGCCCGAACTTCCTGGCGATCGATCCGGACGAATGTATTGACTGCGCCGTCTGCGTGGCAGAGTGTCCGGTGAACGCGATTTTCGCGGAAGAAGACGTGCCGGGCGACCAGCAAGCCTTCATCAAGATCAACGTCGATCTGGCCCGTAACTGGCCTTCAATCACCAAGACGAAGGCTGCCTTGCCGGAAGCCGAGCAATACAAGGACGTCAAGGACAAGCTCGACATGCTGGTGCGCTAAGCGCACGGCAGTTGCGGCGGTCATTCCGATGGGGGTCGTCTTCCCCGCCGGGGCGTAGCGGCAAATAAAGGTACAAAAAGCAGCGGAAACGCTGATTTTTTTGCTTTTAAAACATCGTTGCAGGTCTATCCACGCAAGTGTGGCGCGCTGTCACATCGATGCGCAAACTATGGACCTATGCGCGGTAAAGCACATTTTGTCCTCAACAAATATCGTAGAATTGGATTATGATATTTGAGCCGATATTGGCGCTTGGAATTAAACAAGGACTCTATATGCTTTACCAACTGCACGAACTGCAACGCTCTTTCCTCACTCCGGTGATGCAATGGGCAGACATGTCCTCCAAGTTATTTACCAACCCGGTTTCCCCACTGGCCCACACTCCGTTTTCGCAACGCATCGCAGCCGGCTACGAGCTGATGTACCGCCTTGGCAAAGACTACGAAAAACCGCAATTCGACATCAAATCCGTGCTCGTCCAGGGCGAGAGCGTCGAGATCCGCGAACACGTTGTCGTGACAAAACCGTTTTGCCGCCTGATTCACTTCAAAAAAGAAGCCACTGGCTTGCAACAGCCCAAAGTTTTGCTGGTTGCCCCCCTGTCCGGTCACCACTCGACCCTGCTGCGCGATACCGTGCGCGGCTTGCTGGCCGAGCACGATGTCTACATCACCGACTGGACGGACGCGCGCATGGTACCGCTGACGGAAGGCCCGTTCCACCTCGACGACTACATTTACTATGTGCAGGAATTCATCCGCCTGCTGGCGCCTGACTTGCACGTGATTTCCGTCTGTCAACCGACCGTGCCTGTGCTGGCCGCCATCTCGCTGATGGCGACGGCCAAAGATCCGCACATGCCAAAGACCATGACGATGATGGGCGGCCCCATTGACCCGCGCCGTTCACCCACGCAAGTGAACAACCTGGCGACGGAAAAGAAATTCTCGTGGTTTGAAAACACCGTGATCTACGCGGTGCCGCCGAACTACCCTGGCTTTGGCCGCAAGGTGTATCCGGGCTTCCTGCAGCACGCCGGTTTCATCGCCATGAACCCGGGCCGCCACGCACAAAGCCACCGCGAGTTCTACATGCACCTGGTGACGGGCGACGACGAGCCGGCGGAAGGCCATCGCCAGTTCTACAACGAGTACAACGCCGTGCTGGACATGCCGGCCGAGTACTACCTGGAAACCATCAAAACGGTGTTCCAGGAATTCAGCCTGCCGACGGGCACCTGGAAAGTGGGCGGCCAGCTGGTGCGTCCGCAAGACATCACGAATGTGGCGCTGTTTACCGTAGAAGGCGAACTGGACGACATTTCCGGCGCCGGCCAGACGCAGGCGGCGCATGACTTGTGTTCCGGCATCCCTGCCGAGATGCAGCAAGATTTCGTGGCGCCGAAATGCGGCCACTACGGCATCTTCTCGGGCCGCCGCTGGCGCGAGATCATTTGCCCGAAAATCGGCGAATTCATCCAGAAACACGGCTGATACACAGCATATCCATCAAAACGCCACGCCAGTTCACACTGACGTGGCGTTTTTTTTATGCCCAGCTCATGCGCGCGACGTTTCGATTTTCACTGTCGGGCGGGTATTGACAAAGATCTGCTCGACTCTCGGCTCGCCCGGCCCCGGCTTCTTCATCGCATAGCCATTCACGGGCTGCGAACGGTTCACCCACAGCGCGTAATACAGATGGTCGGCACGCGGATCTTCCGTATTCGGATGGATCAGTATCGTCAGGCCCAGGCTGTTCAACTGCAACCATGGCACGATCACGGGCAGCAAATCATTGCTGAAGCAGAAATAAAACGAGGGCGTCACGTGCGGGCCGCGCGGCTCCAGGTTCCAGTCGCCCAGCTCGATCTGGAAGCGCTCGGCCGCCCACTTGCGTATCTGCGCCGCCTTCTGGTAACTGTCTTCATCAAAATAGATATGCGCGTGATAACTTTCGATATCCGTGTAGGCGCGCGGCTTGCCCGGCAAGGTTTCCTCGCCGGGCCGCACGCTGACAGGGCGCGGCGTGGGCGCCGTATCGGTATGCTCGCCCCACGGACTTTTACCGGGTACTGGTTTCGCGCGTTTGACGGCGCCATCCTGCGCCAGCACAGAACCAGTCAGGCTAGAGGCGGCCAGCGCCGCCACCAGGCCGCCGCCGCGCAAGACCGTGCGGCGTTGCGGCGAAAGGAGATTGGCCCATTCCAGATCGATGGCCGCGTGTTGATTTTTGTCAGACATAGAGGATTTCCCGTTCTTGATGATAAGTATGGAGATGGCGGTGGCAGATCAAAAGTGAATCGTAGCGCGGGCGTAGTAATAGCCGCCCAGTACGCCCAATGGGCCCGAGTTGTCATACGCGCCCGTGTACTGCGCCAGATTCGAGGCGCTGCGCGCTTCGCGCGGCACCTGGCTGGGCTTCTGGTCGAAGACATTGTTAGCGCCCACCGTCACGTTGATGCGCTTGCTGACGTCGTAGCCGACGCTGACATCCGTCACGAAGGCGGCTTTCAGCTGGTAATCGCCGCCCGTGATGGCGTTCAGGCGCTTGAGCTTGCCGTAGCGCGTCTCGCGCAGGTTGAACGTCCAAGCGGCTTTTTCATATGCCAGCGTGACGATCTCCTTGTCGCGCGGTGCGCGGTACAGCAAGTCATACTCGGCCGACTTGCTCAGGGTGCCGATATTCGGCAAGCCTTGCAGCACGGCCGGCAGTGCGGCCTTGCCCACCAGACTCGTATGGTTGAGATTTGCCGCCGCCGTCCAGCGCAGCTTGCCCTCGGCCACGCGCAGCACATCTTCCGCCGTGAAATCGATGCCGCGCGTGCGCGTGTCGCCCACGTTGGCAAAGTAATGCGCGACGAGGCCATTGCCCACCGTCAAACCCGCCGAGCGCAGCAGGTTTTCAATGACGGTCGCTTGCGCCGCCGTCAACGGCCGGCCGCTGCCGTCTAGCGCCACGCCCGAGCTGCGATCGATGCCGATGTTCGACGACACGCCCAGGCGGTCGCTGACCTTGATTTGATACGCATCAACGGCCAGGCGCAGTGTCGGCGTAGGATTGAAGGTCAGCCCGGCCGACAGGTTCGTCGATTTTTCCGGTTTCAACGCTTGCGCCCCCAGGGCGCGCGCCGCGGCCGAGCTTGGCTGCGCCAGGGTGTAGGGAACGCCCGCATGGTCAGACGTGTTCGAATACGATTGCGTCACCAGGCTCGGTGCATGAAAACCGTTGCTCACGGTGCCACGCACGGCGACCGTGGGCGTGACGTCATAGCGGGCAGACAAACGCCCCGTCGTCTTGCTGCCGAAATCCGAATATTTTTCAGCACGCAGGGCCGTATCGAGCAGCCATTGCGGCGTCAATTTGGCGCCCAGGCCGATATACGCGGCATAGCTGTGGCGCGCCGTGTCGGACGCATCGACGGGCAGGTAGCCGGCCAGCGCCGACGAGCCGCTGCCCTGCCAGGAAGCAGGTTCGCCCGGGCTGCGCTGCTGCGTTTCATGCGAATACTCGAGACCGACGCTGAGGTCGGCCGGTTCGCTCAAGCCCAGCGGCACGGGACGGCGCAGGTCGGCGTTGGTGGTCGAGCGGCTGTAGCGCTGGTTGCCGATGTCAAAATCGGTTTTGCCACCCGGATAGGTCAGCGAGTAATTGGCCGAGTGCTCCACGCCCACGTCGATATCGTCGCGGCCGTAGGTGCTGCTGACATCCCAGCTCCAGCCCGCCGTCTCGCCCTTGATGCCACCGGTCAAGGAAAAGTCGTTTTCGCTCGTCGTTTCATACGGCGTGAAGCCGTCGGGATACACGGACAGCAAGCCTTTGTTGTTATTGAAAATGGTATTGGGTAGACGGAAATTCTGCGCCGAGCGGGCATTGCGGTGGGCATACGTGCCGAAGCCGTACAGTTGCACCTCGTTCGACACGTCATAGCCGACGTTGGCGCTGAGCGAGGCGGTCGTGCTTTGCGGCACGCCCGTATTGCGCCATGGATTGCTGTTGCGGTTCGCTTCGGCCGGGTTCGGCGAAGCGCCGGCCGGCAAGCTGTTGTTCGGTCCCAATTTGACCAGCTGGCCATCGCTGTTGCGCACGGCCGGATACGACAGATAAGCGCGATTCAGGCCGAAATTGCGCACGGCGATGCCCTGGCGCTGGACTTCGGCGCCGAAGTGGGCAAAGCCGTGTTCGCCCAGACGCGTGCCGCCATCGATGCGCGCGGAACCGTTCGTGCCGTCGCCATCGTAGGTGGAACCGAGCTGCGTGCTGAAGCTGCCCTTGTCATCGGATTTCAGGATGATGTTGATGACGCCGGCGATGGCGTCGGAGCCGTAGATGGCCGAGGCGCCGTCGCGCAGGATTTCCACGCGGGCAATGGCCCCCGTGGGGATCAGGGCCAGGTCGGTGGCGACGGAACCGGGAAAGCCATCCTCATTGACGATGGCCGTCGTATGCCGGCGTTTGCCGTTGACCAACACCAGCGTATGCGACGGGTCGAGGTTGCGCAGCTGCCCGGCGCGCACGATACTGCCCAGGTCGGGCTGTACGCGGGCCGGCAAGTTAAACGATGGCAAGGCCGTGTCCAGCGCATCGAGCAAGGTCAACTTGCCTGTGGCTTGCAATTGCTGCGCGCTGATCACGTCGATGGGCGCGGCGCTGTTGGCCACCGTGCGGCCTGTGCCGCGTGCGCCCGTGACGATGACGGCGTCGAGTGGGGCTGCGCTCAGCGCGCCAGCGCCATCCGGCGCCGCTTGCCCGTACGCTGCGGCGGGTGCTGCCAGCGCCAGCACGGCCACCGAGACGGCGTGCGCCAGTTGCCGCAGGCGGGTTGTGGGGGAGTGCTTGTGAATCAGTTCCAGCATACGAAAACATCCTTTCAAAGTCGTCAACACAGTGGTTGCAGACTAAAGGATGGACAAACAAACAAGAACGAATGGTTTCGTATTTAGATATTTCGTTTTGGCAACGAACAACAGTGGCGCAATAGCTCAGGGATGCGGTGGCGCCGTCGCCAGGCTCTGGTCGAGCCGCTTCCAGTAATCGCGTTCCAGCCGGGCCGTGTCGATATCGCGCGCCGCCTCGTTGAAGCGCTTTTGCTGCACCGCGCCGTCTGCGGTGCGCTGGAAGCACACATGCACGGGGCGCTCCTTGAAAACGGTATCGATAATGGCGATGCGCTCACGCTCGGCCTTGCTGAAGTTGCGTCCCATCAGCAAGTGCTGCAGAACGTGGCGCTCGATGACGATCACGCGATATCGCTTGATGAACAGTTTCTTCAGATTCGTGGCGTCATTCAAGCCCTCTTCCGTCTTCAGTTCGCCACGCGCCACCATGCCATCGAACTGCTCGCCATTCGAATAGCCGGCCACGGTGCCGATGCGCAGCGTGCCCAGTTCGGCCAGGGTGGTACCGGGCACGCCATCCTCCTTCAGATAGGCCAGCACCCCCTGTGTGTTGCCAACCGGAACAGAAAAATGGCAGAGTTTTTCCCGCTCGGGCGTGCGCCAGACGGCCAGGAAACCCGCGTAGCGGGGACTGCTCAAACCAAACTGCATGGCGCGCTTCCACGGGAAATACTCATATTTGACGACATAGCCCATGCGTTCGAAGACGGCGCTGACCATGGCGCCCGACATGCCATCGGCAGGCAGGCTATGGGAAATGAAAGGCGGCCAGTCTTCCGCCGCGAAACGGACGATGCGCGAACTGGCAGCGCCCGGCGCCGCCATAGGCGATCCTGCCTGCCCGTGCGCAAGGGCAAGCGCAGAGTGCATGAGCAAACAGAAGGGCAAACCAACTGTCCGGAGGAAACGCATGTTTGGCTCCTATGGCCTGGCGCGCCTGGCAATGCAGGCGCGGCAACAGGACTGGCGGTCGGCTTTTTTTGATCACTGGCTTGATAACAACCATGCTCCCATAAAAAAAAGAATTTTCAAAGTTGTTTATTTTCACTTTGACATTCCCGCAGGAAATAAAATACGATTGCGGCGCACCTGCAACAGCTCTCCATGGCACACCTTATCCCTCTCACGAAACAGGTTTTTACTTGTGTGCGCGCCGGATGGCCGATAATGGCGTTTTACCGTATCGAAGATGACCGTGCCGCACCCTGCCCCTCCCTCACTTGCCGACCAGATCGAAGACTTGCTGCCGCAAACGCAATGCACCAAATGCGGCTACAACGGCTGCCGCCCGTATGCGGAAGCGATAGCCGCCGGCAGCGCCGACATCAACCAGTGCCCACCGGGCGGCGCACAGGGCATCGTGCGCCTGGCCGGCTTGCTGGGCAAAAAAGTCATTCCGCTCAATCCCGTCAACGGCCTCGAACGTCCGCGATCTGTCGCCTATATCGATGAATCGCTGTGTATCGGCTGCACCTTGTGCATTCAGGCTTGCCCGGTGGACGCCATCGTCGGCGCCGCCAAGCAGATGCATACGGTGGTGACCAGCCTGTGCACGGGCTGCGACCTGTGCGTGGCGCCCTGCCCCGTCGATTGCATCGTGATGTATCCCGTCAGCGGCGACGCCACCGGCTGGGATGCCTGGAGCCAGGCGGAAGCCGACGATGCGCGCGCGCGCCACGATTTCCGCACACAGCGGCTGCGCCGCGAAGCCGAGGCCAACGACGCGCGCCTGGCCGCCAAGGCCGTCGCCAAGATGCAGGAAGTGACGCAGGAAGTGCCCGTGACGCCCGATGAACAGGCGGAGAAGGAACGCAAGCGCGCCATCATCGCCGCCGCCATGGAGCGCGCGCGCGCCAAAGCCGCCGCCAGCGCCGCCACCCAGACCGAACCGCCCGCCCCCACCACGCCGAAAAAAGACGCATGAACGCCGCCAAACGCCTGGAAATCTTTACGCGCTTTCGCGCCGCCAATCCGTCGCCAAAAACGGAACTCGAATACACGACGCCGTTCGAGCTGCTGATCGCCGTGCTGCTGTCGGCGCAGGCGACGGACGTGTCCGTCAACAAAGCCACCCGTTTGCTGTATCCGGTCGCCAATACGCCAGCCAAGATACTGGCCCTGGGCGTGGACGAGCTGGCCAGCTACATCCGCACCATCGGCCTGTTCCGCACCAAGGCGAAGAACGCCATCGCCACTTGCCAGATCCTGCTGGAGCAGCACGGCGGCGAAGTGCCGCGCGACCGCGCCTCGCTGGAAGCCTTGCCCGGCGTGGGCCGCAAGACGGCGAATGTGGTCATGAACACGGCGTTTGGCGAACCGACCATGGCGGTCGACACGCATATCTTCCGCGTCTCGAACCGCACCGGCATCGCGCCGGGCAAGAATGTCGATATCGTCGAGCAAAAGCTGGTCAAATTCATCCCCAAGGAATTCCTGCACGACGCCCACCACTGGCTCATCTTGCACGGCCGCTACACATGCACGGCGCGCAAGCCGCAATGCTGGAACTGCATGATCGCCGACCTGTGCGACTACAAGGACAAGTCGCCGATGCCGGCCGTGGTGTAGCGCGCCCGTTTGCGCCAGATTAAGGAATCGGCCCGCGACAGGTCCACACTAACCAGACACGCACACGTGTAGGGGGGCACCATGGCCGAGCTAACGATCACCAACAACACACTGCGCTATGGTGCACGCGTCTATCCCATCCACAACCTGACGCAAACTTATGTGCAGGAGCGCGAACGCTTGCCCCGCTTCGGCCTGTTTACCATCCTGTTCTGCCTGGCACTGGCCTGGCTGCTGTGCATCCATGAACCATTGATCGTCGAGCGCCTGGCACTGCAGTGGTTCGGACGCCAGCCGGCATGGCCAGCATGGTTATACGTGCTTGCCGGCCTGGCATTGTTTGCCATTGCCTGCTACGGCCTGTGGGACCGCACGCAACTGACGTACTACACGCTGTTCGTGGAAACCTCGGCCGGCAGCTCCAGCCTGCTGCAGTCACGCGACAAGAAAGGTATCGAAGCCATCGCGCAAGCCATCATTAATGTCATGGAAAATCGTACTACGGCAGCCACCTATCACATCAATGTGGATCAGTCGAAAGTTACGTTTGGCGACGAATTCAGCAATATAGGCAGCGGCGCCAACATCAACAACCGGTCGGAGATAAAACACTAGGAGGGCATATGGGCGACCATTTCAGCGGCATCGGCGCCGGTGTCACCATCATCAACCGCTCACACATCGAAGGGTCGCTGAACCGCCTGCGGCAAACGGATGGGCAGGCTGTGGCGGATGCCTACCGCGAAGTCGTCGCCATGGTCGAACGCGCGGGCAATCGCGATGCGCAGGCGGCGCTGCAAGCGCTGAGCCGCGAACTGGAGCGGCGCGATGCCGAGCCAGGAGTGCTGAAAGCCTTATGGAAGGGATTGCTGGAATACTTGCCGGCCCTGCTGGAACTGCCGGCGGCGGCCGTGTTCGCCGCCCGCGCGCTGCAGGCCTGAACGCATCGCGCGGGGGCGCCAGGCCGCTGGCGTGGCAAGCAGGCGCTTACAGCAACACCATATTGTCGCGGTGGATCAGCTCATGGCCTTCCATGTAGCCGAGAATCGCCTCGATCTCGGTGGAGGGCTTGCGCATGATGCGGCGCGCTTCGCCGCTCGTGTAGTTCGACAGGCCGCGCGCCACGGGCACGCCCTCGGCATCGACGCAGGTAATCACGGCGCCGCGGCCAAATTCGCCGTTCACGCCCGTCACGCCGATCGGCAGCAGAGACTTGCCTTCCTGGCGCAGCTTTTGCACGGCGCCCGCGTCCAGCACGACGGCGCCGGCCGTGTGCAGATGATCGGCCATCCACTGCTTGCGCGCTGTCAACTGTCCCGTTTGTGCCAGTAACTGCGTACCGATCGCTTCGCCCTGCGCCAAGCGGCTGAGCACGTCGCTGTCGCGGCCCCAGGCGATGATCGTATGGGCGCCGGACTTGGCGGCGCGCTTGGCGGCGAGGATTTTCGTCAGCATGCCGCCACGCCCCAGGCTGCTGCCGGCCCCGCCGGCCATCGCCTCCAGGGCCGGATCGCCCGCCACGCCTTGCGTGATCAGGTGGGCGTTCGGGTCCTTGCGCGGGTCGGCCGAGAACAGGCCGTGCTGATCCGTCAGGATGACCAGCGCATCGGCCTCGATCAGGTTGGCCACCAGGGCGCCCAGCGTATCGTTGTCGCCGAACTTGATCTCATCGGTGACGACGGTGTCGTTTTCATTGATGATCGGCACCACGCCCAGGCGCAGCAGGGTCGTCAGGGTGGAGCGGGCGTTCAGGTAGCGTTCACGGTCCGCCAGGTCGGCGTGCGTCAGCAGCACTTGCGCCGTGCCCAGCTGGTGGGCGCGGAAGCTGCTTTCATAGATTTGCGCCAGGCCCATCTGGCCGACGGCGGCGCACGCCTGCAATTCGTGGATATCGGTGGGGCGCTGCTCGAAACCGAGGCGCAGCATGCCTTCGGCAATCGCGCCGGAGCTGACCAGCACGACTTCCTTGCCGAGGGCGCGCAAGCCGGAAATCTGCGCAGCCCAGCGGGCAATAGCGGCATGGTCGAGTCCGCGGCCATCGTTGGTGACCAGCGAGGAGCCGACTTTGATGATGATGCGGGTAGCTTTTTGAATCACGGAATCCATGGGGCGGCGCTCTTCACTTAATAGACGTCAGCGCGCAGGACGCAGCAGCAGCAAGGCCAGCCCCGCCGTCAGCTCCATTGCGCACATGAACAACACAAAACCCTGGGGCAAGCCGAAACTGATGGCCGCGTACAAACGGCCGGCGGGCTGCGCCAGGACCAACATTGCAGTGATATCGCCGAGGATGGGCGGTTCGCCCTGCCGTGCTGCGAACAGCGCCAGGAGCGCGGTAGCGCCCCAGACACCGACATGGGAGGCGTAGAACTGGCTGTAGCCATTGACGCCATTGAGGAAGATGCCCATGCCGGCCGCCAACTCATCGGCGAACAGCAGGCAGGCGACCACGCTCAGCCCGTAAGCATACGCGATCAGATGCAATACACGGCGCTGCCACGCTTGCTTGCGCGAAGACGCGACAGCGACCGCCTGTACCGACATCGGGATACAGCCTTAGTCGAGGATCTTGAAACGCGGATCATCCGGGTCGATCGACGAGATACCGCGTGCTTCTTCGGTCATCTGCGTTTCTTCGGCACGGCTTTCGCTGTGTTTCTTCGCTTCCAGATGTTGATAAATCGCATTCACCAGTTCCGGGCAACCCTGATGGTTCAGCGCGGAGATCTCGAAGACGGGACCTTTCCAGGCAAAACGCTTGAGGAAGTCCTTCACCAGCTTCTTGCGCTCTTCTTCCGGCACCATGTCGAGCTTGTTCAACACCAGCCAGCGCGGCTTGTCGACCAGCGACTCGTCGTATTTCTTCAGTTCCTTGACCAGCGCCTTGGCTTCCTTGACAGGATCGACGTTGGTTTCAAACGGCGCCAGGTCGACGATGTGCAACAGCAGACCCGTGCGCTGCAAGTGACGCAGGAATTGATGGCCCAGGCCCGCGCCTTCGGAAGCGCCTTCGATCAAGCCGGGAATATCGGCGATCACAAAGCTCTTCTCGTGCGACACGCGCACCACGCCCAGATTCGGGTGCAGGGTGGTAAATGGGTAATCGGCAATTTTTGGGCGCGCGTTCGAAACGGCCGAAATGAACGTCGACTTGCCGGCGTTCGGCATGCCCAGCAGGCCCACATCGGCCAGTACTTTCAGTTCCAGGCGCAGTTCGCGGCGTTCGCCTTCCTTGCCCTCGCCTTTTTGGCGTGGCGCGCGGTTGGTCGAGGACTTGAAGTGGATATTGCCCCAGCCGCCTTCGCCGCCCTTGGCCAGCATTTCGGTCTGGCCGTGTTCGGTCAGATCGGCCAGGATTTCGCCGCTCGCGTTATCGATGATCAAGGTGCCGACCGGCATGCGCAGGTGGATGTCATCGGCGCCCTTGCCATAGCAATCTGCGCCACGGCCAGGCTCGCCATTGCGAGCCTTGTGCATTTTGGAGAAGCGGAAATCGACGAGCGTGTTGATATTGCGGTCGGCGACTGCCCAAATGGTGCCGCCCTTGCCGCCATCGCCGCCATCGGGACCGCCGAAAGGCCGGAATTTTTCACGGCAGAAAGAGGCGCAGCCGTTGCCGCCATCGCCCGCGATGACTTCGATTTTTGCTTCGTCGATAAACTTCATAATTTTGCCGCCATAAAACTAAAAAGGCTCTACCTTGGGCAGAGCCTTTCGATTGAAGGCTTGCGCCTTACATCATGCGATCACGGCGGAGCGAACTGGCGCCCCGCGATGAATTACGCTGGTACTGCTGCGTTAGGTACAACGGTCACGAATTGCTTCGAACCGGCACCTTTGACAACGAACTTCACTTTGCCCGCGATCAACGCGAACAAGGTGTGGTCTTTGCCCATGCCTACGCCTTCGCCGGCGCGCACTGGCGTGCCGCGTTGACGAATGATGATGCCGCCAGCATTGATAGCTTGGCCGCCGTAGACTTTAACGCCCAGACGTTTTGATTCTGAATCACGGCCGTTTCGCGTTGTGCCGCCGCCTTTTTTATGTGCCATTTAAGACTCCTTGATAGCTGATTAATTCAAACAGCGGCGATTAGCCGTTGATCGAAACGATTTGGATTTCGGTAAAATTCTGGCGATGGCCTTGATGCTTTTGGTAATGCTTACGACGACGCATCTTGAAAATTTTGACCTTATCATGGCGACCATGCGCCACAACCGTAACCAGTACCGTTGCACCTTCGACCAATGGCGCACCAAACTTAATGGTGTCGCCCGCGCCTACTGCGAGAACTTGATCGATGGTGATTTCGGAACCAATGTCTGCCGGTATCTGTTCTACTTTAAGTTTTTCGCCAGCGACAACTTTGTATTGTTTGCCACCGGTTTTTATGACCGCGTACATGATTTGAAACCTCATCAAATGTTGAAAGAATTTGTCCCACTGCCACGCAAAGCAAGCCGTACACAACAGGGGGAACCAGCGATTATACACGGACTGAGAAATTGCGTCAAAAACTATTCACAAAGCTTGACGATCGTGGTATGTCGACAACCTGACCATCATGTCAGGCTTGCGCCAGGCGGACAGAAAAGCACGCGCCAGTGCCAACAAGGTCAAACAATTGCTCTACAGTCATCGGCAAACATCACGCTCGCGCAAGCCATGTCGTATAATCGCCGCACCCACAATCTAATGCAGGTTCGCCTTGTCTGACGCTAACAAACACGTTAACCAAAACACCATCGTGCAAACGATTGCCGCCGATATGGACGCAGTCAATACGGTGATCCGCCAAAAACTGCACTCCGACGTGATTCTGATCAACCAGATCGCTGAATACATCATCAGTGCAGGCGGCAAACGCATCCGTCCCGTGCTGATTTTGCTGGTGGCCAATGCCCACGCTTATCGCGGCACGGCGCACCATGAACTGGCCGCCGTGGTTGAATTCATCCATACCGCCACCCTGCTGCACGATGATGTCGTCGATGAATCGTCGATGCGCCGCGGACGCCAGACGGCCAACGCCCTGTTCGGCAATGCGGCCTCGGTGCTGGTAGGCGACTTCCTGCACTCGCGCTCGTTCCAGCTGATGGTGTCGCTCAATAATATGCGCGTCATGCAAATCCTCTCCGACGCCACCAACGTGATCGCCGAAGGCGAAGTGCTGCAGTTGCTGAACATGCACGATCCGGACGTGACGCAAGAGAGCTACCTGAACGTCATCCGCTCGAAGACAGCCAAGCTGTTCGAAGCGTCGGCGCAACTGGGCGCCCTGATCGCCGGCGCCAGCGAAGACGATATCGAAGCGGCTGCCGAATACGGCCGCTCGCTGGGCACGGCCTTCCAGCTGATCGACGACGTGCTCGACTATGCAGGAGACGCCACCGAAATCGGCAAGAACGTGGGCGACGACTTGCGCGAAGGCAAACCGACCATGCCGCTGATCTGGCTGATGGAAAACGGCACGCCGGAGCAACGCGAACTGGTGCGCAGCTGCATCGAGCAAGGCGACGAACAGCATTTCGACGCCATCCTGGCCGCCATCACCAGCAGCGGCGCCCTCGACTACACGCGCAAGCAGGCGGAAATCGCCGGCCAGCGCGCCGCCGATGCCATCGCCGGCTGGCCCGACAGCGTCTACAAGCAATCCATGCTGCAACTGTGCTCGTTTGCCGTGGACCGCAATCACTGATCGCGTTTCACTATCAGCGATAAAAAACGGCGCCACTGGCGCCGTTTTCTTTATGTGCCGCTGCTGCGTTCGTGCTCCATCGCCGCGCCCGCCAATGCCTGCACGATGGCCGGCTCCGACTCCAGCCGTTCGCTGTAGCGGCTGCCCAGGTAATCACGGCGGTCGCGCACCAACAGGGTGAATTTATACAGCTCTTCCATCACATCGACCAGACGCTCGTAATACGGCGACGGTTTCATGCGGCCCGCGTCGTCGAATTCCTGGTACGCCTTGGCCACCGAAGACTGGTTCGGGATAGTCACCATGCGCATCCAGCGTCCCAGCACGCGCAAGCCGTTGACGGCGTTGAACGATTGCGAACCGCCCGACACTTGCATCACGGCAAGGGTGCGTCCCTGCGTGGGCCGCACGCTGCCCGTTTCCAGCGGCAGCCAGTCGATCTGCGATTTGAACACGCCCGTGACGGCGCCATGCCGCTCGGGACTGCACCACACCTGCCCTTCCGACCATAGCGACAGCGCGCGCAGCTCCTGCACTTTCGGATGCTCGGGCGAGACGCTGTCGACCATGGGCAAGCCATGCGGATCGAACACGCGCGTCTCGGCGCCAAAATGGCGCAGGATGCGTTCCGCTTCCAGTGTCAGCAGCTTGCTGTACGAGCGTTCGCGCAAGGAGCCGTACAGCAGCAGGATGCGCGGCGCATGCGTGGACACGTTGACCGGCGCCAGTTTATCCAGGCTGGGCAAGTCCAGGTGCGCGGCGCTGATGTTGGGTAACTCATTGGCGAGCTTGTCCATCTCAGACCACCGGCTTGCCGTCGGCGCCCACCACGGCCTGGCCGTCTTCCTTGACGAATGCCCCTTGCTGCGGCAGCGGCAGGATCTCCAGCACTTTTTCCGACGGCCGGCACAGGCGCACACCCAGTTCCGTGACGACGATGGGGCGGTTGATCAAGATAGGATGGGCTTGCATGGCATCGAGCAGGGCCGCATCGCTCAGCTCAGGATTGGCCAGGCCCAGCTCCTCGTACAGGGCGCCCTTGTCGCGCATCACCGCGCGCACGGACAGGCCGGCACGCTTGATCAGGTTGACCAGCTCCTCGCGCGAAGGCGGATGCTTGACGTAATCGATGATGACGGGCTCGACGCCCGTGTTGCGGATCAGGGCCAGGGTATTGCGCGAAGTGCCGCACGCCGTGTTGTGATAAATGGTGATCGTCATGTCGTGGTTTCCTTCAGTAAATGTGGTTCGCTGACGCAGCAAGGCGCGCCGGCGCAGCAGTTCTCGCTCAAAAAGGCCAGCAAGCCGTTCATGCCCGCATAGTTGGCGGCATAGATGATGGAGCGCCCCGCCTTGCTCGCCGTCACCAGATCGGCGTGCGCCAGTTCCTTCAGGTGAAACGACAGCGACGATGGCGCGATGGCCAGCGCCTCGGCGATTTTCGTCGCGGCCATGCCCTCCGGCCCCGTCTGCACCAGCAGGCGGAACACGGCCAGCCGCGATTCCTGCGCCAGCGCCGCCAGCGCCGCGATGGCGGCCGTGCTCGTCAGCGGCCCGGCTTGCAGCGTCATTATGTTTTCATTTTCCATACTTCAATAATAATCGAATTATGGAATCAATGCCAGCAATCGCGATACGTACGTATCCCAGCGCACCGACCGTCATGGCCTATCGGTCTACCTTGATGACAAATCACTGCGATTGGCATCCCATGACACGCTCGACACCCCTGAAAATCCTCGGCTGGAGCCTGGCCGCCCTGCTGGCCCTGATCGCCCTGCTCGTCATCGTCGTGCTGACCTTCGACTGGAACCGCGCACGCCCCTATATCAACGAGAAGGTGTCGGCAAGCACGGGGCGCAGCTTCGTCATCGCCGGTGACCTGCAAGTGAAATGGAAACAAGGCCTCAAAACGGAGCCGGGCTGGCGCCGCTATGTGCCGCGCCCTGTCATCAGCGCGCAGGACGTGCGCATGAGCAACCCGGACTGGGCCACGGCCGGCCCGCAACTGGCCAGCGCGAAACGCATCGACGTGGCTCTCCATCCGCTGCCCCTGTTGCAGCACAGGCTGGTGCTGACGGACCTGGCGCTCGAAGCGCCAAACATCGCCCTGCAGCGGCGCGCCGACGGCAGCAACAGCTGGACCTTGAAGGATAACGGCCCGTCGGCATGGGAGGTGGAAATCCAGCGCATGGCCTTTGGCGACGGCGCCATCCGTTACCTCGACGAAGGCATCGCGCTGGACGTGCGCGCCAAGGTCAGCTCGACGGCGCCCGACGCCACGCCGGGCGACGCGCCAGGCAACGCGCCCGTGGAAAAATACGGCATCGAATTTACCCTGGGCGGCAGCTACCGCAAGGCGCCCGTGACGGGCGGCGGCAAGGCCGGCGCCGTGCTGTCCTTGACCGACAACAACACCGTCTATCCCGTGCAGGCGCACGCCGTGCTGGGCAAGAACAAGGCCAGCATCGCCGGCACCCTGACGGACCCGCGCTCGCTGTCCGGCATCGATTTGCAGCTGAGCCTGGCCGGCGCCAGCATGGCCGACCTGTACCCGCTGACAGGCGTGCTGCTGCCGGAAACGCCGGACTACGCCACCAAGGGTCGCTTGCTGGGCAAGAAGGATGGCGCCAGCTGGAGCTGGACGTACCAGAACTTCAAGGGCAAGGTGGGCCAGAGCGACCTGGCCGGCACCCTGCACTATTTGCCGCGCCAGCCGCGTCCCTTGCTGCGTGGCGAAGTGACGTCGCAGCAGTTGCGCCTGGAAGACCTGGGCCCCACCATCGGTGCCGACAGCAATGCGCAAAAACAGGCGCGCGGCAAGGCGCCCGTGCAACCCGACAACAAAGCCTTGCCCGTGGAACAGTTCAACACGGCCAACTGGAATGCGCTCGACGCCAACGTGAAGTTTACGGGCAAGAAACTGGTGCGCACGCACGATATCCCGCTCAACGACGTCGTCGCCAACATCCACATGAAAGACAAGGTGCTGAGTCTGACGCCGCTCAACTTCGGCATGGCCGGCGGCGACATCACTTCGAACATCACGCTCGATGGCCGTCAAAAGACCATCGCCGCGCAAGCCAAGGTGACGGCGCGCCACCTCAAGATTCGCGAACTGTTTCCCAAGCTGCAATCGATGCAAGCGAGCTTCGGCGAAGTGTATGGCGACGCGGCGCTGACAGGCCACGGCAACTCCGTCTCGGCCATGCTGGCCAGCGCCAATGGCGAGCTGGCGGCCACCGTCAGCGAAGGCTCCGTCAGCCAGTTCATGCTGGAACTGGCCGGCCTGAACCTGGCCAATGCCGTCTTCGTGAAAATCTTCGGCGACAAGCAAGTGCACCTGAACTGTCTGGCCAGCGACTTCGCCGTCACGAATGGCCAGGCCGACGTGCGCCGCTTCGTGCTCGACACGGACACGGCGGTGGTGAATATCACGGGCAACGTCAACCTGGCAAGCGAAACCCTGGACCTCGACGTGCGCCCGCGCACCAAGGGCGCCCGCATCATCACCCTGCGCACGCCGCTGTATGCGAAAGGCACGTTCAAGAACCCGGACGTGGGCCCGCAAAAAGGTCCGTTGGCATTAAAAGCTGGCGCCGCCGTGGCGCTGGCCACCATCGTCACCCCGCTGGCCGCCCTGCTGCCGCTGGTCAGCGTCGACAAAGCCCCCGACACGGACTGCGCCGCCGTCATGGCGCAAGCGAACGCCACGCGCAAGGCGGCCACGTCACCGGCGACAAAGGCACCGGCGAAAAAAGTCAGCGAAGCGGACATCAAAAAGGCCCAGCAGGAAAAGCAATAGACCTTGACGCAGCCGCTTGAAAGCCACCCCGCCATCTGCTGTAATGAAGGAAAGCGGGGTGTGGCTCAGCCTGGTAGAGCGCTGCGTTCGGGACGCAGAGGCCGGAGGTTCGAATCCTCTCACCCCGACCAGCATCGTCAAATGCCGTCGCGCTCTGCTTACCTTAATTCGTGTCACAAATCTGCATCGCTGGTTGGCATAGCTTTCTGAGAAGACGTCAATGCCATGATGAATCATTTGCCAGAGCAAGCAGCAAACAAGAAGAAAGCATATCTGCTTGGACTGCTCATCGGATTTCTCCCGATCCTCGCCTTTTTCCTGCTCCTGATCGATCACCCGACTGAATTGCTTGGGATATTCACAGGTATCAGCGTGCCTGATTTCAACGACAGGCCACTGAAAATCCCGCTGGCCTGCGGCGCACTGTGCCTGTTTCTTTGGGCGTGGCTCAAGCTAGGGAAATCAGGAAGAATGACGATCGGCGAACAGTATGGATTGCTTTTTATTGCAACACTTATTGTCGTGGTGCGGTTCTTGGTTTTCCTGCAGCAATTGGGACTAGCCTTGAGAGGCATGCCATGGTAATCGCCACCCAAGCAGCCGGAGCAGTCAACGCCGGCGTCAGGAAACAGACGCCGCGCCGCAGGCTAACGCCCCAACAAGGAGCATGATCATGCGTCCAAGCATGCCACGAACACCTCAGGTAAATCAAGGCAAGCGTACGGCATCTGGCGCCATGCGCACCAGGCTGTCACGTGACGATAGCAACGCTGTCAAGAAGACCAGCAACAGCATGGCATGGGGTATCACGATCATTTCGGCCATCAGCCTGGCCCTTACATTGATTAGTCCATTTTTGGTTGCCGGTGTTCTCATATTCGCCGTGATTCTGATTTCCATCGTCCCCATGTTTGGGACACAACTGGGAACCCTCTACTTCAGGAAGTTTGTAATTAGCCCCGCCACTTGCGAGCCCGTCAGAGCGCATGCGGCGCTGCTGCAGGTGTTGTCTGCCCCGAGAAAAAAGACTGAGCCTGTCGTCTCGACAGCCAACTGCGTTGCGCTTTTCAAGGATGCAACCCGGGTGGCAATTGGTCGCGTGGTCGTCTCGACACCTTCCGCTATCGTGCTGTTCGAGCCGGTCAGCGGTTCTACACAGCGGGTGCCGATAGGCGAATTGACCGTGCAAGTTGTCGATCATGTTCCAGCAATCAATCACCCTTAACCCTGGTGCAATCCTGGAGCACTCAAACCGATGACTCACACCAGCCCGGTCAGATAATAAGTGGCAATCACCAAAAATACGACACCCGTCTTGATCACGGTGATGCCGAAAATATCGCGGTAGGACTGCCGGTGCGTCAGGCCAGTTACGGCCAGCAGGGTGATGACGGCGCCGTTATGCGGCAAGGTGTCCATGCCGCCGCTGGCCATGGCCACCACGCGGTGCATCACTTCGAGCGGAATGTGGGCCTGGTGCGCGGCGGCGATGAAGCTGTCGGACATGGCGGCCAGCGCGATGCTCATGCCACCCGAGGCCGACCCCGTGATGCCGGCCAGGGCCGTCACCGAGACGGCCGCATTGACCAGCGGGTCGGGCACGCTGCGCAGCGTATTGCTGACGGCGATAAAACCGGGCAGCGCGGCAATGACGCCGCCGAAGCCATATTCGGAGGCCGTATTCATGGCTGCCAGCAAGGCGCCGCCGACGGCGGTCTTCGTGCCTTCGGCAAAGGAATCCTTGATGCGCCGGAAGGCGGTGGCGCATACCAGCAAAATGCCCAGCAACAAGGCCCCTTCGACGGCCCAGATGCCGACCACGGCGCTGATCGAGGTGGTCACGGGCGCATGCAGGCCCGGCAACTCATCGCTGGTGATGACGTGGCTGGCGCCATACCAGCGAGGTATCGCATGCGTCAGCAGGAAATTGGCCACGCCCACCAGCAACAGCGGCGCAAGCGACAGCAGCGGCGACGGCAGATTCGCCGGGTCGGCCGGCGCGACCGGCTCGGTATCGCCGCCATAGCCTTCGCCGCTGGCCATCACCGAACGCCGCCGCCATTCCAGGTAGGCCAGGCCAGTTGCCACCGTCAGCACGGCGCCGATGGTGCCCAGCCAGGGCGCGGCCCAGCCCGTAGTCTGAAAGAAAGTGGTGGGAATGATGTTCTGGATCTGCGGCGTGCCGGGCAAGGTATCCATGGTGAAGGAGAAGGCACCGAGGGCGATGGCGCCCGGCATCAGGCGCTTGGGGATGTTGCTTTGGCGGTAAAGCTCGGCCGCAAACGGATACACGGCAAACACCACCACGAACAGCGACACGCCGCCATACGTCAGGGCGCCGCACACGGCAACGATCACGGCATTGGCGCGCGAGCGGCCGATATAGCGGATGGCGGCCACCACGATGGACTGGGAAAAGCCGGACAGTTCGATCAGCTTGCCGAACACGGCGCCCAGCAGGAACACGGGGAAGTAGAGCTTGATAAAGCCCACCATCTTTTCCATGAAGATGCCGCTGAACACGGGCGCCACTGCCGATGCGTCGGTCAGCAGCACGGCGCCCAGCGCGGCCACGGGGGCGAACAGGATCACGCTGTAGCCACGGTAGGCGGCCAGCATGAGGAAGGCCAGGGCGGCCAGCACTATCAGAAAAGACATGTCGTTCGAACCTCTGTGGAAAATTTATTGTTCAGCAACCATGCAAAAAGTATCATGGTTTGTACTGATTTCCTATTGGAAATATCAATTTCTCCGCAGGTGCAACGTCCCGGACATATTTCCCGCCCCGACGAGACGCATACCTTTTAAGTATCGAATGGATACCCAATCGGTGTTGGACGCCACCTCACCAGTTATCTATTCTCCATATATCAGATAACAGTCAGGGTGATATCTTGCCGCACAGCATAAAACCACAGCAGCACGCAGCCAGCCTGCCGCCGGAACCGCGCGATGGCGGCCAGGCCGTCGGCGCGCTGCGTCTGGCCGACTGGTCAGTATCAGCCATGGCCGCCGGATTCATGGCCGTGCTGGTGTCGTATGCGGGTCCGCTGGCGATTTTTTACCAGGCGGCCCAGGCGGCACACATGAGCAATGCCATGTTTGCCTCCTGGGTCTGGGGCATTTCCATCGGCGCGGGACTGGCGGGCATTTTCCTCAGCTGGAAGCTGCGCCTCCCCGTCATCACGGCCTGGTCGGCGCCCGGCACGGCGCTCCTGATCACCCTGTTTCCAGCCATGCCGGTCAGCGAAGCGGTGGGCGCGTACCTGACGGCCGCGCTGATCCTGCTGGCCATCGGCGTGACGGGCCAGTTCGACCGCCTGATGGCGCTCATCCCCAAAGGCATTGCCAGCGGCATGATGGCCGGCATCTTGCTGCCATTTGGCCTGAATGCCTTCAAATCCATCGGCTCGCTGCCACTCCTCAGTTGCGGCATGATCGCCGCCTACCTGGTGTTCAAGCGCCTGCTGCCGCGCTACTGCATCGTGCTGTTGCTGCTCAGCGGCGCGCTGCTGGCCTGGGCCGGCGGCCACACGCACTTTGACGGCATCACGCTGGAGCTGGCCACGCCGCGTTTCATCGCGCCCAGCTGGTCGTGGGCCGCCACCTTCAGCCTGGCGCTGCCACTGGTGCTGACCACCCTGACCGGCCAGTACCTGCCCGGCATGGCCGTGCTGCGCGGGGCCGGCTATGACAGCCCGGTGCGCCCCATCCTCACGACCAGCAGCCTGGCTTCGCTGGCCGTGGCCTGCACGGGCGGCATCACGATCGCCATCGCCGCCATCACCGCGGCCATGTGCACGGGGCGCGATGCGCACGACGATCCCGCGCGGCGCTACATCGCCGGCGTGGCCAACGGCCTGTTCTACCTGCTCGCCGGCCTGTGCGGCGGCTCGCTGGTGATGCTGTTTTCCGCCCTGCCGCGCGAACTGGTGGCTACCCTGGCCGGCCTGGCACTGCTGGGCGCCATCACCGTCAACCTCGCCGGCATCGCGGCGGCCGAAGACCACCGCGAAGCGTCCGTCATCACCTTCCTTGCCACCGCCTCGGGCATGAGTTTCCTGGGCCTGGGCTCGGCCTTCTGGGGCATTTTGATCGGCATGCTGGCCTGCTGGCTCCTGCATGCCAGGCGACGGCAGGCCGCGCCCCCCTCCTGACGCACCTCCCGCACTTCCCTTCACTACACCCGCGCGCCCATCCGGCCGCGCGGCTGGCCCGCCACAACCCACAACAACACCCAGGAGACTTGCATCATGCGACATATCGACGTACACGAATTATCCGACAAGGCCCGTTTCAACCGCTTCCACGCCGGGGTGCTGCTGTGGTGCGCCCTCATCATCATCTGCGACGGCTATGACCTGGCCGTCGCCGGCATCGCCCTGCCCTCGATCATGAAAGACATGGGCGTGACGGCGCAAAACGCGGGCTTCATGGTCAGTTCCGCGCTGTTCGGCATGATGTTTGGCGCCATCTTCCTCGGCACCATCGCCGACCGTATCGGACGGCGCAAGGCGATCGCCATCTGCATCGCGCTGTTCAGCGTCTTCACGGCGGCGGCGGGCTTCACGCACGACCCGTACACCTTCAGCGCCATGCGCTTCCTGGCAGGGCTGGGCATCGGCGGGGTGATGCCCAATGTGGTGGCGCAAATGACGGAATACTCGCCGAAGAAAATCCGCGCCACCATGGTCACCCTGATGTTCAGCGGCTATGCCGTGGGCGGCATGCTGGCGGCGCTGCTGGGCAAGGGACTGCTGGAAACCTACGGCTGGTCGTCCGTCTTCCTGGCCGCCGGCCTGCCCGTGCTGCTGATACCCGTGATCCTGAAAATGCTGCCCGAATCGATGCCCTTCCTGATCCGCGAAAACCGCCTCGATGAACTCAAGCAGATCGTCGCGCGCATGGAGCCGTCGTATCGTCCCGATGCGGGCGACCGCTTCGCCCTGCCCGCGCAGGACCGCGCCGAGGGCGCGCCCATCGGCAAACTGTTCCAGGATGGGCGCGGCTTCAGCACCGCGATGTTCTGGATCGCCTTTTTCATGTGCCTGTTCATGGTGTATGCGCTCAGCTCCTGGCTCACCAAGCTGATGGCCAGCGCCGGCTACAGCCTCGGTTCGGCCCTGACCTTCGTGCTGGTGCTCAATTTCGGCGCCGTCATCGGCGCCGTCGGCGGCGGCTGGCTGGCGGACCGTTTCAACATCAAGTATGTGCTGATGGGCATGTACGCGCTGGCGGCCGTGTCGATTACCCTGCTTGGCGTCAAGGTGCCGACCGAACTGCTGTTCCTGCTGGTGGGCCTGGCCGGCGCCTCGACCATCGGCACGCAGATCGTCACCTATGCCTATGCGGGCCAGTTCTATCCGATGGCGATCCGTTCGACCGGCATCGGCTGGGCATCGGGCGTGGGCCGCAGCGGCGCCATCCTGGCGCCCATCGCCATCGGCACGCTGGTCGGCATGGCGCTGCCGCTGGAACACAATTTCATGGCCATCGCCATCCCTGCGGCCATCGCCGTCATCGCCGTATCGCTGATACGCCACGGCCGTTCGGCCTCGGTGCAAGCGGCACCGGCGATGCCGCCACGCGCGCGCGCCGTTCAATCATAAGCACGACGACATCACGACAACAACGGAGACCAGCATGAACAACACCATCGCCTGCACGGCATTGATCGCGGCAGGATGCCTTAGCACGGGTGCACACGCCCAGCAAGTAACCATCTACGGCCTGCTTGACCTGGGCATGGCCTACACCACCAATGCCAACGGCGCGGGCGACAGCATCGTCAAGATGCCGTCGCTGACGGCCTCGCTGCCCTCGCGCATCGGCTTTCGCGGCAGCGAAGACCTGGGCGGCGGCGCGCAAGCCATCTTCGCCCTGGAAACGGGCATCGGCGCCGACACGGGCACAACGGGCCAGGGCAACCGCCTGTTCGGCCGCGCCGCCTATGTCGGCCTGAAAAACGCCTACGGCCAGCTGATGCTGGGCCGGCAAGTGAACATGACCTTCCTCGCCACCGCCAGGTCGGACATCATCGGGCCCAACATCTTCAGCATCAGCAGCCTCGATCTGTACCTGCCCAATGCGCGCAGCGACAATGCCATCGGCTACCTGGGTGTGTTCAAGGAATTGACGGTGGGCGCCACCTACAGCTTCGGGCGCGATGCGTCTTCGGCGGGCGGGCCGGCCGCCACCGGCTGCGCGGGGGAAGTGCCCGGCAATGCGCGCGCCTGCCGCCAGGTGACGGGCATGCTGGCCTGGGATACCAGGACATGGGGCGCCTCGGCCTCGTACGACCAGCTGCGCGGCGGCCCCGGCGCGGCCAACGGCCTGGTGCGCGCAACCGATACCGACCGGCGCATTTCGCTCAATGGCTACGCGGTGCTGGGACAAACCAAGATCGGCGGCGGCGCCATCGAGCGCCGCATCGATGCCGCCAGCGACAGCCGCCTGGGCCTGTATTACCTGGGCGCGTCCTACACCTTCGACGGCCCGTGGCAGCTTGACGGTCAGCTGTCGCGGCTCGATGTCAAGGACAGCCCGAAGGCATCCAATCTGGCGGTGCTGCGCGCCACCTATTACCTGTCCAAGCGCACGGCCATCCACGCCTCCCTGGGCCGCATGCAGAACAAGGGCGGCGCCGCCATCGCCCTCGATGCCGGCGGTACCGTGGGCGCGGGGCTGAATCAGTCCGGCGTGCTGATGGGCGTGCGCCACGCGTTCTGAACCCGTTGCTTCATCAGAGCGTTTCCTTCACGTGCGGCAGCTTGCAGGCGTCGTAGATCTCATAGATCACGGCCAGCATGTTGGACAGTTCTTCCGAGCGGTCCATCAGCCGCACGCTGAAGATGATGGGCGAGATGGCTTGCCGGTCATCGATGGTGCGGTACACCACGTCGTTGCGCTTCATGCCCTGCAGGCTGTCAGGCACGATGGCGATGCCCTGGCCCGCGCCCACCAGGCCGATGGCGATCTGCAGTTCGCGCACCTCGATCACCTGCTGCGGCACGATCATGCGATCGCTGAAGGTGGCCAGCACCTGGTCGGCAAAACTGGGACGGGGCGCCTTCGGATAAACGATGAGCGGGTCGTGCAGCAGGTCGTTCATCTTCAGCGGCCCTGCTTGCGCGGCGAGCCGGTGCCCCATGGGCAGCGCCACGATCAGCGGCTCCTCGCGCAGCACGATGCGGCGTATCGCGGCATCCTCGCGCTTGAGGCGGCCGAAGCCGACATCGATACGGCCTTCCTTCAATGCCTGCAGTTGCTCCATCGTGGTCATCTCGTGAAAACTGATCTCCACCGCCTGATAGCGTTCGCGAAAGCGCCGCACGATCTCCGGCAGCAGGCCATACAGGGTAGAGGCGACAAAGCCGATCGACAAGGTGCGCTCGATCTTGCCCACGCGCTGAGTCATGGTCTTCAGGTCGGCAGCCTTGGCCAGCAGCTCCTGCGCATGCGCATAAAAGAAGCGTCCCGCCTCGGTCAGGTGCAAGGGACGCGATCCCTTTTCGATCAGCTGCACTTCCAGCTCTTCTTCCAGCTGCTGGATCTGGCGGCTTAACGGCGGCTGGGCGATGTGCAGGCGCTCGGCGGCCCGCGTGAAATTCTTCTCTTCCGCGACGGCGACGAAATAACGCAGGTGACGCAGCTCCATATATACCTTTTAAGTATTGAAACCATACCAAAACAGTGTTGGACGTGGGGTGTGACGGGGAATATCGTACACATACCTGCTCACATTATACAAATTAAATATGATACTCAGCATAGAAACCATCCTCGCCGACGTGCCAACCATCCGCGCGCACAAGATGTCGGTAGCCACCATGAAGTCGCAGACGCTGGTGCTGGTGCGCGTACGCTGCGCCGACGGCATCGAGGGCTGGGGCGAAGCGACCACCATCGGTGGCCTGAACTATGGCGAAGAGAGCCCGGAAAGCATCAAGACGAATATCGACACGCATATCGCCCCCTTGCTGGTCGGCATGGAGGCGAGCGGCGTGGCCATGGCCATGGCGAAAGTGCGCAAGACCATCCAGGGCAACCGCTTTGCCAAATGCGCGATCGAGACAGCCTTGCTCGATGCGCAGGGCCAGCGCCTGGGCGTGCCGCTGAGCGAACTGCTGGGCGGCCGCGTGCGCGATGCGCTGCCTGTCGCCTGGACCCTGGCCAGCGGCGACACGGCGCAGGACATCGCCGAGGCGCAGCAGATGCTGGAACTGCGCCGCCACCGCATCTTCAAGCTGAAGATCGGCTCGCGCAGCGTGGCTGACGATGTCTCGCATGTGCTGGCCATCAAGCGCGCCCTGGGCGACGCGGCCAGCGTGCGGGTCGACGTCAACCAGGCGTGGAGCGAGCTCGATGCCATGCGCGGCATCGCCGCACTGCAGGATGGCGGCGTGGATCTGATCGAACAACCGGTGCGCGCCGATAACACGGCCGCGCTGGGCCGCCTGGCTGCCCGTTTCGACGTCGCCATCATGGCCGACGAGGCGCTGCACGGCCCCGGCGACGCCTTCCGCCTGGCCTGCGCCGGCAGCGCCGACGTGTATGCCGTCAAGATTACCCAGTCGGGGGGGCTGATCCCCGCGCAGCAAGTGGCCACCGTGGCACAGCTGGCCGGCATCGGCCTGTATGGCGGCACCATGCTCGAAGGCAGTATCGGCACGGCAGCCAGCGCCCACCTGTGCGCCACCTTTGCCGACCTGTCGTGGGACACGGAGCTGTTCGGCCCCCTGTTGCTGACCGAGGAAATCCTGCGTGAGCCGCTGGTCTACCGCGACTTCATGCTGCAGGTGCCCACCGGTCCCGGCCTGGGCGTACAGATAGACACCGACAAACTGCGCCGCCTGGCGCGCCAATAAGGAGATTGCCATGCTGTTTCACGTGAGGATGGATGTAAGACTGCCGCCCGACATGCCGGCCGACCGGGCCGACGCGCTGAAAAAAGAAGAAAAGGCGCTGGCGCAGCGCCTGCAGGAACAGGGCCAGTGGCGCCATCTGTGGCGCATCGCCGGCCAGTATGCCAACGTCAGCATCTTCGACGTGGCCGGCAACGAGGAACTGCACGCGCTGCTGCTGTCGCTGCCGCTGTACCCCTACATGCAGATCGAGGTGATGCCCCTGTGCCGGCACCCGTCGTCGGTCCGCGCAAACGATCTTTAACCGCCGCAGCATCATTCCCAACAGAGGAGACAAACATGACACACAATGACATCGATACCCTGGTAAAAAGCTGGATCGTCGACGCCGCCGACCGGCCGGCCCATCCACGCGTGCAGGCCATCGTCCTGCGCCTGGTGGGCGATCTGTGCAAGGCCATGGAAGACCTGGATATCCAGCCCGCCGAATTCTGGACTGGCCTGGACTTCCTTGCCAACGCGGGCGCCGCACATGAACTGGGCCTGCTGGCGCCAGGTCTGGGCCTGGAGCGCTTCATGGATATCCGCGCCGACGAAGCCGAGGCCAAGGCCGGACTGCAAGGCGGCACGCCGCGCACCATCGAAGGCCCGCTGTATGTCGCCGGCGCCCCCGCAAGCGAAGGCTTTGCCCGTCTTGACGACGGTAGCGAAAGCGCACAGGCTGAAGTGCTGTTCATGCAGGGTACCGTCTACGACCAGCAGGGCAAGCCGCTGCCGGGCGCCAAGGTCGAAGTCTGGCACGCCAACCTGATGGGCAATTACTCGTTCTTCGACCAAAGCCAGTCATCGTTCAATCTGCGCCGCACCATCTACGCCGACGCGCAGGGACGCTATCAGTTCCGCAGCATCATGCCCAAGGGCTACGGCTGTCCGCCGGATGGCAGCACGCAGCACCTGCTGGACCTGCTGGGCCGCCATGGCCAGCGCCCTGCCCACATCCACTTTTTCATCAGCGCCGAAGGCCAGCGCCAGCTCACCACGCAGATCAACATCGATGGCGATGCCTACCTGTGGGACGACTTCGCCTTTGCCAGCCGCGAAGGCCTGGTGCCGGCCGTCACGCATGTCAGCGATGCCGCAGCCATCGCCGCAAAGGACCTGCAACAGCCGTTTGCCTCGATCGACTTCGACTTCCACCTGTATCCGGAAACCGCAGCCGCACCGACCTCGCAAATCGAACGCAACCGCGCAGCCGCCTAGAGGTCACGCCATGATCCCCATCCACCCATACCGGCCAGCCGCCAGCCAGGCGCCCGATCTCGATGCCTTGCTGGTCGAGGACCAGGCCACGGGCGACCATCGCCTGCACCGCAGCGCCTTCACCGATGAAGCCCTGTTCGAACTCGAGATGAAGCACATCTTCGAAGGCAACTGGATCTACCTGGCGCATGAAAGCCAGATCGCCAACAACAATGACTACTACACCACGCACATTGGCCGCCAGCCCGTCTTCATCGCGCGCAACCGCCTGGGCGAACTGAATGCCTTCATCAACGCCTGCAGCCATCGCGGCGCGCAGCTGTGCCGCCACAAGCGGGGCAACAAGGCTACCTATACCTGCCCGTTCCACGGCTGGACCTTCAACAACAGCGGCAAGCTGCTGAAGGTGAAGGATCCGGAGAACGCGGGCTATCCGGAATGCTTCAACAAGGAAGGCTCGCACGACCTGAAAAAAGTCGCGCGCTTCGCCAACTACAAGGGTTTTCTGTTCGGCAGCCTGAACGACGACGTGGCGCCGCTGGAAGAATTCCTCGGCGAAGCCGGCAAGATCATCGACATGATCGTCAACCAGTCGCCGGACGGACTGGAAGTGCTGCGCGGCGCCTCCACCTATACCTTTGAAGGCAACTGGAAGCTGCAGGCGGAAAATGGCGCGGACGGCTACCACGTCTCTGCCGTGCATTGGAACTATGCGGCCACCACCAACCGCCGCAAGGAGCAGCTGGCGCAGCGCGAGGACAAGATCCGCGCCATGGATGCGGGCAACTGGGGCCGCCAGGGCGGCGGCTTCTATGCCTTCAAACAGGGGCACATGCTGCTGTGGACGCAGTGGGCCAATCCGGAAGACCGGCCGAATTTCTCGCGCCATGCCGACTATGCGCGCCAGTTCGGCAAGCCGACGGCGGACTGGATGATCAGCCGTTCGCGCAATCTGTGCCTGTACCCGAACGTCTACCTGATGGACCAGTTTGGCTCGCAAATCCGTTTGCTGCGCCCGATCTCCGTCGACAAGACGGAAGTGACGATCTACTGCATTGCGCCGAAGGGCGAGGACGACGCAGCGCGTGCGCAGCGCATCCGCCAGTACGAAGACTTCTTCAACGTCAGCGGCATGGCCACGCCGGATGACCTGGAAGAATTCCGCGCATGCCAGCAGGGCTATGCGGGCAGCGCCATGCCATGGAACGACATGTGCCGCGGTGCCACGCACTGGATCGAAGGCGCCGACGCGGCCGCGCAAGAGATTGGGCTGGAGCCAATCATGAGTGGCGCGCGCACCGAGGATGAAGGCCTGTACACGGTGCAGCACCGCTACTGGCTCGACGTCATGAAACGGGCGCTGGCGGCCGAAGGAGAACAGCCATGAGCGCCATCGCGCAGCACGACATCGCCAGCTTCCTGTACCGCGAAAGCCGCCTGCTGGACGACGAACAATGGGACGACTGGCTCGATTGCTATCACCCGGATGCACAATTCTGGATGCCGGCCTGGGACGATGACGACACCCTGGTCACCGATCCGCAGCGCGAGATTTCGCTGATCTTCTACCCGACCCGCCAGGGCCTGGAAGACCGCGTCTTCCGCATCAAGACCGAGCGTTCCAGCGCCACCATGCCCGACACGCGCACCAGCCACAACATCGCCAACATCGAGCTGGAAAGCCAGGACGGCGCCATCTGCACGGTGCGCTTCAACTGGCATACGCTGAGCCATCGCTACAAGCGCGACTACAGCTACTTCGGCATGTCGCGCTACATCATCGACTTTTCCGGCGCACAGCCGCTGATCCTGAACAAGTATGTCGTCCTGAAGAACGACTACATCAACCAGGTCATCGACGTGTACCACATTTAACAAGCTTCACCAGCAAGGAGACCGACGATGAGCCATAACATCGCCCTGCAATTCGAAGACGGGATCACCCGCTTCATTTCATGTAACGACAATGAAAAGCTGTCCGATGCGGCTTATCGCCAGAAAATCAACATCCCGCTCGATTGCCGCGATGGCGCCTGCGGCACCTGCCGGGGGCACTGCGAGTCCGGCAGCTACGACCTGCCCGCGTCGAGCTATATCGAGGATGCGCTGACGCCGGAAGAAGCGGCGCAAGGCCATATCCTGGCTTGCCAGATGCGTCCCACCTCCGACTGCGTGGTGAAGATCCCGGCCACCTCCGCCGCCTGCAAGACGGCCGTGGCCAGCCACGCCGGCACTGTGGCATCGGTACGGCATCTGTCGCCATCGACGATTTCGTTTGCCATCGACCTGGCCGATCCTGCCGCGCTCGACTTCCTGCCGGGCCAGTACGTCAACGTGGCCATTCCGGGTACCAGCCTGACGCGTTCGTACTCGTTCAGCTCGGCCCCGGGCGCGGCACAGACGCAGTTCGTGGTGCGCAATGTCCCCGGCGGGCAGATGAGCGGCTACCTGAGCGATGCGGCCCAACCGGGCGCAGCGGTCAGCTTCGCCGGTCCCTATGGCAGCTTTTACCTGCGGCCCGTGCAACGCCCTGTCCTGCTGCTGGCGGGCGGCACGGGCATCGCACCCTTTTTGTCAATGCTGGGCGCACTGTCCACGCACGGCTTTCCCCAGCCCGTGCGCATGGTGTACGCCGTCACCAATGAGCACGACCTGGTGGAACTGGAGCAGCTCGCCCGCATCGCCTCTGCCCATCCGCAGTTCTCCTACGTCACCTGCGTGGCGGCCGCCGACAGCAACCATGCGCGCAAGGGCTATGCGACGGCCCACGTGGAGCCGGCGTGGATGAACGGCGGCGATGTCGATGTGTACCTGTGCGGCCCTGTCGCCATGGTCGATGCGGTGCGCAACTGGCTCAATGAGACGGGCGTGACGCCCGCCAACTTCTACTACGAGAAATTCTCGGCAAGCAGCGGAGTGTGAAAAATGAGTGATCGTCAACGATTTTCCGACAAGGTCGTGCTGGTAACGGGCGCGGCGCAGGGCATAGGCCGCGGCGTCGCGCTGCGCGCCGCGCGCGAAGGCGCACAGCTGGTGCTGGCTGATCGCGCCGACCTGGTCGAACAGGTGGCCGCCGAAGCGATTGCCCTGGGCGCGCGCGTCAGCGTCTGCAAGGCCGACCTGGAACACTATGCGGGCGCGCGCCAGCTGGCCGATCTGGCCATGACCGATTTCGGCCGCATCGACGTATTGATCAACAATGTGGGCGGCACCATCTGGGCACAGCCTTTCGAGGTCTACCAGGAAGAACAGATCGAAGCGGAAATCCGCCGTTCGCTGTTCCCCACTCTCTGGTGCTGCCGCGCGGTGCTGCCGGCCATGCTGGAACAGGGCGGCGGCGCCATCGTCAATGTCTCGTCGATCGCCACGCGCAGCATCTACCGCGTGCCGTACGCGGCGGCCAAGGGTGGCGTGAATGCGCTGACGGCCAGCCTGGCGCTGGAAAACGCGCAACACGGCATCCGCGTCAATGCAGTCGCCACGGGCGGCACGGAAGCGCCGCCTCGCGCCATTCCGCGCAACAGCACGCCCCTCAATGAGCAGGAACTGCGCTGGTACCAGGGCATCGTCGACCAGACCATCGCCCACAGCGCCATGCACCGCTATGGCAGCATCGATGAACAAGTGGGCGCGATCCTGTTTCTCGCCTCGGATGAAGCGTCGTACATCACGGGCAGCGTGCTGCCTGTCGGTGGCGGCGATCAGGGATAAGGGGCGCACATGCCAATCGCAGACATCAATGGACTATCGCTGCATTACCGCAGCGAAGGCGACCCGCGCCAGCCTTGCCTGGTGCTGTCGAATTCCCTCGGCACCGATCTGAGCATGTGGGATGCGCAAGCCGAAGCACTGGCGCCGCACTTCCACGTGCTGCGCTATGACACGCGCGGCCATGGCGCCTCCGGCAGTCCGCCCGGCCCCTACAGCGTGCAGATGCTGGGCCAGGACGTGGTAGGCCTGCTCGACCACCTGCGGATCGGCCAGGCGCATTTCTGCGGCCTGTCGATGGGCGGCGTGATCGGACAATGGCTGGCCATCCATGCGCCGCAGCGCCTGCACAAGCTGGTATTGGCCAATACGGCCGCCAAGGTCGGCACGCAGCAAGGGTGGGCCACGCGCGCGCACAGCGTGCGCCAGGAGGGACTCGATGTCATCGCAGCCAGCGCCGCGGGACGCTGGTTCAGCCAGGGATTCGTCGCCGCGCGCCCGGCCACCATCGCCGCCATGCTCGACAAGCTGCGCCAACAGGATCCACAAGGCTACGCCAGCTGCTGCGACGCACTGGCCGAGGCCGACCTGCGCGGCGCCATTCATGCCATCGTCGCACCGACACTGATCATCGCCGGCATCCTCGATCCGGTCACCACGGTCGCCGACGCCATGCAGATGCAGCAGGCTATCTTCCATGCGGAATTGGCTACCGTCGATGCCTCGCACCTGTCGAACATCGAAGCGGAACTGGCCTTTACGGGACTGCTGCTGGACTTCCTGCGCGCCGACTAAACCCGGCGACACATCACGCTGCGTCGGTCAGCAGTTCCGGCCGCAGCGCGCGGATGCGCAGCTCCGTGAAATAGCCGCCCGCCTCGTTGTAGCGCAGGTAGTGACGGCCGCAGTTCAGGCAGCGCGCCACCTGACTCAGGTTCGCGGGATAGTAGCGCGGCGCGATGGGCGCATCGGCGCTGTCGTAGCGCGTGCCGTGCGGGTGGTATTCGGCAAACGTCGGTTCCTCGTAAGGATCTTCGCGCAGGGTGCCGATTTCTTCAAAGCGGTCCAGCTCCAGCGAGGTGGGCAGCCGTTGCCAGGCATCGAGCGGCACGGCGCAGCAGCTGCATGGTTTGGTCACCAGGGCCGACGCGGCGGCCAGTGCGGACAAGGCGGGAAAGTCGATGAATATCATGCGTCAACCAGTACAAGGGGGCGGCCCATGGCAACGAGCCTGGCCGCGCCCCTTATTCTAGCGCAGTCGCATCCCGCCGAGACGCGCACCGCATTTCGCCAGCAGCAGCTCCAGCAGCATCAGCAGGCAGCCGGAAATGAGCAGCAGCGGCATCAGCGCGCACATGAGCGCCGCCATCAACCAGGCCAGCGCGGACGGCGAGGTCCAGGCGCCCGGCAGCAGCCGGGGCAAGCCCAGCGAGCCTGGCAAGCGGCGCTTGAAGAACATCACCCAGCCCGATACCAGCGAGAACAGCACGCTGGCGCCGAACAGCAGCAACAAGGCCTGGTTCCACCAGCCGAATTCGCCGCGATGAAATGGAATGCCGATGGCCGTGGCCTTGCCGAACGCTGTCTGCGCCTGCCACCCCGCATAGTACAAAGGCTTGCCGCTGTAGGCGTCGAATTGCAGGTCGAAGCGCAACGTGGGCTGGCTGCGGTCGGCCATGGTGGCGCGCCACACATCGTCCTGGCTGGCAGGCGCCGTCAGCTGCACGGCGATGGCCGGAGCATGGCTGCGCGCCACTTGCCAGGCATCCTGCCAGTCGAGCGGAGCGCCCTCCTCGCGCGAATGCAGACCGCGCGGCACGGGCGGCGGCGCCTGGCCGCTGGCATCGCGCAGCGCGCGGATGCGCCCGCCCGCCTGCTGGCTCCACGTCAGCCCTGTCGTCAGGATCACGACACTGACGATGCCGAGCGCCACGCCGAGAAAAGCATGCCACTGGCGCCAGCCATTGCGGCCGCGCGCGCGCCGCTTCGGCAAGCCAGATTGCGCGCCGCGCGGCCACCACAGCACCACGCCCGTCACCAGCATCACCATCAGCCAGCTGGCCGCCAGCTCGATCATCCAGCGCCAGCCATCGTTTTGCAGCAGGCGCGAATGCAGCTTTTTCGCCCAGTTGCCGAAGCGTTCGCTGCCAGCCAGGCTGCCCAGCACGCGCGCGTCATACGGATTCACATACACGATGATGGCTTGCGCGGGCAGGCCGAACTTCGGCTTGGCCGGCGCGGCATGTCCGCCATGGCCCGCATGTTCATCCTGCGCGCCGCCGGGCGGCGCGAACGCCACCTGCACCGCATCGTTGGCCTGGAACGGCGGCACCACGTGCTGCACCGCCCAGCCGCGCGGCGCCGCCCGTTCGGCTGCCGCCACGGCGGCGTCCAGCGGCAGCATCGACGCTTGCGGCGCCACGCGGTCGAGGTGCTGGTACAGCCTTGCCTCGATCTGCGGCGTAAACACATACAAAATGCCCGTCAGGGTGGCCACCAGGGCAAACGGCGAGGCGATCAGCGCGGCCCAGAAGTGGATGCGCCAGTACAGGCTTTTGCGCCGTGCGATGAGAAAGGTGTGATCGTCCATGGCCAGCCTCACAGTGCGTTGAAGGTATAGCCCAGGCCCAGCATCACGCTGCGCGGCGCACCGGGCGTGTACTGGTTCTGGCTGTTCGGTGCATAACTGCCCGTGCCCGCATAACTGCTGCTGGCCGAATCGGCATAGCGTTTGTCCATCAGATTGCGCACCTGCGCCCACGCTTCCAGGCCGCGCGCGAGCTGGTAGCTGGCGCGCAGGTTCAGCAAGGCGTGACCCTGGTACTCCACCGTGTTGGCGTTGTTCATCCAGTAGCGGCCCTGGTGCACGGCTTCCAGCGCCACCCTGGCGCCGGCCACGGGCTTGTAGCCGATCTCGATCGAGGTGATGTCGCGCGGCGCCTGCGGCATGGTGCGGCCGCTGTAATCGAGACTGGCGGAGACCTGGTAACGCAGGTAGCGGTGGCGCGCGATGGCCGTGGCGAAGCGCGCGTCGAACGGGCCGCTGTCGTAGTTCAGGCCCAGCTCCAGCCCTTCGCTGCGCGTGCGTCCCGCATTGCGGTTTTCGCTGTTGCCCGGCGAGAGCGTATAGCTGACGATGGTGTCGCGCCCGTCGAGACGGTACAGGGCCGTGTCGAGTTTCAAGCGGCCCTGCAAAAAGGCCCAGCGCAAGCCCAGTTCATAGTTGTTGTAGACGGACGGCTGCAGGTCGGCGATGCCCGTCTTGCCATACAGCTGGCTCACCTCGGGCGGGGTAAAACCCTGGCTGACGTTCGCATACGCGCTGCCCGCCTGGCCGATGGCGTAGGTGGCGCCCAGCTTCGGGCTGACATGCGAAAAACTGCGCGACTCGTCGGGCGCGCCATAATTGACGCTGCCGCCGGGCGCCAGCTGGTTGTGGTAATCGTAGCGGATGGCGTCCGAGCGCCCGCCCAGCACCACGCGCGTGCCGGCCAGCGGAGAAAACTCCCACTGCGCGAAGACGGCCGTGTTGAGGATATCCGTCTGGTAGTCGCGCACGCCCTGCGGATTGGACGCATTGGCCAGCGTATAGCGCAGGTAGCGGCCCGTGGCCGCATCGCGCACGATGGAGAGATTGTCGCTGACAAAGGGATTATCACTCTTGTCGACATACACACCAAAGATCAGGCGCGAACGCAGCCACGCGAATTCCTGCTGGTGTTTCACGTCCAGCCCCAGCGAATCGACGTGGTTGTTGTTGATGACGCCCTTGCACAGCATGCCTGCGCAGCTGCCGATGGAATATGCGGGAATCTGCCCATGGTCATTCTTGCGCGTAAACACGGTGACGGTACTGGTGCCATGGGCCGTCGTCGCGCCCTCCCACGCCAGATTCATGCGCGTGGTCTTGTCCTTGCGGTAGGTAAACGTGTTCAGGCTCTTGCCGGGGTCATTGCGGTAATCGTTCTCGAACAGGCTGCCCGTCATGGCCGCATCGAGATCCGTGTGGACGAGGGTGGCGCGCAGCTGCGAGGTGGGGCTGAGCGCATAGTCGGCGCGCAGCGAGAACGAATCCTTGTCGCCATAGCTGTACTCTTGCCAGTTGTCGCGCGAGCGGCGCGAACTGTAATGGGAAAAGCGCAGTCCCAGCGGCCCCCAGGTATCGCTGGCGGAGGTGTCGTAGCGGGTGAAGCCGGCCACGCTGTCGCGCCGCACGCCCACCTTGGCCGTCGGCGTGGCGCTGGCGCCGGCCGTGAGGAAATTGATGGCGCCACCGACGGCATTGCTGCCGTACAGCGACGAGGCGGCACCCTTCACCACTTCCACGCCGCTGGCGCCGGCCATGTTCATTTCATTGAGCGAGTTGTGGTTGAAGACGCCCAGCGGGCGGATGGGAATGCCGTCTTCCAGGTACTGATAGACGGCATTCGTGCCGATGGGCTGGCGGATGCTCATGCTGTGCTGCTCGTTGCCCAGGTCATTCCAGTACACGCCGGCGATGCGGTTGAGGATATCGCCCATGGTCTTGGGCTTGTCGCGTTCCAGCGTTTTGGCATTGACGACGCCGATGGCCTGCGGCGTCTCGGACAGCCACGCTTGCGCGCGCGAACCGGAGACGACGACGGTGTCGATGGCGTGGTCGGTTTGGTCAGGTTGCTGCGCCCGCGCGCAGGGGTAGGCCACGGTGATGGCCACGGCCAGTACCAATAATTTCTTGTTCATGTGATTCTCGTATAAGTGTGCGGATGCTGCGCGTCACACCGCAAGGTGGACAGCGCCAGCATTGAAAAAGCAAAAAAACTTAAACGAGGGTGGGCGGCGCGCGCGACTGCGCGGTGGACCAGATGAACAGCGGGGATGGGGACTGGTAGTACAGCGCCGGGAAAATGGCCGTGCCGCTGGCCACAAGCAGCGGCAGCACGGGGTTGGCGGGCGGCAGGCCGACGGAACCCGCATGCGTGGAACAGAAGGCGCAGTGCTCCATCTGCATGGCCTTGCCGCCGGACTTGCCATCGGCGGCGCCATCATCATCGACCTGGACGAAGCGGATGCCGGCCACCGAGCAGATTTCCGCCCAGCCAGAGCCCGATTCCTGCTTGGCGTTGGCGACGGCCTGGGAAATCGATGGCGCGAGCGCCGCCAGCAGGATCGCAAAGCAGGCGATCCAGGCGGCAAAGCGGCGCGTGAACAAGGTCATTCCCATGGCCGCATTTTACCAGCGGCCGCCGGGACTGGGTAGCGCAATGGCGCTCAGGCGGCCGGGCAGGCGGCGTTGCCGTTGTCAAAAGCGCGCACCACGCTCGCCGTATCGGCGGCGATGCGGCCCACGGCGCGGCGGTGGCCCAGCACCAGTTCATCGTAGCCGGCGCCCACCTTTTCATTGGCGATCGTGCGGCAAGTGACCACCTTGTTGCTGGCCAGCTGGCGCACGCTCCACACGGCGTCGATCAGCGCATACTGGCCCATCACGGACTCGAAACGCTGCACATTGGTGCTGATGCGGTACACGGGCAGGTTGTCCGGATGCGGCGTGCGGAACACGTCGATGGCGCCCAGGTCATTCGTCACGGCCGTGGACAGGGCCTGGCCGATCTCGCCGGCCAGCGGCCCTGCCCAGCGCTGCTGCTCCAGCAATTCGATGCGTCCCGACGGCGCCGTCACGACAAACTGGTTGCGGCTCACCTGCTGCGGCACGCTGACGGCCAGCACCTCGACATAGTATTTCACGGGTTTGGCCGGCTGCGCATCGGCGCCGCCGCTGAGCGTATAGAAATGCTCGGGCTGGGGCGTGGAGCAGGCGCCCAGCAGGCTGCCAGCCAGCAGCGCGGAAAAAATCGGTTTCATCATTTTTTTTCATCTCCTTTTTTACCGCGGATCAGGGACTCGGGATGACGTTCCAGGTAATCCGACAGGGCATTGAGCGATTGCAGGGTTTGCGTCAGTTGCTGCAAGGCCTGGCGCACGTCCGACTGCAGCGGCGAATCCTTTTGCAGCACCTGTTCGGCCGTGCCGAAGGTCTGTTTCGCCGCCGTCAGGGTGTCGCGCATTTCCGGCACCACCTGGCCATCGAGCTGCTTGAACAGGGTATTGGCCTGCTTGATGGTGGCGTTCAGGTTGTTGCCGATCTCCGCGTACGGCACCTGATCGAGCTTACGGGCGATGCTGGCGATCTGCGTCTGCAGTTCATCCAGGGTATTCGGTACGGTCGGCACTTCCAGCGGATATTTGTTCAAGTCCAGCGCCACCTTCGGCGCTTTCGGGAAGAAATCCAGCGCGATGTACAACTGGCTGGTGAGCAGGTTGCCCGTGCGCAGCTGCGCGCGCAAGCCGCGGCTGACCATGCGTTCGAGCAGCTGGTGGCCGGCCGATCCCTCCGCATCGTCGACGGCCGTCTTGAAACGCATGCCCAGGCGGGCCGGATACAGACTGACGGTGACGGGCATGCGGAAGTTCTTCTTCACGGGATCGAATTCGATGCCCACCGAGCGCACCTCGCCCAGCACGATGCCGCGGAAGTCCACCGTGGCGCCAGGCTGCAAGCCGCGCAGGGACTGGTCGAAATAGAATACGGTGGTAATGGCTTCACCATCGGGTTCGCGCATGGCGCTGGCCTCGTCGGCCGCCAGGCGGAAATTGGTATTGGCGGGCGCGGGCTCCTCGGGCTTGCGGCCGTTTTCCGCCTCGAAGGCGATGCCGCCCACCAGCATGGCCGCCAGCGACTGCGTATTCAATTTGAAGCCGCTCGAATCGAGGCGCACGTCGACGCCGCTGGCATGCCACCAGCGCGCATTCTTGCCGACGAACTGGTCGTACGGGGCGTTCACGAATACCGACATGGTGATGCCATTGCCATCCTTGTCCAGCGCGAAGCTGACCACCTTGCCCACGCGCAGGCGGTGGAAGAACAGCGGCGAACCCACGTCGACGGAGCCGAGGCTGTCCGCATGCAGCGTGTACAGCTTGCCCTTCTGGTCACCGGCCACCGCGGGCGGGTTTTCCATGCCGACGAAGTTCTCTTTTTTGGCTTCCGACTTGCCCGTGTCGACGCCGATGTAGGCACCCGACAGCAAGGTGCCCAGCCCCGTCACGCCGCTGGCGCCGATCTGCGGGCGCACCACCCAGAAGCGCGAATCGGCCGTGGCGAAGCGCCGCGCTTCCTTGCTCATGTCGATCGTCACCAGCACCTTGCTCAAGTCCTCGCCGAGGGTAATGGCGCGCACCTGGCCGATGTCGACATCCTTGTATTTGACCTTGGTCTTGCCCGGCTCCAGGCCTTCGGCGCTCTTGAAGCTGACCGTTACCGTGGGGCCCTGGTCGAGGATGGACTTGGCGGCCAGGCCGGCGCCGATCAGCGCGGCCAGCAGCGGAATGAGCCAGACCAGCGACGGCAGCCAGCGGCTGCCCTGTTCCACATCGGGTTCCGGCAACGGGGGGACGCCCTGGCCACCCGTTTCGGCAAGGTCGCCTGCTTCTTTGTCAGACATGCTGTTCTCCAATCACTGTATTGTTTCCGGTATTTGCCACCACCACGGGTTCTTCCTCGCCAGGTACCTGCCCGTCGACGGGGTCCCAGATCAGGCGCGGGTCGAACTGCATCGCCGCCAGCATGGTCAGCACCACCACGGCGCCAAAGGCCAGCGCGCCGGGGCCGGCCGTGATCACGGCCAGCGACTTGAAGCGCACCAGCGCCACCGTCAGGGTGACGACAAAGATGTCGAGCATGGACCAGCGGCCGATGAATTCGACCATGCGGTACAAGATGGTGCGCTGGCGCGGCCGCCAGCGTGAACGCCGCTGCGCCGTGAACGCCAGCAGCGCCAGCACGCCCAGTTTCAACATCGGGACGACCACGCTGGCGATGAAAATGATGATGGCCAGGCCTTTCGAGCCGCTGGTCCAGAACAGCACCACGCCGCTCATGATGGTGTCGTCCTGCGCGCCAAACAGGGAATACGTCACCATCACGGGCAGGAGGTTGGCGGGAATGTAGAGGATCATGGCGGCGATCAGCAAGGCCCAGGTGCGGTTGATGCTGTCCGGTTTGCGTACATGCAGGGTCGTGCCGCAGCGCACGCACGCCAGATGCCTGCCCTTGCCCAGCGGCGGCGCCACCAGGCCACAGGCGTGGCAGGGCACGATCTTCGCGCCCGGCGCGAAGGCCTTGTAGCGGATGCCGGGCAGCGCTTGACGGGTCAAGTCGTCGCCGAGGTTCCACAGGGCCTTGGGGTCGAACGAGACGACGATGGCCAGCATCAGGGTCAGCGCGCCAAACGCGAACAGCCCCGGTTGCGGCAGCACCGTGGCCAGGCTGGTCATCTTCACGACGGTGATCAGGATGCCGATCATCAGCACTTCCGTCATGCCCCATTCGCGCGCCGTCTGCACGGCGCGCAGCACGCGGTTAAAGCCCGGCACCTTGACGCCGCCGCGCAAGCCCAGCGCCACATACAGCAGGGAAGCGAGTTCGATGGCGGGAAAGAGGATGGTAAACAGGAACACCATCGTCGCCACGATGTGCATCTGCTCGGACCACAGCACGCGGATGGAGCCGAGCAAGGTGGCGCTGGACGTGAGGCCATTGACGTCGAGTTCGACGATGGGGAAAAACTGCGCGATCAGGAAAACCAGGGCGGCACCCAGGGTCAGCGCCACCACCTTGGTCAATTCGGCCGAGGCGCCGCGCGCGTGCGCGCCGCGATACAGCACCGAGCGGCAACGGATGCAGCGCGCCTTTTCGCGTGGACGCAGCGGACGTTTGCGGTACAGCACGCCGCAGTCATGACAGCTAATCAGGTCGTATCGGTGCACAGTTGAAGTTTGCCGGCGCCCGAAGCGCGACTATCCCATGTCAATGCCAGCCATCATGACAGAGTTGGCATTTTCCTGCACTACGGCACTATTCTTTTTCACGCCCCCGCAACAGCGCCTCCACGGCGCGGCCGATTTGCAGCACTTGATCGTCGGCGCCGGCCAGACCGCAGATGCCCAGGCCCACGGGCAGCTCGCCCTCGGCGTGGCACGGCAGCGACAGCGCGCAGCCGTCGAGAAAGTTGATCACGCTGGCGTTGCGCAGCACCAGGCCATTCGTGGCAAAGAAGGTGGCGTCGTCCGCTTCCAGCGGCGCGACCAGCGGCGCCAGAACCGCCACGCTGGGCATCAGCCAGGCGTCGAACGGCGCCAGACGCTGCTTCGCGATGGCGATCAGGCGCGCACGCGCATCGAGCAGATCGATGTAGTCCGCTGCGCCTTGCTGCTGGCCGCGGCGGATACGCGCCGCCACGCGCTGGTCGTATTGCGCGCCCTTCTCTTCAAGCAGCACCCTGTGCCAGTGCCACGCTTCCGCCGCCACCAGGCCGCCGCCGCCATTGATACCCGGCAGCGCCAGCAATTCCGGGAAATCGAACTGGTCCACCTGCGCGCCGGCCGCGCGCAATTTGTCCAGCGCGCGCCCGAAAGCCTGCTGCACCTGCGGCTCGACATTGGCGCCTACGTAATCGCTGGTAAAGCCGAAGCGCAAGCCTTTCAGGGCTGGCGCAGCATCGGCAATATCGTGGCCGGACAAGGCCGCATACAGGATGGCGCAGCAATCGACGCTGTGGGCGATGGGGCCGGCCGAGTCGAGGGAGCGCGACAAGGGCACCGTGCCGGCCAGCGGCACGGACGCCGCCGTCGGCTTGAAACCCGACAAGCCGCAAAAGGCGGACGGGATACGGATCGAGCCGCCCGTGTCCGTGCCCAGCGCGCCAGCCGCCATCGCCAAGGCCACCGTCACGGCGCCGCCCGAGGTGGAGCCGCCCGCCACGCGCGCGTGGTCGTGCGGATTGCGCGGCGTGCCGTAATGGGGGTTCAAGCCCAGGCCGGAAAACGCGAATTCGCTCATGTTGGTGCGCCCAAGCAGGACGGCGCCGGCCGCGCGCAGGCGCGCCACGGCAAGCGCATCGGCATCGGCGGGCGGCGCATCGGCCAGCGCCAGCGAGGCGGCGCTGCTGACCTGTCCCCTGACGTCGAACAGGTCCTTGATGGAAATAGGCACGCCGGCCAGCGGCGAAGGCACCCAGCCCGCGGCGCGCGCCGCATCGCTGGCCCGGGCCTCGGCGAGGGCCTGTGCGCCATCGAGGCTGACATAGGCATGGCCGCCTTGCGCCCGGTGCGCCTCGGCGCGTGCCAGCATCTGCTGCGTCAGTGCCACGCTGGTGAGGCGGCCGGCGGCCAGGTCGGCCGCCAGTTCCCGTATCGTCGTCTTGCCAGTCAACTCCATGCTGCCTCCTCGATTTTCCAGGCATGCATCTTACCGGATGCCAGCGGCATGGTCGTCGCCCTGTCAGGCGGCCAGGAAGTCGAGCAGGGTCAGGGCGACGATCTTGCTGGCCTTGCGCAAATCATCGAGCGCCAGGCGCTCGTCGGCCTTCTTCGCGTTCGACTCGGGCACCGTGCGCGGACCGGCGCCATACAGCACGGCGGGGATGCCCCGTTCGCCATACAGGCGCGCATCCGCATACAGGGGCGTGCCGACGGCGGGAATCGTCTCGCCAAGGATGGCTTGCGCGTTTTTCTGCAGGCTGCCGACCAGCTGCTCGGAACCGGGCAAGGGCCGCAGCGCGTGCGACAGCAGCAGGCGGCGGATCTCGATGCGGATGCCAGGTTCGCCGCTCACGGCGTCCTCGATCAGCGCGCGCACCTGCGCTTCCACCGCCACCGGGTCTTCTTCCGGGATCATGCGGCGGTCCATCTTCATGACCACCTTGCCCGGCACCACATTCGTATTCGTGCCGCCGTCGATGCGGCCCACCAGCATGGTGGGCGAATCGATGCCAGCGACTTTTGACTTGATCTTTTTCAGCTCCGGCAGCTGGCCGTAGATGGCGTTGAGGATCTTGTTGGCCGCCTGCAGCGCGTCATGCCCCGTCTCCGGCATGGAGCCGTGGCCAGACTTGCCATGCACGGTGATTTCCAGCTGCAGGCAGGCGTTGTGCGCGGTGACGATGCCGTAGCTGAAACCGGCGGCGATGACGAAATCGGGCTTCGTCAGCTGCTGTTCCAGCAGCCAGCCCGGCCCCAGCAAGCCGCCGAATTCCTCGTCATACGTAAAGTGCAGCTCCAGCTGGCCTTTTAATGGAATACCCAGCGCTTCGAGCGCGCGCGCGGCAAACACATAGGTGGCGAAATCGCCTTTTGACACGGCCGTCGCGCGGCCGTAGATATAGCCGCCGTCGATCTGGCCGCCATATGGCGGATACGTCCAGTTGTCGCCGGGCGGCACCACGTCGCCATGCGCGTTCAGGGCCACGGTCGGCCCGCCCTCGGCATACGGCCGGCGCACGATCAGGTTGGTGATGCTCTGCATGCCATAGGCCTCGACCTGGTCCGCAGGTACCGCATGCTGCTCCGCCTGCCAGCCATATGCCTGCAACAGCTGCGCCACCAGCTCCGCATGGGGCGCGTTATTGCCGGGCGGCGTATCCGTCGGCTGCTGCACCACCTGCTGTAAAAAGGCGACTTCTTCGTCGAAGTGTGCGTCGATCCAGGCCGTGATTTTTTCTGCGTGCGTAGTCATTTTGCTCCTTGCATGGTCTGTTGCAGCCAGGCGCCCAATTCGCTGCGCTCGGCCTCCGTCATATTGGTCAGGTTCCCGATCGGCATGGCTTTCAGCTCGATGGCCTGCTTGTAGATTTGCGCCGCGTGCTGGCGGATTTGCGTTTCATTATCGAGCATCATGCCGGCCGGCGCCGTGGCGAAACCCGCTTGCGTGGGCTGGGCCGAATGGCAGGTGGCGCAGCGCTGGGCGATGATGGCATGCGCGCGCTGGAACTGCGCGGCCGGGTCCACCGCAGGCGCGGCCGCCACGGGCGCTTTCGGCGCGATGGCGATAGCGACGGCCAGCAGCAGGGCCATGCCGATGGCCGGATAGCGCCACTCGACACGGCCCTTGTGGCGCAGGTTGAAGAAGTGGCGAATGAAGACACCGGCCGCCATGATCAGCGCCAGCACCAGCCAGGCATGATCGTTCCGATAGGTCATCGCGTAGTGGTTGCTGATCATGATGAACAGCACCGGCAAGGTAAAGTAATTGTTATGCACGCTGCGCTGCTTGGCCTTCTGGCCATGCTTCGGATCGGGCAGCTTGCCGGCGGCCATGGCTTCGACCATCTTGCGCTGGCCGGGAATGATCAGCATCAGCACATTGGCCACCATGATGGTGCCGATCATGGCGCCCACGTGGATGTAGGCGGCGCGCCCGCTGAGCAAATGCGTGAGCACGTACGCGGCGCCGACGATCAGCGCAAACACCGTCACGCCGAACCACAGTTCATAGTGCGCCAGCTTGGAGCGGCACAGCAGGTCGTACACGGTCCAGCCGATGACGAGGGTGGCGATGCCGATGCCGACGGCCTGGCCGCTGGAGATATCGGCCACGGCCTTGTCGATCATCATGGCCTGGGCATTGAAGTAATAGGCAATCGTCAGCAGCGCAAAGCCGGACAGCCAGGTGGAATACGCTTCCCATTTGAACCAGTGCAGCTCCTTCGGCAGTTCGGCGGGCGCCAGCAGGTATTTTTGCGGGTTATAGAAGCCGCCGCCATGCACGGCCCACAGCTCCCCCGAGACGCCCTTCTTCGCCAGCTCGGAGCCGGGCGCGGGCGGGCGGATCGAGTTGTCGAGCCAGACAAAATAAAAGGAAGCACCGATCCAGGCGATGCCCGTGATGACGTGCAGCCAGCGGACGATCAGGTTCAGCCACTCCAGGCCGTACGGAATCAGGTAGGCAAATACTTCCATAAATTTCCTCTAGTCAGACCGAACCCATATTCGTGCCAATCTACACAAGATAAACGGATTTACCGCCCTTCACATGAAAAATATCGTATATTTGACATATTCAAATCGATATACAACAGAGCCGCCGCCACATGTCCAGCCTGCCGCAACACCTCGACCTGCACCTGATCCGCATCCTCTACCTGCTGCTGGTGGAAAAGAATGTCTCGCGCGTGGCGCTGAAACTCAATCAGCCGCAGCCGTCGATTTCCGCCTCCTTGCGCAAGCTGCGCGAACTCACGGGCGACCCGCTGCTGGTGCGCGGCGCGCGCGGCATGGTGCCCACCCAGCATGGCGAAAGCCTGCTCAATCCGGCCAAGCGCATCCTCGACCAGACGGAGAGCCTGTTCATCAAGAAGACGCCGTTCGTGGCGCAGGAAGAGGCGCGCACCTTCCATATCGCCGCGCCCGACTACCTGGACAGCCAGTTCCTGCCCAATGTGGTGGCCCAGCTGCGCCGCGGTTCGCCGAAAAGCCGCGTCGTGCTGCACAGCCTGGGACCGGGCATCGACCATATCCGGCAATTGTCCGACGGAGGTCTGGATCTGGTCATCGCCAACTGGGACGAGCCGCCCGCCCATCTGCACATTTCGAAGCTGTTCGAAGATCCCATCGTCTGCGCCATGCATGCGGAAAACGCCTATGCGCGCCGCACGGCCAGCGACGCCATGACGCTCGACGATTATCTGAGCCTGCCCCACGTGGCGCCGTCGCAGATGATGCCGGGCTACCACGGCGTGATCGACTCCTTCCTCGAACGGCAAAACCTGCAGCGCAACGTGGTGGTCGAATCGGCATATTTCGGCCTGATCCCCTACATGCTGACGCAGACGGACCTGGTACTCACCACGGGCCGCCAGTTCATGCGCTTCTATGAAAAGACCCTGCCGCTGAAAACGTATACCGTGCCCTTGAAATTCCCGCCGATGCGCTTTTACCAGTTGTGGCACCAGCGCGTGCACCAGGCGCCCGAGCATAAATGGCTGCGCGACCAGGTCAGCGCGGCGGCCAAGGCGCTGGTACAGCGATAGCCGCTATCAGCACGCGCATATAATGGATGCAGGAACGGGGCGCTATCATCACTGCTTGCATGATCGGAAAACCATGACCACCCTTTCAGACCTGAACGCCGGCAGCCAGGCCGATTTTATCGCGCAGCTGCATGGCATCTACGAACATTCGCCCTGGATCGCCCAGCGCGCAGCCGCCGCGCGGCCGTTTGCCAGCCTGACGGCGCTCAAGACGGAATTGCAGCGCGTGCTGGCCCTGGCCTCGCCCGAAGAACAACTGGGGCTGATACGCGCCCACCCCGAACTGGCCGGCAAGGCCGCCGTCGCGGGACAGCTGACGATGGAATCGACGCGCGAACAGGCCAAGTCCGGCCTGAACCTGTGCAGCGCCGACGAATTTGCCACCCTGCAGCGCCTCAACAGCGAGTACAACGCCAAGTTCGGCTTTCCCTTCATCCTGGCCGTCAAGGGCCCGACGGGCGAAGGCTTGTCGCGCCAGGACATCATCGCCACCTTTGCCCGGCGCCTGAAGAACCGGCGCGCCGATGAACTGGCCGAATCGCTGCGGCAGATCAAGCGCATCGCCGAGCTGCGCCTGAACGAGCTGTTCGACGTGCGCCTGGACTTCGGCCCGGCCATCATGCAGCAGGCGGAAACCCTGGCCGGCTGGAGCGACAGCGATTACAACCTGACCTGCGCCTACCTGACGCCGGCGCACCGGAAAACGGCCGCGCAGCTGGCCGACTGGATGCGCGAGGCCGGCATGCAGGTGCATATCGACGCCGTCGGCAATGTGGTCGGCCGCTACCCGTCCAACCTGCCAGGCGCGAAGACCCTGATGACGGGATCGCATTACGACACGGTGCGCAACGGCGGCAAGTACGACGGCCGGCTGGGCATCGTGCTGCCGATCGCCGTCGTGCGCCACCTGCACGAACGGGGTGAAAAGCTGCCCTTCCACGTCGAGGTCGTCGGCTTCGCCGAAGAGGAAGGCGTGCGCTTCAAGAGCACGTTTTTGGGCAGCACGGCCGTCACGGGCAGGTTCGACTTGTCGCTGCTGGAACAGCTTGACGCGGATGGCGTGAGCATGCGCGACGCGCTGGCCGCCGCCGGTCACGAGGCGAGCGCCATCGGCGCCATCGCGCGCGATCCCGCCGACTTGCTCGGCTATGTGGAAGTGCATATCGAACAAGGCCCCGTGCTGCTCGAGCGCGACCTGCCGCTGGGGATCGTCACGGCGATTGCCGGCAGCTCGCGCTACCTGCTCCATCTTGGCGGCGTGGCCAGCCACGCGGGCACCACGCCGATGCACATGCGACGCGACGCGGCCAGCGCGGCGGCCGAAATCATCCTGCTGGTGGAACAGCGCTGCAGCCAGGGCGTAGCGCTGGTGGGCACGGTCGGCCAGCTGCAGGTGCCCAACGGTTCCGTCAACGTGATCGCCGGCGCCTGCACCCTGTCGCTCGATATCCGCGCGGCCGTTGATGCCGTGCGCCAGGCGGCCGTCGACGACATCCTCGATGGCATCGCAGGCATCTGCGCGCGGCGCCAGATCGACTACCAGCTGGAACTGCTGCTGTCGGCGCGTGCCGCGCCGTGCGCGCCATGGCTGATGGCGCAACTGGCGCAAGCCGTGGAATCGGTCGGCATCGAACCATACGCGCTGCTGTCGGGCGCGGGCCACGACGCCATGGCCATGGCCGCCATCACCGACGTGGCCATGCTGTTTACGCGCTGCGGCAATGGCGGCATCAGCCACAATCCGCTGGAAACCATGACGGCCGACGACGCCGATATCGCGGCGCGCGCGCTGCTGCATTTCTTGCGGAATTTCCAGCCAAAAGCCTAGCCGTGCGCCTGGCGCCAGCGCGCCAGTTCCTGCGCAAGATGGCAAATCAAGGGTTGCCAGCCACCTGTCGCAGGCTGGCGGAACAGCCGCATCGTGGGATACCAGGGCGTATCGAGGCGCCCGGCCATCCAGCGCCAGTCCGGCTGGTAGTCGGGCAGCAGCAGCCAGCACGGCTTGCCCAGCGCCCCGGCCAGATGGGCCACGGCAGTATCGACGCTGATCACCAGGTCCAGGTTGGCGATCAGCGCCGCCGTATCGGCCATGTCGCCCAGCGCCGCGCCGCCGCCGACCAGGGCCAGTGACGCCGAAGTGTCATCCTCGCCGGCGCCCTTCTGCAAGCTGACAAACTGCACGCCGGCCACAGCGCCCAGCGGCGCCAGCGTGTCGAGCGCCGCCAGCGAACGCGCGCCATCGTTTTCAAATGCGGGATTGCCTTTCCAGGCCAGGCCCACGCGCAGCGGCGCGGGCGGCAAGCGCGCGGCCCAGGCGGCCACGGCGCGCGCATCCGCGTGCAAATACGGCACGTTCGACGGTATCGTTTCCAGGACCGTACCGCACAGGCCGGGAATGCTCAGCAGGGCGACCCAATAATCGCGTCCGCCCTGCGCGACCGCCTCGCCGATGGCCAGCACCTCGTCGATGCCAGGCACGGTGCGCAGCAGCGCCTTGAGCGGCGCATGGCACAGTAGCGACACGCTGGCCGCGCCCAGATCGCGCAGCAAAGGCACGTAGCGGCACAGCAGCAGCATATCGCCCATGCCCGCTTCGGGGCAGATCAGCAGCGACCTGCCGGCCAGCGACTCTCCCTGCCAGCGCGGGAAGTGGAAGTAGTCGCCAAACGCGGACGGTTGCGGCCGCGCTTCGAGCATTTGCCAGCCTTCCGCCAGGCGGCCCTGGCGCAGCAGCAGGTAGGCGAGGTTGTAGCGCGCGTTCGCGTAGGCCGGATCGAGTTCCATGGCATGGCGGTAGCAGCGCTCCGCCTGTGTTTCGCGCTGCAGGCTGGCCTCCAGCACGCCCAGGTTGGACCAGGCGGAAGAGCGTTCGGGCTCCAGCGCCAGTACGCGGCGCAAGATTTGCCCGGCTTCGTCCATGCGACGCATGCGCAGCAGCAGCGCGCCCAGGTTTTGCAGCAGATGCGCATCGTCCGGCATGTGCGCCAGCGCGCGCAGGTACAAGGCCACGGCGTGTTCCAGCGCGCCCGCCTGTTCCCGCATCCAGGCCAGGTTGGCCAGGGAAAACACGTTGTCGGGGTCAAGTGCCAGCGCCTGCTGGAAACACGCCAGCGCACCCGCCGCGTCGCCCATGGACAGCAGTTCGCCGCCACGCGCGGCGTGCAGCGCAGCCGGACGCCGCTCGGTATCGGTATCGGAAATGCTCATCGCTGGGCCGCCTGTTGTCGCAAGGCGCCCAGCATAGCACCAGCGCGCAGCGGCAGCTAGACGGCCACGGCCCGCTCCAGCATCGCGTGCAGCAGCACATTGCAGCCCGCTTCCAGGTGCTCGGGCTTGGCATCCTCGATTTCATTGTGGCTGATGCCGTCCTTGCACGGCACGAAGATCATGCCGGCCGGCGCCAGCCGGGCCGCGTAGATGGCGTCGTGACCGGCGCCCGAGACCACGTCCATCACGGAATAACCCAGCTTTGCCGTGGCATTGCGCACGGCGCCCACGCAATCGGGGTGGAACGGGCATGGCGGGTAATAGGACACCCTTTCCAGTGAAATGCCCAAGCCTGTTTTTTCGCGCGTGGCGTCGATGAAGGCCGTGATCTCGCCATGCATGGTGTTGAGCAGTTCGTCGTTCACATTGCGCAGGTCGATGCTGAATGTCACTTCACCGGGGATCACGTTGCGGCTGTTCGGGAACACCTGCACCATGCCCACCGTGCCGCGCCCATACGGCGGGTAGCGCTTGGCAATGGCGACGACTTCCTGCATGATGACGGTGGCCACCTGCAGCGCATCCTTGCGCAGGCCCATGGGCGTCGGTCCCGCATGCGCTTCCATGCCCGTCACCACGCAGTCGTACCACGACAGGCCCATCACGGCAGGCACCACGCCGATGACTTTATCGGCGTCTTCCAGCACAGGCCCCTGCTCGATATGCGTTTCGAAATAGGCGCCGATCGGATGGTCGCCCGGCACCTGGTCTCCACGATAGCCGATGCGCGCCAGCTCCTCGCCCACCGTTTTGCCTTCCGTGTCTTTCGCCGCATACGCGGTTTCGAGCGAGAAGGCGCCGCAAAATACGCCGGAACCCATCATCACGGGCACGAAGCGCGAGCCTTCCTCGTTGGTCCAGAAGGCCACCTCGATGGGCGATCGCGTCTTGATATTGAGGTCGTTCAGGGTGCGCACCACTTCCAGTCCCGCCAGCACGCCGTAATTGCCATCGAACTTGCCGCCCGTGGGCTGCGTGTCGATATGGCTGCCCGTCATCACGGGCGGCAGGGTATTGTCGGTGCCGTCGCGGCGCATGAAGACATTGCCGATCTGGTCGATGGTGATGCTCATGCCCGCCTCCCTGCCCCAGCGCACCACCAGGTCGCGGCCCTGTTTGTCGAGGTCCGTCAGTGCCAGGCGCTTGACGCCGCCTTTCACTGTCGCGCCGATCTGCGCCAGTTCCATCAGGGCTGCCCACAGCCGTTCGCCATTGATGCGTAGATCATCCATTATTGTCTCCTGACTTCATGCGGTGGTGGCGGCAAACGCCGGGCGCTCGATATAGCGCCCTGCCCCTTCGACGGCCGTCAGCTCGCCCTGGTGGAACACCACCTTGCCGGCGGCAATCGTGGTGCGGGGGATGCCGCGCACGGTGCGCCCTTCGAAGACGTTGAAGCCCCCTTTGGCAAACTGCGTGGCGGCGGAAATGGTGCGCGTGCCCTGCGGGTCCCACAGCACGATGTCGGCATCGCTGCCTGCGGCGATGAGGCCCTTGCGCGGATACATATTGAAGATCTGCGCCGCATTGGTCGACGATACCTTGACGAATTCGGAGGGCGTGAGCATGCCGGAATTGACGCCCGCATCCCACACCACGGCCATGCGTTCCTCCACGCCGCCGCAGCCGTTCGGGATGCGCGTGAAGTCGTCCTTGCCGGCCGCCTTCTGCTCGGCGCAGAAGGTGCAGTGGTCGGTGGCCGTCGTGTGCAGATTGCCGCTTTGCAGGCCGTGCCACAAGGCCGCCTGATGGTGCTTGCCGCGGAACGGCGGGCTCATGACGTGGCCCGCCACATAATCAAAATCATCGCTCTGGTAGACGCTGTCGTCGATCACCAGATGGCCCGCCAGCGCTTCGCCATACACGCGCTGGCCGTTGGCGCGCGCCCGCGTGATGGCGTCGAGCGACTCGGCGCACGAGACGTGCACGATGTACACGGGGGTATTGAGCACATTGGCAATGGCGATGGCGCGGTTGGCCGCCTCCGCTTCCACGGCGGGAGGGCGCGACAAGGGGTGCGCCTGCGGCCCGGTAATCCCCTTTTTCAGCAAGGCTTGCTGCAATTGAAAAACCAGCTCGCCATTTTCCGCATGCACGGTGGGCAATGCCCCCAGCTCCAGCGAACGGGTAAAGCTTTTCACCAGCGTTTCATCGTCGGCCATGATGGCGTTCTTGTAGGCCATGAAATGCTTGAAGCTGTTTACGCCATGCTCGCGCACCAGCACTCCCATCTCTTCATGAACCTGCTCGCTCCACCAGGTGATCGCCACATGGAAGGTGTAGTCGCCGGCCGCCTTGGCCGACCAGGCGCGCCACTGGTGATAGGCCTCGATCAGCGACTGCTTCGGGGCGGGAATGACGAAGTCCATGATGGTGGTGGTGCCGCCCGCCAGTCCCGCCGCCGTGCCCGTGAAAAAATCGTCGGACGTCACGGTGCCCATGAAGGGCAAATTCATGTGCGTGTGGGTGTCGATCCCGCCCGGCATCACGTACAGGCCGCCCGCGTCGATCACGCTGGCGCCCACCGGCACCGGCAAGTTCTCGCCGACGGCGACAATCGTGTCGCCCTCGATCAGCACATCGGCGCGAAACGCGCGGTCGGCGTTGACGACGGTGCCGCCACGTATCAATGTAGTCATCTTGTCTCCTTCTCGAAAAGATCAGGACTGCGGCGCCTGCTGCACGCGTGCCGCTACCTTGCCCTTCATCATGACGCCGTAGACGACTGCGGCGATGGCCACGCCCACGAACCAGGCGTAGGTGTAGATGATTTTAAAGCCTTCGGCCACGTCGGGAAACGCCGTGGGAAAGGCCGCGTTCAGAAAGCCCGGGATATTCGGCAGCACGGCGATGACGAAGGCGATCAGCGCCGCCATGTTCCAGCCATTGCCATACGAGTAGATGCCGTCATCGCGATACAACTGCCTGACGTCGAGCTGCGTCTTGCGCACAAAATAATAGTCGACGATGAGGATGCCGGCGATGGGGCCCAGCAGGGCCGAGTAGCCGATCAGCCACGTGAAGATATAACCCTGCGTCGACTCGAGCACTTTCCACGGCATCATGACGATGGCGATGAAGGCCGTGATGTAGCCGCCCATCTTGTACGAAATCTGCTTCGGCGCCAGCGAGGAAAAGTCGTACGCCGGGCCCACCAGGTTGGCCGCCAGGTTGACGCTGACCGTGTCGATCAGCAGGATGATCAGGGCGACCAGCACGGCGGCGCCCGTCATGCGGCTGGCCAGGTCAACGGGGTCCCAGATGGCCTTGCCGTACATGACCACGGAGCCGGCAGTGACGATCACGGCCAGCATGGCCAGCAACCCCATGGGCACGGGCAAGCCGACGGACTGGCCGATCACCTGGTCGCGCTGCGTCTTGGCGAAGCGCGTGAAGTCGGGAATATTCAGTGCCAGGGTGGCCCAGAAACCCACCATGGCCGTCAGCGATGGCCAGAAGACGCTCCAGAACTGGCCCGCCTTCTTGCCGCCCGGGATGAACTGCGATGGCTGGTCCAGCAGCGCGCCCACGCCACCAGCCTTGCTGTGCACCCAGTACAGCAGCACGAAGCAGATGAGGATTTTCAGCGGCGCCGTATAGGTTTCGAGCTTGCGGATCGACTCCATGCCATGCAGGATGTAATAGAACTGGATGGCCCAGAAAGCCAGGAAGCACAGCAACTGGCTGCCGTTGATGCCCAGGCCCGCGATCTTCTCGCCGCCCAGTTCATGCCCCATCAAGACGCCCATCAGGGTGTAGATCATCTGGCCGCCGAACCAGGTCTGGATACCGTACCAGCCGCAGGCGACGATGGCGCGCATCAGCGCCGGCAGGCGCGCGCCCATGGTGCCGAACGAGGCGCGCGCCAGCACGGCATACGGGATGCCGTACTTGGTGCCCGCATGGCCAATCAAGAGCATGGGCAGCAGCACGATGGCGTTGGCGAGAAATACCGTGAGCACGGCCTGGTAGCCGGACATGCCGCTGTCGATCAGGCTGGCCGACAGGGTGTAGGCGGGAATGCACATCACCATGCCCACCCACAGGGCCGCAAAGTGATACCAGCGCCAGGTGCGCTGCGCTGCCGTGGTGGGCGCCAGATCTTCATTCCACAGCTGCGTATTGCCTGAATAGTCGTGGTTCACAGGTATTCTCCATCGGTTAGGCCGCCGGCATCTTGAATGACGCCAGGGATACGGCATTGTGTAAACTGCGGCAGTCTAGCTTACTGCAAAGACAGGCAACAGTTTATAAAATAAACGTACGCAAAAAACGTGCCCTACGCCGTTTCCGCCAATGCCCGTGGATTCCTGGGATCCTGCGTCCAGTTCATGTATGGCTTGCCCGTGGCCTGCGGCACCATCGTGATGCAGCCCTGCACCGGACAGGTGATTTCGCACAGGTTGCAGCCCACGCATTCCTCCTTGATCACCTCATACGTGCGCGTGCCGGCGGCGTCGATCAGTTGCGCAATCGACTGGTGCGAGGTGTCTTCGCAGGCCACATAGCACTTGCCGCATTTGATGCAGTCGTCCTGGTTGATGTGCGCGATGACCTGGTAATTCATGTCCAGGTATTTCCAGTCCGTCGTGTTGGCCACGGCCTTGCCGGAAAAATCGCTGATGCTTTCATAGCCCTTTTCATCCATCCAGCGCGACAGGCCATCCTTCATCTCTTCGACGATGCGGAAACCATGCAGCATGGCGGCCGTGCACACCTGCACGCAGCCGGCGCCCAGGGCGATGAATTCGGCCGCGTCGCGCCAGTTGCCGATGCCGCCGATGCCGGAAATGGGCAAGCCGCGCGTCTGCGGATCGCGGGCGATTTCCGCCACCATGTTCAGGGCGATCGGCTTGACGGCAGACCCGCAATAGCCGCCGTGCGTGCTGGCGCCGCCCACGATGGGCAAGGCCACCATGCGGTCCAGGTCGAGCGAGGTAATCGAGTTGATGGTGTTGATCAGGGAGACGGCGTCGGCGCCGCCCGCCTTGGCCGCGCGCGCCGGCATGCGCACGTCCGTGATGTTCGGCGTGAGCTTGACGATGACGGGTAGACGGCTGTGCTTCTTGCACCAGGCGGTGACCATCTGCACATACTCGGGCACCTGGCCCACGGCCGCACCCATGCCCCGCTCCGGCATGCCGTGCGGGCAGCCGAAATTGAGCTCGATGCCGTCCGCGCCTGTCGCCTCGACCTTCGGCAAAATGTCGGCCCAGTAGTGCTCTTCGCACGGCAGCATCAGCGAGACGATCATGGCACGGTCGGGCCAGTCCTTTTTCACCTGCGTGATTTCGCGCAGGTTGATCTCCAGCGAGCGATCGGTGATCAGTTCAATGTTATTGAAGCCCACCACTTCGCGGTTCTTGCCATACAGGGCGGAATAGCGCGACGAGACGTTGACGGCGGCCGGGTCTTCACCGAGGGTTTTCCACACCACGCCGCCCCACCCTGCCTCGAAAGCGCGCACCACGTTATAGGCCTTGTCGGTCGGTGGCGCGGACGCCAGCCAGAAGGGATTCGGCGCCTTGATGCCGCAAAATTCGATGCTGAGATCAGCCATTATGCAGCCTCCACTTTATTGAAGAAATCGGAATGGATGGCCAGTGCGGCCAGCTTGCCATGCTGGACGGCTTGCACCGTCAAGTCCTGCCCCGGCGCCACGCAGTCGCCGCCCGCGTAGATCCCCGGCAGCACCGTGCGAAAACCCGCATCGACGGCGATCTTGTCGCCGTCGCGCTGCAGCAGCGACGCCATCGGATCAATCAGCACGCCGGTGTCGAGGCTCTGGCCGATGGCCTTGAAGATGGCGTCGGCCGCCACGTCGAACGTTTCGCCCGTGCCCACCAGGCGCGTGCCCTGCATGCGCGTTTTCTCGAAACGCATGCCGGCGACATGGCCAGCCGCGTCGAGCAGCACCTGTTGCGGCTGGGCCCATGTCAGCATGCGCACCTGGTTGGCCTTGGCGATGTCCTGCTCATGCTGGGTGGCCGTCATGGCGTCGAAGCCGCGCCGGTAGACCAGGGTGACTTCCTCGGCGCCCAGGCGCTGGATCTGCACGGCCATGTCGATGGCCGTATTGCCGGCGCCGATGACGATGGCGCGTTTCGGCACGGGCAGCGCGGCCAGGTCGGCGGCCTGGCGCAGCGCGGCGATGTAATCGACGGCGGCCAAAAGACCCGGCGCATCTTCGCCCGTCAGGCCCAGCTTGCGGCTGGCGCCCAGGCCCAGGCCGAGGAACACGGCGTCGTACTGCGCGTGCAGGTCGCGCAGCTGCAGGTTCTCGCCCAGCACCTGGCGACATCGGATCTCGATGCCGCCGATGCCCAGCAGGAAGTCGATTTCCTTTTGCGCGAAGTCGTCCGTCAGCTTGTACTTGGCGATGCCGTATTCGTTCAGGCCGCCCGCCTTGCCCTCTTTTTCAAAGATCACCACGTCGTGCCCCAGCATGGCCAGCCGGTGCGCGCACGACAAACCCGCAGGACCGGCGCCGACGACGGCGATCGTCTTGCCCGTGCTGGCCGCCCGCTGGAACGGGTGCGCCGCAAAATGCATTTGATCGACGGCGTAGCGCTGCAACAGGCCAATCTTGACGGGCTGGCCTTCGGCGTCGTGGTTGCGCACGCAGACATCCTCGCACAGGATTTCCGTGGGACAGACGCGGGCGCAGCTGCCGCCCAGGATGTTCTGTTTCAGGATGCCGGCGGCGGCGCCGTTGATGTTCCTGTCGTGGATGTTGCGGATGAAGCTGGCCACGTCGATTTCCGACGGACAGATGCGGCTGCACGGCGCGTCGTAGCAGTACAGGCAGCGGGCGCTTTCGATGGCGGCCTGGCGTGCCGTCAGGGGCGGCGCCAGGTCGGTGAAATGGCCCGCCAGTTCCTCGTTGGGCAGGGCGGGATGCGGCAAATAGTTCAAAGACTCGATCATCGCGTATTCCTCTTGTTATGTGCGGCCGGCTCGTAATTGAAACCTTTACTTCATCTGGGGAAAAGCAAATTCCACACCAGCGCTTGCCGTGTTCGGCCAGCGCTGCATCACGGCCTTGTGGCGCGTGTAGAAACGCACGCCTTCGGGTCCATACGCGTGGTGGTCGCCGAACATGCTGCGCTTCCAGCCGCCAAAGCTGTTGAAGGCCATCGGCACGGGCAAGGGAATGTTGACGCCCACCATGCCGACCTGGATCTGGCGCACGAATTCGCGCGCCACGCCGCCGTCGCGCGTGTAGATGGCCACGCCGTTGCCATACTCGTTGGCGTTGATCAGCTCCACCGCATGCACCACGTCAGGACACCGGAGCACGCACAGCACGGGGCCGAAAATCTCTTCCTTGTAGATGTTCATGTCGCGCGTGACGTGGTCAAATAAAGTACCGCCGACAAAGAAGCCGTTCTCGCGTCCCGCCACCACATGGTTGCGGCCATCGACCACCAAGGTCGCGCCCTGCTCCACGCCCGAGGCGATGAGTTTTTCGATCCGCTGCTTGGCGGCCAGCGACACGACCGGTCCCATTTCCGCACCATCTTCCATGCCGTCGCGCACTTTCAGTGCGGCCGTGCGCGTTGCCAGTGCGTCGATCAGTTTGTCGCCCGCGTCGCCCACGGCGACCACCACCGAGATGGCCATGCAGCGCTCGCCCGCCGAACCGTAGGCGGCGCCGATCAGCGCATCGACCGTCATGTCCATGTCCGCGTCGGGCATCACCACCATGTGGTTCTTCGCGCCGCCCAGCGCCTGCACGCGCTTGCCGCTGGCGCTGCCACGCGCATAGATGTATTCGGCGATCGGCGTCGAGCCGACAAAGCTGATCGCCTGCACCACGGGGTGGTCGAGCAAGGCATCAACGGTGACTTTGTCGCCCTGCACCACATTGAAAACGCCGTCGGGCAAGCCCGCCTCCTTGAGCAATTTCGCGTGCAGCAAAGAGGCCGACGGATCGCGCTCGGACGGTTTCAAGACGAAGGTATTGCCGCAGGCGATGGCGACGGGGAACATCCACATCGGCACCATCACGGGGAAGTTGAATGGCGTGATGCCGGCCACCACGCCCAGCGCCTGGCGCATGGACCAGGCGTCGATGCCGCGCGAAATCTGGTCCGTGAATTCGCCCTTTAACAATTGCGGGATGCCGACGGCAAACTCCACCATCTCGATGCCGCGCGCCACTTCGCCCTGGGCATCGGCAAACGTCTTGCCATGTTCGCGCGTGAGCATGGCGGCAAAGTCGTCCGTGTGCTGCTGGCACAGCTGCAGGTAGCGAAACAGCACGCGCGCGCGCGTCAATGGCGGCGTGGCGGACCAGGAGGGAAAGGCGGCGGCGGCGGCCTGCACGGCCGCATCGACGTCTTCCACGGTACCGAGCGCCACGCGGGCCACGGGTACGCCCAGTGCGGGGTTGTAGACGTCGCCGTAGCGGCCACTTTGGGTGTCGACCTTGGCGCCGTTGATGTAGTGGGTAATCGTATCGAGATCAGTCATGGTGTTCCTTTTTAACCCCAAGGGCAGAGGCTGGGGTCAGACCCGGCGGGTCTGACCCCGGATGTTGTTTTGGGTTTGCCGTTCAATCGAGATTCTTTAATACCTTGGCCAGCTTGCCAAACAGCTCGTCGACATGCTGTTTTTCCAGCACCAGCGGCGGCGACAGGGCGATGATGTCGCCCGTCGTGCGTATCAGCACGCCGTCAGCGAAAGCCTGCTTGAAGGCATTGAAGGCGCGCGTGCCGGGCTTGCCGGCGATGGGATCGAGTTCGATGCCGGCGATCAGGCCGATGCTGCGCAAGTCGATCACGTGCGGCAAGCCTTTCAGCGAATGCACGGCATCCTGCCAATACGCCTGCATGTTTTTCGCGTGACCGAGGATGTCCTGCTCCTCGAACACTTGCAGGGTCGCCAGCGAAGCGGCGCAGGCCAGCGGGTGACCGGAATACGTGTAGCCGTGGAACAGTTCGATGCCCGGTGGCGCATCCATGAAGGCGTCGTGGATGTATTTTTTGCTGAACACGGCGCCCATCGGCACCATGCCGTTGGTCAGGCCCTTGGCCGTCGTCATCAGGTCCGGCTCGACGTCAAAATAATCAGCGGCGAACGGCGTCGTCATGCGGCCGAAACCCGTGATCACTTCATCGAAGATGAGCAGGATGCCGTGTTTGGTGCACAGCTCGCGCAAGCGTTTCAGATAGCCTTTCGGCGGAATCAGCACGCCCGTGGAGCCGGCCACCGGCTCGACGATGACGGCGGCAATCGTCGAGGCGTCGTGCAGGGCGACGATGCGTTCCAGTTCATCGGCCAGGTGGGTGCCGTATTCGGGCTCGCCCACCGTATAGGCGTTCTTGTCCAGGTTGTGCGTGTGCGGCAGGTGGTCCACGCCCGGCAGCAAGGGGCCGAAGGTCTTGCGGTTGCCGCCGATACCGCCCACGGAAATGCCGCCGAAGCCCACGCCGTGATAACCGCGTTCGCGGCCGATCAGGCGCGTGCGTGCACCCTCGCCGCGCACCCGGTGATAGGCCAGCGCGATTTTTAACGCCGTATCGACGGCCTCGGAACCGGAGTTCGTGTAGAAGACATGGCCGAACTTGTGGCCCGTGTAGTCCATCAGTTTTTCCGCCAGGTCAAAGGCGGCCGGATGGCCCATCTGGAAGGTGGGGGCGAAATCGAGCTGGCCCACCATCTCGCGGATGGCGCCGACGATCTGCGGCTGCGCATGGCCGCACGGCACGCACCACAGGCCGGCCGTGCCATCGAGGATGGCGTTGCCATCGACGTCCTTGTAATACATGCCTTCGGCCGACACCAGCAAGCGCGGGTTGGCCTTGAAATCGCGGTTGTTCGTAAACGGCATCCAGAATGCCGACATCGATTCCGGCCTTGTTTCGTTCATGATCTTCTCCTTGGGATGGGCTGGCGCGGCGCCAGGATCGTTTTTGACGAAGCGTAAAATAATTTACCAGTTGGCAAAAAGCTGATGTAATAATAGACAGGCCATCCCCAATGGCACAGATACACAAACGGCAAAGTATCCCAACCGTACAGGTCGAAAAAACCACTACAGTTTTGTGCAAGGCAGCATAAGGAGCCACCGGTGACGCACGACGTGAAGCAGGACGAGGGCGAAGGTAACGCCAGTGGCTGGCCCGTGCTGGACATCGACCGCCAGAAAAAGGGCGGCCTCGTCGAGCAGATCGTCATCGCCATCAGCGTCATGGTGGGCAGCCGCGCCCTGCGCATCGGCACGCGCATGCCGTCCGTGCGCCAGTTCGCCAAGTGCAATGGCGTCTCGACGTTTACCGTCGTCGAATCGTATGACCGCCTGGTCAACCTGGGCTTGCTGTCGTCGCGGCGCGGCTCCGGCTATTTCGTCGCGCGCCACGATATCGCCGCCTCGCCGCAGGCGGCCCTCATAGCCAACACCCTTGCCAGCCCCACCGCCATCGACGCCCTCACGCCGGACCTGTATTCGGGCGTATCCGACGCCCTGCCCGTGGGTGCGGGCTGGCTGCCGCCCGAGATGTATGGCGAAGCGACCGTGCTCGATGCCGTGCGCCAGGCCATGCGCATCCCCGCCAGCCGGCTGCGCGGCTATGGCCACCCGCTGGGCTTTCCCTCGCTGCGCCAGCACCTGGCCGCCAGCCTGTCGGAAGAGCTGTTCCAGGTGGAGCCGGACCAGGTCCTGCTGACGCATGGCGCCACGCACGCTTTTGACTTGATCCTGCGCAGCCTGACCAAGCCGGGCGACACGGTGCTGGTGGAAGACCCCGGCTACAGCAATCTGCAGTCGCTGATACGCCACCACGGCTGCATCCCCGTGGGCATTGCGCGCAGCGAGGCGGGCCTCGATCTCGATGCGCTGGCCGTTGAAGCCGCGCGCACGCAGCCAAAACTCATGTTCGTCAACACGGTGCTGCAAAATCCGCTCGGCACTTCCCTGAGCCAGGCGCAGACACACCGTCTGCTGGCGCTGGCCGAGCAGTTCGATTTCTGGCTGGTGGAAGACGATATCTACCGCGAGCTGGCGGCGCGCGGCGAAGCATCGCTGGCGGCGATGGACGGCTTGCGCCGCGTGATCCGCGTGGGGAGTTTTTCCAAGACCCTGTCGCCCGTGCTGCGCGTGGGGTCGATTTGCGCCTCGCCGCCGCTGGTGGCCGAACTGGTGCGCGTGAAAATGCTGGCGGGGCTGACGACGTCGGAAATCAACGAGCGCGCCGTCTACCACGCCATCTGCGCGCGGCCCTACAAGCGCATGGTGGAACGCCTGGTGGCGCAGCTCGAGGCGGCCCGCGAGCGCAGCATCGATTGCCTGGCGCAGGCAGGCATGGCGCCCGTGGCGCGTCCGCGCGGCGGCATGTTCGTCAGCGCCGGCTGGCCCGACCTGCAGACACCGGAATGGAACGGCAAGCTCATCGCCGACATGGCCTTGAAGGCCGGCATCCTGCTGTCGCCGAACGAATTTTTCATGCTGCGCGCGCCCGAGACGGTGTGGTTCCGCTTCAACGTGGCCTACACAGATACCCCCGTGCTGCAAGCCTTCCTGCAATCGATCCGTCCACGCTAAAGAACCCGCCATGGCCAGCGACAAATCCCCTGCCCTTTCCGTGAAAAATGCCGGCGGCCGGCGCCTGCAAAACCGCGACCGCCTGGAAGCGGACATCCTGGAGCAAGCCGTGCGCGCATTCGCCGAAAGCGGCTATGAAGGCGCGTCGATCGCCACCATCGCCGAGCGGGCCGGCCTGTCGAAGCAAAACCTGATGTATTACTTCCCGTCCAAGCAGCTGCTGTACCAGCGCGTGCTCGACGACGTGCTCGACGACTGGCTGGCGCGCATGGAATCGCTGGCCAATGAACACGACGAACCGCGCGACGTGCTGCGCGCGTACATCGGCGCGAAGCTGCGTTTTTCGCGCGAACAGCCGTGGGCTTCGCGCGTGTATGCGCTGGAAGTGATCAATGGCGCGCCCCTGTACGGCGCGCAGATACGCGACCGGGTAGTGCCGCTGCTGCGCAAGGATATCGCCGTCTTCGAAACCTGGATCGCCGCCGGCCGGATCGCGCCCGTCAACGCCACGCACCTGATGTTCGCCATCTGGGCCATGACACAGTCGTATGCGGATTTTTCGCCGCAGATGGCACTAGTGCTGGACCGCAAGCAGCTCACGCGCAAGGATTACGACGATGCTGAAATCCTGATCGCGCACATGGTGCAGGCGGCCATCGCCCTGCCTGCGGCAGTATCCGGCGCGTGATGAAATTTCCAAGGAACAAACGAGCAGTGATAGCATGACGCGCTGGAGCGTTTGCAATCGCGGCGCCATAGCGACAGGATAAGGAACAGGCATGAAACAATGGTCATCGGCGCGCACCGCGTCATTGCTGGGCAAGCTCGCCTGCGCGGCGCTGCTGGCAGTGACATCCACGGCACAGGCGCAGACAGTGGGCATGATAGACAATCAGCCGCTGAGCGAAACCTGGCTCAACGCGGGCTTTTATTCGTATCACTTTCAGCGCGACAAGAACCTGAACGACAGCAATCCGGGCCTGGGCGCCGAATACCGCTTTTCCACCGTTGCGTCGGTCACGGCAGGACGCTTCTACAATAGCGATCGCGCCTACTCGAACTACCTGGGCGTGTACTACCAGCCGATCAAGGTAGGCCCGCTGCGCATCGGCGCCGTCGTTGGCGGCTTCAGCGGCTATCCGAAGATGCGCGATGGCGGCTGGTTCCCGGCCCTGGTGCCCACCATCAGCTATGAATACCAGCGCGTGGGCGTGAATATCGCCATCGTGCCGTCCTACAAGGACCGCCTGTATGGCGCCCTCAGTTTCCAGCTGAAACTGAAGGTGTTCGAGTAACCGTTTGTCCTGATTTGTCGCCGTTCGCTCCGCCATTCCTGCCATTCGTCGCATACGCGCTGCCCGACAGCGGGGATTTGCCTATAGTGGATTCATCGCCAGCCTGCATACGGCAGCGGCAACCACAGGAGAACGGCATGAAAGACATCAATTCGGCACCGGGTAGTACTTCCTTCAGCGCCTTCTGGAGTGAACTGTGCGCCTACACGCGCCAGGGCATGGCCGCCCTGCGCGCCATGTCCTGGCCCATGCTGCTGGCGTGCTGCCTGGGCCTGGCGTTCCTGATCACCATCTTGCCACTGGCCATCATGCTGTTTGCCCTCGTCATGCTGCTGAGATGGGCCAGCAACAGCGACGATACAGGCAAGGACACGAAGGCAGCGAATTCTTCGCAGTCGCCGCAATAAAAATTTGCGTCGTGGCAAGAGTGCAATGATTGTTCTATGGCACTATGGATGAGCGCAGCACTGACGGGCATCAAACCCATCCCGATGGAGGGGTTGGATACGGAACGCCACGCAGCATCCATGATCGAAGCTACTCCCCCACAGCCATAGGAGTTTTCTGATGACCACGACAGCAAAAGCTACAACAAATACGACCATTCCCTGCCTGCGCTACCGCGACGCGCCCGCCGCCATCGAATGGCTGTGCAAGGCGCTCGGTTTTGAAAAACAATTGATCGTGCCTGACGGCGATGGTGGCGTCGCCCATGCGCAACTGAGCTTTGGCAACGGCATGGTCATGGTGGCGCCAGCCCTCGACAGCGACTATGGCCGCCTGATGAAACTGCCTGGCGACGTCGGCGGCGCCAACACGCAAAACTGCTACCTGGTCGTCAGCGATGCCGACGCCGTCTACCGCAGCGCGCGCGACGCCGGCGCCGAGATCGTGCTCGACATCAAGGATGAAGATTACGGCGGACGCGGCTTTACGTGCCGCGACCCGGAAGGCCATATCTGGAGCCTGGGCACCTACGACCCATGGTAAAACGGAGAACAATGATCATCAGCACCCTCACCGCCGCCAGCCTTGCGCTGGTTGGCGCTTTCCTGTCCGCTCCCGTGCTCGTGGACGAGCACCTCAACCGTGTCCACCCGCCGTCCGGCAAGGCGCCTTCGACAGCCACTGTAGCGCTGCACCAGAGTCTGTGGATCGCCGACCTGCACGCCGACAGCCTGCTGTGGCAACGCAATCTGAACCGCGACAGCCAGCGCGGTCATGTCGACTTCCCCCGCCTGCAGCGGGCCAACGTGGCGCTGCAAGCCTTTTCCGTCGTCACCAAGACGCCGCGCAAGATGAATATCGAACGCAACGGCAGCGACACGGACAACATCACGGCGCTGGTGGTGGCGCAAGGCTTGCCGCCCGCCACCTGGAACAGCCTGCTGGCGCGCGCCAGCTACCAGGCCGACGAACTGCGCCAGCAAGCGGCCAAGAGTCATGGCAAGGTGCGCGTCATCGGCAGCCGCGCCCAGCTGCGCAGCTTCATCGCCGCGCGCGAACAGGATCCCGCCCTGCTGGCTGGCTGGCTGACACTGGAAGGCGCGCATGCGCTCGAAGGCAAGCTGGACAACCTCGATACCTTGTACCAGGCCGGCTACCGCATGGCCGCGCCCACGCATTTCTTCGACACGGAACTGTCGGGCTCCCAGCACGGTCTGAAAAAAGGCGGCTTGACGCCGCTGGGCCGGCAATGGCTGCGCGCCATGGAACAGCGCAAGATGATCGTCGACCTGGCGCACGCCTCGCCGGCCACCATCGACGACGTGTTAACGTTGGCGAAACGTCCCGTGATGGTGTCGCACACGGGCGTGCGCGGCACCTGCGCCAATGGGCGCAACCTGAGCGACGCACAATTGAAACGCATCGCCGCCCAAGGCGGCCTGGTGGGCATCGGCTTCTGGAATACGGCCATCTGCGGCAAGGACGTGGCATCTATCGCGCGCGCCATCACCTACACGGTCAAGCTGATCGGCGCCGAACACGTGGCGTATGGCTCGGACTTCGACGGCGCCGTCACCACCGCCATCGACGCCGCCGGCCTGCCGCGCCTGACGCAGGCGCTGCTCGACGCGGGCTTGTCGGAAGCGCAGATCCGCCGCGTGGCGGGCGAAAACGTGCGCGACTTTTTACTGAAGAACCTGCCCGACGACGACGCCTAGGAAAGGGCGACGATCAAAGCCTGGTCCGCCACCTGGCGCGGCCGGATGCGTATCAGCTTGCGGTACAGCGGCGGCAGCGCGTCGCACAGCGCCAGCAGCGCGTCTTGCGCCATGGCCGGGCGCACGTACTGGAATTGCGCGGGATTATTCTCCGGCAGCGCCCCTTCCATGGTGGAGCCGTAGGCGCCCAAGGTCATGAAACTGGCGGCGCTGTCGTCCGGGCCGACGGCCAGCACGAAGGTGCCGTGCTTGGGGTGGCCCAGATAGCTTTTGAGCTCTTCCTGCAGCGCCGGCGCCGCATGCGCCATCAATTCAAAACGCAGCTGCGCGTACTGGCGCGTGCATTCCATGAACGGCGTGCGGATGGCCGACTGCGCCAGTTTTCCCGGCATGCACAGCAGCAGGTTGCCGAAGGAATCGAGCAAGGCGGCCGCGTCGCCCTGGCCGCCATCGCGCGCATCCTGCTCCATGGCCGCCTGCAGGAACGGCGCCAGGCCCGCGTCGGGCACATGCGGGTCGCAGCGGTAAGTCAGGGCGTCGGGATAGCGGCGGCGCAAGGCGCGCACCACGGCATGCTCGGACGGCAAGGTGGCGGGATCGCGCAGCTGCACGTCGTCGCCGGCGTTCAGCAGCTGCATCACCTGCGCCGATGTCGCTTCGAACACCAGCGAGCACAGTGCCTGCGTCGCCTCGTGGATGCTCTTGCCGATGAAAAAAGATTTGGGCGCGGCACCGGACGGCAGGCGCGCATACTCGGTGGCGCCGCGCACGGCCGGATAGCAAAAGCTGCGGCCGGCCTGTGCCTGCAACGGCGCCGGCAAGGCCGTAAACGTGGCCGCGCCATCGTAATTGATGCCCGCCTTGACGTCGGGCGCGGCCACCACCACGTTGAAACCGGCGGCCAGAATCGCCCCCGTGCACATGCAGCAGGGGTCGAGCGAGGTGACGATGGTCAGTTCGCCGGGCGGCGGCAAGGGCGTGCCCTTGGCCCGCTCGGCGAAATACCAGTCCACCAGCTGGCGCTCGCCATGCGCGGTGGGATCGAACACCAACCCCTGGCGCACGACGTTGTTATGCATCGATTGCAGCACATTGCCGGCGCCGTCGAGCAGCACGCCGCCCACGCCGAAGGTGCCCTGCGTCTTGGCTGCCATGGCTTCGGCCGCGGCAATCGCCACGGCGGCCTGGATGTCGATCGTCTTGTTCAAGCGTATCCTGTTACTGCATGTCCAGGTCGGAATTGCCGAAGCCGTGCGGCAGCAGCCAGCCCGCCGTCACTTCCATGACATCGTTTTTCAGGTTCGTCAGGATCACCGGCAGGTCGGCGCCGCCCATCTCGAAGATCACCTGGCGGCAGGCGCCGCATGGAGAGATCGGTTCAGCCGTGTCGCCCGTGACGGCCAGCTTGGCGAAGTCCCCTGGTTTGCAGCCATGCGCGATGGCGCTGAAGAATGCCGTGCGCTCGGCGCAGTTGCACAGGCCATACGCGGCGTTTTCCACGTTACAGCCGCGGAACACGCGGCCATCCTTGCACAGCAGCGCCGCGCCGACCTTGAAACGCGAGTATGGTGCGTAGGCCAGTTCACGGCCGGCGTTGGCTTCGGCGATCAGTTCTTGGTTGTTCATCTTTTCTGCAATACCTTTGAAATCATTAAGGCCGGGGTCAGACCCTCAACACCGCTGACACATAGCTCAGCGCTATCGCAAACGGGGGTCTGACCCCAGTTTTCAACTACGGTCGAATGGTACGGTAAATCACCGGATGGGCCGTCAGCGCCACCGCGCCGATGGCATACGCTTGCTGGATTTCCTTGACGGCTTGCTGCGCCGCCGCTTGCGTGCGCGCATGCACCATGGCCAGCGGCTGGCCAACGGATACCTGCTCGCCCAGGCCCACCAGGTCCGTCAGGCCGACGGCGAAATCGATGCTGTCGGTCGGACGGCGGCGGCCACCGCCCAAAGCGACGACGGCCAGGCCGATGGCGCGGCAATCGCGCACATTCGCGTAACCGGCGGTGAGCGCCGGTGCCGGCACGACGAACGGCGCTTTGTCCAGGTGCTTGTCCGGATGCTCGACCAGATCGGCCGGGCCGCCCAGGGCGGCGACCATGCGTGCGAAGCGCTCTGCCGCTGCGCCCGAATCGAGGGCCGCCATCAATGTCACGCGCGCCTCCTCTTCGGAGTCAGCCAGGCCGCCCAGCACCAGCATCTCGGCGCACAGCGCCAGGGTCACTTCGTGCAGACGCGCGGGACGCGAACGGCCCGTCAGGTAATCCATGGCGCCGCGCACTTCCAGCGCATTGCCCGCGTACGGCGCCAGCGATTCGTTCATGTCCGTCAAAATGGCCGACGTCTGCATGCCCGCGCCATTGCCGACGGCGACGATACTCTCGGCCAGTTCCACCGATTTGTCATAGGTCGGCATGAAGGCGCCCGTGCCCACTTTGACGTCCATCACCAGCGCATCGAGGCCAGCCGACAGTTTCTTCGACAGGATGGAGCCGGTAATCATGGCCACCGATTCCACCGTGGCGGTGACGTCGCGGATGCTGTAAAAACGCTTGTCGGCCGGCGCCAGCTGCGCCGTCTGGCCGATGATGGCCACGCCAACTTCCTTGACCACCTTGCGGAACAGTGCATTGTCCGGCACCGTGCAATAGCCGGGAATGGCGTCGAACTTGTCCAGCGTGCCGCCCGTGTGGCCCAGGCCGCGGCCCGAGATCATCGGCACGTAGCCGCCGCATGCGGCGACCATGGGGCCCAGCAGCAGGGAAACCACATCGCCCACGCCGCCCGTCGAATGCTTGTCGACGACGGGGCCCGGCAGGTTCAGCGCACGCCAGTCCAGCACCTGGCCGGAATCGCGCATGGCCAGGGTGAACGCCACGCGCTCGTCCATGTTCATGTCGTTGAAATAGACGGCCATGCCCAGCGCCGCGATCTGGCCCTCGCTGACGCTGCCGTCCGTGATGCCACGCACGAAAAACTGGATTTCCTCGGCGCTCAGCACGCCCTTGTCGCGCTTCTTGCGAATGATTTCCTGGGTTAACAACATCGAATAACTCCAATCATGAGATCTGGGGTCAGTCCCTGCGGATCTGACCCCAGCTTTGTAACGCTAGTGACTTATCAGACGCCGTAAGGAATCCACACGTTTTTCACTTGCGACGCATGCGCCAGCACGGCACGGCCGCCGCTTTGGGCCGCGCTGTACCAGTCGCGGCCTTTGGCGCCGCCGACCCAGGTGCGCTTCAGGGTAGCGGCCGACAGGCGCTCGACTTCCGCGCAACCGTCAAGCGAGCCGTCATGGCGCCAGACGGCGTCGATGTCGGCGTGCGTGGCCAGGGTGCGCGCCAGTTCATCGGCATTGCCGCTGATGATGTTGACGACGCCGCCCGGCAGGTCGGACGTATCGAACACCTGGTACAGGTCCAGCGCGGAGAGCGGATGCGCTTCCGACGGCACCACCACCACGCGGTTGCCCAGCGCGATGGCCGGCGCCACCAGCGAAATGAATCCCAGCAAAGGCGCTTCGTTCGGGCAAACGATGCCGATCACGCCGACCGCTTCGTTCAGCGCCACGGTGATGCCCTTGGTGGGCGGCTGGTGCGCCAGGCCGTCGTACTTGTCAGCCCAGGCGGCGTAGTAGAACAGGCGTTCGATCGAGGCCTGCACTTCCTTCTCGGGATTTTTACTGCCGGTCATGGCGGCGATGCGGGCGGCGAATTCGTCGGCGCGCGCAGCGAGGTTTTCGGCGATGTAGTACAGCACTTGCGCGCGGTTGTGCGCCGTGGCGCTGGTCCAGCCGGACGCTTTATGCGCCGCTTCGACGGCGTTGCGGATATCCTTGCGGCTGCCCACGCCCACCTCGGCCAGCAGGGCGCCGTTCGCGCCAAAGACGGGCGCGCTGTAAGCGCTGTCAGGGCGTGCCTGCTTGCCGCCGATGTACATCTTGGCCGTGCGGTCGATGGCGAACGGATCGGCTGGCGCCGGCTTCACATTGGCCTTGGCTTTCGCTTCCACCACCGGCAGGGCCGGACGCGCATCTTCGGCCAGGGCCGTCATGTATTCCAGCATGCCTTCGCGGCCGCCTTCACGGCCGAAGCCCGATTCGCGGTAGCCGCCGAAGCCGCAGGCCGCATCGAACTGGTTGGCGCTGTTGATCCACACCACGCCGGCCTTGATGGCGGGCGCGATATCGAGGGCCAGGCTGATCGACTCGGTCCACACGCTGGCGGCCAGGCCGTACACCGTGTTGTTCGCCAGCTGCACCGCTTCAGGCGGCGTGCGGAAGCTCATGGCCACCAGCACGGGGCCGAAGATTTCAGCCTGTGCGACAAAGGCCGACGTCGACGCGCCCGTGATCAGGGTCGGCGGGAACCACGAGCCGTCAGCCGGCAATTCGCACGCCGGTTGCCACACGTCGCAGCCTTCGGCGCGGGCGGTATCGACCAGCGCGGCGATGCGCTGGCGCTGCACCGGATCGACCAGCGCGCCCACGTCCATCGATTTGTCCAGCGGCGAGCCGAGGCGCAGGTTTTGCATGCGCGCGCGCACCTTGTTCAGGAAGCGTTCCTGGATCGATTCCTGCACCAGCAGGCGCGAACCGGCGCAGCATACTTGTCCCTGGTTGAACCAGATCGAATCGACCAGGCCTTCCACGGCGCCGTCCAGGTCCGCGTCTTCGAAGACGATGAACGGCGACTTGCCGCCCAATTCCAGCGACAGCTTCTTGCCGCTGCCGGCCGTCGCGATACGGATCGCGCGACCCACTTCGGTGGAACCCGTAAACGCGATCTTGTCGACGCCAGGATGGTTGACGATGGCGGCACCCACCGTGCCGTCGCCGGTGACGATGTTGACCACGCCAGCCGGCACGCCCGCTTGCACGCACAATTCGGCGAACAGCATGGCGGTGAGCGACGTGAATTCGGCCGGCTTGAAGACGACCGTGTTACCGGCCGCCAGGGCCGGGGCGATTTTCCACGACAGCATCAGCAGGGGGAAATTCCACGGCACGATCTGCCCCACCACGCCCACGGCGCGGTAGTCGGCAAATTCTTCCGACTGCAGCTGCGCCCAGCCGGCGTGATGGTAGAAATGGCGCGCGGCCAGCGGCAGGTCGATATCGCGCGTTTCACGGATGGTCTTGCCGTTGTCCAGGGTTTCGAGCACGGCGAACAGGCGCGCATGCTTTTGCAGCAGACGGGCCAGCGCGTACATGACTTTCGCGCGGCCATGGCCACCCATGCCCTGCCATACGGGCAGCGCGCGGCGCGCTGCTGCCACGGCGCGTTCCACATCGGCGTCGGTGGCTTGCGTCAGTTCGGCCAGCTGCGTGCCGTCGGCAGGGTTGGTCGAAGCGAACAGCTCGGCCGGCTCGCTCCAGGCATTGTCGATGAACAGACCGAATGTGCGCTGGTGGCCATCGAGCCACGCCTGCGCTTCTTTTTGACTTTCGGGAGCAGGGCCGTAGTCCATAGTAGTGAGAATCTCGTTAATTGTTGGCATGACGATTGTTCTTTAAGGTTGTGCGTGACGATGATTGGCCGAGTAGCTGCCGGTGACGTAGTGCTCGAGCTGGCGCTCGATGTCGGTCAGCAGGCTGGAAGCGCCGATGCGGAACAGGTGCGGCTGCAGCCATTCGTTGCCCAGTTCTTCCTTCATCAGGGTCAGGTATTGCAGCGCGCTCTTGGCCGAGCTGACGCCGCCGGCCGGCTTGAAGCCCACCTGGAAGCCCGTCTGCTCGTGGTATTCGCGAATCGTGCGCACCATCGTCAGGGCCACGGGAATGGTGGCGTTCACGCCCTCTTTGCCGGTGGAGGTCTTGATGAAATCGGCGCCGGCCATCATGCAGACCCACGACGCCTTGGCCACGTTTTCCATGGTCAGCAAGTCGCCCGTGGCGAGAATCGCCTTCACGTGCGCTTCGCCGCAGGCCTTGCGGTAGGCCAGCATTTCATCGTACAGCACTTGCCAGTTGCCGTTCAGGACGTGCTGGCGCGTGATGACGATATCGATCTCGGAAGCGCCCGCAGCGACCGACAGTTCGATCTCGCGCAGCTTCGTTTCCATGCTCGTCAAACCGGCCGGGAAACCCGTCGACACGGCGGCGATGGGCAGGCGGCCCTGGATGACCTTCACGGCCGGGGCAATCATCTCGTGGTACACGCACACGGCGCCGGTGCTCAGTTGCGTCAGGCCCAGCGCGTCCATCAGGTCGGCGCGCAGCGGGCGCATGGCCTTCATGCACAGGCGTTCCACGCGGCCCGGCGTATCGTCGCCGCCCAGGGTGGTCAGGTCGATCATCTGGATGGCTTTGACCAGCCAGGCGGCCTGGTATTCCTTTTTCACCGTACGGCGGTTCGCCAGGCTGGCCGCGCGGCGGTCCGTCGCGGCGCGGTTGACGCGGATCTGGTTGATCCAGCCCAGGTCGAGGCCAACGGCCTCGTTACGCTTGAATTCGGGGTGCATGAGTGTCATAACAAGCTGGTTCCATTAGCAAGTGGTGGTACGCCAAGGTGCTTGGCGAGGGTTTGGCCAATATCGGAGAAGGTCTCGGAAATACCCAGTGCGCGCGGGGCGACGCCGGGACCGAAGAAGATCATCGGAATGTGTTCGCGGGTGTGGTCGGAGCCATGCCAGGTGGGGTCGCAGCCATGGTCGGCGGTGATCACGACCAGGTCGCCTTCCTTGAGCTTGGCCATGAATTCCGGCAGGCGACCATCCATTTCGCGCAGCGCGTCGGCATAGCCTTCGACGTTGCGGCGGTGGCCGAAGGCCTGGTCGAAATCGACGAAGTTCACGAACGTGAGCGACTTGTCCTGCACTTCATCGGCCGTCTTCAACAGCGCTTCGAACAGCGCCATGTTGTCGACGCCCTTCACGACCCTGGAAATACCCTGGGTGGCGAAAATATCGCTGATCTTGCCCAGGCCGACGACTTCGCCGCCCGCATCCTTGACGTGGTCGAGCAGGGTCTTGCTTGGCGGCGCCACCGCATAGTCGTGGCGATTGGACGTGCGCGTGTAGTTGCCATTGCTGCCCGTGAACGGGCGGGCGATGACGCGGCCGATGTTGTACGGCTCGACCAGCTTGAAGGCCATTTCGCACACTGCGTACAGGCGTTCGAGGCCGAACGATTCCTCGTGCGCGGCGATCTGCATCACCGAGTCGCCCGAGGTATAGATAATCAGCTTGCCGGTGGCGACGTGCTCGTCGCCATGCTTGTTGATGATGTCCGTGCCCGAGGCATGGCAGTCGCCGAGGAAGCCGGGCACGCCGGACAGGGCTTTGAGTTTGTCGGTCAGGTCGGCGGGGAATGATGGCGTGGTGCGGGGAAAATATCCCCAGTCGAATTCGACGGGCACGCCGGCGATTTCCCAGTGGCCGCTCTGCGTGTCCTTGCCGGTGGAGCGCTCGCGCGCCGCGCCGTAGGCGCCGGTAAAGCCGTCGCGCTGGTCGAAGCCCGTGGCCCACTCGCCACTGGCCAGGTGCGCCGCGGCGCCCAGGCCCAGGCGTTCCATGTTCGGGAGTTTCAAGGTCTTGCCGCTTTTGGCGACAGTGCTGGCAATGTGGCCAAAGGTATTGGCACCTGCGTCGCCATACTTGGCGGCGTCTGGCGTCGCGCCAAGGCCGAAGGAATCAAGCAGGAGGATAAATGCGCGTGACATGATAAGGCTCGCTTTATGGAGTGATGCAAAGAGGATGCGGACAGTGTAGGCCGGATTTTCCCGGCCTGCCGCGCGGCAGCGCCGGTGGCCGGCGCGCCGCTACTGCGTAAAAAAGTACTCAGGCTTGCGGTTTTTCAGCAACCTTGGCCAGGAAAGCCAGGATCAGCTTGACCAGGTCTTTCGCGCCGATGGCCGCGTATTTCAGGGTTTGTTCGTGCGACAGGGCGAATGGCGACATGCCTTCGGCCAGGTTGGTGATGACGGACACGCCCACCACTTTCAGGTCGCAATGACGGGCCGAGACCACTTCCGGCACCACGGACATGCCGACCGTGTCGGCGCCCAGGCGGGCCATCATGCGGATTTCGGCGGCCGTTTCGAAGTTCGGGCCAGGGTAGGCGACGAACACGCCTTCGTGCAGGGTGATGCCGTTCGAGGCCGCCGTGTCCTTGACTTGCTGGCGCAGATCGGCATCGTAGGCGTTGGCCATGCTGAAGAAGCGCGGGCCGAAGCGGTCGTCGTTCGGGCCGACCATCGGCGTGCCTGGCAACAGGTTGATATGGTCGCTGATGGCCACCAGGCTGCCGGCATCCACTTCAGGGCGCAGGGAACCGGCGGCGTTGGTGACGAACAGCATTTCGCAGCCCAGCAGCTTCAGGGTGCGGATGGCGCTCGTCATCACGCCCATGCCATAGCCTTCATAGAAGTGGCCACGGCCCTTCATGCAGACGACGGCGACGCCCGACAGGGTGCCGACCACCAGTTCGCCGGCATGGCCGTGCACGGTGCTGATCGGGAAGCCTGGCAATTCGTCAAAGCTGATGCTGACGGCGTCCGTCATCTGCTCGGCCAACACACCCAGGCCGGAGCCGAGGATCATCGCCACGCGCGGCTTGAAATTTGCAGGAGCGCGGGCACGGATGATTTCGGCGGCGTGGAAAGGGGTGTTGTTCGACATGGTTATCCTCTGATTGACTAATGATGATGGTTGCTGCCTGCGCGGCCGTCCCCGGTGAAGAAGTACGGCCCAGGTTACGGGTATGTATGGTGTTACGGGACTATCCAAATGCGTATGGCTGCTATTTGCCGCCACTATGCATCAAACGGAATATGTATGGCAAATACCATTTTTCTTGCCCATTTATACAATTCAAATATAAATGGCCGATATTATAGTCGAGGCTAGCCCAGGCCTGCCATGCCCGGGAAATCCATGCATACAAGCTCCATACGAAGGTTTTTTATACCGACTTGGCACAAGCTTGACACAAAACAGACAAATGTTTACAGTTCCGGACAAATGTTTAATCCTTCAGCGAACACCTTGTGACCGATACCACTAAAAAAGACCAGCTGTACGCACTGATCCGCAACAATCCCTTCATCTCGCAGCAAGACCTGGCGAGCGAGCTGGGCTTGTCGCGCTCGGCCGTGGCCGGCCACATCGCCGGCCTGATCCGCGAGCGACGTCTGCTGGGACGCGCCTATGTGCTGCCCGACAGCCGCCCCGTGCTGTGCATCGGCGCCGCCAACCTGGACCGCAAGATGCGCACCCTGGCGACCCTGCAGATGGGCACCTCGAATCCCGTGCGCTCGGAAGAGGTGTTTGGCGGCGTGGGCCGCAACATCGCGGAAAACCTCGCCCGCCTGGCCATCCCCGTGGCCCTGCTGACGGCGCTGGGCGATGATGCGGCCGGCCACGCCCTGCAGACGCATGCGGAAGACGCGGGCATCGACATGCGTGGCAGCTTGCATCTGAGCAACACCAGCAGCGGCACCTACACGGCCGTGCTCGACGAGCATGGCGAAATGCTGCTGGCCATGGCCAACATGCAACTCTACGAACAGCTGACCCCGGCCTTCCTGCACAGCCGCCAGCCGCAGCGCGCCGCCGCCGCCCTCACCGTCTGCGACCTGAACCTGGGCCACGACAGCGTGCAGGCACTGCTGGCCGATGCACGCCAGGATGCCGCCCACGCCACGCCGCTGGTCATCGTCGCCGTCTCGCAGCCGAAGATGGCGCACTTGCCGCAAGACCTGACGGGCTTGCATCTGCTGATCCTGAACCGGGGCGAACTGGAAACGCGCGTGGCGCGCGCCTTGCCCACGGCGTTCGAGGTGCGCGCCGCCTGCCGCGAAGTGCAGCGCCAGGGCGCGCGCCAGGTGATCGTCACCTGTGGCGGCGAAGGCGTGTACTTCACCGATGGCGACGGCCCGGACGCGCCGGTCGTGCACCTGGCCGCGCGCGAAGTGGACGCCGTCGACGTGACGGGCGCCGGTGACGCGTTTTCCGCCGCCGTCTGCTGGTCGCTCTACCACGACAGCAGCGATTTGAAACTGGCGTGCCGGCGCGGCCTGAAGCTGGCCGCCATGACACTGGAATCGGCCGCCACTGTCTCCCCCCAGATTTCCGCCGGCGCGCTCGACGACATCGACGATGCCGACCTGGCGCCGCCTCCCCCTACCCTCTTTCAACAGGACTGACATGACCCAATTACAGAATTTCCTCTTGTTCTCGCAAGAAGTGCTCGACGCGCGCGCGGCCGGCAAGGCCATCGTGGCGCTGGAATCGACCATCATTTCGCATGGCATGCCGTATCCGCAAAACGTGGAAATGGCGCGCGAAGTGGAACAGATCATCCGTGACGGCGGCGCCGTGCCGGCCACCATCGCCATCATCGGCGGCAAGATCTGCGTGGGCCTGTCGCCGGAACAGCTGGAATTGCTGGGCACCTCGCCCGACGCCATGAAGGTCAGCCGCCGCGACCTGCCGTTCGTCCTGTCGCAGGGCAAGCTGGGCGCCACCACCGTGGCCGCCACCATGATCTGCGCGGAACTGGCCGGTATTTCCGTGTTCGTCACGGGCGGCATCGGCGGCGTGCACCGCGGCGCGGAAACCAGCTTCGACATTTCCGCCGACTTGCAGGAACTGGCGCACACGTCGGTCGCCGTCGTCTGCGCGGGCGTCAAATCCATCCTCGACATCGGCCTGACCCTGGAATACCTGGAAACCCACGGCGTGCCCGTCATCAGCGTGGGCCAGGAAGGTTTCCCTGCCTTCTTTACGCGCGAAAGCGGCTTCAAGGCCGATTTCCGCCTCGATACCGCCGCCGAGCAGGCTGCTTTCATCGATACGAAATGGCAACTGGGCTTGAAAGGCGGCGTGATCGTCAGCAACCCCGTGCCGGCCGCGCAAGCGATGCCCAAGGAAGAAATCGACGCCATCACCACGCAGGCGCTGCAGGAAGCGGACGCGGGCGGCGTGAAGGGCAAGCAAGTCACGCCGTTCCTGCTCTCGCGCATCAAGCAATTGACGGACGGGCGCAGCCTGGCGACGAATATCGCGCTGGTCAAGCACAATGCCCAGGTGGGAACCGCGCTGGCCATTGCCATGCAGGCAGTCGTGGCACGATAATAGGACCGCTGTAAAGAAAGCGTGCATGCCTGCATCAAGGTCTGCGCGCCGTTCCATCGCCAGGCACCACGCAACGCCAAGGAAAGCATGTCCATCGATCTGAAACAGTTAAAGTATTTTCTTGCCGTCGCCGAGGAGAAAAGCTTCAGCCGCGCCGCCGAGCGCCTGCATATCTCGCAGCCGCCGTTGAGCCAGCAGATCATGAAACTGGAAAGCGAACTGGGCGTGCGCCTGTTTGCGCGCACCACGCGCACGTTCGAGCTGACCGTGGCGGGCAAGGCACTGATGAATGAAGCGGCCGAGCTGCTGGCCAAGATGCGCATGACCATCGACACCATCCGCCAGATCGACCGCGGCGAAGTGGGCCGCTTGCGCGTGGGCATCGTCGGTTCGGCCATGTGGGGCCCCATCCCCAGCCTGCTGGAAGAGTTCCAGACCAAATTTCCCCGCGTCAGCTGGACCATCCATGAATTCGGTCCCACGGTGCAGTACGAGGCGCTGCGCGCCAAGCAGATCGACGTGGGTTTCTGGCGCGAACCGAAACTCAATGACGACGACTTGCGCCACGATAACCTGCGCCAGGAACTGTGCTTCCGCGAAAACGTGTGCGTGGCCGTCAACGAACACCATCCGCTGGCCAAAAACACGGCCATCGAGCTGATCGACATCGCCCACGAGCCCATGCTCACGCTGAACCTCGATAAATCCGCGTTTCCCCGCTACCTGGTGCAATGCTGCATCAATGCCGGTTTCGAACCCGTGATTTTCCAGGAAGCGAGCGAGCCGCAAACCCTGCTGGCCATGGTCGGCGCGGGCCTGGGCGTGACCCTGGTGCCGGAAACGACGAGCCGCATCGGCTGGCCCGGCGTGGTATTTCTGCCGATCAAGACCAATCCGCCGTCGGCCAACCTGTATATCAGCTACACCACGCTCGACGACGCGCCCGTCGTACGGGCCTTCCTGAATATCATCAATCCCCCGGCTACCTGAGCTGCGGCACCACCTATTTATATGCGCCGCATATAAATACATAAACAAAAACGTATTTGTCATACATATCTGGCATGATGCATAGTGATCCGGACGCCCATCGTGGCGCCGGTCCTGCGCCTGCCCTGCCCGTCCACTGACGGCGCATCCCGGCCCGCTCCGGCAGCCCCATTCGATGTTGTAACCATAAAAGAGACGGGGCGCGACTGTTGCATGAGCATCACACTGTTAACATAAAAGCACACAAGGCCGGCAATGATCTTGTTCAATACGGTGCAATGTTGATAAGGAAGTATCATCTCGTGCATCAAAAACAGGCTAAATCAGCCCCAAATTATATGTTTCACCTATAAAAAATATACAATATCGATCTTCCAGGAGCCAATTCATGAAACTTACACAATTTAGTTTGACGATCGCAGCCGTATTCCTGACTGCTCAAGCGTCCGCGGCTACCCCAAAACTGGGTGTCGTGTATGACGCGGGCGGCAAGTTCGACAAGTCGTTCAACCAATCCGCTTTCGAAGGTGCCTCGCGCTTCAAAAAAGACACAGGCATTTCCTTCATCGAAGTACAGGCATCGAGCGATACGCAAGCCGAGCAAGTCATGCGCGGCCTGGCCCGCAAGAAACTCGACATGATCGCCGCCATCGGTTTTGCGCAAACGCAAGCCGTGCAAAAAGTCGCAAAAGAATTCCCGAACGTGAAATTCGTGCTGATCGACGGCCAGGCCGCCGGCAGCAACGTCAATTCCGTCGTCTTCAAGGAAGAAGAAGGCTCCTACCTGGTGGGCGTGGCGGCAGCCATGGCCAGCAAGAGCAAGAAGGTCGGCTTCATCGGCGGCATCGATATCCCGCTGATCCGCAACTTCGCCTGCGGCTACGCGCAAGGCGTCAAGGCCATCAATCCGAAAGCGGAAATCACGCAAAACATGGTCGGCACCACCTCCGGCGCCTGGAATGACCCGGCCAAGGGTGGCGAACTGGCCCGCTCGCAATTCGAGCGCGGCGTCGATGTCGTCTTCGCCGTCGCCGGCGGCAGCGGCATGGGTACGCTGCAAATGGCCAAGGAAAAAGGCAAGCTGGCCATCGGCGTCGATTCGAACCAGAATGGTTTGTACCCGGGCAGTATCCTGACCTCGATGGTCAAGCGCGTCGACAACACCGTGTATGACAGCTTCATGGAAGTCAAGAACGGCACCTGGAAGGGTGGCGTCAGCTATAAAGGCTTGAAAGAAGGCGGCGTGGATTGGGCGCTCGATGCGAACAACCGCAAGCTGATTACGCCGGAAATCGAAAAGCGCGTGTTGGGTGCGCGTAAGGACATTATCGATGGCAAGATCAAAGTGATCGATTACCGCGTCGGCAGCAGCTGCCCGGTTTAATTTTTCTCCGTATCTTCTAGCGCGCCGCCGGGGCCTGTCTCCGCGCGGCGCGTTTCCATGAAACTATCCAGTTATGAACCTATGCAGCCAGCAGTAGAATTTCGCAGCATTTCCAAGCAGTTTGGACATGTGAAGGCGAACGCCGACGTCAGTTTCTCCATCGCCAAGGGCAGTATCCATGGCCTGGTGGGGGAAAATGGCGCCGGCAAATCGACCTTGATGAGTATCCTGTACGGGTATTACCGTGCCGACGGCGGAGAAATCCTGCTCGACGGAAAAGTACAGCCTATCCGCAACAGCCAGGAAGCGATCAATCTCGGCATCGGCATGGTGCACCAGCATTTCATGCTGGTCGAGAACTTCACCGTCCTCGACAATATCATGCTGGGCACGGAAGGCGGTTTTCGTCTGGCCAGCCACCGCACGGAAGCGGAAGCCAAATTGCGCGATATTTGCGCGCGCTACCGCCTCGACGTCGACCCGCTGGCGAAGATCGAAGACCTCTCCGTCGGCGCGCAGCAGCGCGTGGAAATCCTCAAGCAGATTTACCGCAGCGCCAACATCCTGATCCTCGACGAGCCGACGGCCGTGCTGACGGCGCAGGAAACGGCGTCGCTGTTTGAAATCCTGCGCCTGTTCAAGGAGCAAGGCAAGACCATCATCCTGATCACGCACAAGCTGCAAGAGATCCTGGAAATCACCGACAACGTCACCGTCATGCGCGGCGGCACGGTGGTGGGCGCCGTGGCGACCGCTGGCACGTCGAAAGAGGAATTGGCCAATATGATGGTGGGCCGCCCCATCCAGAGCCACTTGCCCCGCGCACCGTACAATCCGGGCGCCACGGTGCTGGAAGTGGCGGATCTGCAACTGGCCGACGCGCAACAGGTCAAGCTGCTGGCCGACATCGGCTTCAACTTGCGCGCTGGCGAAATCGTCGCCATCGCGGGCGTTTCCGGCAATGGCCAGAGCGAACTGCTGGAAATTTTGTCAGGCATGCGCTTGCCAACGTCCGGCAAGCTGCGCTTCCTGGACAAGGACTTGCCGTTTGGCAAGCGCACTGACGCCGACGGCTTGCCGCTGGCCTTCCGCGAACTGGGCATCGCCCACATTCCGGAAGACCGCTTGCGCGATGGCGTGGTGAAGAATTTTTCCGTCATGCAAAACACCATCCTCGGCTACCAGGACCACCTGAAAAACCGCTGGGGCTTGTTCAACTTCAAGGCCATCGGTGCGCGCTGCGCGGAATTGCTGAAGACCTTCGACGTGCGTCCGGCGAACCCGGACCTGCGCATCGGTTTATTGTCAGGCGGCAACCAGCAAAAGGTGGTGATCGCGCGCGAAGTGCTGGCCAAGCCGAAACTGATGCTGGTGGGACAACCGACGCGCGGCGTCGATATCGGCACCATCGAAAGCATCCATACGCAATTGCTGGCCCTGCGCGACGCGGGCGTGGCGATCCTGCTGGTGTCCGTCGAACTGGAAGAAGTGCGGGCGCTGGCCGACCGCATTCTCGTCATGTGCGGCGGACGCATCACCGGCGAACTGAAAATTGAAGAATTCGATACCACCCGCATCGGTCTGTTGATGGGGGGAATGCATAAATCATGAATAACGACTTGCCACGCTGGGCGACAGCCTTTGTCATGCCCATGTTAAACCTGCTGTCGGCCTTGCTGGTCGCCGCCCTGGTCATTTATATGCTGGGCGAAGACCCGGCCGAATCGCTGTCTATCCTCGTCCACAGCGCCATCCTCAATCCGGAAGGCTTGAGCTACACGCTGTTCTACGCCAGCACCTTCATCTTCACGGGCCTGTCGGTCTCCGTGGCGATGCAGGCCGGCCTGTTCAATATCGGTTCCGAAGGCCAGATGTATATCGGCGGCCTGGGCTTGACGGTGGCCATGCTGGCCTTCGACCAGACCCTGCCCGCCTGGCTCTTGATTCCGGCCGCCATGATCGGCGCCGCCCTGTTCGGCGCGCTGTGGGGCTTCCTGCCCGGCTATCTGCAGGCCAAGCGCGGCAGCCACATCGTGGTGACCACCATCATGTTCAACTTCATCGCCGCCAGCCTGATGAACTTCATCATCGTGAAGTACCTGATTCCGCCGGGCGAGCAGAACACGGCCAGCCGCGTGTTTGCGGAAAGCGGCGAAATGCCGCGCCTGTCCACCTGGTTCCCGTCGCTGGGCGACACGCCGCTGAACATCAGCTTTATCCTGGCGATCGCCGCGCTGGTGATCTACGGCGTGATGGTGTGGCGCTCGTCGTGGGGCTTCAAGCTGCGCGCCACGGGCCTGAACAAGCATGCGGCCCACTATGCGGGCGTGTCGATCAGCAAGATGATCATCATCGTCATGCTGATCTCGGGCGCACTGGCGGGCCTCGGCTCCGTCAATTCCATCATGGGTTCGACGCACTACCTGTCGCTCAATTTTGTCGGTGGCGCCGGTTTCATCGGCATCGCCATCGCCCTGATGGGCCGCCAGCATCCGGTCGGCATCTTCCTGTCGGCAGTGCTGTTCGGCGCGCTGATCCAGGGCGGCTTCGACTTGTCGCTGGAAAAACCGAATATCCCGACCGAAACGTTCATTTTCATCCAGGGCTTGATCATCCTGTTCTGCGGCGCCATGGAAAACTTCTACGCACCGGCCATTTCCGCCCTGCTCAAGCGCACCAAAGGCTAACACCATGACACTCGACGACTTTCAATTCGCCAGCATCCTGGTATCGACCGTGCGCAATGCGCCCGTCCTGATCTTTGCCGCCATGGCCGGCCTGTTCGCCGAACGCAGCGGCATGATCGACATCGGCCTGGAAGGCAAGATCCTGGCCAGCGCCTTCGCTTCCGCCGCCGTGGCCTACACGACGCAAAACCCGTATTACGGCATGGCTGCCGGCATGCTCGTCTGCGTCGCCCTGGCCCTGCTGCAGGCGTACGTCAGCATCACGCAAAAGGGCAACCAGCTGGTGGCCGGCATGGCCATCAACATCGCCATGAGCGGACTGACCTTTGTGCTGGCGCAATTTTTCTTCCAGCAAGGCGGTCGCACGCCCGACCTCGGTTCGGCGCGACTGTTCGACGTCGTCTTGCCTGGCACACAGTACGTGGAACACATCCCCTTCATCGGCTGGGTGTATGCCCATCTGATCGGCGGCCATTCCATCCTCGTGTATGTGGCGTTCCTCTTGATCCCGCTCGTGCACTGGCTGCTGTACCACACGCGCTTCGGCCTGCGCCTGCGCGCCTGCGGCGAAAACCCGCACGCGGCCGACTCGGCCGGCGTGAGCGTGGAAGCGACGCGCTACCTGGCCATGCTGGTGGCCGGCATCCTGTGCTCGTTCTCGGGCGCGTACCTGGCCATCGTGCAAAGCGGCTTCTTCCTGCGCGACATGTCGGCCGGCGCCGGCTATCTGGCCCTGACGGCCATGGTGTTCGGCAACTGGCGTCCCGTCTACACTTTCCTCGGCTGTCTGATGTTCGGCTTCTTCGCCGCCATCCAGATCCAGATCGAAGGCGTGGACTTGCCGGTCGTGGGCCGCATTCCCGGCTCCTTGATCCAGATGGTGCCGTACGTGGTCACCGTGATCGTGCTGGCAGGGCTGATGGCCAAGTCTATTGCTCCGAAAGCTATCGGCATCCCCTTTGTAAAGTCTCGTTAAGTCTGACTTGGCCTGATACGAAAGCGAAGCCTGCGGGCTTCGCTTTTTTTACGCCTGAAGAATTGCGTCCAGCGAGAAAAACACGGGCAGCCCCAGACTGCGCGCCACAGCCACCATCTGGTCTGCCCCAGCCGATGCACCACCGATGCGCAGCACCGCATCGCAATGGCCAAGCAAGCGCGTCGCATGCGCGTGGAACAATTCCTCATACACGGCGTCGCCCACCCGGGTGGAACCGGCCAGCGCCAGCATGGGCAAGGCCAGCCATTCACCGAGCACGGGCATGTGTCCCTTGGCATACAAGGGCAAGCAGACGGCCTCCATGGCCGCGACATTCGCCGCCATCAGTGCGGGATCGTCGCCCGTGCCGGAGCGGTAGGGGCCGGCAATGAGGATTTGCAAGCCAAGTTTGCGCGGCATCAAGTGCAGCTGCGCATGCTGCAGCAGCATGATGGTCTTGCCGTCGCAGATGCGCCCGTCCTGCACCATCCGCAGCGCTTGCGCCAGGGGCAGTTCCAGCACTTCGATATCCTCGCCCTCGTGCGCCAGGCCGCCGCCGTCGCCGATGCGGCTGGCGGGATCGTATTCGGCGACAAAGAAATGCAGGCGCTCCGTCACGGAGCCGGGACTCATGAAGGCTTCGAAGACCTTGTGCACCTGCCCCACCCGGTAACCGGTTTCCTCTTCCACTTCGGCGCGGATGCGCTGCTCCGCGCTGGCCTGTTCCAGCAAGCCGGCCGCAGCTTCAATCAGAAAACCATCGTGGCCGTCGCGATACGTGGGAAAGCGGAACTGGCGGATCAGGATCACCGTGCGCTTGATCTTGTTGTAGAGCAGGATGGTGGCGCCATCGCCGCGGTCATAGGTTTCCCGCGTCTGCGTCTGCCATTCGCCATCCTGGCGCAGGTAATCGAACGTGGTCTTTTGCAATAGATACCAGTCGTGCGACAGGGTCTGCACCTGCTGGATGCGGACCCGTTCCTGCTTGCTGTTTTCTTCGCGCATCGTGTCTCCTTGTGCTTGCGTTGGATGACTTTATCATGCAAACTCGTGCAATATCAAGAAAACACAAGAAAACCCATGCTGACACAGCAACGCAAGCAATACCTGCTGGACCTGCTCCAGCGCGAGGGACACATCGTCGCCAGGGCCGTCAGCGACGCCCTGGGCTTGTCGGAAGACACGATACGGCGCGACTTGCGCGAGCTGGCAAAAGAGGGTTTATTGGAACGCGTGCATGGCGGCGCCCTGCCCTTGCTGCCGCGCTCGCCCGCGCTGGCGCCATTTGCGGGTCGCGAACAGATTTCGCCCGAAGCCAAGCCCGCCATCGGCCGCGCGGCGGGCGCCATGATACAGACGGGACAAGTGGTGTTTCTTGATGGCGGCACGACCGCCGTGCAGCTGGCACGCCAGCTGCCGCGCGACTTGCGCGCCACCATCGTCACGCACAGTCCGTCGATTGCCGTCGAGCTGGTGAATCACTCATCGATCGAGGTACTGATGCTGGGCGGGCGCCTGTACAAGCACTCGATCGTGGGTGTCGGCGCGGCGACAGTGGAAGCCATCGGCCGCATTCGCGCCGACCTGTATTTCATGGGCGTGTCCAGCCTGCATCCGCAAGCGGGCATCACCACAGGCGATTACGAAGAAGCGTGCGTAAAACGCGCGCTGAGCGAGGCGTCAAGCCGCACCATCGTGCTGGCCTCGCCGGAAAAGTTCAATACGGCCTCACCGTTCCAGATCGTGCCCTTGAGCCAGGTCAACGACATCATCGTGCACCGCGACGTCGAAGACGCCCTGCTCGCGCCCTACCGCGAGATGGGCATCGCCATCACCCTGGCATGAAAAAAGCGGCCCGCAGGCCGCTTTCAAATGACATTATTACTGTGGCCAGATCGCCTGCAGCACGGCGGCCAGATGATAGCCGCCCTCGATCAGTTGCTGCTTCGCCAGCGCCGAGCTGGGCACGGGATAATTGTCCGGCACCGTCAAGCTCCAGACGTTGTAGACCTCACCCTTGCGGCTGGTCTGCTGCGTGGCCGGGCCGGCCACCACATCCGTGAAAGCAATTTTCGAGGCCGCCAGCGAGGCATCGGCCCACTGATACGGCCAGGTGGCGGGGTCGCCGTTATTGGCGCTCACCACCGGCGTGCTGGCGATCACGGTACGCGCAAACTGCTGCGGCGTGCGCGTGCTCAGGCGGCGCATGGCGTAATCGACCACGGTCGTGTCCCAATACGCATGCAGGGGCTTGGTGGGCGACTTCGGATACGTGCTGGCGGGCTTGGCCGTGCCCTCTTCCGCCGGCAGCGGCGCGGGAATCACGGCGTCGGACAAGGCCGTCATCTTCGCATCGTCGAGCAGCAAGTCATTGCCACCGCGTGCATTGAAAATGGCGATGTCATCGATCTGCGCCTGCGTGGCGGGCACGAAAAACTGGCCATCCTTGCCGAGAAACGCATTGCCCACATGCAAAGGCTGGTGGATATCGCCTACCAGGTGCGTAATCAGAATCAGTGCTTCGCGCTGGCTAAAACCGTGCGGATTGCTGGCCGCATCAGCCTTGCCCTGCAACACGAGGATCGCCTGTTTGAGCGTCTGCACGATATCGATATCGGCCGTGCCCACGCCATGGTCATGGTAGTGCGCGTTCTGGAAGGGCACGTTCGTGTAGTGGTATTCGCCATGCTTGGGATTGGCCGCGACATAGGTCAGCATTTCCGGCGATTGCGGGCCGCAATACGTGCCCTTCACGCAATCGGGCCAGTTGGCGATCTTTTCCAGGCTTTCGCCGGGCAGCAGCAACCTGGCCACTTGCGCCTGCGCGGCGCTACCCTTGAGCAATTGATCGGCGATGGCGCCCACGGCGCGGTGGCCGTCGTTGCCCCACGCCAGCACGTTGCCGGAAGCAAGAGCGGCGCCCAGCGCCAGCACGCTCAGCAGTTTTTTCATGTTCACCATTACTCCTTGCCTTGCGGCGTGGCCTTGGCCGGCTTCGGATACTGCCTGTTGATGTCGATCGGCTGCGCATACGCCGAGCTCCACGTCTGCTCATGCAGCGCCGCGATGCGCTGCGCCATGGCATCGTTGCGCAATACCACTTCCAGGTTGCGCGACAAATCGAAATAGCCGCCCGCCCAGTTGCTCGTGCCGACCCAGGCCAGCTTGCCATCGATGCTCATGGTCTTGCTGTGGATCACGCGTGCAAACGGAATGAAACCGGTCGAGGCCGTGGGAATCGTCACGATGCGGATCTCCACGTTCGGCACCAGGGCCAAACTCTTCAGGTAGGCGATGGCGGGCGCTTCCGTATTCCAGGCGGACACCATCAGCTTGATTTTCACGCCGCGCTGGGCGGCCGCGCGCACGGCGTTGTCGATCACGGCGTAGTACGGCCGCGTGCGGTTCGGGCCGTAGGACAGCGGCGCGTAATCGAGCAACTGGATGCGCACTTCGCTTTTCGCTTCCGCCAGCAAGGCGGGCAAGCCCGTTTCCGAGTCGCCCACGCCAGCCGGGTTATACGCATTCGGGCTGGCCAGCAGGAAAGCGTTTTGCGCGTAATTGGCGGGTACCACCTTGCTGTTGAGCACCGTGGCGCGGCTGCCTTGCGACGTCAATGCCTGCGCCTGCCAATCCTGCTCGAAAATGGCTTGCACCTGGCTCACCATGGCGGGCTCCGTGATTCTCAAGCCCGTCTCATGGATGTGCTCGAACGAGCGCCAGTCGAAATTCTGGCTGCCGATATATGCCACCTGACCATCGACGGCCAGGTATTTCGCGTGCACGATGCCGTTGCCCGTGATTTTATTGAAATCGATGAGGCGCAAGTCCAGGTTCGGAATCGCCTTGATCCGGGCGATGGTCGCCGCCTCCGACAGGCCCACGCCCTTCTGGTCCAGCAGGAAGCAGATTTTCACGCCGCGCTGGCCGGCGGCCGTCAGGCTGGCCAGCACCTTTTCAAAAGCCGTGCCTGGTTTACTGACGGCATAGAACTGGGCGATGACGATCTCTTTTTTTGCCGAATCGAACAGCTCGCTCCACACGGCGACGGGCTCGCGCAGGTCGGGATTGGTCAAGCTCGTTTCCACGGGCGAGGTGTGCACCAGCTCAAAGCCGGGAATGGTGAAATCGGCGTGGGCCGTGCCCGCGAACAGGGTAGTAACGAGCAGGGAAACAGATAAACGACGCATGGTTATTCCTTGTAAATTATTTGACGCGCACGATGCGGCCGGCCGCCGTGGCGCTGCCCGCGGGCTTGCCGGCGCGCGCGCGGGCGATCAGGTAAGCGCTGAAGGCGTCGATGTCGCGCACGCCCGTGTCCAGGCGGCGCGTGCCGGCCGCCAGCACGGTGAAGCGGTCGCCGCCACCGGCCAGAAAACTGTTGGCGGCGACACGGTATTGTTGATTGTCTTCAAGAGCAATGCTATTCAGCATGATGCTGCCCGGTAGCACGCGCTGGCCTTGCGGCTGCGTGCTGTCCCAGCGATACGTAAAACCTTCGGACACTTGCAACAGGTTGTTGTCTTCCGCTACCGCGCCCGGCCATTGCTGCTCAAGCAGGGTACGAATTTGCGCGCCGGAAAGACTCACGACGATCAGGGTATTGCCGAAAGGGACCACGGCCTGGTTCTGGCCCACGTTTGTCATCAGGTCGGCGCCCGCTTCCAGGTCCTTGCGGATGCCGCCATTGTTCATCAGGCCGATTTGCGCGCCAGCAGCGCGCGCGCCGAACAGGGTGCTGTCGGCCACCAGGTCGCCTAGCGCGGAAGCGCCACTGCCCTTGGTGCTGCGGCCCACGTTCGGCACGGCGATGGCGGCCACAGGACGCGACAATTCTTGCGCGCTGCGCTGCTTCACCGATTCCAGGTAGGCAGCGACGGCCGGGTCCGGCTCATACATGCCTGGCAACAGGACGACGTTGTGCGCGCTGGCATCGACGACCGCATTCTTGACGGGATCGACCTTGAGCTTGATGCGCGTCAGCATATGCCCGCCCATCTGTGCTTGCGTCACGAGCCGGCCATCGACACGGCACAGATAGCCCTGGTGCGAATGACCGCTGACGACCAGTTGAATGGCCGGGTCGAGGCGTTTCACCACGTCGACCACTTCGCCCTTCAGCTGGCTGCAATCGGGCTGGTCGACGGCCTCTACCGTCTCGCCGCCCTGGTGCAGCAGCACGACGAACACGCCCACGCCCTGCGCGCGCAACTGCGGCAAGGTGGCGTTGATGGCGTCGGCTTCATCGCCGAATTGCAAACCGGCAATGCCGGCGGCCGTCACCACGGATGGCGTATCTTTCAGCACGGCGCCGATCAGGCCCACCTTGACGCCATGCGCCTCTTCGATGCGGTAGGCCGGCAGCAGGGACTTGCCCGTTTGCGTGTCGATGACATTGGCCGCCATATAAGTGTAGCTGGCGCCCTTGAAGTCCGGCGTGAACTTGCACGCCTTGTCGGCGCGCGACGACTCGCAGCCGCCGCGCTGCTGGCGCAACAATTCCGCCTTGCCCTGGTCAAATTCATGGTTGCCGACGGAACTGGCCTTCATGCCCAGCATGTTCATGGCGACGATACTCGGTTCGTCCGCCCACAGCGCCGACATGGCGGGGCTGGCGCCGACCAGGTCGCCATTGCCGACAAAAATCAGCTGCGCATCTTCGCGCCGCCAGGCCTTCAATGCGCCGGACAAGGTATCGATGCCGCCCGCCTGCACCGTCTTGCGCTCGGTACCGGCGACGCTCGTGTAGGTAAATTTGCTGCGGTCGAGATTGCCGTGGAAGTCGTTCAGGGCGACCAGGTTGATATCGACAGGGGTCGCGGAAGGCGCGGGAGGCGTGGAAGGTGCGGCACAAGCGGCCAGCAGCAAGGTCATGGCCGCCGCTGCGGCGAGTGGTGTCAGATGATGTTTCATGGTCCCCACGTAGTCATCGTTATCAAAAAAAATCTGTCTCGTCCGGGGGGACGCCAAGCGCCGCAAGCCCATCAGAGTATCCAAGAAAGCAGAACATAAACGAAAAAACGGCCGGTGTCGCCACCAGCCGTTTGCAACTTCAATCAAGCGCCGAGATTAGAACTCGTACTTGACCGTAGCCTGGATCGCCCATTGGGACTCGCCCTTGTTTTGACGCACTTCATAGTTTTCCACCTTGTCGCGGACTTGGTAGATGTAACGGCCTTGAGCATCGAGACCTGCAAAGTCAACAATGCTGCGTGCCTGACCACCGCCCGATTGGAAGCCGATTTCATTGATACGGCCCCACTTGCGATTGATCATGTTACCGACGTTGAAGAAGTCCATCGTGAACACGCCTTTATTGCCTTTGAAGAAGCCTGGCACTTCCTGGCTGATACGCATGTCGAAGCTGTTGGTCCATGGTGCGAAGCTGCCATTACGGGAAGCCACACCACCGGCGGATTTTTTCAGATCCGGATTGCTGTTGACGAAAGCCCAGAAACGGTCTTCGTTGGCATGATTGGTGGGGGTGTCGTTACGGAAGACCACTTCACCCGAACCTGGTTTCGACGGAATGTACATCAAGTCGTTACCCTGCACGCCATCGCCGTTCAAGTCATTGTTGACGGTCCAGCTGTAAGGCTTGCCCTTGCGACCTTCATAGAACAGACCGAAAGTTGTTTTATAGGTGCCGAAGAAGCGTTTTTGCCAGTTGATCATGGCATTGAAGCGGTCTTTCACCAGATAGCTCGAGTTCGATGCCACTTCTTCATTCGGATTGAAGATACTGCGGGCATTGAAGTTCGAGTTCGACACCGACGACGTCAGTGGCGACACTTCCGTTGCGTCCGTGTAAGTGTAGGCCAGCGACCAGCCGAGGCCTTTGGTCATTGGCTGGCTCAGCGACAGGGTCACCAGATTGCCTTCGCCTTTGTCCGTTTTCTTGGCAACGAGTACGTTGTTGTAGTTCGTATTTTTCAGGGCACGAGACACGGCGCCGCCGCAAGCCGGAGCCGCCGACGAACTCAGCCCAGCAGTGGCAGTCCAGCAATCCGTATTATAGGCATTCGCCGAGTAGTACAGATTACGGCCATCCGTGCCCTTAGCCGTCGGCGTACCCAGATTCAGGTGCTCGTAGTAAATCGCATCCTTGTTTTTGGTACGCAGGTATTCAGCGCCGAAAACCAAACCCATCCATGGCAATTCATGCTCGAACGCCAGGTTGGCTTTCCAGATCGATGGCTGGCGCAGGCCTGGCGACAGGAAGTCGACGTTGGCGGCGGCATCACCCAGATTGGTTGGCTGCTTGTCAGGATCAGGGTTGAACAGACCGCCAACGGTTGCACATGGCTTGAAGCTGCCACCACAACCGACGACGCGGGTCGCCATGCCGGAGTTCGCAAATGGATTCGACATCCACACGGTCGCCGCCGCACCCTGGAACAAGCCGGCACCGCCACGGATTTGCATCGGACGGGCACTGTCAAACGTGTAGTTGAAGCCGACGCGCGGCTGCACCAGGGTCTGGCCGTCGATGGTCTGGGTATTATCCAGTCCAAAGCCACCCGTTTGCGCCGTGCCGCCCAGGCCAGTGCGGCCGCCCGTGGCAACACCTGCAACCATCGCTGCCGATGCGGCGGCATTGCGCGCAGGACGCTCGCCAATGGCGGCTTTATCCACACGCACGCCATACTGCACGGTCAGGCGCTTGTTGATAGTCCAGACATCTTGCAAGAACAAGCCATAATTTTTCAGGCTGAAATCAGCAGCGGCCCCCTCAAGCGTGCCTCCCGCGACGGGAATCTGCACCTGGTACGAGCTAGGACGACCAATGCGGAAGTTTTCCAGGATCGCTTGCTGGATAATTTCAGGCGACGAAGCAGTCTTGCCGCCGCAGGTCACGCTACCGAACGAATACTTGTAGGTTGCCGAGCTATTCGTGCAATTGAATGTGTAATTGCCGTTGATATTCTGCGCAAACAGGTTATACACATCGTTCTTGCTGTAATCGCCGCCGAATTTGACTTCGTGGTCACCCAAAGCCCAGTTCGCACCCAGGTAGGCGTCCTTGGTCTTGGTGGTCAGCACATTCAACTGACGGCTCATTTCCGTACCGAAGTTCAGGAAACGGTTATCGGTAGGAACGCCCGCTGGCGAGCCGGCAGGATTGGCGCCAGTAAATTGCAGGCCGATCGCAGGCAAGCGAGCGTTGTTCGTTGGCGTGCTTTCATAATCGCGCGACGACACCTTGAACTCGGTCGAGAAAGTTGGCGTCCAGTCAGCAAACCACTGTCCAACAACGGTTTCGATCTTTTTATTCTGCGTGTACCAGTAGGAATTGAGCGCCAGGCCAGTGGACGTCACGCCGGGGAACATCGGCTCGGATTGGTCGGTTTTCGAATAACGGACCATGGCACGATGGTTATCGTTGATATTCCAGTCCAGTTTCAACAGGGTATCGTTCACCAGCAGCTGAGTGCCCGCAGGTATCGACGTGGTGCCGATATCGAGGCCATTGTAATTATTCTTGGCGATCGCCTGAGCAGCGGCAATTGCGGCATCGGAAATACCGACGTTGGTCTTGTTGCTGCCCAGCGGGCCAAACGATGGCGCGGTGCGCGTGCTTTCCAGGCGCTCTTTATTGGCGAAGAAGAACAGTTTGTCCTTGATCAGCGGGCCGCCGACGGTAACACCCTTGGTCGTTTCGCGGAATGGTTCCGGAGCGCTATAGGTATCCTTGGTATTGTCATAGCGGTCGCCGGCCATCTTGTCGTTACGGAAGACGAAATAGGCGCTGCCTTTGAATTCGTTGGTACCGGACTTGGTCACGGCATTGATGTTGGCGCCCGTATAGCCTTTTTGTGTCACGTCATAGTTGGCGACGTTCACTTGCACGGACTGGATCGCCTCGATCGAAATCGGTTGCTTGGCGGTCGGGCTGCCATTCGATTCCAGGCCGAAGGTGTCGTTCACTGCCACACCATCGATGGTCATCGAGTTATAGCGCGAGTTTTGACCTGCAACGGACAATTCACCGCGCTCTTTGTCGGTTTGCGAAACACGCGGGTCGGAACGGGCGTAGTCTTGCAGATTGCGCTGGATCGACGCCTGCATGGCCAGCTCGCTGGCGCCGATATTGGTGCCCGCACCCATGTTGCTGCGGTTAAAGATCTGTGCGCGTGCGCCCGTGCCGGTCACATTCACCGTCTGCATCTGCGCGCCCAGGGTGGCGTCCACGTTGGCCGTTTCAGCCAGTTGGACGTACACGCCTTCGCGTTTTTCCACTTCACCATTCTTGGTGATGGTGATGGTGTAAGGACCGCCTGCGCGCAAGCCACGGGCAACGTAACGGCCTTCCGCATCGGTCGTCACATTGCTGACGGAACCCGATTCGGTATGCACGATGGTAACGGTGGCACCAGCTGCCGGCTTGCCGTCGGTGGCCGAGATACGGCCGCCGATGGAAGACGTAGTGTTCTGTGCGAACGATGGTGCCGCCGCCAGTGCAATAGACAGGCTGAACGCGATTTGCGTCAGCCGAAGTCGCTTGTGATTGATCATCTTTAACCCCAGAAAAGACTATTATTTTTTGAAAATCCTGGATTGCCCCACTGTCCGGCTGCGCCGCACAGCAACACAAACACAACATTTCCTCTTTACGATACTGCAACTGTTACGCCGGCTGGACTGGCTGCTGGCCCTGACAAGACCTTGCACAAACGCCTTTCCACTCATCACAACCATCGATATTTCAAGCAATCACGGCGAGAAACATGCTCTCTTCCGTACAACACGGGGCGCTAGCACCTGTGTCATACACCCGACATACCTACCCGGCTAACATGGCAAGCCGCGAGTGTAATTGTTAAATATTTCAAGACTGTGACACGGCAGCAAGAAGCAGGAAAATGTCGTCATTTATTCCATTGACTGTTCGTTTTCGCCCTGCATCTCACCTTTATTTACTGCAAATACCCATCTTCATACGCTATCAGCCATATGAATTGTGACTTTTTAATATCACACTCATCCCACTATGCATCATCAAAAAATGGATGACAAATACGTTTTTTTTTACATATTTATATATTTAAAGTATAAATAGCATGTGGTAATAGCTGGATTGATATCGTACTGACGGCGTCCGGGCTTATGGCGCGAGATTATAAATGAGCAATATGTACTTGAAATTGATTCATCCAGGAAATTGGATAAAGTTGTGCATCTGCCGTGAATTGTGTCGCGTGGTCGCCACAAAATTAACAAGAGAACATCGCTGTGCGTAGAGATGGGAAATGCAAAACGGCCGGAAGATCCGGCCGCTCAAACAGTATCAGTTGCTAACGTCGTATAACTTACGGTTTGCCGCTCTTGCCTGCCTTATCGGCAGCGGCAATTTGCGCTTCAAAACGGCTGAAACGGGCATCGAGCGCTTTCAGCAGACGTTGCTTGTCGGCTTCAGCCAAAAACGAATAACGCAGGCTGTTGTAGGACAGCTTCTTGATTTCCGCATAATCGGTCTTGTACTGGCTGGCAAACAGCACGTACTCATTCGACAGAGTATTGCGCGAAACGCCCGCGTCATCGGTGGAGATGACGAACGGCACGCCGTACTTGCGGTACAGGGTGATCGGATGGGCCTGGCCCTTGATGCCGAGAATGTAATCGTTGCTGGTCAGGTTCACTTCCACGGGGATGCCCCGCTCGCGCATCTTTTGCATGGTCGCCAGCGCATTGTGCTCGTAGGCGATATCCATGCCGTGGCCGATACGGTCGGCGCCCGCCACATCGACGGCTTCGGCGATATGGAAAGCCATGCCTTCCGGCGGCACCATGCCCAGCGCCAGCTCACCGGCGTGCAGGGCGATCTTGACGTTCGGATATTTTGCCTTGAGGAACTTGAACATTTCCATGTGCAGACTGTAATCGCGCATGGACACGTTCACGCTTTCCTGGCCCACGATGTTCACGCCCACCAGCAGCGGATTCAGGCTCGCTGCCTTGAACGCGGCCACCATCGAGGAAAACACTTGCGATGGCGACAGGAAACGCAGCACATACGCCTGGTAACGCATGGTGAAATTCGCATCGTCGATGCCGGCGCTGCTGGCGTTCACGTTGTCGTTGTAGGCGGTGATGCTTTTCTGGAAGCTGGCATCCTGCTCAAGGCTCCGCGTCCAGTTGGCCAGCACGGCTTGCAACGCTGCCGGCGGCAAGCCCGGCGCCAGCACCTGCTGGTCGAACTGCGCGTTTTGCACGAACGGCGACAGTTCGAAAATCGTCTCGATGTAACTGAGGTTTTCCGCGATGGCGCGCTGCTTCAGGGTTTTCAAGCCATCGGCCGTATTGCTCGACGCCACGGGACCGAAATAGCCAAACGTATCGAAGAAGGTGCGGTCCGGCGGCGTCTGGATGGCGCCGTGGTTGTAGAAATCCTTGGTCGACCAGCGCTGCAGCAATTCCGCATACAAACCCGCATCGGCAAACACTTCCGTGGACGACAGGCAGCCACGCTGCGCGGGCGGCTTGGCGCGCTCGGCCGCCACGACGTCCTTGTTGCTTTCGATGCGATACGTCGTCTTGTTGACGCAATAGTTTTCCTTGTCGACCCAATCGAGGAATTGCTCGGCGTAAATGGCGCCCGAGTAATGGTGATGCAAATCGCCGCCCTTGGGCATCATGGAAAAGAACAGGCTCAACTCGGCTGTCTTCGGCTGCGCGCCGGCAAGCAGGGCGGCAAAATGGCGCGCGGTGGCCGCTTCGTTGGAAGACGGGGCGGCTTGCGCCGTTCCGGTCAATGCCAGCGCGGCGCCAAGCGCCAGGCCAGTGAGTTTCTTGTGCATTCGCGTTCTCGCTCAGGATAATTCGTATGGAACAACGGGTAGGTCAGCCCTGCCCCCGCACATGCACGCACTGTCCGCCGGAATAGGTGGCGGCCACGGCGCGGTCGTCGCCCAGCAGCGCAAAGGCAAACAGCAATTCCTCCAGGCTTTGACAACCGGCCGTGCGGCGCGCCAGCAGCGGCGTCGATTGCTTGTCGAGCACGATGAAGTCCGCTTCCGTGCCTGCCGCGAAATTGCCCAGGGTGCCTTCCAGCTGCATGGCCCGTGCAGCACCCAGGGTCGCCAGGTAAAACATGCGCAAGGCGGGCAGATAGCTGCCTTTCAAGCGTGCTACTTTATAGGCTTCGTTCATGGTTTGCAACATCGAGAACGAGGTGCCGCCGCCCACATCGGTGGCCAGCGACAGCAGCACTTTTGCCGCATCGGCCCGCTCGAAATCGAACAGGCCGCTGCCGAGGAACAAGTTGGAGGTGGGACAAATGGCGGCCGCCGAAGACGTCTCGGCCATGCGCGCGCGGTCGCGCTCGTCGAGCCAGATGCAATGGCCAAACATGGCGCGCGGGCGCAGCATGCCGTACTGGTCATACACATCGAGGTAGCTGCGCGCCTGCGGATGCAGTTCGCGCACCCAGCGGCATTCATCCTCGTTTTCCGACACGTGGGTCTGCAGATACGTATCCGGATACGCGCGCGCCAGCTCGCCCGCCAGGTGCATCTGTTCATTCGTGGACGTCGGCACGAAGCGGGGCGTGATCGCATACAGCGAGCGGCCATGCTTGTGCCAGCGCCGGATCAGCTCTTCGCTTTCGCGCGCGCCCGACTCGGCCGTGTCGCGCAGGAACTCGGGGCAGTTGCGATCCATCATGACCTTGCCCGCCACCATGCGCAAGCCACGCGCTTCGCTGGCGCCAAAGAAGGCATCGACCGATTGCGGGTGCACGCTGCCATACACCATGGCCGTGGTGGTGCCGCAGCGCAGCAGTTCATCGAGGAAAAACTCGGCGACATTGCGCGCGTGCACAGGGTCTTCAAACGCGCGCTCGGTGGGGAAGGTATACGTTTCCAGCCACGGCAGCAAACCGGGCGCGGGCGAGGCGATCATTTCCGTCTGCGGGAAATGCAAATGCGTGTCGATGAAGCCGGGCACGATCAGCTTGCCGCGGTAATCGACGATATGCGTGCCGGGCGGCAAAGTTGCCTGCAGTTGCGCGTAATCGCCTGCCGCCACGATCTTGCCATCGGCCACGACCAGCAAGCCATCGGCATGCCAGGCGTGCGCCTCTTCCGTGAAAGCGGGATCGGCGTGGAAGTGCAGCAAGCTGGCACGGTAAGCTTGCAATGTAGCAGGAACAATCGGCATGACTTCTTTCTATAACGGGTAAATGGCGGCGCGTTTCTTGCGTCGCGATGGCGTGCTGGCAGGTACCAGCCGCAGCGGTGCGGCCAGGGCCGCGCTGGCGGCTTCTTCCCACACCATGAGTAATTGACAGGCAACGGAAGCGGCGATCACGGCCGGCGCCTTGTTGTGGATGCCGGGCATGCCGATCGGGCACACCATGGCGGCGATGCGCTCGTCCGGCACGCGGCGCGCCTGCAGCCGGTGCTCGAACTGCTTGCGTTTCGTGTGCGAACCGATCAAGCCAAACCAGCCCGCATCCTCGCGGTCCATGATGGCTTGCGTCAAGCGTTGATCGAGCGCATGGCTGTGCGTCATGACGAGAAAACTGCCACCAGGCGGCGCCATGGCGACAAATTCCTCGGGCGTGTCGGTGGCGGCGATGCGCACGTTAGCTGGCAACCCTGCCGGCAATGCTGCGGGAAACATGTCTTCGCGTTCATCGACCCAGGTGATAGTGCAGGGCAAGTGGCCCAGCGCGCGCACGATGGCGGCGCCCACGTGGCCGGCGCCGAACAAGGTCAGATGGGCGCGCGGCGCCAGGCACGGGTCGACCAGCCAGCGCCGCCCTTCACTCCCCTGCGCGACATGGGTTGCGCGTTCGCGTGAAAACGTGTCGGGCACCTGTGCGCCAGTGCCAGCGATCAGGCGACCGGCAACGTCGAACAGCGCAGAGGTAGGCTCACCGTCGAGCGCCGTCAAACGCCAGCTGTCTTGCTGGCGGCGTTCGCGCAAGGCGGCCAGCAATGCTTGCAGGCCGGTATCGACATACTCGAACGCCAGGTGGACGACGCCGCCGCAGCATTGGCCCAGACTGGGACCGAGCGCAAAGCGCTCGAGCCGCGCATGGGTCTCTCCTGTCGCCAGCATGGTCTTGGCGATTTCCACGGCACGCAATTCCAGGTGCCCGCCGCCGATGGTGTCCATTTGACCATCGAGGGTGACGCGCATCTTCGCGCCCGCTTCGCGCGGCCCGGAACCTTCCACCAGGGCCACCGTCACCAGCACGGATGCCTGCGCGTCATTGTCGATTGCTGTCAGCCAGTCGCTCATGCTCTGCTCCTAGGCGCCGGCAGGCGCCGCTTGCACGGCCATGACCGCCTTGAGGATTTCCTCGCTGGTGGCGGGGGCATTCAGTGGTGGCTGCACGGCGTGATGGCCCACGCTGGAAATGGCGTCGCGGATGGCAAAGAACACGGAAAACGGCAACAACAGCGGCGGCTCGCCCACGGCTTTGGAACGGTGGATGCTGTCTTCCACGTTGCGGTTCTGGAACAGCTTGACGCGAAAATCTTCCGGGCAATCGGAAATGCCGGGAATTTTGTACGTCGATGGCGCATGCGTCATCAGCTTGCCCGCCGCATTCCACCATAGCTGTTCTGTCGTCAGCCAACCCATGCCCTGAATAAATGCGCCTTCCACCTGACCCAGATCAATCGCGGGATTCAATGACTGGCCCGCGTCGTACAAGGCGTCCGCGCGCAGCAATTTCCATTCCCCCGTCAGGGTATCGACCACCACTTCAGCCACGGCCGCGCCATACGCGTAATACGAAAACGGATGGCCCGTCATCGTCTTCGCATCCCACGACAGGCCCGGCGTGGCATAAAAACCGTCCGACCACAGTTGTACGCGGGCCAGATACGCCTTCTGCACCAGTTCGGCAAACGCGACGACATGGCCATTCACGTGAACGTGATTGTCAAAGAAGCGCACAGCGGCGACATCGCCGCCATACAGTTTGACCGCATAATCGGTCAGGCGTTCACGGATCTGGCGCGCCGCATCCTGCGCCGCCTTGCCGTTCAGGTCGGCGCCGGTGGAGGCCGCCGTAGCCGACGTGTTCGCTACCTTGCTGGTGTCGGTGGCCGTGGCGCGCACGCGTTCCAGGTCCAGGCCCAGCTCGTGCGCCACCACCTGCATGACCTTGGTATTGATGCCCTGCCCCATTTCCGTGCCGCCATGGTTGACCAGCACGGAGCCATCGACGTACACGTGCACGAGCGCGCCGGCCTGGTTCAGATGCGTGACGTTGAAGGCGATGCCAAATTTCAGGGGCGTGAACGCCAGGCCCTTCTTCAGGATCGGGCTGGCCTCGTTGAACGCATCGATGGCGCGGCGGCGCGCGCGGTAATCGCTGCTCTCTTCCAGTTCGGCGACGAGTTCATGGATCACGTTGTCGACGATGGTCTGCCCGTAGGGCGTGACATTGCGTCCTTCCGCATCGTTACGGCCATAGAAATTGAGCAGGCGGATATCGAGCGCATCGCGTTGCAAATGGCGGGCGATTTCATCGATCACGTACTCGATGGCGATGGCGCCCTGCGGCCCGCCGAAGCCGCGGAAAGCCGTGTTCGACTGCGTATTCGTCTTGCCGCAGGCGGCGCGGATATCCACGTCGGACAGGTAATAGGTGTTGTCAAAGTGGCAGACGGCGCGCGTGGCGACGGGGCCGGACAGGTCCGCCGAGTAGCCGGCGCGCGTGGTCATGTCGACCCTGGCGGCCAGAATTTTTCCTTCGTCGTCGTAGCCCACTTCGTATTCATAGTAAAAACAGTGGCGCTTGCCCGTCACCAGCATGTCGTCGTCGCGGTCGGCGCGTAGTTTCACGGGACGCTTCAGTTTGGCCGCCGCAATCGATGCGGCCGCCGCCCACAGCGCCGACTGCGACTCCTTGCCGCCAAAACCGCCGCCCATGCGGCGGCATTCGACGGTGATGTTGTGCGAATGCACGCCCAGCGCGTGCGCCACCACGTGCTGCATCTCGCTCGGATGCTGGGTCGAACACAGCACCAGCATGCCCTGCGCTTCCTTCGGGATGGCGTAGGAAATCTGTCCTTCCAGATAAAACTGCTCCTGGCCGCCCACGTACAGCTGGCCCTTGACCACGTGCGGCGCGCGCTCGAACGCCGCCTGATAATCGCCGCGCGTCAGCTGCATCGGCGGCAGCACATACGATTGCGCGGCCTTGGCCGCTTGCGGCGTCATGATCGCAGGCAATTCCTCGTACGACACTTGCGCCAGGCGCGCGGCGCGGCGCGCATGGTCATGCGTATCGGCCACCACGATGAAGATGGGCTGGCCCACATATTGCACCAGTTCCGCAGCCAGGATGGGGTCGTCATGGATGATGGGACCGCAATCATTGGTGCCAGGAATATCCTGCGCCGTGTAGACGGCGGCGACACCGGCTGCGGCGCGCACGGCCGACAAATCCATGGCCGTGATGCGCGCATGGGGCTTTTGCGACAGGCCCAGTGCCGCGTGCAAAGTACCCTGCAGTTCGGCGATATCGTCCGTGTACGTCGCTTGCCCCAGCACATGCAATTGCGCCGATTCATGGGGGCTGGGCTTGCCCACGGCGGCCCAGGCGGCCGCTTGCAATTCGGGCGTGGCAGGATGGTTCATGCTGGTCCTTTCAGGCGCGGCAAGCGTAGACGTTGACGTCAGTGCGCGGCAGCGGCACACCGGGGCGTGTTTCCAGCCAGAAGCGGCGCAACAGGTTTTGCGCCGTCGTCATGCGATAGGTATTCGAGGCGCGCATGTCGGACAGCGGTGCGTAATCGTCGGCCAGCAAGCGCATGGCGATAACGAGGTTGTCTTCCGTCCAAGCTTGTCCGCGCAGAAACGCTTCCGTTTGCGCGGCCCGTTGCGGCGTGGCCGCCATGCCGCCAAAGGCGATGCGCGCATCGATGATGTGCTCGCCGTCGAGCTGGAAGGCAAACGCGGCGCACACGGCCGAGATATCCTGGTCAAAACGCTTCGCCAGTTTATACGTGCGGAAATGCACGTCGGCGCGCGGCAAGGGCACGCGCACGGCTTCGACGAATTCGCCGGGCTGCAGATCTTTCTTTTGGTAACCGATATAGAAATTTTCCAGCGGCATCACGCGCTGGCCGGCGGGACCGCGCAACACGACGTCGCTGCCCAGCGCTATCAGCCATGGCATCGAGTCGCCGATGGGCGAACCATTGGCGACATTGCCGCCCAGGGTACCCGCATTGCGGATCGGCAAGGAAGCAAAGCGCTGCCACAGTTCCGACAACTCGTCTGGATAGTGCTGGCACAGCGCCGCATAGGCCTCGTTCAGGCTGGCGCCGGCGCCAATGTGCAGCTTGCCGTCAACGATGGCGATGGTTTTCAGCGCGGCCACGTTGCCCAGATAAATGATGTCGCCGAGGTCGCGCAATTGTTTGGTGACCCACAAGCCCACGTCGGTGGAGCCAGCCAGCAGGCACGCTTGCGGCTTTGCCGCGCGCAGCGCCACCAGTTCATCGATGCTGCGCGGCGCGTGGAAGTGCTGGCCGCCGTGCTCATAGGTGCTCAGGCTGCCGCGCTGCAGCCCCTGCAATTGCTGCGCCAGGGCATTGCGGTCAAATGCGACATGCGGCAGTTCGCCCATGCGCCTGGCCGCATCGATGATGGGCCGGTAGCCGGTGCAGCGGCACAGATTACCCGACAGGCTATCGTCGATTTCGCAGCGCGTGGGCGTGGCGCCGTTTTTCTGCAGATACATGCCCCACAGCGACATGACAAAGCCGGGCGTGCAAAAGCCGCACTGGGAACCGTGGCATTCGACCATCGCCTGCTGCACCGGGTGCAGGGCGCCGTCGGGCTGTTGCAAGTCTTCCACGGAAAACAGGGCCTTGCCATCGAGGGTGGGCGTGAGCTGGATGCAGGCGTTGACGGCTTTCATCTCGACCTGGCCATCAACCAGGCTGCCGATGACCACCGTGCAAGCGCCGCAATCGCCTTCGGCGCAGCCCTCCTTGGTGCCCGTGCAATGCAAATCCTCGCGCAGGTGCTGCAACACAGTCTGCGTAGGGGCGGCGTTGCGTACTTCCTGTACGGCACCACGATAATAAAAGCGGATCGGTTCTGACATGCTGGCCTCGGTATAGTCCCAGTATAGGAGATTAACACCGGCATATGGGACAACTATATGCAAAGACTGATTTTACTTATCATCCAATATCAATACCCATCAGACACCATAGGGATGGTTCGCATGCCAGTGCTCGGCAATATCGATGCGGCGCGTGATCCACACCTGCTCGTGGCCCTGCACATAGTCGAGGAAGCGCGCCAGCGCCGCCGCCCGCCCCGGCCGCCCCACTAGGCGGCAATGCAAGCCCACGGACAACATCTTCGGCTGGTTCAAGCCGTTCGGATCGCCTTCCGCATACAGCACATCGAAGGCATCCTTCAGATAATCGAAAAACTGCGTGCCCGAATTGAAACCCTGCATGGCGGCAAAACGCATGTCGTTCGTATCCAGGGTGTAGGGCACGATCAGTTGCGGCTGCACGGCCGGCATGCCGGCGGCATCCGTGTACGCCACTTTCTCCCAGAATGGCAGGTCATCGCCATAATAATCGGCGTCGTAGCGGAAACCGCCATGCTCGACCACCAATTTGCGCGTATTCGGTGAATCGCGCCCGGTATACCAGCCTTGCGGGGCGGACCCCGTCAATGCGCGGATGATCTGCACGGCTTCGCGCATGTGTTCGCGTTCCGTCGCTTCGTCCATGTTTTGATAGGAAATCCAGCGCAAGCCATGACAGGCGATTTCATGCCCCAGTTGCTGGAAGGCGGCGACCGCTTCCGGATTGCGCTTCAAGGCCATCGAGACGCCAAACACGGTCAGCGGCAGGCGCCGCTCCTCGAACATGCGCAGCAAGCGCCATAATCCGGCACGCGAACCGTATTCATAAATCGACTCCATGCTCAGGTGGCGCGCAGGGAATGCGGCCGCGCCGATCATTTCCGATAAAAACGTTTCCGAGGCGGCATCGCCATGCAGCACGTTGTTTTCCGCCCCCTCCTCGTAATTGAGAACGAATTGCAGGGCGATGCGGGCCTTGCCCGGCCATTGCGGATGGGGTGGCGTGCGGCCATAGCCGATCAAGTCGCGTGGATAATGTTCGTAATTGTTCATGCGGAGGCGCGCCTATAGGAGGACAATGTTGGCTATATGCCCAATCATATAGCCCGGCGCAGTCGCCGGTATATGATTTGCACAATAAGCACATTCACTCACCTTATATACAGGATAGCAAATGGGAAAACTCAGCACGCATGTACTCGATATCGCCCACGGCAGACCGGGAGCCGGCGTCAAGGTGGCCCTGTTTTCCGTCACGCCGGAAGGCAAAGTGTTATTGAAGATGGATATGACGAACAACGACGGCCGTTGCAGTTCGCCCTTGCTGGAAGGCGACAGCATGAAGGCGGGCCAGTACGAACTGGTATTCAACGCAGGCGACTATTTCGCCGCCCAGGGGGTGGAATTGCCCTCGCCCCGCTTCATCGATCTGGTGACCCTGGCCTTCGGCATTGCGCATACGGATGAGAATTATCATGTGCCGCTGGTGGTGTCGCCGTGGTCGTATTCGACTTATCGAGGAAGTTAAGCGACGTTAGATGACAAAGGCAGCGCGTAGCGCTGCTTTTTTATGTCCGCACGCGGTTATTGGAAAAAGCGCCAGACGTAAAAAAACCCCCACCGGATCACCGATGGGGGTTTTTTCGAATAACAAGCC